>NZ_JBAKHP010000003.1:0-579978 GCF_036902745.1 Micromonospora sp. CPCC 205554 | reverse complement strand
GGGGTGCCTCTGCGCGGCGCCGCAAGCATGTCCAACGACCCACCACCCGCCACCATTCCCGGGGCGGTACACGCCACCGGAGGAGGCAGACGCGGGGGTTCACGTCGTCGGAACCGTGTCCAACGACCAGCCCGCCGGGATCATTCCCCGCGACTCACGTCGCCAGAACCACACTCAACGACCAACCGCCCGGGGGCTGTTCCCCGCAGCCAGCGCCTCTTACGAGGGCTCGGCTGGTACTCGGTCGCTCACCCGGACACAACGCCACCCACCCGCCAGCCATTCCACCGTCAGAGTGCCGCCCACCACCACCGAACCCAACACCCACCCCACCCACACCCCCGGACCCAGCCGAGACAACACGCCCTACCCCCCCGGTGATCAAGGAGTTTGCGTCACCATCCGGCCCGGCCGAGGACACAAACCCCTTGATCACCACCGAACAAGCCCTCCCGGGCACCCACCAAGGCGTCGATCATGAGGTTAGCGGTGACAAAACGGACACCACACGCCGTCAACCTCATGATCGACAGGGCCGGCCGGCCCGCGCGGGCGACCCCGGGCGAGCGGCCCCGGGCGAGCGACCCCGGGCGAGCGGCCCCGGGCGAGCGGCCCCGGGCGGGCCGCCCGGGTGAGGAGAGCCCGAGCGGGCCCGGGGACCGGAGCGCTGGAGCATCACCCCGCACCACGCGATCTTGCAGTTCGCGCCCTCTGCGCGTCCTATTCGCGTGGTTTGTGGGGCGCGGAAGTGCAAGATCGGCGAGCACGGGTTCGGAGCTGGCGGGAACGGGCGACGGTCCCGCGTCGGTTCGTCGATCTTGGAGTTGTGGCACCTCGCGAACGTCGCGAACCGGGCATCACGGGCGCCACAACTCCAAGACGCTTCTATGTGTGTGGTGATCGGTTCGGCTGGTTGCCGTTAGGGTTCGGCATCGATGATCACTTGGGTGACTCTTCGTCGATCCGGCCGCTCGGGTTGTGTGTGTGCCTTGTCCAAGACCTGTCCCCGGGTGGTCGTCGGCGCCGGCCCGGCCCACCCTGCTGGCCTGATCAGAAGCTTGCCCGTGCGAGCACACGTGGCCCATCACAGATCTGCCGTCGTGGTGACTGCTTCCCGAGCCGACGCCGACTGTCCCGGTCGTCGCTGGTTAAGGAGCAACAATCCGAGATGGCAAGGATCGTAGAGCGAGTCGCGGATCGCTACGACGTGGTGGTGGGGGTGGACACTCACACCGACACGCACACCGCCGTCGTGGTCGACCGTCTCGGCGCCGTGTTGGCGCAGGTCACCGTGCCCACCGACCCGGACGGGTTGGCCCGGCTGCTGACCTTCGCCGTCGCGCACACCCCACCGCAGGGGCGCCGGTTGTGGGCGGTGGAAGGCACCCGGGCACACGGTCAAGGGCTGTGCCGGGTGCTGGACGCTGCTGGTGAAGATGTCAGCGAGGCGCCTAAACCCGCCGCCGCGTCGCGCCGACGGGGCGGCAAGTCCGACCAGCTCGACGCGGTCGCCGCCGCTCACGCCGTGCTCGCCCTGCCCCTGCAGCGTGTCGCCGCCCCTCGCAGCGACGGGCCACGCGAGGCGCTGCGCCTGCTGCTGGTCTGCCGCCGACACCACAGCGACACCCGCACCGCAACGATCAACCTGGTCAAAGCGCTGATCCTGACCGCCGACGACACCCTGCGCCACACGCTACGCGGCCTATCCACCACCACCCAGATCGCCCGCCTGGCCGCCCTCGACCTACCCGAGGACACCGACCTGCCCTGCGAGGAACACACCCGCCGCCGCGAACTGACCACCCTCGCCCGGCAGATCCAGACCCTCGACGCCACCCTCGCCGACAACCACCGCCGCCTACGAACCCTCGTCACCCACCTATGCCCACCCCTGCTCGACCAACCCGGCATCGGACCCGTCACCGCCGCGATCGCCCTCACCGCCTGGTCCCACCCCGGCCGCGTCCGATCAGAAGCCGCCTACGCCACCCTCGCCGGCACCGCCCCCATCCCCGTGGCCAGCGGCCGCACCAACCGACACCGCCTCAACCGCGGCGGCGACAGAACCCTCAACAGCGCCCTACACACCATCGCCCTCACCCGCCGCCGCATCCACCCCGAAACCCGCGACTACATCACCCGCCGCCGCACCGAAGGCCGCACCACCAAAGAAATCACCCGCTGCCTCAAGCGCTACATCGCCCGACAGATCTACCGCACCATCACCAACCACCACCGCACCACTTGACAACCCCACTCACAGATCGACGAGGGAGGGAGGGAGGGAGGGAGGGGGAGGGAGAGCGCGTGGACCGGCGAGACGGCGCGAGGGGGGCGGGAGCGACGAACTCAGCGGCGGCCGTGGCGGGAGCGTAGGTAGTCGGAGACCACGTACTCGCCCAGGTCGTCCAGGTCCGGGGTGAACATGCGGCCACCCGAGCGCCGCGCCACCGCGTCCACGAACCGGCGCAGACCCGGGTCGTCACCCAGCATGAACAGGTTGAGCGTGGCGCCGTACCTGGTCAGCCGGTCCACCTCCCGGATCGTCGCCGAGATGGTCTCCGGCAGCGGCGGCCAGTGGAAGTACGCCTCGCCGTCCTCCGGGTCCAGGTGCGCTGTGGGCTCGCCGTCGGTGACCACGAGCACCACCGGCTCGGCGCCCGGATGACGGCGCAGGTGCCGGCCGGCGATCCGCAGCGCGTGCTGGAGGTTGGTGCCCTGCTGCATGTCCGGCTCCACCGCCGCCAACTCCTGCTGGGTCAGCGGCATCGCCTCCCGGCCGAAGCCGACGATCTGCAGCGCGTCCTGCGGGAACCGGGTGGCCATCAGGTGCGACAGGGCCAGCGCGGTCTGCTTCATCGGACCCCAGCGGCCCTGCGAGATCATCGAGTACGACAGGTCGACGCAGAGCACCACAGCCGCCGACGCCCGCCGTTCGGTCTCCATCACCTCGAAGTCCTCGACCGCGAGCGGCACCGGCACTCCGGGCCCGGCCCGGCGGACCGCCCGGGTGAGCGTGCGCACCACGTCCAGCGGCTGCTCGTCGCCGTACTCCCAGGGGCGGGACGCACCGCTCACCTCGCCTGCCGCGCCGGCCGAGCGGAGGTCGTGCTGGCCGCGCGGGCCGGCCGTCAGGTCGGCGAAGACGCGGCGCAGCGCGGTGCCGGCGAGCCGGCGCAGCGCCTTCGGGCTGAGCGTCAGCCCTTCCGCGTCCCGGGTGACCCAGCCCTGGCGGCGCAGTTCGCGTTCCAGCTCCTGCAACCGGCGTACGTCGTCGGCGGCGTCCCGGCCCAGCGTCCGGGCGACCGCCTCCACGTCGACGTCGTCGAGCGTGGCGCCGGGCTGGTCCTGGTCGAGGGAGTCCAGCAGCTCGTCGAGTTCGGCGATCTCGTCGAGCGCGCCGGTGGCCTCGCCGTAGCCGAGCGGCTCGTCGCCGCGGACCCGCTCGCCGCGCTGCCAGTTCAGGTCCGGCCGCAGCGACCGCAGGTGGGCGTCGAGCTGGGACAGTTCACCGGCCAGCCGGTCGCCGAGCGACTGGCGCATCAGCCCGGCCAGTTCGTCGCGTTGCCGTTCCGACAGCGACCGCATCAGCCGCTCACCGGCGGCCGCCCGCCTGGCCAGCACGTCGATCAGCTCGTCGACGTCAGTGGGCCGTTCCGGGAAGAACTCCCCGTGGCGGCGCATGAACTCGGCGAACGCGTCGGTGGTGTCCTCGGAGCGGGCGTGCCGGGCGAGCAGGTCGTTGAGGTCGCGCATCATCTCGGCGAGCTGCTGCTGGACGGCCGGGTCGGCGGTGGCCCGTGCCGCGTCGCGCAGCCCGGCGAAGCGCTGCTCCAGCACGTCGCCGCGTAGCCCGTCGAGGATCCGCTGGTACGTCTGCCGCGCCTCCGCGCTGGCCCAGTCGTACCCGGAGAGCTCCGACACCGCGCGGGCGGTGGACCGGGGCAGGTTGTCGAGCACGGCCTCGGCGAACCGGGCGTCGTCGCCGTCGCGGCCGCGCAGCTCGTCGCGTTCGGCGGCGAGCGCCTGGTCGAGCAGGGCCCGGGCCCGGGTGACCGCGCCGTCCAGGTCGCCCCGGCGCAGCGCCTCCCGGCGCAGGCGGCGGGCGCGGGCGGCCAGGTCGTCCAGCCCGCCCCGCCCCTGCGGGCCACGCCGCAGCAGCTCACGCAGGGACTCGCGCAGACTGCCGCCGGCCAGCACGTCCGCGCCGACCGCGTCCACCGCGGCGCGGACGTCGTACGGCGGGGCGAGCGGGTCGGGTCCGCCGCGCCACTGCCCGTACCGGAAGCGGTTGCCGCCGGCCATTGTCAGTCCCGGTCCCCGTAGACGGTGCGCCCGGAGTCGCTGACGTCCTTGCCGAGCCGGCGGGTCAGGTGCAGCCCTTCCAGCACGAACTCGATGCCGGCGGCTGCCTCCTCCGGGCTGGGCGCGTCACCGAGCCCGAGCCGGTCGAGCACCTTGGCCAGCCCCGGCACGGTCCCGACCTGGCGCAGCAGCTCGGATGAGGAGACCAGCTCCCCGGTCTCGACGGCGCCGCCCTCGGCGACGAGCGCGGTGAAGCCGGACAGGTCGAGCCCGGCGAGGCGGGCGCGGAACGTCTCGGCGGTGGCGGTACGCAGCAGGTGCGCGAGCACCTCGATCTCGCGTCCCTCCTCGCCGCTCTCGAACTCGACCTTGCCGCGCAGCGTGGAGGTCACCGACACGGTGTCCCCGATCCGGGCCACCGGCGCCTCCGGACGGGATGCCGACCCGGCCCCGCCACCCGAGGCAGCAGCAGAGGCACCAGCGCCGGCAGAGGCACCGGCCAGCAGACCCGAACGGCGCAACGCGGCGGCGGCCACCGTCTCCGCGGCGGCGATGGCGAACCGGGCGGACACGCCGGAGCGCGGGTCGACCGACGGGGACTCCCGCACGTCGCGGGCGAACCGGGCGAGCACCTCCAGCACGTGCTCCGGCACGACGGCGACCAGGTCGGCCTCCTGCCGGATCAGCGCCAGCTCCAGGTCGAGGTCGAGCGGGTAGTGGGTACGGATCTCCGCGCCGAACCGGTCCTTGAGCGGCGTGATGATCCGGCCCCGGTTGGTGTAGTCCTCCGGGTTGGCGCTGGCCACCAGCAGCAGGTCCAGCGGCAGTCGCAGCTGGTAGCCGCGGACCTGGATGTCGCGCTCCTCCAGCACGTTGAGCAGCGCCACCTGGATGCGTTCGGCCAGGTCGGGCAGCTCGTTGACGGCGAAGACGCCCCGGTTGGTCCGCGGTACGAGCCCGAAGTGGATGGTCTCCGGGTCGCCGAGCGTACGCCCCTGGGCGAGGCGGATCGGGTCGACGTCGCCGATCAGGTCACCGACGCTGGTGTCCGGCGTGGCGAGCTTCTCGCCGTACCGCATCGAGCGGTGCAGCCAGCCGATCGGCAGATCGTCACCGGCCGAGTCGACGAGCGCCTGGGAGGCCGGGGTGAGCGGGTGCATCGGGTGTTCGTTGAGCACCGAGCCGGGGATCACCGGGGTCCACTCGTCCAGCAGCGCGCCGAGCGAGCGGATCAGCCGGGTCTTGCCCTGCCCGCGCTCGCCGAGCAGCACCATGTCGTGCCCGGCGAGCAGCGCGCGCTCGACCTCGGGCAGCACCGTGTCCTCGTAGCCCACGATGCCGGGGAAGCGGTCCTCGCCGGAGCCCATCCGGGCGAGGAGGTTGTCCCGGAGTTCCTGTTTGACCGTGCGGTACTGGTGGCCGGTCGCGCGCAGCTCGCCGAGCGTGCTCGGCAGGTCGGCGGGCGGGACCGGGGAAACCTGGTTGGGAGCGGTCACCCGATCCACGCTAGCTCAGAATCCGCGCACCGCCCGGGGGTCGGTCCCGCCCCGTGCCGGGACCGGCCCCCGGGCGGCGTCTCAGGCGCGGCGCCGCAGGTGGTACGCGTACGCGGCACCGGCCAGCGTGACCGCCCAGACCGGCCACAGCACCATCGGCAGGGCGGCGGCGTTGCCCTCGCGGATCAGCTCGGCGAACTGCGGCGCGGCGAGCAGGTCGAGGCTGGCCGCCAGCACGGCGAGCGCGACCAGCCCGGCCGGGATCACCGCGAGGAGCACCGGTACCCGCCGGCCCGCCAGCCCGGGCAGCCAGCGCGGGAACCGCTCTCCCCAGCCGGCCACCAGCCCGAGCGTGAGCACCGCGCCGACCACGGCGAAGGCGCCCAGCCCGGCGCCCGCCCAGATCGCACCGTCGGCCCGCATCTCGGCGAGCGTCTCCCGGGACATGCCCAGTGGAATGCCGGCCACCCACGCGAACCGGGTGAGCGCGTAGAGCACCGGGATGACGGCTGCCGTCCACGTCGCCCACCGGCCCCACCTGGCGGCCGCAGCGGGCGCGGTCCAGCCCGGAGCGGACCCGTCGGCGGTCCGGCGACGCCAGCGCAGCAGCGCGCCGGCCAGCAGCATCCCGCCGGCCAGGGCAGCCAGCCGGGCGAACAGCGGCCAGGTGAAGATGTCGCCGTAGTCCACCGGGGGCCAGCCGAACGGCGCCCCGATGATCAGCATCGGCGCGTAGCCGAGCAGCGCGAGCACCCGCATCCCGGGCACCACCACCGCCAACGCGAGGGCGACGGTCGTGGCGTACCCGGTGATCAGCAGGCGCACCGGGCGGGACGGGCGCCTCGCCGGGCCGGTCATGGCGAGGGCGGCGACGGCGCCGGTCAGCAGCACCGCCGCGAACAGCGGCGGGCCGACGGCGTCCGGCAGCAGCCGGAGCAGGCCGGCGGCGTCCCCGCCGTGCGGGTCGTTCGTGCCGAACGAGTAGCCGGCGCCGGTGAGCGAGGACAGCAGGGCGAGCACACCCCAGCCGCCGAGCCAGGCGGCGGCGAGCGGGGCGGCCGGGTCCAGCCGGGTGCGGGTGTCCCGGGGAGGTGCGGAGGTGATGGTCGTCGTCATGTCCTCAGCCTGGACCGGTCGGCCGCGCGTTCCCTCCCGCCACGGGGTGGACCCGCTCCCCCACGGGAGGGACAGGTCAGCCGGCCGGGACCACGAAGCCCGACTCGTAGGCGGCGACCACCGCCTGGGTCCGGTCCCGCACCCCGAGCTTGGCCAGCACGTTCCCGACGTGTGTCTTGACCGTCTCGACGCCGACGACGAGCCGGGCGGCGATCTCCGGATTGGACAGGCCGGCGGCCATCAGCCGCAGCACCTCGGCCTCGCGCTCGGTCAGGCGCGCGGCCCGGAGCCGGTCGCCGTCGCGCCGCCCGTACGTGTCGACGAGCTGCCGGATGGCGGCCGGGAACAGCAGCGACTCCCCGGCCGCCACCACCCGGATCGCCTGCACCACCTCTGCCGGGCGGGCCCGTTTGAGGAGGAAACCGCTCGCTCCGGCGCGCAGCGCCTCGTAGACGTACTCGTCGTTGGCGAACGTGGTGACCACCAGGACCCGGGGCGGGTCGGCGGAGGCGGCGAGCAGCCGGCGGGTGGCCTGGATGCCGTCGATGGCCGGCATCCGCACGTCCATCAGCACCACCCGCGGTCGCAGCTTCGCGACGAGCGGCGGCACCTGGGCCCCGTCCGCCGCCTCGCCGACGACGCGCAGGTCCGGCTGGGCGTCCACGATCGCCCGCAGGCCGACCCGGATCAGCTCGTCGTCGTCGACGATCAGCACGTCGATGGTCACCGGCTCTCCCCTCTCGGCACCGGCAGGGTGGCCCGGACGCGCCAGCGATCCCCGTCGGGGCCGGCGTCCAGGCACCCGCCCAGCAGCAGCACCCGCTCCCGCATGCCGTCGAGCCCGCGCCCGCCGCGGGCCGGCCCGGCGGCGCCGCGCACGGCGTTGACCAGCTCGATCGCCAGCCCCTCCGGGGGTACGGCGACCCGCAGCGCGACCGGTCCGCGGCCGTGCCGGGCCGCGTTGGTGAGCCCTTCCTGGACGATGCGGTAACCCTCGCGGGACACCACGGCGGGCAGCGCGTCGAGCGCCCCGTCGACCCGGGACTCGACGACCAGCCCGGCGGCGCGGGCTGCGGCGACCAGCCGGTCGAGTCCGGCGAGTGTGGACTGCGGGGCGGGCGCCGTCGCGGCGTCGGCCTCGCGGAGCAGCCCGAGGACGTGGTCCAGATCGTCCATGGCGCGCCGGCTGGTCTCCTCGATGGCCGCCAGGGCCCGCCGGCTGAACTCGGGGTCGGTGTCGAGCAGTTCCCGCGCGGCGCCGGCCTGGAGGGTCGCCACGGTCAGGGCGTGGCCGACCGAGTCGTGCAGTTCCCGGGCCAGCCGGTTGCGTTCGGCCAGCCGTACCGCGTGGGCCTCCAGCGCGGCGATCCGTTCGGCCTGGGCCGGGCCGAGCAGCACCGGCGCCATCGAGGCGGCGAGCGCGCCCAGGCCGGCGACGGCGTAGCCGAGCCCGGCCAGGACGGCCAGCCCGGCCAGGCCCGCCTGGACCGGCTGCGCCGGGTCGACGGGGCCGAGCCGCTGGTCCGCCACCGCGCCGGTGTCCATCCCGGCCAGCCCGGCGACGAAGACCAGTGCCATCGGAAACGCGCTGATCGCGGCGAACCACACGACCGCGCCGGTGCCCAGGTGCAGGGCGATCCAGAGCGCGGCGCGCAGCCGGGTCTCCCGGTCGATCCGGTGCCCGGGCGCGGGCTCCGGCAGGTCGACGGCGAGCAGCGCCCGGGCGGCGGCGATCTCCAGCGCCCGGCTGCCGGCCAGGAACACCGGCACCAGAGCGAGCCCGGCGGCCACCAGCAGCAGGCCGAACACGAGCGGGCGGGGTGCTGTCGCGCTGCCCAGCATCTGCGCGAAGACCACCGCCAGCAGGGCGTACGGCAGGGCGAGCACGCCACCGAGGAGCAGGAACACGGCGCGGCGCCAGGTGCTGGCGCGCACCAGCGGCGCGAACACCCCCCGGACCGTCACCCGGTCATTGTCCGCCCCGTCGCACCGGTCCGGCTCCCCCGCGCCGGGGAGATTCCGGCCGGCTCACCCGCCCAGGCGGGCGCGGACCATCCGGGGTACGGCGGCCAGGCCGGTGACCGGGCGGAACGCGTGCGCGGCGGCGACCAGTGCGGCGTACTCGTCGTCGGCGAGGTCGATCTCGGCGGCGGCCGCGTTGCGTTCCATCTGCTCGACCCCGGAGGCGCCCGGGATGGCCACCACGTTCGGGTGCTGCAGCACGTACGCGAGCGCGATCTGGCTCGGCGTGGCGTCGTGCGCGTCGGCCACCTCGCGCAGCGTGGCGATGAGCTGGGTGCCGCGTTCCAGGTTCTCCGGCAGGAAGTACGGGTTGGCCCGGCGTACCGCACCGGCCGGCGGGTTCGTGGCGTCGTAGCGGCCGGAGAGGAAACCCTGCGCCAGCGGCGAGTACGCGATGACGATCCGGCCGGCCTGCTCCGCGTACGGGATGAGGTCTTCCTCGGGGCCGCGGTCGATCATGCTGTAGCGGACCTGGTTGCTCAGCACCCGGCGGCCCAGCGCGGCCTCGGCGAACCGCCACCGGCGCAGGCCGTAGTTGCTGACGCCGACCTCGCCGACCAGTCCGACGTCCTGCAACGAGCGCATGCCGCGCATGGTGGTGGTGTCGGCGACCACGGGGTTGGCCTGGTGCACCTGGTAGAGGTCGATGCCGTCGACGCCGAGCCGGGCGGCGGAGGCGACCGCGCGCTGCTGCACCACCGGCGCGACCGGCAGCAGCGGGAAGATCTTGCTGGCGACGACGACCTTCGCCCGGTCGTCGCCCAGCGCGGCGCCGAGGATGCGCTCGCTGCGGCCGAAGCCGTACAGCTCGGCGGTGTCGAACAGGGTGACGCCCAGGTCGAGCGCCCGCCGGACGATCTCGGCCGCGCGACGCTCGTACTCGGGGCCGTAACCCCACTCCTTGGAGCCGAACTGCCAGGTGCCGAGGCCGATCTTGGAAATGGGCTTGGGAGTGTCGAGCCGCACGTAACGCATGAGGCCGAACGTACCCGCGCCGCTGCGTACGCACTCCGGTGCGGACAGAATGGCCTGGTGACATACCTCGCCAGCGACGACCGTTACCACGAGATGATCTACCGGCGCAGCGGCCGGAGCGGGCTGAAGCTGCCTGTCATCTCCCTCGGCCTGTGGCACAACTTCGGACCGGACCGGCCCTTCGAGCGGCAGCGGGACATCGTCCGCCGCGCCTTCGACCTCGGCATCACCCACTTCGACCTGGCCAACAACTACGGCCCGCCGCCCGGTTCGGCGGAGGAGAACTTCGGCCGGCTGCTCGCCACCGACCTGAAGCCGTACCGGGACGAGCTGGTGATCTCCAGCAAGGCCGGTTATCTGATGTGGCCCGGCCCGTACGGCGAGTGGGGTTCGCGCAAGTACCTGATCTCGTCGTTGGACCAGTCGCTGCGCCGCCTCGGGCTGGACTACGTCGACATCTTCTACTCGCACCGGTTCGACCCGGAGACTCCGCTGGAGGAGACGATGGGCGCGCTCGACGCGATCGTCCGCTCCGGCAAGGCGCTCTACGTGGGCATCTCCAACTACGACTCCGAGCAGACCGAGCGGGCCGCCGAGATCCTCCGCGACCTGGGCACGCCGCTGCTGATCAACCAGCCGTCGTACTCGATGATGAACCGCTGGACGGAGGAGGACGGCCTGCTGGACACGCTGGAGCGCGTCGGCGCCGGCTGCATCGCGTACAGCCCGCTCGCCCAGGGCCTGCTCACCGACCGTTACCTCACGGGCATCCCGGCCGACTCGCGGGTGCGCACGAGCGTCTTCCTCAACGAGAGCGACCTCGACGAGGGGACGATGACGACGGTCCGGGGGCTCGCCGCGGTGGCCGAGCGGCGCGGGCAGACGCTGGCCCAGCTCGCCCTGGCCTGGGCGCTGCGCGACCCGCGCATGACCAGCCTCATCATCGGCGCGAGCAGCGTGGCGCAGCTGGAGGGCAACGTGGCCGCCCTGGACAACCTCGACCTCGCCGGGAACGACCTGGCCGAGATCGAGGACCTGCTCGGCTGAGTCACCAGACGCGGCGCCGCCCGGCGCGGTGGTTGCGGACACCGCACGGCCGCCCGGGCGGCGGACCGCCGGCCCGCCGCAGCCCGACCACCGTCGCCGCGAGCAGCGCGGTGACGAGGGCCGCCGCGCCGAGAACCAACGGCCGGGAGAAGGGTCCGCCGTCGGTCACCGTCGCGACCGGCACCGCCGGCTCGTCGTCGGTCGCCGCCCCGGCGAGGGTACGCGGAGGCGACGCGCTCGCCTTCGGCGCTGCCGGCGGCGGGTCCGGCGCACCGCGTGCCGCCCGGAAGACCACGTCCGAGCAGGAGTAGTACGTGTCCTGGGTGTCCGAGTTCTGCCAGATGACGTAGACGAGGTGCCGGCCGGTACGCCCGGCGGGCAGCCGGCCCCGCATCTCGTACGCGCCCGCGCGGATCGGCGGGTCGGTGACCTGGAGGAACGGCTTCTCCTCCAGGTCCGCCCAGGTCAGCACGCGCTTCGGCGAGTACGAGCCGGTGGTGACGTAGTACCGGAACGTGCCCCGGTGCGGGATGGTGGTGCGGTAGCGGAACGTGTACCGCGCCCCGGCGGTGAGCGTGGTGGCGGGCCAGTCGGCGCGCGGCAGGTCCAGTCCCCGGTACGCGGACAGCCCGCCGCTGCACAGCTCCCCGTCCGGAATGCGTTCCCGGTCCCGCCCGTCGATCCGGGCCACCCGGACGTTGTCCCACTCGCGTACCGCCGCTCCGGCGGCGATCGCGGCCCGGCAGGCGGGCGTCTGCGCCCGCCCACCCTCGGGCCCGCACGCGGCGGCCCGGCTCAGTGGACTGGTCGGCGCACCGTGCGCCGCGGCCGGCGCGGCGCCCAGCGGCACCGTCGCGGCGACGGCGGCGAGCGCGGCGAGCGCGCGTCGTGCGGCCATGTGATCGACCTCCCGCGCACTGGTACGGCTGCGAGCCGCCAAAGGTTCGATCCGCGCCGATCGGCCGAGGCGACATGACCGAACGGACAACCGGGGCGGCGACGGACGCCGGAGGGGCCCTACAGTGACGAAACCCCGTGATCGAGGAGCGTCCCTTGTCCGAGCCGGCCCCGTCCCCCGAGCCGTCCCGCGCCGCCCCCGCGGCCGGGCCCGCGCCGGGCGACGTCCCCGCCCCCGCACAGCCGTACCTGCTGGTCCTGCCCACCGTGGAGGGCGCTCCCGCGCCGATGCCCTGGCCGGGCGCCGAGGGGCAGCCCGGCTGGGCCATTCCGGTCACCGTGCCGTCCGGCACCCAGGGGTACGCGTTGTTCCTCCCGCTGGTCCCGGCGCCCGGCCAGCCGGCGGCGGCGGTGCCCGCCCAGGCGACGGCGCCCGCCGCCGAGCGCTCCCCGGCGGAGGGCGCCGCCCCGGCCACCGGCGCGAGCGGCACCACCGCCGCCCTGTCCACACCGGCCGAGGGCTCGGCCCCTTCCGTCGGCGCGAGCGGCCCGGCCGCCTCGGCCGGGTCCACACCCCTCGACGGCAGTGCGCCGGCGGCAGCCGGGGCTGGGAAGCGCGTCACCGACCGTCCGGCGGGCGGAGAGCCTGTCGCCGCCCCGCCGGACGCCGTTGCGGCCGCTCGCCGGGAGCAGGCGGGCGGAACGTCCCCGGCCACCGGCGACGCCGCATCGTCCACCCCGGATGCCGGCCCGGCAGACGCGGCCACGGCCGACTCCGGTGGAGCCGGAACCGGCGCGCGCCCCGGCGACGGCGCTCCGCGGACGGCCGCTTCCGCGACTTCCGACCCGTCGGGAGCCTCGCAGACATCTGCCGCTCCCCCGGGCACGCCACCGACAGCCGGCCCGGAGACTCCTGCCGGCTCCCCCGGCACGCCAGCGGATACCGGCCCGTCCGGCGCCACGCAGGCGTCTGCCTCCGGGGCATGGGCCGCGCCGGGCGCGCAGCCGGCCTCCGGGCCGCCGCCCGCGCCGGGTACTCAGCGCGCTCCGGGCACGCCGCCTCCGCACGGCGGTGGGCCGGCGCCCGCGCCGCCGTACCCCGGAATGGGGTGGAGCGGGCACCCGCAGGCGCCGACGTGGGCGCCGCGACCTGCGGTGCCGCGGACCTCGTTCCTGGGCGCGCGGTGGCCCGGCCCGAAGGCGGCGACCGGGCGGGCGGCGCCGCTGGCGGTGCTGGCCGCCGCGGTCGGCAGCGCGGTCTTCGTGCCGCTCGGTCGCGTCGGCGTGGGCTGGTTCCTGGGGTGGCTCACGCTCACGCTCGCGGTGGTGCTGGCGGTCCGGTCCAGGACCACGGATCTGCCGCGCGCCGACAAGCTCATCCGGGCCGGCTGGGCGGTGGCGGCCCTGGCCCTGATCGCCGTGCCGGCGTTCCGCAACGCCTGGTGGCTCGTGACGTTCTGCGTGCTCGGCGCGCTCGGCTGCGCCACCCTCGCGATCGTCGGCGGGCGGCTGGTGCGCTCGATCCTGTTCGGCCTGGTGGCGACGCCGTTCGCGGCGTTGCGTGGCCTGCCCTGGGTACGCCGGCACATCACCGCCTCGCCGCAGGAGGCGACGGTGCGCAAGGTGACCGTCTCCGTCGTCGCCACGGTCGTGGTGCTGGTGGTCTTCGGCAGCCTGCTCGCGTCGGCCGACGCGGCGTTCTCCGAGGCGCTCGGTTCGCTCGTCCCCGAGATCAACCTCGGTACGGTGTTCGGCTGGCTGTTCCTGGCCGTGGTGGGCGGTCTGATCGCTGTCGCCGCGCTCTACACACTCGCCGCGCCGCCCGACCTGTCCACCGTGGATCGGTCCGGTGAGCGCCGCCTCGGCCTGCTGGAGTGGGCCCCGGCCATCGGCGCGCTCACGCTGCTGTTCGCCGGGTTCGTGGTGGTGCAGTTCACCACGCTCTTCGGCGGGCAGCGGCACGTGCAGCGGGTCGCCGGGCTCAGCTACGCCGAGTACGCGCGCAGCGGCTTCTGGCAGCTGCTCTTCGTCACGCTGCTGACGGTGGCGGTGCTCGGCGGGGTGAGCCGCTGGGCGCGCCGGGAACAGCCGGTCGAGCGCATCCTGCTGCGTGTGCTGCTCGGGCTGATCAGCGCGCTGAGCGTGGTGATCGTGGCGTCGGCGCTGTCCCGGATGTGGACGTACCAGAAGGTCTACAGCTTCACCGGCGAGCGGATCTTCGTGATGGCGTTCGAGATGCTGCTCGGCACGGTCTTCCTGATGATCATCGCGGCCGGCGTCCGGTGGAAGGGCCGGTGGATTCCCGGCACCACGCTCGCGCTGGCGGTGGCGATGCTGCTCGGCCTGGCCGTACTGAACCCGGAGGACTACGTCGCCCGCCGCAACACGCTCCGCTACGAGCAGACCGGCAAGATCGACGCCTGGTACCTGCGGGCGCTGTCCGCCGACGCCACCCCGGCGCTCGCCAAGCTCCCCGACCCGGTGCGCCGGTGCACGCTGAGCTGGATCGCCGACGACCTCGCCGAACCCGACCCCTGGTACGCCTGGAACCTGGGCCGCCAGCGCGCCCGCAAGGCCCTGGAGGAGGTCGGCCCGCAGGCGGTCGGCGGCCCGAAGGACTGCCGCCGGGCGGACCAGTTCGACCTGCCGAAGACCCGGCGTCCCCGCTGACGTCGCAGGCCGGGCCGCGAATCCACGCGGCCCGGCCGGCCCGTCAGGCCGGGCCGCCGCCGAAGCCGATCTCGTTGCCGTCCGGGTCGCGGAAGATCACCTTGCGGACGCCGTTGTCGTAGGTCTCCTCCGCCGCCGGTGTCAGACCACGAGCGGTGATCGCCGCGACGCGGGAGTCGAGGTCGTCGACGAAGACCGTCTGCACGGCGTGACCGGCGTGCTCCGGCCGCACGTCGACATAGAGGTAACGGTGCTCGGCCAGCTCCCACACCGCCTCGCTGTCGTCGGGCCGGAACTGCGGCGGGGCGCCGAACAGCCGCTCGTACCAGGCCGTCGCCACCGCGAGGTCGCGGACCGGGACGCCGGCGAACAGATCGACAGTCATCCGGCCAATCTAGCCGTGTCGACGTGCCCGCGCGGGCTCACGCCGTACCGGCGCTTGAACGCCGTACTCAGGGCGAACGAACTGCCGTAGCCGACCCGACGGGCCACCGCGCCGACGGTGGCGCCGGGCTCGCGGAGCAGGTCGGCCGCGAGCGCCAGCCGCCAGCCCGCCAGGTACGACATGGGCGGCTCGCCGACAAGCGCGGTGAAGCGCCGCGCCAGCGCCGCCCGGGACATCCCCACCTCGGCGGCGAGCGACGCCACCGTCCACCGCCGGGCCGGGTCGTGGTGCAGCATCCGCAGCGCGCGGCCGACCACCGGATCGGCGTACGCCCGGTACCAGGCGGGTGCGGCGGCGCCCGGCCGGGCGAACCACTCCCGCAGCGCGGCGATGAGCAGCAGGTCGAGCAGGCGGTCGAGCACCGCCTCCTGGCCGGGGTCGTCCTTGACGATCTCGGCGGCCAGCAGCGGCACCAGCGGTGTGTCCCAGGACTCGCGCCGCACCACCGCGAGCGGCGGCAGCGCGTCCAGCAGCCGCCGTCCGACAGTCCCCCGCACCGGGTACGTGCCGGTGAGCAGCACGGTCCGGCCGTCCGGCCCGTTGCCCCAGGTGCGTACGCCCCACCGCGTCATCGCGAACAGCTCGCGCCCGTCCGGCGTGGTGCAGCGCTGCCCCGGGTGCACGACCACCTGCGGCACCGTGGCCGGGTCGTTCGCGACCGTGTACGGGGCCGGGCCGCGCACGATCGCCACGTCACCGCCGGTCAGCCGCGCGGCCTCGCCCTCCTCGGGCACGATCCAGCCGTCCCCGCGCACCACGGCGACCAGCGTGAGCGGCGCCTCGTCCCGGATCAGCATCGACCAGGGCGGGGTGAGGACCGAGCGCAGCAGGAAGGCACCCCGCGCCCGGGGACCGTCGAGCAGACCGGAAACGGCGTCCACGGAGACGATTGAACACAGGATCGCGCGTCCTGACCATGGGCCGTCTCACCGCGCGGCGGTTCGATGAGGACATGCGACTCGCACAACAACTGACGCTGGTCGGCGCGACAGTCGGGGCCGGGCTGATGGCGGGCCTGTTCGCCGCGTTCGCGTACGCCGTGATGCCGGCGCTGCGCGGCGCGGACGACCGCACCTTCGTGGACGCGATGCAGCGCATCAACGTCACCATCGTCAACGGCTGGTTCCTGCCGGCCTTCCTGGGTACGCCGGTGCTGGCCGCGCTCGCGGCGGTGCTGGCGTGGCGCGGGTCGGCCCGGGCGGCGCTGCCCTGGATCGTCGCCGGGCTCGCCCTGTACCTGGTGATGCTCGTCGTCACAGTGGCGGTGAACGTGCCGCTGAACGACGCTCTCGCCGCGGCCGGTCCGGCCGATCCCGCTGGGGCACGGGAGCGCTTCGAGTCCGCCTGGGTCGCGTGGAACGTGGTGCGGACGCTGGCGAGCACGGCCGGGTTCGGCGCACTGTGCTGGGCGCTGGTGCTCGCGGGCCGCGCCACGTGAGCACCGTTTGCCTGGGAGATGCTAGGAGACGAACCTGTCCGCGTACTCCTCCGCGGGTTCCACGTTGGTGATGACGTCGATCAGGACACCGTCCGGGCCGGCGAGGATGAAGTGCCGCTGTCCGAACTCTTCGGTCCGGACGGGGAGCACGACGTCGAGGTTGCGCAGCCGCTCCCACTCGGCGTCGACGTCGTCCACTTCCAGGTTGAGCAGCATCCCGCGGGCGGCCGGCCCACGGTAGGCCGCCGGGATCGTCTCGTGGCTGCTGTCCAGCACCGCCAGTTCCCAGTTGTCGCGGCGCAGGCTCACGTACCACTCCGTCTCGAAGGTGGGCTGGAACCCGAAGTGCTCGCGGTAGAAGGCCGCAGTGGCGGCCACGTCAGTCGTCATCAGGACCGGGTACGCGCTGGCCAGTGTCATCGCAGACTCCCTTACATACACTGTGCAGGTAAGAGGAATATACATACACGGCGCATGTAAGAGAAGGTGCGGTATGGCGCGAGCCACCAAGGAGCAGAGCGAGATCACCGGCCGGCGCATCCGGGACGTCGCGACGACCCTGTTCGCCGAACGCGGCTACACCGCCGTCCGTCTGGAGGAGGTGGCCGCCGCCGCCCAGGTCACCCGGGGCGCGGTCTACCACCACTACCGCAACAAGCAGCATCTGTTCGAAGCGGTTGCGGCCGCCGCGCAACAGCGGGTCGCCGCCGCTGTCGCCACCGCCGCCGAGGCGGTCGCCGACCCGTGGGACGGCCTGGTCGCCGGCTGCCGGGCGTTCCTCACCGCCAGCGTCGACGACACCTACCGGCGGATCCTGCTGGTCGACGCGCCCGCGGTGATGGGTTGGCGCACGTGGCGCAGCCAGGACGCGGCCGCTTCCGGGCACCATCTGGCCGAGGCGGTGGCCGCGCTGGCGGCGGAGGGGCACCTGGAGGTCAACTCGCCCGAGGCAACCGCCACCCTGCTCTCCGGCGCGATGAACGAGGCGGTGCTACGGATCGCCGAGGCGCCGGACCGGGACGCCGCACTGGCCGACACGTGGCCCGATCTGCTGCGCCTGCTTCAAGGTCTCCGTAGGCCGCGCCCCGTACCGGTCCGGCACGGTTAGTCGGTGCCGGGTGATGCGCGATCAGCGCACAGATACGACAAACACCCCGGCGCGGGATCATGTCCCTCACCAGGGTGTTTCGCTCGGGTGGAGCCGAGGGGACTCGAACCCCTGACCCCCACACTGCCAGTGTGGTGCGCTACCAGCTGCGCCACGGCCCCTTGCGGTCGTCCCCGGTCGCCCGGGCACGGAGAGAACTATACACACGCCGCCCGGCATGGTCATCTCGCGGGGGTCAGCCCGCACCCGCCTCAGTTCAGCGCCACGTCCGGCGGGAAGTGGGCCACCGCGGCCATCATGCCGCCCTGCCGGCGCAGCACCATCGGCCAGAGATCATCCGGCCGGTCGACGAAGGCGTCACCGGGCAGCGCGTCGAACACGAACCAGGAGCCCTCCTCGATCTCGCGCTCCACCTGCCCGGCGCCCCAGCCGGAGTAGCCGGCGAAGACCCGGATCCCGCCGACGGCCTCGCGCAGCTTCTCCGGGTCGACCGAGAGGTCGATGGTGCCGACCGCGCCGGAGACGCGGTGGAAGCCCTTGACCGGCCGGACGGGGTGCCGCATCCGGGCCAGGCAGATGGCCGAGTCGGGCTGCACCGGGCCGCCCTCGAACAGCACGGCCGGGTCGCGGGCCAGGTCGCTCCAGTCGCCGAGCACGTCGGCCACGGAGACCTCGGTGGCCCGGTTCAGCACCACCCCGAGGGCGCCGCCGGGTTCGTGGGCGACGAGCAGCACGACCGTACGGTCGAAGTTCGGATCCTTGAGCCCTGGTGTCGCGACCAGCAGTCGTCCGGTCATCGACTCCATGGCTCGGCCACCGATCGCCTGCCCCTCACTCTGCATGTCCGACACCCGTCAGCCGTGCGCCCGTACGGGCCCCAGGCCGTCGACCGTCCACCCTGTCAACGCCATGTCACGCACCATAGCCTGCGCCCGGCCCGCTGGTTAAGGTCTGACGGGCGGGTGATCACGACGGATCGAGGGAGGGCCGGATGGCGGCGCAGGCCGAACTGGCGGTGATCGGCGGGTCGGGGCTCTATGCCCTGCTCGACGGGGTGGAGCACGTGGTGGACACCCCGTACGGCGAGCCGTCGGGCCCGATCACCGTCGCCGAGGTGGGCGGTCGCCGGGTGGCGTTCCTGCCCCGGCACGGCCGCGATCACCGGTACCCGCCGCACCTGATCCCCTACCGGGCCAACCTGTGGGCGCTGCGGTCGCTGGGCGTACGCCACGTCCTGGCGCCCTGCGCGGTGGGTGGCCTGCGGCCGGAGCTGGGCCCGGGGACGTTCGTGGTGCCGGATCAGTTGATCGACCGCACCAGCGGGCGCGCGCAGACCTACTACGACCGGGGCGCGGTGCACGTGTCGTTCGCCGACCCGTACTGCCCGGCCGGGCGGCGCACGCTGCTGGACACGGCGGCCGGGCGCGGCGTGCCGGCGGTGGACGGCGGGACCGTCGTCGTGGTCGAGGGCCCGCGCTTCTCGACCCGGGCGGAGTCGCGCTGGTTCGCCTCGATGGGCGGCACGATCGTCAACATGACCGGCCACCCGGAGGCGGTGCTCGCTCGCGAACTGGCCCTCTGCTACACGTCCATCGCGCTGGTCACGGACCTGGACGCGGGCGTCGAGGCGGGCGAGTCGGTCACCCACGAGGAGGTGTTCCGGGTCTTCGCGGAGAACACCGACCGGCTGCGCGGGCTGCTGCTGGACGCCGTCGCGGCGCTGCCTGCCGAGCGGGAGTGCGGGTGCGGGAGCGCGCTGGACGGGATCAAGCTGCCGTTTCCGCTGCCCTGAGCGCGGGAAGCGCCCGAAAAGCCGCCTTCGGCCCGATAGATTCGGCTGGTCGGGAGACTGGGCACCGGGCCGGCTCCGGCATCCGCGTACGGAACGGAGGCAGCGGGCGATGGCGACGGTGCGGGAGGCGACCTACGACCTGCTGCGCGCGCTCGGCCTGACCACGGTCTTCGGCAACCCCGGCTCGACCGAGGAGCCGTTCCTCCAGCAGTTCCCGGCCGACTTCCACTACGTGCACGCGCTCCAGGAGGCGTCGGCGGTCGCGATGGCCGACGGCTACGCCCAGGGCACCGGCCGGCCCGCGCACGTCAACCTGCACACCGCGCCGGGCACCGGTAACGGCATGGGCAACCTGGTCACCGCCTGGCACAACCGGACGCCGCTGATCGTCAGCGCGGGCCAGCAGACCCGCGAGATGCTGCTGATCGAGCCGCGCCTGGCCAGCCCCCGGGCGGTCGAGCTGGCCCAGCCGTACGTCAAGTGGGCCCACGAGCCGGCCCGCGCGCAGGACATCCCGGCGGCCTTCATGCGGGCGTACGCCTCGGCGGTGCAGCCACCGGCCGGCCCGGTCTTCCTCTCCCTGCCGATGGACGACTGGGACCGTCCGGCCGACCCGCCGCCGCAGGTGCGTACCGTCGCCACCCGGATCGCGCCGGACCCGGACCGGCTGCGGAGTTTCGCCGGGGCGCTGGCCGCCGCCCGCGCCCCGGCGCTGGTGCTCGGCGCGGCGGTGGACCGGTCGGACGCCTGGCCGGACGCGGTCGCGCTGGCCGAGCACCTGGCCGCCCCGGTCTGGGCGGCCCCGGCGCCGGAGCGGGCCGTGTTCCCCGAGCGGCACCCGCACTTCCGGGGCGTGCTGCCGTACGCGATCGGGCCGCTGTCGGAGGCATTGCGCGGCCACGACGTGGTGCTGGTGGTGGGCGCGCCGGTGTTCCGCTACTACCCGCACGTGCCGGGCGACTACCTGCCCGGCGACGCGCGGCTGCTGCACGTCACCGACGACCCGGACGAGGCGGCGCGCGCCCCGGTCGGGGAGAGCCTGCTCGGCGACGCCGGGCTGACCATGGCCGCGCTGCGGGAGCTGCTGCCGGCGACCGACCGGGCGGCGCCGTCACCGCGCCCGCGGCCGGCCCCGCCGGAGCCGGCCGATCCGCCGAGCGCCGACGCGTTGTTCGCCGCGCTGGCAGACGCATGGCCGGCAGACGGGGTGCTGGTGCAGGAGTCGCCGTCCAACCTGGCCGCGCTGCGCCGCCGGCTGCCGATCGAGCGGCCGCGCTCGTACCTGACGATGGCCAGCGGCGGTCTCGGCTTCGGGCTGCCGGCGGCGGTCGGCCTGGCGCTCGCGGAACGCGACACCGGGCGTGGTCGCCCGGTGGTCGCGGTGGTCGGCGACGGCTCGTTCCACTACTCGGTGCAGGCGTTGTGGACGGCGGCGCGGCTGCGGCTGCCGCTCGCCGTCGTGGTCCCGGTGAATCAGCAGTACGCGATCCTGAAGGCGTTCGCCGAGCTGAAGCACACCCCGGGCGTGCCGGCGCTGGACCTGCCCGGGCTGGACGTCACGGCGGTGGCACACGGCTACGGCTGCGCCGGTGAGGTGACCACGCTGGACGGGCTCGGTGCGGCGCTCGCGGCCGCGCTCGCCGCGGACCGGCCGACGGTGCTGCCGGTGCCGATCAGCACCGACGTGCCGCGGATCCTGTGAGCCTCAGCCGGGCCGGACGGTCAGCGGGGCGCCGCTGGCGGCATCCAGCACGGCCCGGCCACCCACCGGCGCGCCGAGCGTGACGCTCACCGGCTTCAGCACGAGCTGGGCGGTGCAGGGGCCGGTGGGCGGGACCACGGCACCGCCGATCACCACCACGTCCGGCCGTTCCAGCACCAGCGGCGTGGGCGGGCCGTCGCAGGCCCCGACGCCGAGCAGGTAGTCGATGCGGTCGCCCTCGACCGCCCGGAGCTGCTGCGCGGACACCAGACCGTTCGGCAGCGGCTCACCGGGCACCGCGCCGCCGGGAACCCGGCCGGTAACGCGCGGCGCGACAGCGATCCGCGCCACGGGCACGGCCAGCTCGTCCACGGTGAACAGCCAGGCGGGCACCTCGGCACGGCCCCGGCTGGTCCACACCGGCGCGGTGCCCAGCCGTACCCCGGTCACGGTGAGCGCGACGCACGGGGCCGGCGCCGACGTCGACACCGGGTCGTCCGGGCCGGGCCGCCCGGTCGGTGCCGGGTCCGGTGCGGCCGGGCGCCCGTCGCAGGGCGGCGGGTCGCCCTGGCGGAGCTGGGCGTACGCGTCGGCGGCGCTCACCAGCGGCACCCGCAGCGTGCCGTCGGTGAACCGGATCGTGCCGTCCTTCGGCACGGCGGCCGGGATCGGGATCTGGTCCCGGTACCAGCCGGCGCCGAACGCCGTCTTCGTCTCCTCGGTGAAACCCGGGTCGCCGGTGAGCACAGTGGCGTCCTGGAGCGGCACGTACCCGTCGCGCCAGCCCGGCCCGGGCCGCCAGCCCGCGGCGACCTCCTCGGCCCGTTCGGTGAACGCGGGCCGCTGGTCCGGGCCGGTGGGCGGGGTACGCACCGGAACCCCACCGGGTGCGGCGCACGCGGAGAGGGCCAGCAGCGGGATCCCGAGCAGGGCGACGACGCGACGCATACCGCTTGGACGCGCGCCGGTCCCGGCCGGTTCCCCGGGCTCAGTCCTCGCCGCCGAGGTCGGCCTGGTACGCCTCCCAGAGCAGGTCGGCGCCGAGCCGCCGGTGCCGGTCGAGCGCCCGCAGCAGGTCGCGGGTGCGGGCCCGCACCTCATCGGCGGACACCCCGGGCAGGCGTACGGCGTGCTGGAGCGCCGCGAGCGCCGCGCTGATCGCGGCGTGCTCGCCGACCAGCAGGCGTACGCCCCGATCCAGCCGGGGCGCGGCGCGCACCAGGTCGGCGTAGTGCCCACCCGCTCCCTCGGTGACGCGGACGTGTTCGGTGAACCCCCGCCGGACGGGGTCCAGATCGGTGAGAAGGCGCTCCCGCCAGCGCGGCCCGGTGGTCGGCGAGCGCCCGAGGGCGCGCAGGCCACCGGCGACGCCCGAGAGCGCGGCGGTCGGCTGCTGGATCGGACTGGTGACCATGGGACACCTCCCGCTGCTGGGTGCGAACCCGTATGGCGATGGTGGACCCGGTTCGAGGGCCTGTCCAGCCGTCGGCGCCGCCTCATCTGCCCCGTCTGTATCAGCGGCCCCAGAGGTCTCAACCACCCCGGACACGACTGTGCGCCCCGGTCCGGTGGACCGAGGCGCACAGGTCGTGTGGTGGAGGTGCCGGGAATCGAACCCGGGTCCTTCGCCGGTTTGTCAGGGCTTCTCCGAGCGCAGCTCGCTATGCCTCTACTCGGCCCCACCGCTCACGCGAGCAAGTTGGTGTGACGGGCCCAGTCGCTGATTGATCTCGCCGCACGGACCCCGCGACCGGGTCCGGTTGGCCAGCCTTCTAGCTGATGCCGGCAAACTGGGTCGAAGGCGCTCCCAGGCCGACAGACTTGCTACTCGCCTCAGGCGGCGAGAGCGAAGTCAGCGCGATTGTTCTTGGCGCTTATTGGTTTCCGACGACCGATTCTCGAGACGACGTCGGCTTCCTCGGCTCGCTTCCCCTGTCGCTGCGTACGAAGTCGAAACCAGTCACCCCCTCGTAGCGCTGCCCCTGTCGGCAGCACACCAAGCCTAACGCCTGGCGCAACCGGATTCATCCCGAGGCCCGCTCGACGCGGGCCACCGGACGAACCGGACGTATCACTCACCCATGCCCTTGCCACGCCGGCCCACCGCCCGGGCGATCTCCCGGTCGGCGTCCCGCTTGGCGAGGTCCTGGCGCTTGTCGTACGACTTCTTACCCCGGGCCAGGCCGATCTCCACCTTGGCCCAGCCGTCGGAGAAGTAGACCTGCAACGGCACCAGCGTCAGGCCGCTCTCCTTGAGCTTGCCCAGCAGCCGGTCGATCTCCAGCCGGTTGAGCAGCAGCTTGCGGGTACGCCGGGGCTCGTGGTTGGTCCAGGTGCCCTGCGCGTACTCCGGGATGTGCATGGCGTGCAGGTAGATCTCGCCGTCGCGCTCCTGGGCGAACGCGTCCACCAGCGACGCGCGCCCGGCCCGCAGCGACTTGACCTCGGTGCCGGTGAGCGCCATGCCCGCCTCGTACGTGTCGAGGATGGCGTAGTCGTGGCGTGCCTTCTTGTTGGAGGCGACCACCTTGCGACCCTTTTCCCGTGGCATCGGCGCCACCCCCTTCCTGATCGACTCACCGGCCACCGGCCGGCGGGCGGAGATCATGCTACCGGAACCACAAGGGCCCTCCCGCGCCGTTTATTCCGGCGCGGAAGGGCCCTCGGTGAGCCGTACGAGGTGACTAGACCCGCAGGTAGAACCGGAGCGTGACCCAGGCGGTGACCGCGCTGACCACGCCACCGACGGCGGCCATCAGCGGGAAGGTCAGGAAGATCTCGGACCAGGAGATCGGCGTGATGAGGCCCTCCAGGGCCGCCATCGAGCTGCCCGCCGCCAGCAGCTTCACCGCGATCAACGCGAGCAGGCCCAGGATGGAGCCGAACAGACCGGCCACCACCGCCTCCAGCACGAACGGTGCCTGGATGAACCAGTTCGACGCGCCGACGAGCTTCATGACCGCCACCTCACGCCGCTTGCTGTACGCGGCGACCTGGATGGTGTTCGCGACGAGCAGCAGGGCGGCGACGGCCATCACGATGGCGATCGCGAGCGCGCCGTTCTGGAAGCCGCTGAGCACGCCGAAGACCTTGTCGAGCAGCTTGCTCTGGTCGACGATCGTGTCGATGCCCTCGGCGGTCTTGTACTTGTCGTAGATCGCCTTGTACTGCTCCGGGTCGTTCAGCTTGACCCGGTACGACTCGGGAAGCTGGTCCGGCTTGACGGCGCTGACCAGGTCCGGGGCGTCGGCGTACATCTGCTGGAAGCGCTCGTACGCCTGCTCCTTGTTGACGTACGTCGAGTCCTTGACCAGCGGGTCCTGGCCGAGCTGCTGGCCCAGCGCGTCGACCTGTTCCTTGGTGGCGTCGGTCTTCAGGAAGATCGAGACCTCGACGTTCTCGTAGTAGAGGTCCTTCATGTCGCCGACCTTCTGGTAAAGAAGGCCGCTGCCGCCCAGCATGAACAGCGACACCGCCATTGTGATGATCATGGCGATGGTCATGGTGACGTTGCGCCACAGCCCGACCAGTACTTCGGACAGGACGTACTTCATCCGCATCGGGATATTCCTCCGGCTCTCCGGCGTGAGGTTTCGTCGTCAGGGTCTACGGAACGTCGTCCGGCTCAGCCGTAGACGCCGCGGGCCTGGTCGCGCACGATGCGGCCGCTCTCGATCTCGATGACCCGGCGCCGCATCTGGTTCACGATGTTGGAGTCGTGCGTGACCATCACGACGGTCGTACCGGTGCGGTTGATCCGGTCCAGCAGGCGCATGATCTCGATCGAGGTGTCCGGGTCCAGGTTTCCGGTCGGCTCGTCGGCCAGCAGGATCAGCGGCCGGTTGACGAACGCCCGGGCCACCGCGACACGCTGCTGCTCACCACCGGAGAGCTCGTGCGGGTAGCGGTGCTCCTTGCCGCCGAGACCGACCAGCTCCAGCACCTCCGGCACGACCCGGCGGGCGACCGCCTTCGTCTTACCGATCACCTCCAGCGCGAACGCCACGTTCTCGTACGCGGTGCGGTTCGGCAGCAACCGGAAGTCCTGGAAGACGCAGCCGATGGAACGCCGGAAGTGGGGTCGCTTCCAGGAACGCATCGAGGTGACGTCCTTGCCGTTGACGACGACCCGGCCCTTGTTGGGCGTGACCTCGTGCAGCAGCAACTTGATGATGGTGGACTTGCCGGAGCCGGATGGACCGATGAAGAAGACGAACTCACCCTTCTCGATCGAGACGGACACGTTGTCGAGCGAAGGCCGGGACGCCTTCGGGTACGTCTTCGTCACTTGCTCAAGCTGAATCACGGGTCGGTAGTCTACGCGGTGTAACCGCAGAGCCAAGCCCCACGCCCCGTCGAAGCGGTGCGCGTCATCGATTTACCCGGTCAGACCGAGATCGATGACGCGCTGCGTCCAACCGTGATCACGCACTGTCAGCGCTGAGCTGCTGCTGCTTCCGCCAGCGGATTCCCGCCTCGATGAAGCTGTCCAGGTCACCGTCGAAGACCGAGGACGGATTGCCCGTCTCCTGTTCGGTACGCAGATCCTTCACCATCTGATACGGGTGCAGGACGTACGAGCGCATCTGGTCGCCCCAGGAGCTGGTGCTGCCGGTCTTCAGGCCGGCCAGCTTCTCCTCCTCCTCCTGCCGCTTGCGCTCCAGCAGCCGGGCCTGGAGCACCCGCATCGCGGAGGCCTTGTTCTGCAGCTGGGACTTCTCGTTCTGGCAGGTCACCACGATGCCGGTGGGGATGTGGGTCAGCCGCACCGCCGAGTCGGTGGTGTTGACGCTCTGCCCACCCGGCCCGGACGACCGGTAGACGTCCACCCGGACCTCGTTCTCCGGGATGTCGATGTGGTCGGTCTGCTCGGTGACCGGCAGCACCTCGACCCCGGCGAAGCTGGTCTGCCGGCGGCCCTGGTTGTCGAACGGGCTGATCCGCACCAGCCGGTGCGTGCCGGACTCCACACTGAGCGTGCCGTAGGCGTAGGGCACCTTCACCGTAAAGGTGGCCGACTTCAGGCCCGCCTCCTCGGCGTACGAGGTCTCGTAGACCTCGGTCGGGTAGCCGTGCCGCTCGGCCCAGCGCAGGTACATCCGCAGCAGCATCTCGGCGAAGTCGGCGGCGTCCACGCCACCGGCGCCGGCCCGGATCGCGACGAGCGCCTCCCGCGAGTCGTACTCGCCGGAGAGCAGCGTGCGGACCTCCATCTCCTGGATGGCCTTGGTCAGCCCGGCGATCTCCGACTCGACCTCGGTCAGCACGCCCGGGTCGTCCTCGGCCTGGGCCAGTTCCAGCAGCACCCCAGCGTCGTCGAGCCGGGAGCGCAGGTCACCGAGCTTGGTGATCTCGCCGTTCACGTACGACAGCTGCGACGTCACCTGCTGCGCCTTGGCCTGGTCGTCCCAGAGGTCGGGCGCGGAGGCCTCCTGCTCCAGCCGGGCCTTCTGCTCGCGCAGCTTGTCGAGGTCGAGCACAGCCTCGATGTTGCGCAGCGTGGCGTCGAGTTCCTTGAGCTGTTCGGCGTAATCGGCAGCGGTCACGACAGACAAGACTACCGGCGCGTGCGAGGAGTGAGCTTGCGAGCCCCGCAGTCACGCGCGAAAAGTCGGCGCTGCCTGTCCTGGTCGCCGCAGGTGGTCAGCCGACGGGCGCGGTCTTCAGCCAGGACAGCGCCGCCTTGTGGTAGGCGACGGCGAACTCCAGCGCGCTGGCGTCGTAGCTGTCGCCTTCCTTCTTGGCGTTCTTGACCTGCTCCCGCACCGCCGCCAGCGCCTCGGTGTGGTACTCGTTCGCCGAGGCGTACAGGTTCTTGAGCTGGCTCGACGAGTGCAGGTTGCCGAACGCGATCCGTAGCGCTATCGGGTTACGGATGGTGTCCTTGCCGGGATTCTCCGCCAGCCAGCGGGAGAATGTCCGTTTCCCGGCCGCCGTCAGCGCGTACGGCTGGCTCATCCGCGGCCCGGGCTTGCCGAGTCGCACCAGACCCTTCTCGGCCAGGACCGGCAGCTCCCGGTAGACCTGACTGCGGGTCATCGACCAGTACGGCGCCAGCCGGCGCTCGGCGGCGGCCATCAACTGGCCGCCAGTCATCGGGCCGTCGTGCAGCAGACCGAGCAGAGCTGCTGCCGTCGGGTTGACTCCGGATTCCGCCATGCCCTCTAAGCTGCCACTTTGTCGGCTCTGGCGTCCAGGATTTGCTCATTTCGGCACCCGATGACGGGTCCGATGTGCACTGTCGGATGAGGAAGAGGGCCCGCCCCGGCCGGGACGGGCCCTCGTGGAGCGCCTCAGCCCATGTGCGGGTAGGCGTGATCGGTCGGCGGGACGAAGGTCTCCTTGATCGTCCGCGGCGACATCCAGCGGACCAGGTTGTGCCAGGAGCCCGCCTTGTCGTTGGTGCCGCTGGCCCGGGCGCCGCCGAACGGCTGCTGCCCGACCACCGCGCCGGTCGGCTTGTCGTTGATGTAGAAGTTGCCCGCGGCGTACCGCATCTTCTCCGCCACCTGGTCGACCACCCGGCGGTCGGTCGCGAAGATCGACCCGGTCAGCGCGTACGGCGCGATCGACTCGGCCTGGGCGACCACCTCGTCGAAGCGGGCGTCGTCGAAGACGTGCACGCCGAGGATCGGCCCGAAGTACTCGGTGGTGAACGTCTCGTGCGCGGCGTCGGAGCACTCGAACAGCGTCGGCCGGACGAAGTAGCCGACCGAGTCGTCGGCGGTGCCCCCGGCCAGGATGCGGCAGGAGTCGTCGCCCTTGATCAGCTCCAGCGCGGCGGTGTGCCGGCCGAACGCCTTGTCGTCGATCACCGCGCCGCCGAAGTTGCTGAAGTCGGTCACGTCGCCGTAGGTCAGCGAGTCGGCGGTGGCGGCGAGCCGGTCGCGCAGCCCACCCTCCCAGATCGACCGCGGCACGTACGCCCGCGAGGCGGCGGAGCACTTCTGGCCCTGGTACTCGTAGGCGCCCCGGATCAGCGCGGTGTGCAGCGCGTCCACGTCGGCGCTGGAGTGCGCGACCACGAAGTCCTTGCCGCCGGTCTCGCCGACCAGCCGCGGGTAGCCCCGGTAACCGGCGATGTTGTCGCCGACGGTCTTCCACAGGTGCTGGAACACCTTGGTCGAGCCGGTGAAGTGGATGCCGGCCAGGTCCGGGTCGGCCAGCACCACCTCGGAGACCTCCTCGCCGCGCCCGGTGACCATGTTGATCACGCCGGGCGGCAGGCCGGCGGCCTCGAACAGGCGCATGGTGAAGTGCGCCGCGAACTGCTGCGTCGGGGACGGCTTCCAGACCACCGTGTTGCCGAGCATGGCCGGCGCGGACGGCAGGTTGCCGGCGATCGCGGTGAAGTTGAACGGGGTGATCGCGTAGACGAACCCCTCCAGCGGCCGGTGGTCCAGGCGGTTCCAGACCCCGGGCGAGGACAGCGGCTGCTCGGCCAGGAGCCGCCGGGCGAAGTGCACGTTGAACCGGAGGAAGTCGATCAGCTCGCACGCCGAGTCGATCTCGGCCTGGACGGCGGTCTTGGACTGGCCGAGCATGGTGGCCGCGTTGAGCGTGTCCCGCCAGGGGCCGGCGAGCAGGTCGGCGGCGCGCAGGAAGATCGCGGCCCGCTCCTCGAACGGCAGCGCGCGCCACATCGGCGCGGCGTCCTTGGCGGCGCGGACCGCGGCGCGCGCGTCGTCGTGGGTGGCGTGCCCGGTCACGCCGAGGACGTGCGCGTGCTTGTGCGGCTGCACCACGTCGATCGACGCGCCGCCGGCCATCCGGCGCTCGCCGGCGATCGTCATCGGCAGCTCGATCCGCTCGGCGGCCAGGTCGGCCAGCCGCCGCTGGAGCCGTTCCCGGTCGGCGCTGCCGGGCTCGTAGGTGTGAACCGGCTCGTTGACCGGCTCGGGTACGGAGAACACGGCGTCCATCACAGGCTCCTGGCGATCTCGACGGCGACGGCGAAACCGGACCCGCGGGCGCCGGCCGGCGGCCGGACGCCGGACACCGCGGGGTCAGCGGCGGCGGGACCTGGCCCGATTCTGTCACGAGACGCCCCCGCGGGCCGCGCCTCCCCGGTACACCGGACAGCCCGGCCGTCTCCGGACCTTCGGCCGCAGCCCACCCACAACCGACGAAACATCGGAGTACGGGATGACGCGTCGTTGATCCTTCGGCGCGCTCGGTTCTCGCGCCCGCCGTGCCCGGCCCACCCGAGTGGCGGCGGCATGCCGCGTACGCTGGATGGCCGGTGACCTGCCCGGCCCGGCGCGGGGCGATCCGGCGACCGTCGAAGGGGAGACGATGAGCAACCAGCCCGGCAGCTCCACGGCCGCGGAGACGGACGAGCCCGAGGCCGTCTCGCCGTCGGCCGGCGAGGCGAGCGTGGACGAGGCCCTCGCGACCGGGCGCCCCGAGTTCGCCCCGGGGGCGCTCGTGCTCGCCCTGGTGTCGATCGGGTGGCTGGCCGCCATGCTCTGGTCCACCCGCGAGGCGATCCACTCGACCGCCGCCGGCGTCACCGCGATCAGCCTCTCCGCGTACGCGCTGCCCGGCGTCATCACCGCGGCGCTGGTCACCGGCGCCACTGTCGCCCTGCTCGCGACCAACCGGCTGGGCCGCGCCACGCTGCGTTTCCTGGCCGCCGTCGGCACCGGCCTCCTGGTCGGGCTCGTCACCGCGGTGGCGATCAACCTGACGTACGCGGACAACGCCACCACGAACACCATCGCCGGCACCGCGGCGGCGGCCGCGATCATCGGCGGGGCGATGGCCGGCGCGCGCCAGGCCCGGGTGGTGGGGGCGATCACCCTCGCGACGCTCACCGCGCAGATCTTCGTGGTGCTGTTCAGCCGCGCCCGCGATCCGCTGTCCGACCTGTTCGGCGCCGGGGAGACCCAGCAGTCGATGCTCGACGCCGCGAAGTGGGTCTCGCGTACCGAGTCGTTGCTCGCCGGGCTGCTCGCCGGCCTGGCCGCGTACCTCTACCTCACCTGGTCCCGCCGCCGGGCGGAGCGCCGCGACGGCGCGGCGTCGCCGCTGCGCTGGCCGGCGTACCTGGTCGCCGGGGCGGGCGCGGGCCTGCTCCTGCTGCTCACCGAGGTGATCATCCGGATCGGCGGGCGCGGGCTGCTCGACCTGGCCGCCGCGCTCAGCGAGGCCGACGAGGTGGCACAGACCGCGCTGGGCACCTCACGGGTGGACAACGGGATCTGGGTGCTCTTCGTCGGTGCGCTGACCACGCTCATCGTCTTCGGGCGCACGCTCGGCCCGCGCCCGGTGGACGAGGACGAGGACGAGGACGAGCCCGCGGCCTGAACCGGCAGTCAGCCCGCCTCGCGCAGCAGCAGGTCCAGCTCGGTCACGTCGTACCACTCCAACTCGTGGTCCTCGGCGCCGTCGACGGTGAACTGGGCGTCCGGGTCACCGGCCTGCGCCTCCACGACCACGTCGACGGCCGCGGCCACGTCCTCGACCGCGTCCGTGCCGTCCACGTGCAGCGCGGCGACCGACTTCACCGGCACCGGCCCGGCCGGCCGGACCACGCTCGACCCCAGCTCGCCGTCGACCCGGCCGACCGCACGGGCCGGCAGGTCGGCCGAGACCACCACCCGTCGCCGGGGCGCTGTGGGGTCGTTGCGGAGCAGGAGCAGCGCGTCCTGGGCGGCCCGGGTGAAGGCCACGTACTCCAGTTCCTCCTCGTCGCCCTCGGCGTACCACTCGCGCAGCTCCGGGGTCACGGCGTGCGCCGCCTCGGCGCTCAGCCCCTCCTCGCGCAGCCGGGCGAGCATGGGGACGGTCGCCGGCAGGTACACCCGGACAAGCTCGTCGGTCACGGGTCACTCCCACACTCAGGCCGATCGCCGGCGGACGCCGACTCCGGGCGCCGATCATGCCGTACGCCGAGACCGTCATACACCCGGCACCCGCGCGGGTGAAGTGTCCCGCCGGTGTGTCTCCCGAACGGGCGCGCGACGGTGTCACCAGGTGATGGCAAACTGAAGCAAACGCAACCAACCCCGGGAGTCACCGTGGAGTCGAGGTTCCTGCTGCTGTCCGACGTCGCCGCCGAGCTGAACGTCTCGGACTCGCAGGTCTACCACATGGTCCGCAGCGGCGAACTGCCCGCGATCAAGATCGGCGGCCGGGGCCAGTGGCGGGTCGAGCGCGCCCGGCTGGAGGAATACATCGAGCGCAAGTACGCCGAGACCGCCGAGTGGGTACGCGGCAACCCGCTCGGCGAGCGCGACGAGGAGTAACGTCGCCGGGACCGCCCGCCATTGACGACGGTCGTCCGCGTCCGGAATGATGAGAACCTGTCGGAGGCAAACGAAGGCAAACGCAAGGATTCGAGATGGTCGACACCCGCCGTCCCCGAGCACCCCGCCCGCCGGTCCGTCTCCGGCCCGCCCCGCCGCTCGATCCGCCATGCACCGACGAGGAACCGCTCTGGAGTCCCGTCGGTCAGCTCACGCTCGACCTGGCCGACCCGCGCCGCCGCGCCGCCGCACGCCCCGCCGGCCGCGCCCCGGACCCGGCACCCGCCTGGCCACGCTGGACCGGCACCCCGGCGTCAGCCCTCGCGTCCGCCACACCCGAGGGAGCGCGGGCCGCGCACCGGTTCGTCCGCACCTTCCTGGAGATCGTCAACGGCTTCCGGCCACCCGGTCAGCTCCGGCCGCTCTGCCTGCCCGAGTCGGCCGGCCCGGTGGCTGCCGAGCTGACCCGCGCGGCCCGCCGGGTGACCCCGGTGCGCCGCCGTAACGCCCGGCCGGCGCTGCTGCTGCGGCGCCTGCGGGTGTGCGAGCCTCGCGCTGGCGCGGTCGAGGCCACCGCCGTGTTCGCCGGCGCCGGAGGCGCGAGCTGGGCGATCGCGGTACGCCTGGAACGCCGCCGAGGCGCCTGGCTGTGCCTCGTCCTCGACGTCCTCTGAGCCCGGCCGCAGCCTCCCCGACCACGCTCGACGCGCGGCCCACCCGCGCCGATCCGCGAGCCGGGCGTAGTCAACCCGACTCCCGACTCCCGACTCCCGACTCCCGACTCCCGACTCCCGACTCCCGACTCCCGACTCCCGACTCCCGACTCCCGACTCCCGACTCCCGACGAGATCTTGGTACCAAACGGCCCCCATAAGGGCCCTTTCCTACCAAGATCTCCACCGCTCCCGCCGAGTGGAACGCCGATCTCGCTCATCGGGAGGCTCTCCGCAGCTCCAGCCGAACGAGGATCTACACCCACGCCAGCGCCTCCACCGGCGCCGATCTTGCACTTTCAGCCCCCCGATACCGGTATGAATCGGGCACGATGAGGGCTGAAACTGCAAGATCGCGGGGCAGGTAGAGCGGGTGGGGACGGGTGGGGACGGGGACGGGGACGGGCCCCGGCCGGAAGGCCGGGGCCCGTCGGGGCACTTGTTCGGGGTCAGTTGCCGCCGTTGGGGGAACCGTGGCAGCGCTTGTACTTGCGGCCGGAGCCACACGGGCAGGGCGCGTTCCGGGACGGACCCTCGCCGCCGTCGACCTGGCCCGGCGCGGCTCGCCGGGCGGTGCTCGCGGCGACCGCCTGGCCGCTCGCCCCGGCCGCCGCACCGGGAGTACGGCGCGGCGTGGAGGCGGCCGGACGCTCCGAGGACTGCTGGCCGATGCCGAGCGCCGGGGCCTGCTGCTCGGGCCGCTCGATCACCGGGGCGCCCCGGCCGGCCTCGCCGTCCACGGCGGGCGCGGAATACTGCAGGCCCTGCTGCTGCGGCGCGCGGTTGAGACCCTTGGCCCGGATCTCCACCGGCTTCTCCAGCAGCTGCACCTCCTCGGCCTCCGGCTCCGCCTCCTCGACCTGGACGTCCAGGTTGTAGAGGAAGCCGACCGTCTCCTCCTTGATGCCGTCCATCATGGAGGCGAACATGTCGAAGCCCTCGCGCTGGTACTCGATGACCGGGTCGCGCTGGGCGTAGGCCCGCAGGCTGATGCCCTCCTGGAGGTAGTCCATCTCGTAGAGGTGCTCGCGCCACTTACGGTCGATCACCTGGAGCAGGACCATGCGCTCGAGCTGGCGCACCGCCTCCTCGCCGAGGTTCTCCTCGCGCCTGTCGTACGCGGCGTGCGCGTCCTCCTTCAGGCGGGCGAGCAGGAAGTCCTGGTCGATGCCGGAGCGGGAACCGACCTCCTCCTCCAGCTCCTCGACTGTGATACCGACCGGGTAGAGCTGCTTCAGGCTCGACCAGAGCTGGTCGAGGTCCCAGTCCTCGGCGTAGCCGTCGCTCGTCGCGCCGACCACGTACGCGGTCACCACGTCGTCGATCATGTTGCGGACCTGGTCGGACAGGTCCTCGCCGTTGAGCACCCGGAGGCGCTCGGCGTAGATCACCTGGCGCTGCTTGTTCAGCACCTCGTCGTACTTGAGGACGTTCTTGCGGATCTCGGCGTTCTGGCCCTCGATCTGGGCCTGGGCGCTCCTGATCTGGCGGGTGACCATCTTCGACTCGATGGGCACGTCCTCCGGGATGTTGAAGCGGTCCATCACGGCCTCGACCGCGCCGGCCCGGAAGCGCTTCATCAGCTCGTCCTGGAGCGACAGGTAGAAGCGGGACTCGCCCGGGTCACCCTGCCGGCCGGCGCGACCGCGCAGCTGGTTGTCGATCCGGCGGGACTCGTGCCGCTCGGTGCCCAGCACGTAGAGCCCACCGGCGGCGGCGACCTCCTCCGCCTCGACGTCGCACGCCTGCTTCCAGGTCGGGAGGATCTCCTCCATCGCCTTGGCGTACTCCTCCGGCTGCTCGACCGGGTCGAGCCCGCGCTGGCGCAGCTCGTTCGCGGCGAGGAACTCGGGGTTGCCGCCGAGCAGGATGTCCGTACCGCGGCCGGCCATGTTGGTCGCGACGGTGACCGCGCCCTTGCGCCCGGCCTGCGCGACGATCTCCGCCTCCTTGGCGTGGAACTTCGCGTTCAGCACCGAGTGCGGGATGCCGCGGCGGCGCAGCATGTGCGACAGGATCTCGGAGTTCTCCACCGAGACGGTGCCGACCAGCACCGGCTGGCCCTGCACGTGCCGCTCGGCGATGTCCTCGACGACGGCGTTGAACTTGGCCTTCTCGGTCTTGTAGATGACGTCGGGCCGGTCGAGCCGGACCATCGGCCGGTGCGTCGGGATGGTCACGACGCCGACCTTGTAGACCTTGTTGAACTCGCCCGCCTCGGTCTGGGCGGTACCGGTCATGCCGGAGAGCTTCTCGTAGAGGCGGAAGTAGTTCTGGAGGGTGATGGTGGCGAGCGTCTGGTTCTCCTGCTTGATCTCCACCCCCTCCTTGGCCTCGATCGCCTGGTGCATGCCCTCGTTGTAGCGGCGGCCGTGCAGGATGCGGCCGGTGAACTCGTCGACGATCAGGACCTCACCGTCGCTGACGATGTAGTCCTTGTCGCGCTTGTAGAGCTCCTTGGCCTTGATCGCGTTGTTCAGGTAGCCGACCAGCGGGGTGTTCACCGACTCGTACAGGTTGTCGATGCCCAGGCGGTCCTCCACCTTGGCCACGCCGCGCTCGGTGATCGCGATGGTGCGCTTGGCGTAGTCGACCTCGTAGTCGCCCTCGCCGTCGGTGCCGGGCTGGAGCCGGGCCACCATGGCGGCGAACTCCTGGTACCACCGGGCGGAGTGCTCGGCCGGACCGGAAATGATCAGCGGGGTACGCGCCTCGTCGATCAGGATCGAGTCGACCTCGTCGACCACGGCGAAGAAGTGGCCGCGCTGGACCAGTTCGTCCTTCGACCAGGCCATGTTGTCGCGCAGGTAGTCGAAGCCGAACTCGTTGTTGGTGCCGTAGGTGATGTCGCACTCGTAGGCCGCGCGGTGCTCGCTGGCGGGCCGGTTGGGCAGCACCACGCCGACGCGCAGGCCGAGGAACTCGTGGACGCGGCCCATCCAGGCGGCGTCGCGCTCGGCCAGGTAGTCGTTCACCGTGATCACGTGCACGCCCTTGCCGGCGAGCGCGTTCAGGTAGACCGGCATGACCGAGGTGAGCGTCTTGCCCTCACCGGTCTTCATCTCGGCGATGTTGCCGAAGTGCAGCGCCGCGCCACCCATCACCTGGACGTCGTAGGGGCGCTGGCCGAGAACCCGCGAGGCGGCTTCCCGGCACACCGCGAACGCCTCGGGCAGCAGGTCGTCGAGGGTCTCGCCATCCTCGAGCCGCTCCTTGAACTGGTCGGTCATGGCGCGCAGCTCGTCGTCGCTGAGGTTGACGTAGTCGTCCTCGATCGAGTTGACGGCGGCAGCGATGGCCTTCAGCCGACGCACCATGCGGCCCTCGCCGGCGCGAAGGAACTTTTCCAGAATCGACACGGATCAACGCTCCCCTAGACGGTCTCGAACCATCGTAGGCGCTCCGACGCGACGATGGTCACTGGTGGCGGCGGTCCGGGCTCCGGAACCCGACATAACGCCGCGACCGTGCGCCACCGGGCCGCTAATCGGGTTACGCCGTGCGCGAACGATCCGGCACGATGGCTCGAATGCAGCCTGTGGAGATCATCGAGGACGGCCTGCTGCTGCGCCCGTGGCGCGCGGAGGACGCCGACGCGGTGCACCGCGCCTGCCAGGATCCGGACATCCAGCGCTGGACCACCGTACCTCGCCCGTATCTGCCGGAGCACGCGACCGAGTACGTCACCACGATCAGCGCCACCGCCTGGGCCGAGGGCACCGGGGCGCTCTTCGCGGTCTGCGACGCCGGCACCGGTGAGCTGCTCGCCTCGTTCGGCCTGGTCTCCGTCGACCGCGCGCGGGACTCGGCCGAGGTGGGCTACTGGACCGCGCCGTGGGCCCGGGGCCGGGGCGTCGCGGTCCGCGCGACCCGCGCGCTCGCCCGCTGGGCGTTCGACGCGCTCAAGCTGCGCCGGCTCACCTGGCAGGCCGAGATCGGCAACCACGCCTCCCGGCTGGTCGCGCTGCGCGCCGGCTTCCGGATCGACGGTGAGCTGCGGCTCGCCCACCCCTCCGAGGGCGGCCGGTCCGAGGGCTGGATCGGCTCGCTGCTCCCCGGCGAGGTCGCCGCCGCCGGCGATCCGGTCCCCTACGGGCCGGACACGCTGCAGGCCCGCCGGGCGGCGGTCTTCGGCCGGCCGCAGCCGGTCCTGTTCGCCACTGCCGGGGCCACCGAACTGCGGCTGCGCGCGCTGGAGGAACGCGACCTGGCCGAGGTGACCCGCACCTGCCAGGACGAGCAGACCGTCCGCTGGACCACGGTGCCGCACCCGTACCGGCCCGAGCACGCCGAGGGCTTCCTGCACGACCTGGTGCGCCCGGCCTGGGCCCGGGGCACCGCCGCGACGTTCGCCGTGGCCGACCCGGACGACCGCTACGTCGCCTCGGTCGACCTGCGCCTGCTGCCGAACGACCCGCTGGTGGCCGACGTGGGCTACATGACCGCGCCGCACGCGCGCGGCCGGGGTTACCTGCCGGCCGCTCTCGCCGCGGTCTGCACCTGGGGTTTCACCACGCTCGGCCTGGCCCGGATCGAATGGCGGGCGAACGTGGGCAACACCGCCTCGCGCCGGGCCGCCGAGAAGGCGGGCTTCACCGTCGAGGGCACGCTGCGCGGCGGCGTCCAGCACCGCGGCGAGCGGCAGGACGTCTGGATCGGCGCGCTGCTGCCGGGCGACCTGACGTGACCCCGGAGACGATCGAGGGGTACGGCGTACGGCTGCGGCCGTGCCACCTCGCGGACGTGCCCGAGATGGTGGCCGGGTGCGCCGATCCGGAGACCCGCCGGTTCATGCCCCTGCTGCCGGACCCGTACGACGCCGACGCCGCCCGTTGGTGGATCACCGAGGGCGCGCCCGCGGCGTGGGCGGCGGGCGGTGCCGCGTACACGATCGCCGACCCGGCGACCGACCGGCTGCTCGGCAGCATCGGGCTGACCCGGCTCAGCGCGGAGCGGGCCACGTACGAGATCGGTTACTGGGTGAGACCGGCGGCGCGCGGCCGGGGTGTGGCCACGGCTGCCACCCGGCTGCTGACCGAGCGGGCGTTCGCCGCCGGGGCGGCCCGGCTGGAGCTGCTCACCCGCGTCGACAACGTGGCGAGCCAGCGCATCGCGCTGGGCTGCGGTTACCGGCACGAGGGCGTACGCCGGGCGGCGGGCGCGGACGGCGACGGCGTACGCCAGGATCTGATCGCCTGGGTGCGGCTGGCCGACGACCCGCCCGGTCCGGTCGCCCGCCTGCTGCCGGACCTGCCCGACGGCCGGCTCACCGACGGTGTGGTGACGCTGCGTCCGGTGGAGCCGGCGGACACGGACGCGCTGTTCCGGCTGCACTCGCTGCCGGAGGTGGTGGCGAACCGGGTGCCGCCGGTGGCGCCGCAGCGGGCGGCGCTCGCGCGCCGCTGCCGGCTGGCGGCGAGCCGCTGGCTGGCCGGCGAGGCCGCCGACCTGGCGATCCTCGACGCGGCCACCGGCGCTGTCGTCGGCGGCTGCGCGTTGTTCTACGACGAGCCGGCCACCGGGCAGGCCATGGTCGGCTACAGCCTGCTGCCCGAGGCGCGCGGGCGCGGGCTGGCGGCCCGGACGGTCCGGCTGGTCTCGGGATGGGCGTTCGGTGTCGGAGTGGCCCGGCTGTGGGCCGGCACCCGGCCGGACAACGTCGCCTCGCAGCGGGTGCTGGAGCGGGCCGGCTTCCGGCGTGAGGGGCTGTTGCGCGGCCGGCTGCCCGGCCCGGACGGCGGCCGTGTCGACTCGGTGGTCTACGGCCGCCTGGCCACCGACGAGGACTGAGGACGGACCCCTGCGCGGGGCCCGTCCTCGCCGGTCAAGGGGTCACGTGTCGAGCTGGATGATCCCGTAGTCGTACGCGTGCCGCCGGTAGACCACGCTCGGGCGGCCGGACTCCTTGTCCTGGAACAGGTAGAAGTCGTGGCCGACCAGTTCCATCTGGAACAGCGCGTCGTCGACGGTCATCGGTTCGGCGGGGTGGACCTTCGCCCGGGCGATGTGCCACGGCTGGTCGTCGGGTTCGGTGTAGCCGCTCTCGTCGGGGCGTTCGGCGACCGCTGTGGCGGTGCCGTGGCCGTCGAGCGCCGCCAACCCCGGGCCGTCGAGATCGGCCACCGGCAGACCGGCGGTCGCGGCGGCCACGGAGATCGGCGCGTGCCGCCCGCGGTGTACCCGGCGACGGTCCGCCGCGCGGCGGAATCGCGTGTCCAACTTGGCGATTGCGGCGTCGAGCGCGCTGTAGAAGTCGTTCGTGCAGGCCTCGGCCCGGATCACCGGGCCGCGCGTCACGCACGTGATCTCCACCCGCTGGCAGGTGTCCGCCTGGCGTGGATTGCGCTCGTGGAACAACTCGACGTCCACGCGAATGAGCTTCTGGTCGTAGCGTTCGATCTTCGCGAGCTTCTCGGCTACGTGCACCCGGTAATGGTCCGGCACTTCGACGTTACGGCCCTTGACCACGATGTCCACGTGACCTCCCTTGTTCGGACGGTCGTTCGGTCCGGATCAGATCCGGCCGACGCACCCGGGAGGGCCCCGCTCGGCGTCGACCGGTGTTGTTCGGCTACGCCTCCTTCCAGTGCCGGGGGAAGGTTTGACACTCACTACCCCCGACACCGAAACGCTAACTCCTGTACGGCCACCCGTCACCCCTGGTTGCCGAAGGCGGTCGCGAAATTTAACAGCTCATACACCATGGGGTGAAACGGATACACGAAGCGTCACCGACGGTGCCGCTTTTGCGTTGCGGCGAGCACCGCCGCGGCCTTTGGCGTCATTCCCGCGCGGTGCAACATCCGGCTCACCGCCGCCAGCGTGGCGCCGGTGGTGACGATGTCGTCGAGCAGCACGACGGTCTCCCCCGGCCGCCTGCCGGTGAGCGGGCGGCGTAGCCGGAACGCGGTCTCGGCCGCGGCGGCACGCCCGGCGCTGTCCAGCGCCACCGAGTCGGTGCGGGGCAGCGCGCGCAGCGGACGCAGCACGCGTACCGGCCAGCCGGCCGCACGCAACCGGGCCGCCGCCGGCCGGACCAGCCGGTCCAGGTGGTCGCCGTAGCGTGCCCGGGCGGCGCGGGCGGTGTCAGGCACCGCCACGAGCGCCACCGGGCGGGGTGCCCCCGCCGCCGCGGCGACCACCTCGGCGAGCAGCGCGCCCAACGGCCGGGCCAGCCCGTGCCGGCCCTTTTCCTTGTACGCCAGCAGCCCCTCGCGCAACGCGCCGCCGTACGGACCGAGCGCGACGCAGGGCGGCAGGCCGGGCGGGGCCGGATCGGGCCGGGCAGGTGCGGGACGCAGCGACTCCAGCTCCCGCACGCAGCCGCTGCAGAAGCCCTGCCGCAGCCGTACCGACCCCGCACCGCAGCCCGCGCACCCGGCGGGCAGCACCAGGTCGGTCAGGTCCGACCAGAGCCCGCCGAGGTCACGCACGGGCGGGTCAGTAGAGGAAGAACGGCGCGGTCGGGTTGGTCGCCCGGCTGCCCGACGGAACGTCGAGCACCTGCTCCCGCTTGACGTAGTCGAACGGGTTGTTCCGCCAGGCCGCGCCGTCCGTCTCGAACATGAACGAGAACGCGGCCAGGCCGCGGTCGCCGCCGCCCGGATACCCGGCGAGCTGGGTCACCGGGGCGCCGATCTCCACCGCCAGCGGGGTCTCCCAGGCGCCGTCGACGCTGAGCTGGTGGATCGCCGAGCGCCGGTCCGCCTCGTTGCCGGCCAGCGCCAGCTCGTTCTCCGCCACCCAGTCCACCACGGTCACGCCGGTGAGCAGCGTGGTCACCCGGCGGGGCTGCCCCAGGCTGACCACGCCGCCGTCGACGCTCACCGCGGCGACGAAGACCGCGCCGCCGGAGGCCAGCGCGATCCGGTGCCCGTCGAGGGAACCGGCGACAGCCGTCACCGGCCCGGGGACGGACAGCGGGATCTCGCTCGTCCGGCCCGCGCCGTCGAACCGGTAGAGCCGGCCGTCCGCCGCCACCAGACCCGCCGGGCGGGCCTTGTTCAGCGACCGCAGCCAGGTGGGACGGCTCATCGTCCGGAACGTCCGGTCGCCTGGGTTGAGCGTCGTGACCGGATCCGGGCCGGTGCCCACCTTGAGCCGCCTGCGGTTGTCCGACCCGGTCACCACGAGCGCGGCGAGCACCTGGTCGTCGGCGCGGGCGAGCGACGCCGAGACCACGTTGCGGTTCTCCGCGGGCGGCAGCGGCACGGCGGCCCGGGACTCGTTGCCGAACGCCAGGGGACGGACGGCGCCGTCGTAGACGGCGAACCGCATCGGGTCGCCGCCGCGTGGATAGGCGGCGGTGGAGACCCGCTCGCGCCGCAGGTCGACGGTGAGCCGCTTCTGGTTCTGGATCTTCAGGTCGACCTGGCCGTCCAGGTCCGACAGGGACCACGCAAGCTGGGTGCCGAGCCGGGTCAGCCGCTGCTCGTTGGCGCCCGGCATGTTCAGGTTGATCTCCCAGTGGCCGTCCGCGCCGGTCGCGTTGTTGATCAGCTGGGTGCCGTCGGGCAGCCCGGTGACGCCGGGGGACAGCCAGTCCGACGGGCGGTCGGCCAGCCACTTCATCACCTCGGTGATCCGCCGCTCGGTCGGCGCGGACGAGGGCAGGTAGCGCTGGTCCGGCACCAGCCGGGTCAGGTCGGTGTTCCAGAAGTAGACGGTGCGGGGACGGTAGTACTCGCGCATCGCCGAGTCGCTGGCCAGCAGCACGTTCGGCAGCTCGGTGATCAGCAGGCCGGTGCCCGCCGGCTCGGCCCGGCGCAGCTCGAAGGCGTACTGCGTCTCGCTCGCCACCGGCGGGCCGAGCGTGCCGTCGGCCCGCAGCACGCCCACCTGCTGCACCTTGAGCGTCACGGTGCTGGTGCCCTGGTTGTTGGGCGGCGTGCTCTCGGGCTTCTCCCGCAGCCGCACCACTGTCAGCTCGACCTCGCTGGTCTGCGGCTTGCCCGGAAGCACGTCCTGGGCCTCCGCGGCGAGGAACTTCCGGGCCCGGTCGTACGCCTGGTCGCGTTCCCCCGCGGCGGCGGCCCGCAGGTAGTTCTCGATGAACGGCACCGGCTCGCTGCTGTCGGCCGGTTCGGGCGGCCGGGCCGGGCTGCCGTTGAGCGCACCGGACTCGGCGGCCGGCACCGAGCCGTCCACCTGCACGTCGGTCTCGTCCGGGATGCCGCATCCGGCGAGCGCGGCCGGCAGCAGCGCGCCGGACACCAGCAGGGCCAGGACGCGGCGGTTCACGGCCGCGCCTCCGCGTGGTCGCCGCCGGCCGGTCCGGCGGTCAGCGCCGCGACGCCGCCGCCGGGCCCGACGGCGGGCAGCCCGCCGTCGCGCGGGCCACCGAACGGCACCGTGGCGTCGGCCGGCACCAGCCGCAGCGGGGAGGTGGTGAGCCGGTCCCCGGCCCGGGCCGGCAGGGTGAGCCGGAACTGCGCGCCCTGCCCCGGCGCGCCCCACGCCTCCAGCCAGCCGCCGTGCAGCCGGGCATCCTCCAGGCTGATCGACAGGCCCAGCCCGGTGCCGCCGGTCTGCCGGGCGCGCGACGGGTCGGCCCGCCAGAAGCGGTTGAACACCAGCTTCTCCTCCCCCGGCTTGAGGCCGACGCCGTGGTCCCGCACGGTGATCGCCACCGCGCTCTGGTCCTGGCCCAGGGTGATCCGCACCGGCTTCGCCTCGCCGTGCTCGACCGCGTTGCCGACCAGGTTGCGCAGCACCCGCTCGACGCGGCGCGGGTCGACCTCGGCGATCACCGGACTGTCCGGCAGGTCCAGCTCGATGGTCACCCCGACCCGCTCGGCCAGCCCGGCCAGCCGCTCGGTCACCCGGTGCACCACCGGCACCAGGTCGGTCGGCTCGCTGTCCAGCACCGCGAAACCGGCGTCGAACCGGCTGATCTCCAGCAGGTCGGTGAGCAGTTCCTCGAACCGGTCCAGCTCGGCCTGGAGCAGCTCGGCGCTGCGGGCCACAGCGGGGTCGAACTCGTCGCGCTCGGCGAAGATCAGGTCGGCGGCCATCCGTACCGTGGTCAGCGGTGTCCGCAGTTCGTGCGAGACGTCGGAGGTGAACCGGCGTTGCAGCCGGGACATCTCCTCCAGCCGGAGGATCTGCCGTTGCAGGTTCGTCGCCATCTGGTTGAACGAGGCGGCCAGCAGGGCGAGGTCGTCCTCGCCGGAGACCACCATGCGCTGGTCGAGCAGGCCGGCGGAGAGCCGCTGCGCGGTGCGCGCGGCGACCCGTACCGGCGTCACCACCAGGCGGGTGACCAGCGCGGCCAGCAGGCCGAGCAGCAGCACCAGCGCGACGCCGGTCGCGACCACCGTGGCCCGGGCGTCGGCCGCCGTCGCGTCCTGCCGGGCCAGGGGTACGAGGTAGTAGAGCTCGACCTGCCCGAACTTGGTGGGCACCGGGGAGCCGTAGACCAGGTATTTCGTCCGCTCGCCGCCGAGCGAGCCGGTACGGATCTGGTGCGCGACCTTGCCGGAGGCGACCGTGGCCCGCAGCTCGTCGCCGATCACCGCGCCCACCGGCACGTCCGGCGTGGTACGCGGCTCGATGAACTCGGCGAAGTTGTCGGCGGTGATCGCCACCACCACGCCGCTGGTCTGGGTGGGGTCTCCGCCGGCCAGGTAGTTGACGGTCCCGTCGATGGTGTTCTGGAGCTGCGCCTCCTGCGGCTGGCTGTAGAGGTTGAACTGCTTGGCCGCGTACTCGCTGCCGTTGCTCAGCCGCAGCCGCACGTCGGTCTCGGCGTTCTCCAGCAGGATGCTCGTGATCTTGTCGGCGATCAGGTAGGCGAAACCGCCCACCAGCAGACTCGACGCCACCAGCGTGATGGTGACCACACGGACCTGGAGCGACCGTCGCCACGCCTGGTGCACCGCTGCCACCAGCCGGGCGACCCGGCCGGTCAGGGCGAGCCAGAGCGCCCGCACGGCGTGGAGCCGGCGGGGCGCGGCGGTCTGCGGGTCGGGCAGCGGGGTGGTCACCACAGTGCTGACCAGGCTATCCGGTGCCCGCCTTGTAGCCCACGCCCCGCACGGTGAGGATGATTTCGGGTCGCTCCGGATCCGGCTCGATCTTGGCGCGCAGCCGCTGCACGTGCACGTTGACCAGGCGGGTGTCCGCCGCGTGGCGGTAGCCCCAGACCTGCTCCAGCAGCACCTCGCGGGTGAAGACCTGGCGCGGCTTGCGGGCGAGCGCGACCAGCAGGTCGAACTCCAGCGGCGTCAGCTTCACCTCCTCGCCGTCGCGGCTGACCGTGTGGGCCGGCACGTCGATGGTGATCTGGTTGCCGGGCGGGCCGATGGTCAGCATCTCCGGCGCCACGTCCTCGCCCCGGCGCAGCCGGGCCCGCATCCGGGCCACCAGCTCCTTGGGCTTGAACGGCTTGACCACGTAGTCGTCGGCACCGGACTCCAGCCCGAGCACCACGTCGACGGTGTCGCTCTTGGCGGTCAGCATCACGATCGGCACGCCGGACTCGCCCCGGATGGCGCGGGCCACATCGATGCCGCTCATGCCCGGCAGCATCAGGTCGAGCAGGACGATGTCGGGTCGGTTGTCGCGGAACGCGGCCAGCGCCCGTTCGCCGTCCGCGACGAAGGACGGCACGAAGCCCTCGCTGCGCAGCACGATGCCGAGCATCTCGGCGAGGGCGGGGTCGTCGTCGACCACGAGTACCCGGGCTCTCATGGGGTTTATCGTTCCATCCCCGTTCGTCTGGAGTGTTCGGCGTCTCCACGGCACCGTAGCGCCGAGCGGCCCCGTGCACCACAGCAAGTCGGCGTGGCCGCCCAGCGTGGCGCGCCGGGTCGGACGGGTCCACCGGATGCGGACCCGCCGTGCAACCATGATCCCCGGGCGTCGCCCCGCCCGCCACCTCCGCTCGCCCCGCCCAGGAGTACGCGTGCCCGACGCCGGCCCGACCGCGGTGCTGCCGCACCGTCCGCTGACCGTCGGTGAACTGCTCGACGCGGCCGTGCTGCTGCTGCGCGACCAGGCCCGGGTGCTCGTCCCGCTCGCCCTCCTGCTGGCTCTCGCCGAACAGGCGGTGCTCCACCCGCTGCGGATGCTCGCCGGGACCGAACCGCCGTACTGGTGGCCGGCCGAGTTCGGCGATTCCCTTCCCGGCTACTGGCTGCTGCTGGCGGCCGGCGCCGGCACCGAAGCCGCGATCGTCGCGCTGCTCGGCGCCCCGGCCGCGCGCGGCGCCGGCGCGGCGCTGCTGGGCCGCCGTCCGGCGCCGTGGGAGCTGCTGCGCGGCGCCCGGCTCGGCGCGGCACTGCCGGTCGCCGGCCTGGTCGGGCTGACCGTCACCGCCGCCGCGCTGACCGGGCCGGGCTGGTTCCCGGCGTACGCGCTGCTCGGCCTGGTGGTGCCCGTGCTGGTGCTGGACGGGGTGCCCGCGCACCTGGTGCCCTGGCGGGCGGTACGCCTGGCCGGCCGGGTCAGCGCGCGGGCCGCCGCGATCCGGCTGCTGGGGTACCTGGGCTGGTGGCTGATCCGGCTCGGCATCGGGCTGGGCGTCTACCAGGGCCTGAACATGCTGGGCCTGTTCGACGTCTCGGCCTGGGCGCTGCCGGTGACGATCGCCGCCTTCACCGCGGTGAACGCGCTGGCGTACCCGGCGCTCGCCTGCCTCGACGCGGTGCTGCACCTGGAGACCCGGATCCGCACCGAGGGACTGGACATCCGGCTCTCCCGCGCGCCGGCCGGCGTGCCCGAGCCGGTCCTGCTGGCGGCACACCGGTGAGCCGGTGGTGGACCGAGACGGTCGCGGCCCTCGGTGACGTGGTGCCGCTGCCGCTGGCCGCGCTGATCCTGCTGGCGGTCGCGCTGCTGGTGGCGCTGGGCTGGTATTTCTTCCCGGCCTGGGTGCCCCGCCGGCTGCCCCGGTTCGGTCTCCCCCGGCTGCGGCGCCCACGGCTGCCCCGGTTCCGCCTGCCCCGGTTCCGGCGCCCCCGGCGGCGTGCCCGCCGAGCCCGCACCGACCCGCCGGCCGTGCGCCTGCCCGCGCCCCGGCTGCCGGAACCGGCAGCGGCCGGACCCGGACTGGCCGACCGGCTGGCGGCCGAGGGCCGGTACGCCGAGGCGGTGCGGGAACGGCTGCGCGAGATGGTCCGGCTGCTGGTCCTCCGGCAGGTGGTGGAACCCCGCCCCGGGCTCACCGTCGTCGAGCTGACCGAGGCGGCGGCCCGCGCCCGGCCGCAGGTCCGGCCGACGCTGCACGCGGCCGGTGCGATCTTCTCCGACCTCTGGTACGCCCAGCGCCCCGCGACCGCCGCGCACGACCGGCGGATGCGTGAACTCGCCACCGACCTGAGTCGCGAGCTGACCGGGGAGGCGCCGCGGTGACCGCAACAGTCGTACCGGAGACCGCGACGGCGGCGACGGCCACGGCGGTGCCGCGCCGGCGCACGTACCGGCTGCTCGTCCCGCTCGGGCTCGCCGTGCTGCTGATTCTGACCACGCTCGTGCTGCGCACGGTCGACCGGCCCGACGCGGACGAGCCCGGTTTCCTGTCCCCGGTCGCCACCGACGACGACGGCGCCAGCCGGCTCGCCGAGGCGCTGCGGACCCAGGGCGTCGCGGTGCGCCGGGAGACGGACCTGGCGGCGGCGCTGCGTACCGCCAGGGCCGAGCCGAGCACGCTGTTCGTGCCCGCGCCCGGGCTGGTGCACCCGGAGCTGCTCGACGGGTTGACCGTCCTGCCGCCCGGCAGCCGGCTGGTGCTCGTCGAGCCCTCCCGGCGGGTGCTCGCCGAGCTGGACACCCCGGTCGACCCGGCCGGCGGGCGCTGGGCCGCCCGGGCGGTGCCGCCGGACGCCGGCGGCACGCCGTGCCCGCTGCCCGAGGCGGTACGGGCCGGCACGGCCGCGATCGACCTCCAGCGTTACGCCGGACCGGCCGAGGTGGACCACTGCTACGGCGGCGCGCTGCTGCGCGTCCCCGGCCGGGTCGAGGTGGTGCTGGCCGGCGCGAGCGACCCGTTCCGCAACGACCGGATCGGCGAGTGGGGCAACGAGGCCCTCGCCACCGGCCTGCTCGGCGGCGACCGCCCGCTGGTCTGGCTCGACCTGCCCGAGCCGGCGCCGGCCCCGACGCGCCCGAGCTGGTCCCCGGAACCCTTCACCGAGGAGCCCGCCCCGGCCGGCAGCGGCGGGTCGGAACGGCCCGACCCGCCCGAGCGTGCCGACCCGCCGCGGGAGAACCCGCTCTGGGGCGCCTTCCCGCAGTGGTTCTGGGCGCTCCTGGTGCAGCTCGCCCTGGCCGGCCTGCTCGTGGTGCTGTGGCGGGCCCGCCGGCTCGGGCCGCCGGTGTCGGAGCCGCTGCCGGTGACCGTCCGGTCCGCCGAGACGGTACGCGGCCGGGCGCGGCTCTACCGCCGGGCGGGCGCCCGGGACACCGTCGCCGGGACGCTGCGCGCCGCCGCGCTGGACCGGCTGGTGACCCGGCTCAACCTGCCCCCGGGCACGCCCGACGACGAGGTGGCCGCCCGGGTCGCCGAACGCGCCGGCGCCGACCCGGAACGGGTGGCCGACCTGCTCTACGGCCCCGCCCCGGAGAAGGACCGCGAGCTGCTGGAGCTGGCCCGCGAACTGGACGCACTGACCCGTACCCTGGCCCCGCATCCCAGCGAAGGAGACCCCCGGTGACCGGACCCGTCACGACCACCGCCCCGTCCGGCGCCCGCGCCGCCCTGCACCGGCTGCGTGCCGAGGTCGCCAAGGCCGTCGTCGGGCAGGACGCCGTGGTCACCGGCCTGGTGATCGCGTTGCTCTGCCGGGGGCACGTGCTGCTGGAGGGCGTACCGGGGGTGGCCAAGACGCTGCTGGTCCGGACGCTGGCCGCCGCGCTCGACCTGGACGCCAAGCGGGTGCAGTTCACCCCCGACCTGATGCCGGGCGACGTCACCGGCTCGCTGATCTTCGACCAGCGCACCGCCGCGTTCACGTTCCGGGAGGGGCCGGTCTTCACCAACCTGCTGCTCGCCGACGAGATCAACCGCACTCCGCCCAAGACGCAGTCGGCGCTGCTGGAGGTGATGGAGGAGCGGCAGGTCTCCGTCGAGGGCGAGCGCCGTCCGCTGCCCGACCCGTTCATCGTCGCGGCCACCCAGAACCCGGTCGAGTACGAGGGCACCTACCCGCTGCCCGAGGCACAGCTCGACCGTTTCCTGCTCAAGCTGACGGTGCCGCTGCCGGAGCGGGAGGAGGAGCTGGGCGTGCTGCGGGCGCACCACGCGGGCTTCGACCCGCGCGACCTGCGTGCCGCGGGCGTACGGCCGGTGGCCGACGCGTCGGACCTGGCCGCCGCGCGGGCCGAGGTGCGGATGGTGCACGTGGCCGAGCCGGTGCTCGGCTACATCGTGGACCTGTGCCGGGGCACCCGGTCCGCCCCGGCGCTGGAGCTGGGCGCGTCCCCGCGGGGCGCCACCGCGCTGCTCAACACCGCCAAGGCGTGGTCCTGGCTGGCCGGCCGCGACCACGTCACCCCGGACGACGTGAAGGCGGTCGCCCGGCCCACGCTGCGGCACCGGCTGCGCCCGCGTCCGGAGGCGGAACTGGAGGGCGTGACGGTCGACGCCGTGCTGGACTCCGTGCTGGCCACCGTGCCGACGCCGCGATGACCTGGCGGGCGGGTCTGCTGCTCGGCGTGGGCGCGCTGACCCTGCCGGCCTGGCCGGCGCCGTTCCTCGGCGTCGCCGTGCTGACCGCGGCAGTGCTGCTGCTGGTGCTGCTCGACCGGGCGATGGCGGTCCCGCCGGACGCGCTCACGGTGACCCGCTCCGGCGAGCGGACGGTCCGCCTCGGCGGCACCGCCACCGTCACGCTGCACCTGGCCAACCCCACCGAGCGCACGCTGTACGCCCAGGTACGCGACGCCTGGGTGCCCTCGGCCGGGGCGCGCCCCGACGTGCCGCCGGATCGCCTGCTCACGGTGCCGCCCGGTGGCACCGCCACGCTGCCGGTCCGGCTCACCCCGACCCGGCGCGGCGACCGGCCGGCGGTGGCGCTGACCGTACGCTCGCTCGGGCCGATGCGCCTGGGCGCCCGGCAGCACGCCGGAGCGCCCGCCACACCGCAGTGGACGCTGCGGGTGCTGCCGCGCTTCGACTCCCGCCGGCACCTGCCGGAGAAGCTGGCCCGGCTGCGGGTCATCGACGGTGTGCAGGTGACCCGGGGGCGCGGCCACGGCACCGAGTTCGACACGCTGCGCGAGTACGCGGTGGGCGACGACGTCCGCTCGATCGACTGGCGGGGCAGCGCCCGCCGCGCCGACGTGCTGGTGCGCACCTGGCGCCCGGAGCGGGACCGGCGTCTGGTCTGCGTCCTGGACACCGGCCGCACGTCGGCGGTACGCCTCGGCGACGAGCCCCGGCTCGACACCGCCATCGACGCGGCGCTGCTGCTCACCGCGCTCGCCGCCCGGGCCGGTGACCGGGTGGACCTGCTGGCGGCGGACACCGAGATCCGGGCCCGGGTGGCCGGCAGCGGTCGTCCGGCGCTGCTCGCCCGGCTGGTCGACGCGGTGGCGCCGTTGCAGCCCGCGCTGGCCGAGACCGATTTCGAGCTGATCGCGGCGGAGGTGCTGCGCCGGGAGCGGCAGCGCAGCCTGGTGGTGCTGTTCACCGCGCTGGAGGCGGGCGCGATCGGCGACGGGCTGCTGCCGGTGCTGCCCCGGCTGGCGACCCGGCACCGGGTGGTGCTGGCCGCCGCAGGTGACCCGGTGCTGAACCGGCTCGCCACCGCCACCCCGGCCGGCCCGGACGACCCGTACGCGGCCGCGTCGGCGTGGCGGGCGCTGGCCGAACGGGACCGGGTGCGTGCCGCCCTGTCGCGCTACGGCGTGACGGTGGTGGACGTTCCGGGGCACCGGCTGGCCCCGGCCGTCGCCGACACCTACCTGCGGCTCAAGTCCCTCGGCCAGCTCTGACCGCACGCCGGCCGAGCACCAGCGCGTACGCCAGGAACGCCAGCCACACGGCGGCGCCGGCGGCCACCCGCAGCGGGACCGGCACGGGCGCCGGGGTCACGAACGCCTCGATCAGCGCGGAGACCGCGAAGACGCCGACCAGGCCGGCCGCGACCACGACGGCGAGCCGTCCCGCCTCGGCGACCGCCCGGCCACGCCCGAGGTGCGCGGGCGGGGCGATCCACGCCCAGGCGGTCCGCAGTCCGACCCCGGCGGCGACGAAGATGCCGGTCAGCTCCAGCAGCCCGTGCGGGGTGATCATGCCGAAGAAGACGTCCGCCCGGCCGTAGGAGATCATCACGCCGCCGACCACGCCGATGTTGAGCGCGTTCTGCCACAGCAGCCAGAGCACCGGGACCACGAGCACGCCGGCGGCCAGGCACTGGGCGGCCAGCCAGGCGTTGTGCGTCCACAGGTGGAACGCGAACGTGGGCGCGGCGAACTCGGTGTAGTAACCCGCGAAACCGGAGTCCACGAGCTGCCGCGCCGCCTCGGGGCCGACGAACGCGGCGGCGGTGTCCGGGTTGCCGGCGACGAACCAGATGAGGAAGGCGCTCAGGGCGCTGAACGCCGTGGCCACGCCGCACCACCAGGGCCAGGCCCGGTAGAGGGCGGCGGGCAGGTCGGCGGCCAGGAACCGGCCCACCGCCGCCCAGGACGGCCGGGGCCGGCCGGTGACCCGGGCGCGTGCCGCGAGGACCAGGTGGGACAGCCGGTTCACCAGCGCCGGCTCGGGCGCCCGGGCGCGCAGCGCGGAGAGGTGCGTGGCGCTGCGCTGGTAGAGCGCCACCAGTTCGTCGACCTCGGCCGCGTCGAGGCGACGCCGGCCGGTCAGGTGTTCCAGCCGCCGCCATTCGGCGCCGTGCTCGGCCACGTACGCGTCGAGATCCACTCAGCCTCCCCCGTTCGGCGTCCATGGTGTTCACTGTCGGGGTGCGCGCGCAACCTCCCCCACCGCCCCGTTGGGCCGACGCCGGTCTGGTCAGCGGCGAGGCGGTGGAGCTGGACGTCCGGGTGGCCCGGCTGGGTTCCCGGGTGCTCGCCCTGCTGATCGACGCCGTGATCCAGCTCGGGCTGTTCCTGCTGCTCGGCGCGGTGCTGGCGATGGTGGCGCTCGCCCTGCTGGGCGACGTCCTCGACGCCGCGCTGGCCGGCGCGCTCCAGACCGTGCTGCTGGTGCTGGTCCTGCTCGGCTATCCGGTGGTGATGGAACGCTTCGCCGGTGGCCGGACGGTGGGCAAGCTCGCAGTGGGGCTGCGCGTGGTGCGGGCCGACGGCGGCCCGGTGGGGGTGGGCCAGTCGCTGACCCGGGCGCTCGTGGGCGTCGCGGTGGAGTGGCCCGGGCTGGTGCTGCCGCTGCTGAGCTGGGTCGCGAGCGTCACGGTGATGCTCACCGACCCGCGCGGCCGGCGGCTGGGCGACCTGGTCGCCGGCACGATCGTGGTGCACAGCCGGGGCGCCGCGCTGTGGCGGCCGCTGCCGCCGGCTCCGCCGCCGCTGCTGGCCTGGGCGGCCACGCTCGACCTGACCCGGTTCGACGACGGGCTGGCGCTGGCCGCCCGGCAGTACCTGGACCGGCTGCCTCAGCTCGCCGAGCCGGACCGCTCCCGGCTGGGCCGGGCGCTGTGGGCGGAGGTCGCGGCGGTCACCTCGCCGCCCCCGCCGTGGTCCGCGCCGGACTGGGTCTACCTGTCCGCCGTGCTGGCCGAGCGGGGGCGCCGGGCCGCGCTCCGGCTGGGCCGTGCCCGGACGGTCACCGCCACGCTCTGGCCGGAGCTGGTCGCGGCCCCGGCCACCGTGCCGCACGCCGTCGCGCCGGCCGCCCTGCGTCCCGCCGCGCCGGCCACCGGCCGGTTGCGGTCCGCCGTCCCGGACGCCGGCCCCGATCCGGTACGCCGCTGAGCCGGGCTCAGGCGAACAGCGCCCGCCCCCACCAGTCGGCGGCGTCGCGTACGCCGGGCGGGCAGGCGAACAGGCCGCTGGAGACGTGCCGCAGGTATTCGTTCATCGCGTCGTTGCGGGCCAGCCGGGTCTGGATCGGCACGAACTGCCGGCGCGGATCCCGCTGGTAGGCGATGAAGAACAGGCCGGCGTCGAGCCGGCCCAGCCCGTCCGAGCCGTCCACGAAGTTGTAGCCGCGGCGCAGCAGGCGGGCGCCGTCGTTCTGGTCGGGGTGGGCCAGCCGTACGTGGGCGGTGCCGGCGATGAGCGGCTCGCCGTCGTCGCCCTCGGCGGCGAAGTCCGGCTCGTCGAACTCGTCGCGGCGGCCCAGCGGGGCGCCGCTGCCCTTGGTCCGGCCGACGATCATCTCCTGTTCGGCCAGCGGGCTGCGGTCCCACGTCTCGATCAGCATCCGGATCTTCCGGGTGACCAGGTAGGAGCCGCCGGTCATCCAGTCCGGACCGTCGCCGGGCTGCACCCAGAGCTGGTCGCGGAGCAGGCCGGCGTCCTCGGCCTTGAGGTTGGCGGTGCCGTCCTTGAAGCCGAACAGGTTGCGGGGTGTGGCCTGGTCCCGCGACGTCGACGAGGTACGCCCGAAGCCGAGCTGCGACCAGCGGACACTCACCACGCCCATGCCGATCCGGGCGAGGTTGCGGATGGCGTGCACCGCCACCTGCGGGTCGTTGGCGCACGCCTGGACGCAGAGGTCGCCGCCGGACAGTTCCGGCTTCAGCGCGTCCCCGGCGAAGTGCGGCAGGTCGGCCAGGGCGGCCGGACGCCGGGCGGCGATGCCGAAGCGGTCGCGGCCCTGCGCGTCGCGGAACAGCGACGGCCCGAATCCCACGGTGAGGGTGAGCTGCGACGGGGGCAGTCCGAGCGCCTCGCCGGTGTCGTCCGGCGGGGCCTCGGGCATGCCGCCGACCGCGCCGATCACCCCGGCGTCCTTGCCGGCGGTCATCCGGGCCGCGGCGGCGGTCCACTCCTGGAGCATCGCGACCAGCCGGTCCCGGTCCTTGGTGACCACGTCGAACGCGACGAAGTGCAAGCGGTCCTGGGCCGGGGTGGTGATGCCGGCCTGGTGCTCGCCGAGGAACGGCACGGAACCGGCCGCCGATCCGGTCGCGGACGCCTCGTTCCCGCCGGCGAGCAGCGCGCCCGCGCCGCCCGCCACCCCGGCGACGCCTGCCACGCCGACGCCGGCCAGGGTCATCGCCCGGCGCCGGGACAGGCCACGTCCGGTCCGCCGGCTGTTCGGCTCGCTCGTCGCGTCACCGCCGTCCGGGCCGGTCATCGCGCGACGGCCGCCGCGACCTTGCTGACCGGCTCGGCCAGCGCGTTCACCGCGTCCGACAGCTCCTTCAGCTCGGCCTTGCCGAGCTGGGTGTGCAGCTTCCAGCCGTCGCCGGCCCGGTGCCTGCCGAGCGTGGCCTCCACGTTCGCGAACTCGCTGTCGAGCTGCTTGACCAGGTCGGGCGCGCGCTGCTCCAGCGCCGGGCGCAGCGCGGCGATCGCCGCCTTCGAGCCTTCCAGGTTGGCGTTGAAGTCCCAGAGGTCGGTGTGCGAGTAGCGCTCCTCCTCGCCGGTGATCTTGCCGCTGGCGACCTCGTCGAGCAGCGCCTTGGCGCCGTTGGCGAGCTGGAGCGGGGTGAGCTTCTCGGCGTCCGCCTTGGCGACGATCGCCTTCACGTCGACCAGGAGCCGGTCGGCGATCGCGCCGTCGGAGCTCACGTCCCCGGTGGTCCAGAGGTCCTTCTCGATCCGGTGGAAGCCGGTGAACTCCATGCCCTCCTCGACCACCTCCTCGCGGCCGTCGATCTTCGGGTCGAGGTCGCCGAAGCTCTCCGCGACCGGCTCGATCCGCTCCCAGTAGGTGCGGGCCACCGGGTACAGCGCCTTGGCCTTGGCCACGTCGTTCGCCTTGACCGCTGCCACGAACTCCTCGGTCTTCGTCAGCAGCGCGGCGGTCTGGCTGCGCACGTACCGCTGGTAGCTCTCGGTGGCCTGGGTCAGCGCGGCGTCCGGCGCGACGGTCGCCGCGGTGCCGGAGACCTTCAGCGCGCCCCGGATGCCCCGGCCGCTCATCCCCGGCTTGCAGGCCGTCTCGTACGTGCCGGCGGTCAGCTCGACCCGCAGCTCGCGGCTGAGGCCGGGGGCGATGTTCTCCACCTCGCCCATCACCCGGTCACCGGCCGCGTAGACGTAGAACTCGTTGACCTTGGATCCGGTGTTCGTCACCTTGAAGGTCACCTGGCCGGCGTCGATCTCGGTGTCGCCGACCTCGCAGACGGTGTCGGTGGCCTTGACGGCGATCGGCCCGCCGTTCGTGGCGTCGGCGTCGTCACCACCCCCGCAGCCGGTCAGTCCGGCGACGGCGAGCAGCCCGGCGGCGGCGGGCGCGACGAGTCGAGTGGTACGCATCGTGCGGGGTCTCCTCGGGAACGGGCGGGTCAGGAGCGGGGGGACGGAACGGCGGCGACGTCGGCCGGATCGGCAGCCGGCTCGGTGGACTGAGCGGGCAGCACCGACTTGGCGGGCTGCACGGGCTGGGCCGGCCTGCGCAGGAAGAGGACGAGCACCGGCACCGCGTACGCGACCCAGGCGACCAGTTCCAGCACCGTCGGCGCGGCGGTGACGTTGAACATGCCGGCGAGCAGCGCGCCGTACCAGGAACCAGGGTCGAGCGTGGTCGAGATGTCGAATGCGAGGTCGTTCAGGCCGGGCAGCACGCCGGCCTCCTGGAAGTCGTGCACGCCGTACTTGAGGATGCCGGCGGCGACCAGGATGAGCAGCGCGCCGGTCCAGGTGAAGAACCGGCCCAGGTTGATCCGTACCGCGCTGCGGTAGAGCAGGAATCCGATCACGACGGCGGTGGCGATGCCGCCGGCCAGGGCGAGCAGCGAACCGGGACCGGCGCCGCCGGCCGCGCTCTCGGCCGCGGCGTAGAAGATCAGCGCGGTCTCCAGGCCCTCGCGGATCACGGCGAGGAACGCCATGCCGGCGACGGCCAGGGAACCGACCGCGAGCGCGTCGGTGAGCTTGCCGCGCAGCTCACCGGCGATGGTCCGGGCGGCCCGGCGCATCCAGAAGATCATCCAGGTCACGAAGACCACGGCGGCGACCGAGGTGACCGCCTCGAACAGCTCGCGCGACTCGGAGGTGCGCAGCAGCGAGGTGGACGTGTACTGGATCAGGGAGCCGAAGCCGACGGAGAGCGCCACGGCCAGGCCGACGCCGGCCCACACCTGCGGCAGCCGGTCCCGGCGCTGCGACTTGACCAGGAAGGCGACGAGGATGCTGACCACGAGCGTCGCTTCCAGGCCCTCGCGCAGGCCGATCAGGTACGTGGCGAACATCAGCACTCCGTCATCGCTAAGTTAGGGCAGGCATACCTTGCTCCTGTTCACAGCAAACGTCAAGCTGATCCGGGTAACGTCACCCGGTTCGACATCCGCCGGCCTTCTCCCGTACGCGAAAAGGGACCGGGACGGCCGCGCGGCGGCCGGCCCCGGTCCCTCCGGGAGCGTGGAACTCAGTAGCGGTAGTGGTCCGACTTGAACGGGCCCTCCGGGGAGACGCCCAGGTAGGCGGCCTGCTCCTTGGTCAGCGTGGTCAGCTTCGCGCCGAGCGCGTCCAGGTGCAGCCGGGCGACCTTCTCGTCCAGGTGCTTGGGCAGCACGTAGACGCCGATCGGGTATTCCTCGGTCTTGGTGAACAGCTCGATCTGGGCGATCGTCTGGTTGGCGAACGAGTTCGACATCACGAAGCTCGGGTGGCCGGTGGCGTTGCCCAGGTTCAGCAGGCGACCCTCGGAGAGCACGATGATCGCGTGGCCGTCGTCGAAGCGCCACACGTCGACCTGCGGCTTGATGTTCTCCCGGGTCACGTCGCTGCGCTTGGCCAGGCCGGCCATGTCGATCTCGTTGTCGAAGTGGCCGATGTTGCCCACGATGGCCTGGTGCTTCATCCGGGCCATGTGCTCGTTGGTGATCACGTCGAAGCAGCCGGTCGCGGTGATGAAGATGTCGGCCTGCTCCACCACGTCGTCGAGCGTGGCGACCTGGTAGCCGTCCATCGCCGCCTGGAGCGCGCAGATCGGGTCGACCTCGGTCACCACGACCCGGGCGCCCTGGCCGCGCAGCGACTCGGCGCAGCCCTTGCCCACGTCGCCGTAGCCCATGACGACAGCCATCTTGCCGCCGATCAGCACGTCGGTGGCGCGGTTGATGCCGTCGATGAGGGAGTGGCGGCAGCCGTACTTGTTGTCGAACTTGCTCTTGGTCACCGAGTCGTTGACGTTGATGGCCGGGAAGAGCAGCGTGCCGGCGCGGTGCATCTCGTAGAGCCGGTGCACGCCGGTGGTGGTCTCCTCGGTCACGCCCTTGATGCCGGCGGCGATCCGGGTCCAGCGCCGGCCGTCCTCGGCCAGCGAGCGGTGCAGCAGTTCGAGGATGACCGCGTACTCCTCGGAGTCGGCGGACTCGACCGGCGGCACGACGCCGGCCTTCTCGAACTCGGCGCCCTTGTGGACGAGCAGGGTGGCGTCGCCGCCGTCGTCCAGGATCATGTTCGGGCCCTGGCCGTCCGGCCAGTTGAGCACCTGCTCGGTGCACCACCAGTACTCCGGCAGCGTCTCGCCCTTCCAGGCGTAGACCGGCACGCCGGCCGGGGCCTCCGGGGTGCCCTCGGGGCCGACCACCATCGCCGCGGCGGCGTGGTCCTGGGTGGAGAAGATGTTGCAGGACGCCCAGCGGACCTGCGCGCCGAGCGCGACCAGGGTCTCGATCAGGACGGCGGTCTGAACGGTCATGTGCAGCGAACCGGTGATGCGGGCACCGGCCAGCGGCTGGGCCTCGGCGAACTCACGCCGGATCGCCATCAGGCCGGGCATCTCGTGCTCGGCGAGCCGGATCTCCTTGCGCCCGAACGCGGCGAGCGACAGATCCGCCACCTTGTAGTCGCCCTCGGCGAGGGTGCTCGGCCGGGCCTGCGACGACGCGCCGCTGGAGGCCGCCGGGAGGGTGCTGGTCATGGAAGCTCCTGTCGAACGATGGTGGTGCGCAGCCTTCCACCTTACGCTCGCGGGCCACTCGGCCCGTGCCCGGTTGGCCGACCGCGCAATCGGCCGGTCGGCGGACAGCGCACGGGGCGGTCGGTCGTGAGCGGACTTTCCACTCACGGCCCGGCCGCCCCGCGCATCCCCCCGGTTTGGTTCCCCCGCACGTCACCGGACCTTCGTCGCGACAACGCTGCGTACCCATAGAGTCACACCACGCAGCGTGACCGTCAAGCTATTTCGGGAAAGTCGGACTTGCGCGGATCAGTGCATGCCGCAAGTGGCGACGAACGCCTCGCCCGCCCCGTCCACCGTCAGCGGGCCACCGGCCGCCGTGCCGACCGCGGCCTGGCCCGCGTCCAGCGTGACCATGCCCACGCCGTCGTCCACGGTCAGCTTCCCGGACCGGCAGAGCACCACCCGCGGCCCGGGAAGCGTCAGCCGCACCCCCGGCGACCCGGCAGCCACCTCGACCCGGTGCAGCGCGAAGTCCTCCACCGGCACCGGCCAGGTCAGCACCCCCGGCTCCACCCGCTCCGGCCGCAGCACCGGCCGGGTCAGCACCTCGAACCGGAGCACCCGCAGCAACTCGTCCACGTCGACCCGCTTCGCGGTGAACCCGCCGCGCAGCACGTTGTCGCTGGCCGCCATGATCTCCACGCCGGTGCCGCGCAGATAGGCGTGCAGGTTCCCGGCCGGCATCCAGATGCCCTCGCCGGGCGCCAGCCGGACGTGGTTCAGCAGCAACGCCACCACCACGCCCGGGTCGGCCGGATAGCCGGCCGCCAGCGTGCGGACCAGTTCGGCGTCCGCCGAGGCCGGCCCGGCCTCCGCCGCCGTCAGCACGGCCGCCACCAGCCCGGCGCGCTCCGCCCGCGGCCAGCTCAACAGCAGGCGTACGGCCTCCCGCAGCCCCGCCGGCCCGTCGCGCAGCGCCGCCACCACCGGCTCCAACGCGGGTACGCCGAACGCGGCGATCGCCTCCGCCGACTCCCCGGGGTCGCGGAAGCCGCACAGCGCGTCGAACTCCGAGAGCGCCACCAGCAGTTCCGGCTTGTGGTACGGATCGACGTAGTTGACCCGCCCCACGTCGGCGGCGTGCCCGGCACGGGCCTGCTCGGCGTCCGGATGCGCCTGGAGACTCAGCGGCGAGTCGGCGGCGAGCACCTTCAGCAGGAACGGGAGCCGGGTGCCGAACCGGCCGACCAGCCGCTCACCCAGCCAGTGGCCCGGCTCGGCCACCAGCAGGTCGGTGAGGCTGACCGGCCGGCCGTCGCGCTGCACGGTGGCCGGGGCACCCGGGTGGGCGCCCAGCCACAGCTCCGCCTCCGGCCCGTTGCTCGGCACCGGCCGCCTCTGCAACTCGGCGATCGCGGTGCGCGAGCCCCAGGCGTAGTCACGGATCCGGCCCTGCAACAACTCCATCGGTCAGCTCCCGGGCCGCCCGGCGACCTCGTCGGCCGCGTTCGTCCCACCACCACTGGTCACGGCCTCCGGGACGGCGGTGTCCGCCGCCTGCCCGGTGCCGGCCTGCTCGGCGGCGGGCGAGTAGATGTCCGGCTCCAGGTAGATCACCCGGGCGGTCGGCACCTCGCGGCGGATCCGCGCCTCGACCGCGTTGATGTCGCGCGCCAGGTCCTGGGCCGTCTCCCAGGCCGGAACCGCGATCTTCGCGGCCACCATCAGCTCCTCCGGGCCCAGGTAGAGCGTCTTCATGTGGATGATCCGCTCGACCTCGGGACCGTTCGTCACGGCCTGCTCGATCTTGGTCAGCTCGCCCTCCTCGGCACCCTCGCCGAGCAGCAGGCTCTTGGTCTCGATCGCCAGCGTCACCGCGATGACCACGAGCAGGACGCCGATCATCGCGGTGCCCGCCGCGTCCCACATGCCGTTGCCGGTGATCAGCGTCATGCCGACGCCGAACAACGCGAAGACCAGACCGACCAGGGCCCCGAAGTCCTCCAGCAGCACCACCGGCAGCTCCGGGGCCTTGGCCCGGCGGATGAACCGGACCCAGGTCTGGTTGCCCCGGACCAGGTTGGACTCCTTGATCGCGGTACGGAAGGAGAAGCTCTCCATCACGATCGCCGCGACCAGCACCGCCACCGGCACCCACTGCCAGCTGTCGATCGGGTGCGGGTCGGACGCCTTGTGGTACGCCTCGTAGAGCGCGAACAGGCCACCGAGGCTGAACAGCACGATCGCCACGATGAACGCGTAGATGTAGCGCTCCCGGCCGTACCCGAACGGGTGCTGCGGCGTGGCCTGCCGCTTGGCCCGCCGGCCGCCGAGCAGCAGCAGGCCCTGGTTGCCCGAGTCGGCAACCGAGTGGATCGACTCGGCAAGCATCGACGACGAGCCGGTCAGGGCGAACGCGATGAACTTGGTGACGGCGATCCCGAGGTTCGCCGCCAGGGCCGCGACGATCGCCTTGGTGCCCCCGTTTGCGCTCATTCCCCGCCTCGCTCGATGCCCCGTGTGCTCACTGGTTCGCCAGCTCCTTCATCTCCGTGATGGCCGGTACCGCCATCGGGTCCAGCCCGTGTGCCAGGGCGAGGTAGATCGAGGCGAAGTCAGGGACCGCGACCAGCGACGCGAGCCGCTCCAGCGCGGAGCCGCCCTCGGCGGTCACCACGTCGCAGCGCACCCCGCGCCGCTCGGCGAGCGTCTGCACCGCGTCCGCGCGGCGCTCCTCGACCGCCAGCGGCTCGTCGGTGTCGTCGTCGGCGTTGAGCCCGCCGTCGCGCAGCAGGACCAGCCGAAGCCGGGTGCCGTCGGACTCGTCGTCGCCCGGGTCGGCGAAGATGTCCCGCTCGCCCTCGGCCAGGCCGCCGAACACCCCGTCGAGCAGGCCGACGCGGCCCCGGCCCGCCTCGCCCAGCGCGCCCGCGACCACCGGGTAGCGGGCGTTCGCGGACAGCGTGTCACCGAACCGCCGGGCGGCCACGGTGGCCAGCGGGGACGAACCCCACACGATCGGGATCGAACCGGACAGGCCCAGCGCCAGCGACTTCGCCGGGTTGACGAAGGAGTCGGCGGTCGGCCGGCATCGATCGGCGTCGGCGTCCAGCCGGGCCGCCGTCTCGGCCAGATCCGCCTCGTTGACCTTCACGAGCCCGAGGGTACGGGCGGCCAGCAGAACCGGCACGGTGAGCGCCCACAGGCTGGCCCGGGCCGGCGCGCGCCGGGGCACCGGGATGAACGGCGCACGGGCCCGCTCCGCCACCGACTGGAGCTGCGAATCGGGCGCGCCGACCGCGACCAGCCGGGCACCGCGCCGGTGCGCCGCCTCGGCCGCGCCCAGCGCCTCCGGGCTGCGGCCGGACGCGCTCACCGCGATGACCACGTCCGCCGCGCCCACCCAGCCGGGCACGCCGGCGCTGCGGTGCGGGATGACCGGCACCGGGCAGCGCGGCCCGGCGACGGTGGCCAGCACGTCACCGGTACGCCCGGCGGTGCCGATACCGGCGATGACCACCGCGCGGGGGCGTCCGTCGTCGGCGAGCACGGACAGGTTCGCCTCGGCGGCCAGCGCCGCCGACTCGCGCACCTGGGCGCCCGCGGACGCGGTGTGCCGGAGCATGCCGCCCGGATCCCGCTCGGAGAGCTGCGCCGCGTCGTCCAGCAGGGCCTCGTCGGCGTGCCGGTGGCCGCTGACCCCGGCCGTACCCTCCATCACCGCGACGACCCGCCCCGCGCCTCGTCGGCGGCGGGTCCGCCGCGCGCCTCGTCCAGCAGGAGCACCGGGACGTCGTCCCGGACCTCGAAGATGCGACCGCACTCGGTGCAGGTGAGCGTCTGCGCCTGCGCGTCGTAGTCCAGCGGGGCGTGGTGCGTGTCCGGGCAGGCGAGAATGTCGAGCAACTGCGGGTCCAGGGCCACGGCGCGGCTCCTTCCACGTATGCGGTCTCACCGGTCGGCGGTGCCGGTCGGCGCACGCGATCTTATCGGCCGAGCGGCCCCGGCACCGGGCCCCGTTCGGCCCCGGTGTTCCGTCCTCCGGTCGGGCAGGTGGCGGTCACCGGGTCACGGCACGACCACCCACCGTCACGGTAACCCCGGGAGCCGGTCGGGTTCCGGCTCAGTCCGGCAAGCGGGGCAAGACGCTCGTCGCATCCCCGGCCGCCGGGGGCGGAGGCGGGGGCAGGACGCTCGTCGCGTCCGCGCCTGCCGGTGCCGGTGACGCCGGGGCGGACGCGGGCGCGCCGTACACGTTGCCGGCCGGGCGGGGCGGCGTCGCGCCCCCGTACACCGTTGGGGCCGGTCCGGGCGTGCCGGAGCGGTAGGTGGTGGTGCTGCGCGGCAGCGGGACCGGCGGCAGGTCGGCGGCGTTCCCGCCGCCGGTCCGATCGGCGCGGTTGCGGCGCAGCAGCAGGACGATGAGAGCGGCGCCGACGAGCACCAGCCCGATACCGAACCACATGATCATGGAACCTCCGAACGACGAGTCGTCGGCCGCGGCGGTGGCCGGGGCGACGGCGGCGGCCACCGGCGACGTGTCGGTCACCTCGGCCGCCGGTGTCTCGCTCGCGCTGGGCGTCGGCGAGGGCTTGCGGGACGGACTGGGGCTCGGCGTCCGCGGAGCGCCGACCAGGCGGGCCGACGCACCGGCCCGGCCGAGCACGTCGCCGTTCGCGGCGCTCGCCTCACCGGCCAGTTCCAGCCGCCCGCCGACGGCCCCGGCCAGGAAGGACACCCGGTAGCGCACGGTGACGCCCTTGCCCTTGCACAGCGGCCGGTCGACCGGCGCGACCGCAGCGGTGGCGACGGCGCCGCCGTCCCCGGAGACCTGCACCGGCACCCATCGGCCCCCGGACGCCACCTGCACGCGGACCTGGTCCGACCGCAGGCCCTCCAGGCGGAGCCCGACCGCGGTACGCAACTGCACGCAGCCGTCGGTGCGCTTGCGCACCTCGACCGCCACCGTGCCCGGCGGACCACCGGCGGTGAAGCTGTTCGCCGACCGCAGTCCCACCCGGTCGTCCCGGGCCGACGCCGGTGACGCCGGGACGGCGATCAGGCCACCCAGCAGCGCGCCGACCATGGCCCACCGCGCCGCGTGCCGTCCTGCCGACATCTCCACCTCACCGTTGCGTCCGGACCGGATCCGCCGGTCAGGTTACTACCGGCCCCTCCGGGCACCCGCGCATCGAGGACGCCACATGTGTGCCGCGCCACGCGATCACCGCCCGCCCAGGTCACCGCCCGATGCGCCTGCCTCGGCGAGCGCCCGCCGGCACAGCCGGTCGGCCGTACGGGTGGTCTCCGGCAGCCGGTACCGGGGCGTCAGTGCCAGTACCCGGTCCACCGCGTTGTCCAACCCCATCCGGTGCCCGACGCTCACGAAGACCGGCCGGACACCGTTTTGAGTCCGCAGCACCCGCCCGACCACCTCGCCCTCGTCACACAGGTCGGCGCCGTCACCACGCTCGGGTCCGGGGCCCGTCCACGAACCGACGAGCGGCGTCTTGCCGACCCCGATCGTGGGCAGCCCGGTCACCAGGCCCAGGTGGCAGGCCAGCCCGAACCGGCGCGGGTGCGCCAGCCCGTGCCCGTCACAGACCAGCAGCTCCGGACGGACGGTGAGCCGGTCCAGCGCGGCCAGCAGCGCCGGCATCTCGCGGAACGCGGACAGCCCCGGCACGTACGGGAAGGCGGGTCGCCCCACGCACACCGCCTCGTCCACCATGTCGAGGGTGGCCGCGTCCAGGACCGTGACGGCGGCGGCGAGCAGGTCACCGCCGGGCGAGTAGGCAACGTCCAGCCCGGCCACCGTCGCGGGCGCGGCAGGACCGGGCCCGGTCAGGTCGACCCGGGACCGCAACTCCTCCTGTACGCGTCTGGCCTCCGCCACGTCGGCGGGCGGCACATAGGGCACGGGTTGGCCGTCGGTGGAGGGCATGGTGTTCCGGCCCGCCTGTCAGGAGGCGATGGTGGGGTCGGCGGCGGGGTCACCGGCCTGCTGGAGCTGCTCCTCGAACATCACGAAGGTCCGCCGCCGGATCCCCTTTATCAGCGCCGCTTCCTCCGCGGTGAACGGTCGTCTCTCTGCGATGGCGGGCGCCGCGATCGCCCGGACCGTCTCGTAGAGCGCGAAGACCGGCCCCTCTCCGCTCAGGCTCAGGCCCCGCTCTTCTTCGACCCGCTGCACGAACCGCTCGGGCGAGAGCACGAAGATTTCCTGCTCCCTGGCGAAGATGATCTCATCGATGATGTCGTTCGCAGCGCGCCAACCGCCCGTGGTGCGGTCGAGCCGCCACGCGGCGAGGCCACCGTCGGAGGTCGGAACGAACTTCACCGGATTGTCGTAGTAGTCGTAGTAGCCCGCGAGGCCGAGTTCAGCCACTGCATCCGTCACTGCCGCTCACCGTTCAAGGTCGATTGAAGCGCGGCCCAGAAGCACTCACGCTGCCGTCGGACAATGCCCTTCTGGATCGCTACCTCCGTGGCAGACAGGCTACGGGCCTCGCTCCTGGGGACTGCCTCCAGGTCACGCCAAACTTCGAACAACGAGTGCTCCCACTCCGCCACCTGGTCAAGCGCCGCCAGATGAAGACGGAACTCACTGATGTGCCCGGTCGAGGTCTGCACCGAGAACTGAATATCTCGATATCCGCTGTCCTGTGGCTCCCGGAAGCGATCCCTGAACTCCGCCACCTGGAAACGAGGGTTATTGCTCAGTTCGGCCAGCCCGGCATACAGGTCGTCAAGCGTTTGGTATGCGACCCGCCCTGCAGCAAGGTCGCGGAGGCGAGCAGCATTGCCGCCATTCCGATCGATCTTGTCCTCAGCTCGAACGCGATCCTTTGGTCCGGGTCGTGGCTTGTACTCTGCCCCGTTTGCCGATAGACCGGCCAGTTCACGCCCCAGCGAATCAAGTTCTCGCTGAGCGGTCACGGCCTCCTGGTATAGGTGATCCAAATACTGCTTGCGATATGCGAGATCGCCGGAGCGGGACTTGTCAAAGCTCGGCTGGACAGCCACCGACCGTTCGCCATCGAAGCGACTGCTCACCTGTATCTGGTGTGGACTGAGCGGGGTCGGCTCGATCGAGGGTGTGGGTGCAGTGGCAACAGCCTCGGAGCCGCGGTCTCGTATCTCCACCAACACGTCATTCAGTACGTCGATGGCCTGCTGGTGGCCGGCCAGGTGGTGCAGGGTCAGCGGCCGGGCGGTCAGCGAGTTGGCGAGTTCGGGTGTCGCCAGGATCATCCGGACCAGGTCGGGCCGCTCCGCGAGCTGCCGCACCAACGCCTCGGCCAGCAGCTCCTCCCGTCGCGGCGGAGCCTCCCAGCTCTGGTCGAGCATCCGCTGCACACGAGGGTCGGCGAACAACCGGGTGAGGTCGGCTGCGGCGCTCTCGTCAAGCCCCGGCACGAGCCGCCGCAGCGTCGGTACGTCGGCGTGCTGCGCCAGCTCGACAGGAGTCACCCCGGCGGCGAAGGCGGCGTCGAGGTTTCCGCTCTGCGCGAGCGCGTCGCGCACGTAGAGCCCGGCGGCGATCCGGTCGGCGTGCGCCTGCCGGTGGTCCTGGCGTACCCGGTCGGGTTCCGGCTCGACGGGCGGCGCGCTGCCCGGCAGCGGCCCGTCAGTTCGGCGGTGGATGGTGGTGGACTCGCCGAGCAGGTGGACGTGGTTGAAGTCCGGGACGTGGCCGTCGGCGATCGGCGGCGGGGCCGGTGGCCGTGGCGGCGCGGGGCGGGGCAGCGGCTCGGGCAGGACGTTGTAGGTGCCGGGCGGGCGGCCGGTGAGCGGCATCGGCCGCCCGTCGGGACCGAGCACCAGCGCGTCGACGCCGACCACGTTGCCGGCTGCCGGACGGCCGCTGTGGTGGTAGATCGGCCGGTCCGCCACCAGGCCCGTCTGCGGGTCGAGGAAGAGGACCGTGCCGTTCTGGTTCAACGCCACCCACGCGTGCGAGCCACCGCCCTCGAAGCTGGTGATGAGGAACGCGTAGCTGCCGTGGCCACCCGACGCGAGCTGCGCGTACAGGTCCCGGTAACCGCCGTCCACCAGCCGCTGCCGGTCCCGGCCGGTGACCCCGGGCCGATCCGGTGGGCAGAGGTTCTGGAACCGGCCACCGGTCGTCTGCTCGACCCGCAGCGGTCCGTCCGCCTCGCCGCCCACCGGCCGGTTCACGTCGCCGTTCAGGTAGCCGTCGAACGTACGCGGCGCCGCCACGCGCGGCCGTCCGTGGACCCAGGTCTCGAACAGCGACAGCGTGCAGTCGAGGCAGTTGATCCCCCGGGTGGCGTCGGCCACCGGTCCGCCGTCGTTCGCGAGGCGGAACCACCCGCCGCGCCGGGGATCGGCGGTACGGGTCACGCTGCCGTCGGGGTTGCGGGGCATCTGCCGTTCGAGATCGGTCTGGTGCAGTGCCAGCGGAGGCCGGAGCCCTCCCCGGCGGCCGTACGGCCGGGATCTGTCGATCGGCTCGGGGTGCCCGTGACCGGTGAGCGCCGAGTGGTCGGCCGTCTCCACCGCGCCGACGGCAAGGTCCGCCACGTCGTCGTTGATGCGGTAGAAGTCGAGGTCGTCCTCGACCATCACTTCCCTCGGCAGGCGCTCGCCGGCGCGGACCGCCTCAACCTCGTCGACGGCTCGGTAGTGCAGGCGTTCTCGCCGCCGGCCCTCCCACACGTGCCGGTCGGCGAGGTCGTGCCGGCCGGCTTGACGCAGCTCATGTGCCCGCGTCAGGAGCCAACGCGCCGCCTCGTAATGCTGGTCGGCGAGATCACGTAGCTCCTTGATCTGCGCCTGGCGTCTGTTCTCCTCGTGCAGGGCACGCTGAGCCTGCAGGTAGCCCTGGTAGCGCCGCCGGTCGAGGCCCTCCCGATCGGCTTTCAGCCGCGCGGCCCGCTGTTGAGCTGTCTCACGAGGCCACGTCCGGACATCGAGCGGGCCAGGGTTCGGCCCCGGGAAGTCGGTGGGAGGGCGAGGCGGAGCCAAGGACTCCAGCAGCGGAAAACGGGGATTCGGCCCCGGCCGGGGCTCGGGCCCGATAGTCGGCGCTCCCGGGTGCGGTCCCGGCTGAGGATTGACCGGTGAGACCGGCGGCGGTCCCACCTGACCTCCGGTGTTGATGGGCGCGGTCCGGTCTGCCGTAGGTGGTGGCGCGGCCTGCGGGTGGTCGGTAGGCGGCGCAGGCAGTGTCGCCGGTGCGGCCGCCGCCTGAACGGGGGTGGTCGAGGACGGAGGCGCGTGGTCGATCGGCGCTACAACCGGACCCGTGCCGCCGTGGACTCCGGTCGAGGATCGGCCTGCGTCGGGCGCCTCCGTGATCACCGAGGACAACGTGGGGCTTGTGGTGACCGTCGAACGTGCCACGTCGTGCGGGACGATGTCGCCGTGCGGCGGCGTCGTTGTGGGATCCGGCGTCGGGCGGGGCAGGTCCACGGCGAGCGGGTGCGGGCCGACAGCTTGGGGCGTGACGTGTGCGGGTGTCACGGGAACGGAACCCGCGGTCGTGTCGCCGCTTTGGACGACCGGCTCGGCGGTCCGCTGGGCCGGGATCAGCCCGACGGGGTCGGCGGCGACCGGCACGTCCAGGCCGACCGGCGACACCGTCAACCCGCTCAGCTGCCCGTCGAGGCGGCGTTGCAGCGCCGAGTCCGCCTGGTTGGTGGCGGAGCCGGTCGCGCCGGAGGCGGCCGCGCGCGCCAGGTCCTCCAGCGACGGGCCTTGGCCGGTCGCCAGACCCGCCGCGGTCTCGGCGAGCGTCTCCCCGGCCATCTCCCGCCCGAACCGCTCGCCGACCTCCGCGAACCGGCCGTTGGCGTGCCGGCCCAGGCCGGCCAGCGGTGCGACCGCGCCGCCCGCGAATCCGCCGAGCGCCGACGTGCTCACATCGGTCAGGTCGAGGCCGTCCCGCCGACCGGTGGAGTTCTGGTACGCCTGCGTGCCGAGGCTGGTGCCGGCCTCCTGACCGGCCTCCAGCAGTCCGCCGATCGCGGCGCGTCGAGCCAGGGTGCGTGCACCTGACTTGGCCACCTCCTTGGCAGCCCGTTCGCCAGCCTCCTTGAGGCCCTGCTTCACCGCCTTGCGGGCGAGCTGGGCCACCAGCCGCTTGAAGATCTGCTGCACCACCACCCGTGTGGCGGTGATCGCGGCGGCCGCCGCCGGGGAGGCGGCGCCCAGGGTGAGCACTGTGGCGACCGCCAGGGACAGCAACTCGATGACCAGGATCCCCAGCTCGATCCAGGCTTCGAGCTTCGCGCCCTCGATGTCGCAGCCGCAGGAGTCGACCAGCCGCGCCAGCTCGTCGGTGGCCGCGACCAGGACGTGCAGCGGTGCGTCCTCACCTTCGGCCAGCTTGTGCCAGGCCGTGTCGAACGCGCCGGCGACCAGGCCGACTCCCCCGTACCCGCTCTTCACCTCACCGGCGGCGGTGACCGCGTCGTCGCGCGGACGGGTCAGGACGCCTGCGACGCCGTACCACTGGTCGGCCAGATCCCAGACGGCGCGCTCGTTACCCTCCGGCCATTCGACGCCGACCACCCAGTCGAGCGCCTCGTAGATCCAGCCGGGCAGGTCCCATGGACAGAAGTCGAGCGGGTGCGGGATCGGGCTGGGCAGCATGCTCACGCGCGGGTCCTCCGGTGGTCAGCGCCGGGGCCGATGGGGGTTGTGCCCTTGCTGCGGGATCCTCCCGAGGTCACGGGCGTTGCTCAGGTCCGTCTCCACGGTGGCCGTGACCGAGCGGACGACGTCCGACCCGAGCACCTCCAACGACCGGCCGAGGAGCTCCCACGCGCGCAGCAGCGTCTCGGCGTACCCCTGGTAGTGCTTGTCGAACGCGGCACCGATGTCGTCCCGGCCCCAGGGGCGCTGGGCGCTCGCGGCGGCGATCGGCTCGCCCGTCTCCCGCCGCGCCGCGCTCACCGCCCGCCCCGACAGCGCCAGGTCGGCGCCGCCGCGCCGGGCCCGGTCCGGGTCCAGCCAGATCTCTCCCCCGGCCACCTGTCACTCGCCGCGGGCCAGCACCGAGTCGGCCCGGCCGAGCAGCGCGCCGAAGTCATGGGTACGCAGGAACTCGACCGACGGCGAACCCGGCGGCAGGTAACCGGAGACCAGCTCGCGGGTGGCGGTGGTCGCCGCGGTGGAGGCGCGCAGCACGGTCTCGGTGATCTTCCGGCTCAGCGCGCGGGCGTCCCGGTCGTGGAACACCGCCGGGCTCACCTCGACGCTGATCAGCTCGCCTCGTGCGCCGACGACGGCGGTCACCTGACCGTCGTCGGAGCGTTCGGTGACCCGCAGCTCGGCCAGCCTGGTCTGGAGTTCGTCCAGACCGGACCGCAGGCGCTGGTATTGGCCGTACACCTCGTCGAATCGCGCGCGTAGTGCACGGTTCGCATCCCGGTCCGCACTCTCGGCCACCGTCGCTCCCCTTCCGTCACCGTGGGTAGGGCCGACCATACCGGGCGCCACGAAATCCGTGGGGTCCGGTAATTTCAGGTGGTGATCGAGCGACAGCAGGCCGAGCAGATCGCGTCCGTGTGGGCCCGGCGGGACTCCGACCGCCTCGGTTTTCCGTGCACGCCGGAGGTCGAGGAGTTCGACCTCGGCTACGTGGTGAGTTCCATCGTGTCCACCGAGGCCCGCGCGCTACCCGGCGACCTGCCGACCACCGTGATCGACAAGGAGACCGGCGAGGTGTCCACGTGGCCGCGGGTGCCGGCCGCGGCGGTCGAGCGGATGTACCGGCAGCGGCGTCCGGCCGAACCGCGCGCACCGCGTACCGTCGATCCGGCCGCCCAGTTGCTGCGTGAGCTGACCCGCCTGCCCACGCCCGGCGTGGCGGCGCACCTCACGGTCGACGGTCGGCAGCACGTCGCGCAGGGCGCGAAGGGCGACGTCGAGGTGCGTCACCACCCGCTGGTTCAGTCCTATCTGGACGATCTGCCCCCGGGGCATCTCGTACGCGGCGGCGAGCGACACGCGGAGATGATCGTGGTCTCCGACGCGCTCTACGAGCACGACCACCGCCGGGCCGCCGACGGTCTGCCGCCGCTGTCCATCGAGGACGCGCGCGACCTGTTAGGCAGCAGCCGGATCGAGGTCTATCGCAGTCGCGAACCGGGCGACCCTCAGGGCGGGCAAGCAGATCTTCCCTGCGACTCGTGCGTCCGGTTCCTGGTGCGGTTCGCGGTGCTGCCGTGGTCCGACCTGGCCTTCGTCGAGGAGTGGCGACCGGAGCCGCGCGAGGTCATCGAACCTGGGCGTTTCCCGGACGAGGTCGCCCACGCCCTCGTCGACGGCGGCTGGCAGATCAGCATGTTCAACGAGGCACTCGCGATCGGCGCGATGACCGAAACCGAGGAGATCGCGGGACAGCACCACCGGCACGAGCCCTTCCCTGCCGCCGAGGCGGCGCTCACCGCGTTCCCGGCCGTCCTGAGTCGACGGCGCGGGCCCGGGGAGCAGGTCTGGATCAGCCGGTTCACCACGAACCCGCTGCGGGCCGCGCACACCGCCGACTCCCTCGCCGACTTCGCCGCCGTCCTCGGCGCCCGCCTCTTCCCCCTGGGCAGCGAACGTCAGGAGAGCATCCTCGCGGTCGACGAGCACGGCCGGATCTTCGCCCTCGACCAGGCCGGCGAGTGGTTCCTCGGCGCCGACATCGACGCCGCCCTCACCACCCTGCTGCTCGGCCGCGCCCCCGCCCGGGTCCGCGACGACGGCACCTGGTGAGCGGCGGGCGAGTGATCAGAGAGCCACGCCGGTCAGCACCGTGACGCGCGGCTCGGTGTAGTCGTCCATCGCGCTGCGCAGCCCTTCGCGCCCGACCCCGGAGCCCTTCACGCCGCCGTACGGCATCTGGTCGGCCCGGTACGACGGCACGTCGCCGACGATCACGCCGCCCACTTCGAGCGTGCGGGCGGCGTCGAACGCCACGTCGAGCCGGTGGGTGAAGACGCCGGCCTGGAGTCCGTACGCGGAGTCGTTGACGGCGGCGAACGCGGCCCTGTCGTTCGCGACCGGGGCAACCACCAGCACCGGCCCGAAAACCTCCTCGGCGCACACCTTCGCGTCGGCCGGCACGCCGCTGAGCACAGTGGGCGGATAGGTCCCGCCGTCACGCCGGCCACCGGTCTCGATGACCGCACCGGCGGCGACCGCCTCGTCCACCCAGGTCTCGACGCGCTGCGCCGCCTCGACCGACACCAGCGGGCCGACGTCGGTCAGCTCGGATCGCGGGTCGCCGGTGCGCAGGGCCTGCACCGCCGCGACGAGCCGGGGCAGGAAGCCGTCGTAGAGCCATTCGTGCACGTAGACGCGCTGCACCGCGATGCACGACTGCCCGGCCTGGTAGTTGGAGAAGGTGGCGATGCGGTGCGCGGCGAAGGTCAGGTCCTCGTCCGCCGCCCAGTCCTCGCAGATCACCGCCGCGGCGTTGCCGCCGAGTTCCAGCGTGACGTGCTTGTCCGGCGCGGCCCGGCGGATGGCCGCGCCGACCGGCCCGGAGCCGGTGAACGACACGACCGGCAGCCGGGGGTCGGTGACGAGTTCGGCGGCCCGCCCGTTCGGTAGCGGCAGCACGGAGAACATGCCCTCGGGCAGGTCGGTCTCGGCCAGGATCTCGCCGAGCAGCAGCGCGGTGAGCGGTGTCGCCGGTGCGGGCTTGACCACGATCGGGGTGCCGACGGCGAGCGCCGGGGCGACCTTGTGGGCGACCAGGTTGAGCGGGAAGTTGAACGGGGTGATGCCGAGCACCGGCCCGCGCGGCACGCGCCGGACCAGGGCGATCCGCCCGGTGGCAGCCGGGTCGGTGTCGAGCCGTTGCAGCTCGCCGGAGAAACGGCGGGCCTCCTCGGCGGCCCAGCGGAACGTGGAGATGGCGCGCCCCACCTCGGCCTTCGCCCACTTGACCGGCTTGCCGTTCTCGGCGGTGATCAGCGCGGCGACCTCGTCGGCCCGCTCGGCGAGCCGGCGGGAGACGTGGTCCAGGGCGGCCGCGCGGGAGTGCGCGGGCAGGGCCGCGGCCTCCGCGGCCACCCGGGCGGCGCCCGCGACGGCGGCTTCGACCTGGTCGGCCGTGGCGAGCGTGGTACGCCCCACCGGCTGCCCGTCGTACGGGTGGGTGACTGTCAGCTCGTCCTCGCCGTGGGCGGGGCGACCGGCGACGTAGAAGGCTCTCGGCTCCACGATCGGCAGCCTAGACCACAGGCGCCCACGCGGAAACAGTTGCTCAAACCCTTGTCTGCCTCGGATTTAGTAGCCAAGATGGCAGTCAGATTGCGATAACCTCCGCTGACCCTCTCCCCGGCCACCCTCTCGGAGACTTCTGATGAGCGACCAGCAGCAGCTGCGCAACTTCGTCGACGGCGAGTACGTCGACCCGGTGGACGGCGGCTACGCCGACCTGATCGACCCGTGCACCGGCGAGGTCTTCGCCCAGGCCCCCGTCTCCGGCGCGGCGGACGTGGACGCGGCGATGAAGGCCGCCGCCGCCGCGTTCGAGACCTGGCGGGACACCACGCCGGCCGAGCGGCAGCGGGCGCTGCTGAAGTTCGCCGACGCGGTGGAGTCGCGCGCCGCCGAGCTGGTCGACGCGGAGGTCCGCAACACCGGCAAGCCCCGGCAGCTCACCGCCGACGAGGAGCTGCCGCCTGCGGTGGACGAGCTGCGCTTCTTCGCCGGGGCGGCCCGCCTGCTGGAGGGGCGCTCGGCCGGCGAGTACATGGCCGGGCACACCTCGTACGTGCGGCGGGAGCCGATCGGCGTCTGCGCCCAGGTGACGCCCTGGAACTACCCGCTGATGATGGCGGTCTGGAAGATCGCCCCGGCGCTGGCGGCGGGCAACGCGGTGGTGCTGAAGCCGTCCGACACCACGCCGGTGTCGACGCTGCTGCTGGCCGAGATCGCCGCCGAGCACCTGCCCCCGGGCGTGTTCAACGTGGTCTGCGGCGACCGCGACACCGGCCGTACGCTGGTCTCCCACCCGACCCCGCAGCTCGTGTCGATCACCGGCTCGACCCGGGCGGGCATGGAGGTCGCCGCCGCGGCGGCGCCGGACCTGAAGCGGACGCACCTGGAGCTGGGCGGCAAGGCCCCGGTGGTGATCTTCGACGACGCTGATCTGGCGGCGGCGGCCGAGGCGATCGCGACGGGCGGCTACTTCAACGCCGGTCAGGACTGCACGGCGGCGACCCGGGTGCTCACCGGGCCGGGCATCCACGAGGACTTCGTGGCCGCGCTCACCGAGCAGGCCCGCAACACCCGCACCGGCCCGCCGGACGACGCCGACGTGCTCTACGGCCCGTTGAACAACGCCAACCAGCTCGCCCGGGTGAGCGGCTTCGTGGACCGCCTGCCGGACCACGCGAACGTCACCACCGGCGGGGCCCGGGTCGGCGAGCGCGGCTTCTTCTACGCCCCGACGGTGGTCTCCGGCGTACGGCAGACCGACGAGATCATCCAGGACGAGGTGTTCGGGCCGGTCATCACCGTGCAGCGCTTCTCCGACGAGGACGAGGCCGTGCGCTGGGCCAACGGCGTGGACTACGGGCTGTCCGCCTCGGTGTGGACGCGCGACCACGGCCGGGCCATGCGGATGACCCGCCGGCTGGACTTCGGCTGCGTCTGGGTGAACACGCACATCCCGTTCGTCTCGGAGATGCCGCACGGCGGCTTCAAACACTCCGGTCACGGCAAGGACCTGTCGGTCTACAGCCTGGAGGACTACACCCGGGTCAAGCACGTCATGCACAACATCGAGGGCTGATCCCGATGGCCACCAGCGAGGAGCTGCACAAGCGCCGGATCGAGGCCGTGGCGCGGGGCGTGGGCAGCACGATCCCCGCGTACGTGGACCGCGCGGGCGGCGGCACGATCACCGACGTGGACGGGCGGGAGTGGATCGACTTCGCCGCCGGCATCGCCGTCACCAACGTGGGCAACTCCGCGCCGCGCGTGGTCGAGGCGGTACGCGCGCAGGTCGAGCGGTTCACCCACACCTGCTTCATGGTCGCGCCGTACGAGTCGTACGTGGCGGTCTGCGAGCAGCTCAACACCGTGACCCCGGGTGGCTTCGAGAAGCGCTCGGCGTTGTTCAACTCCGGCGCCGAGGCGGTGGAGAACGCGGTGAAGATCGCCCGGCACGCGACCGGGCGGCCCGCGGTGGTGGTGTTCGACCACGCCTACCACGGCCGGACCAACCTGACCATGGCGCTGACCGCGAAGAACATGCCGTACAAGCACCGGTTCGGGCCGTTCGCCGGTGAGGTCTACCGGGTGCCGATGTCGTACCCGCTGCGCGACGGCGGGCTGGACGGCGCCACCGCGGCGGCCAGGTCGATCGAGATGATCGAGAAGCAGGTGGGCGCGGAGAACGTGGCCGCGCTGCTGATCGAGCCGATCCAGGGCGAGGGCGGTTTCGTCGTACCCGCCGAAGGGTTTCTCCCGGCGCTGCGCGAGTGGGCGACGGCGGCCGGGGTGGTGTTCGTCGCCGACGAGATCCAGACCGGTTTCTGCCGCACCGGCGACTGGTTCGCCTGCGAGCACGAGGGCGTCGAGCCGGATCTGATCACGCTGGCCAAGGGCATCGCGGGCGGCCTGCCGCTGGCGGCGGTGACCGGCCGGGCCGACCTGATGGACGCGGTGCACGTCGGCGGCCTGGGCGGCACGTACGGCGGAAACCCGATCGCCTGCGCCGCCGCGCTCGCGGCCATGGAGACGATGCGGGAGCTGGACCTGGCCACCGCCGCGCGCCGGATCGGCGCGGTGATGGGCGAGCGGCTGGACGCGATCACTGCCGGTGACCCGCGCGTGGCCGAGGTACGCGGCCGGGGCGCGATGCTCGCCGTGGAGATCGTGCAGCCGGGCACGCTGATCCCGGACCCGGCCGCCACGGCGGCGATCTCGGCGGCCTGCCACGCGGCCGGGCTGCTCACGCTGACCTGCGGCACCTACGGCAACGTGCTGCGGTTCCTGCCTCCGCTCGTCATCTCCGACGACGAGCTGGGCCGGGGCCTGGACATCCTGGCGGCCGCCTTCGGCTGACCCCGGACGTGGAACACCATGGGCCCGATCTCCCCCAGGGCCGGCCCATGGTGTTCCACCCGGAGGATCAGCGGATCAGCTCCACCGTGTTGCGGCGGACCAGGTTCTTGCCGGGTTCCCGGATCGCGTCCATGGCCGCCGTGTTCAGCAGCACGCAACTGCCCGACGGTCCGGTGACGGTCACCGTCACCGCCTTGTCGTTGTCCAGGTTCGTCACCCGCAGCCGGGTGCCGGGTGGGAACTGGCCGCTGGTGGCGGCCGGTGCCCCGCCCTCGGCGAAGAACGTGAGCGCACCGGAGCAGACGCTGCCGCCGATCGGCTGCGCCGCGCCCGGGCGGGTCTCACCCGGTTGCGCGCCCGGTGCCGGGGCGGCGGCGCCGTCGAGGCGTTCCACCACGTTGCGGCGGATGACGTTCTTGCCCGGCTCGCGTACCAGGTCCATGGCGGCGGCGTTCAGCAGCACGCAGCTCCCGGACGGCCCGGTCACGGTCACCGTGGCCACCTGGCGGTTGTCCAGGTTCGTCACCCGCAGCCGGGTGCCCACCGGGAACCGGTCGCTGGTCGCGGCCGGTGGGCCGCCCTCGGCCGAGAAGGTCACCGACCCGGCGCAGACCGACCGCGCGGCCGGCGCGGTGTCCGCGAAACCCAGTCCGGTCCCCACCGAGACCGCCACCGTGGCGGTCACCGCCACCGTGGCCGCCAGCACGTGCTTACGCTGCACCCTCACGTTCTCTCCCGTCGTCGCAGTCGTTCGACGCGTGGTACGGACGGGAGGGCCGGACCGTTCATCCGGACTCGTCGACTACAACGGACCGTAACGGGTGTGTGGCGCTCCGGTCATCAGCGCCCAGTATCTGTCGCCGTAGGACCAGTGCCACCACTCCGTCGGGTAGTTCACCAGCCCCGCGCCGCTCAGCGCCGCCACCAGTACGTTCCGGTTGCGCCACGCGCTCACCGGGATGTGCCGGGCCGCGGTGAAGCAGGCGTCGGCGCTCTCCTCCGGGGTGGCGTCGAGCGCGGTGCCCATGTCCAGTTCCACACCGTCGGCATCGCACAGGGTGAGGTCGACTGCCCCGCCGGTGCTGTGCGGGGCCACCTCGACCGGCGAGACGAACTTGGTCGTCTCGCGGTGCAGCCGGTCCGCCGGCCAGTCCGGGTGGCGCCGCCGCAGCTCGTCCCGGTAGCCGGTGAAGATGTCGAGCTGCGCCCGGTACGGCCGGTAACCCTCGACCACGAGCAGGCACAGCCCGGCGGGCAGCGCGCGCTGCGCGGCCAGCAACCGGTCCGCGACACCGCGCCGCACCCGGGCGTACGCCCCGGCCGGATCGGCGGCCCGCCCGTCCACCCGCAGCCCGGGCACCTCGCGCAGATCCACCAGCGGTTCGCCGTCGTCCCGGCTGGACACCGCGGCGACCCGGGGGTCGGAGAGCAGGATCACGGCGTACCCCCGGGGTGTTCACGCGACGGCCGGGCCGCGTGCCGGGTGAAGGCGAGCGCGACGAGCCGGTCCACCACCTCGGGGTACGCGACGCCTGACTCGGCCCACACCTTCGGGTACATCGAGTGCGCGGTGAAGCCGGGCAGCGTGTTCAGCTCGTTGACGAACAGGTCGCCGGTGACCTCGTCGTACAGGAAGTCGACCCGGGCCAGGCCCCAGCCGCCGATGGCGGTGAACGCCCGCACCGACAGCTCACGGATCCGCTCGGTGACCTCGTCCGGCAGCGGTGCCGGGACGATCATCGGGTCGGCGTCGCCGAAGTACTTCTGCCGGTAGTCGAACCAGCCGCCCGCGACCCGGACCTCGCCGACCGCCGACGCCTCCGGCTGCCAGCCGCCGAGCACGCCGCACTCCAGTTCCCGGCCGGTCACGCCCTGCTCGACCAGCACCACGTGGTCGTGCCGGAACGCCTCCTCCACCGCTGCCACCAGGTCGTCGCCGTCGGCGACCCGGGAGATGCCGATCGAGGAGCCCATCCGGGCGGGCTTGACGAACAGCGGCCCGCGCAGCCCGACCACCAGCTTCTCCGGGTCCGCCGCGGCCCGCCAGGTCGGCTCGTCGAACCAGACGTACGGCGTGGTCGGCACGTCCTCGGCGCGCAGCGCCCGCTTCATCGCCACCTTGTCCATGCCGACCGCGGAGGCGAGGATGCCGCACCCGACGTACGGCACGCCCAGTGATTCCAGCAGGCCCTGCACCACGCCGTCCTCCCCGTACGGGCCGTGCAGCACCGGGAACACCACGTCCAGTTCGGCGTGCACTGTGGCCGGGGCGTCGGCCGCGCTGACCGCGACGGTGCCGGTGGCCGTTCCGCGCCGCAGCTCGACCGCCGCGCCGGTGACCGGCAGCCGGTCGTCGATCGCGCGTCCGGCCGCCACGGTGCCGAGATGCTGCGCGAGCACGGCCTCCGGCAGCAGCCGGATCCCGCCGGTACGGGTGATGCCGAGCGCCACCACCCGGTGGCCCTGCTCCGCCAGGGCGCGGGCCACGCCGAGCGCCGAGGCGCAGGAGACCTCGTGTTCCGCCGACGGGCCTCCGAACAGGACACCGATCCGCACTGTCGACCTCATGCCGCCACTCCCGCCGTCATCCGGTCGCCCGCCAGCCGGGCCACCAGGTCCGCTTCCACGTTTCCGCCGGTCAGCACCACGCCGACCGTCCTTCGCCGCCCGCCGACCGACGGTCGGGGCGCCATCTCGCCCAGCCGCAGCGCACCGGCCAGCCCGGCCGCGCCGGACGGCTCGACCAGCACCTTGAGGTCCAGCAGGAGCAACCGGAACGCCTCGACGATCGCGTCGTCGTCGACCCGTACCACCCCGCGCACGCCGGTGCGGGCCACCGCGAACGGCAGGTCACCGACGCAGCCGGGACGGAGTCCGTCGGCCAGGCTCGGTGCCGGGGCGACAGGGGTGGGGCGTCCGGCGGCCAGGCTGCGGGCGAGCGAGTCGCACCCGACCGGCTCCACGCCGTACACCTCGATCGTGGTTCCGGCCGCGGCCAGGCAGGCCCCGGCGATGCCGCCGCCCCCGCCCACCGGCACCACGAGCGCGTCCAGCGGTGTGCCGCGCCGCGCCGCCTCCTCGATCAGTTCCAGGCTCGCGCTGCCCTGCCCGGCCACCACGTCCGGGTGGTCGTACGCGTCGACGAGCGGATGGCCCTCCGTCTCGGCGATCCGCCGGGCGACTGCGAGGCGCTCCTCGACAGTGGTGCCGGCCCGGACCACCCGGGCCCCGGCCGCCCGTGCCCGGTCCACCTTGACCGGCGCGGCGTCCACAGGCAGCACGACAGTCGCGGCGAGACCGTGCCGGCGCGCGGCGAGCGCCACCGCGACGGCGTGGTTCCCGGTGCTCTGCGCGACCACGCCGGTGTGCCCGGCGGCGGCGAGCCGGCCCACCGCCAGCATCGCCCCGCGCATCTTGTACGAGCCGCCGTCCTGGAGGTTCTCCGCCTTGAGCAGGATCCGGGCGCCGGCCAGGCGGTCGATCACCGGGCTGTGCAGCACCGGGGTACGCACCACCCGGCCGGACAGCTCGCGGGCGGCCTCCTCGACATGTGTTCGGTCCGGCAGCGCCGGCGCGTCGATTCGGGGCATGGTTTCTCCTTCGGGATTCGAGTGGGCGCGGCGGGGCGGCAGATCGAACAGCCGGTGCGCGCCGAGCGCGGTGAGGCCGCGGTGCGCGGCGAGGCTCAGTGCCAGCACGAGCGCGGTGAGCAGGACCGGGTAGACGGTCACCAGCAGCGCCCGGGCCGGCCCGGGCAGGCCGGCCACCGGTGCGGCCAGCAGCCGGTCCAGCAGCGCCAGCACCGGCATGTGGATCACGTAGACGGGGAGGGTGCGGCGGCCGAGCCGGGCCAGTGCCGGACCAGCCAGGCGCTGCCGGGCCAGCCGGGCGGCGGCGGTCAGCCCGAACGCCACCGCGAGCACGGAGACGAGCAGGTACACGCCGGGCCACCTCTGCGCACCGGCGAGCGCCATCGCGGCCAGCCCGATCGCGTACGCGGCGCCGGCTCCGGCGAGCCGCCGGGTGTTCGCGCCGTCCGCCCACCGTGTGAGGTACGGCCGCAGGTGCACACCGGCCAGGAAGAACACCAGGTTCTGGTAGACCTGCCCCCGGTTGCCGGGACTGTCCAGCAGCCCGGTGGCCGCCAGCGCGGACAGCGCGCCCGCGGCCGTCAGCAGCACCGCCGGGTGGACCCGGCGCAGCGCCTTCGCGAGCGCGAAGTAGAGCGCCAGCGCGTACAGGTACCACAGATTCGAGGGCGTCACGGTGAGCTGGGCCAGCAGTTCACCGGGGCCGGTGGCGCGGTCGGTCGGGAAGCCGGGCGCCAGCGCCAGCAGCGCGGTGTGGATGAGCAGCCAGACCGCGTACAGGTAGAGGTTCCGCGCGATCCGGGGCCGCCCGGACACCCGCCACGGGCGGGCCACCGCGTTCGCCGCGAAGACACCGGAGATCGCGAAGAACAACGGCATCCGCAGCGGCAGCAACTGCTCGCCGAGCAGCCCCCACGCGCCCGGCACCGGCAGGCCGACGCGCCAGTCGATACGCAGGTAGTCCTTGACGACGACGTGCCAGAGCACCACGAGCACGATGCAGGCGCCCTTGGCCACGTCGGCCCAGACCACCCGGTCACCGGGTGGTGCGTTCGGCTCGGTGCGGGTCGGCACTGCGGTCTCCTCTCCGGCCGGTCGGCCGGTCGGTCCTCTCCAGGAGCGGGTGCCGGCGGCGCCGGTCCCGTACTCGGGCAGGTGTCATCGCGGGACGCCGCGACGCGGCTCCCGGAGGTCGTGTGTGAGGTGTCAGCCCACGGGGGGCAGGTGGACGTCGACCCGCAGGCCGCCGTCCTCACCCGGACGGGCGGCGATGATGCCGCCGTGCGCCTGGGTGATGGAGCGGGCGATGGCCAGGCCGAGCCCGGCGCCGCCGCCCTGGTTGGTGCGGTCCCGGGCGAGGCGCCGGAACGGCTCGAACAGCCCGTCGACCGCCTCGGCGGGGACGCTCTGCCCGCTGTTGGTGACCGTCAGCGCGGGGTCGCCGCCGACGGTGACGACGAGCCGGCCGCCCTCGCGGTTGTACTTGACGCCGTTCTCCACCAGGTTCGTGACCAGGCGTTCCAGCAGCACCCGCTCGCCGGTCACGATCCGGGGCGACAGCCGGCTCTCCACGGTCACGCCGGCCTCGGCGGCCCGGTCGGCGTACGCGGCCAGCACGCCGGTGACGATCTGTTCGAGGCGTTGCGGGGTGGAGGACCGCAGGCCCTGGTCGCTCTCGCTGAGCGCGAGCAGCCCTTCGATGAGCCGCTCGTTGCGTTCGTTGGTGGCGAGCAGTTGCGCGGTCAGCAGGTCCAGTTGCTCGCCGGTGAGCGACTGGGCCATGCCGACCTCGATCAGGGTGCGCTGCACCGCGAGCGGCGTCCGCAGTTCGTGCGAGGCGTTCGCGGCGAACCGCCGCTGCCCCTCGTACCCGGCGGTGACCCGGTCCAGCATGTCGTCGATCGCGCGGCTGAGCCCGGCCAGTTCGTCCCGGCCGCCGCGGCGGATCCGGTAGCCGAGGTTCTGCGGCCCCAGGTTCGCGATCGGGGCGGCCAGGTCGTGCACCGGGCGCAGGCACCAGCGGGCCGCGCCCCACACGGCGAATCCGGCGGCCACCAGCACCAGCAACTGGGTCAGCAGCGGCAGCAGCGGCACGAACGGACGGCCCGGCTCGCACACCGCGCCGATCGTGGCCAGGCCGCAGAACCACTGGGCCTGCCCCCACACCAGTTCGAGCAGCGACTTGACCATGTTGGGCACGAAGAACCCGGCGATCAGGGCGAGCACCCCGACCAGCAGGATGCGGCGGCGGGGGCTCACTCCGGCTCGCCGATCCGGTAGCCGGCCTTCGGCACGGTGTGGATGACCGACGGCTGGCCGAGCTTCTTGCGCAGTGTCATCACCGTCACCCGGACCGCGTTGGTGAACGGGTCCGCGAACTCGTCCCACGCCTGTTCCAGCAGTTCCTCGGCGCTCACCACCCGGCCGCCGGCCCGCATCAGCACGTGCAGCACGCCGAACTCCTTCGGGCTCAGCCCGAGCGGGCGGCCGTCCCGGGTCGCGGTGTGCCGGGCGACGTCGAGCACCACGCCGTGCCGCTCCAGCACCGGCGGCAGGGCGGGGGTGGACCGGCGGCCCAGCGCCTGCACCCGCGCCACCAGCTCGGCGAACGCGAACGGCTTGGTCAGGTAGTCGTCGGCGCCCAGCCCGAGGCCGGCGACCCGGTCCCGAATGCCGGCGGCGGCGGTGAGCAGCAGCACGCGGGTGCCCGCGTCGGACCCGGCCAGGCTCCGGCACACCTCGTCGCCGGTGGCGCCGGGCATGTCCCGGTCCAGCACCGCCACGTCGTACCGGTTGACCCCGATCCGTTCCAGCGCGCCGTCGCCGTCGTAGCAGACGTCCACAGCCATGGAGAACCGTCGCAACCCCTCGGCAACCGTGTCCGCCAGGAGCCGCTCGTCGTCCGCCACCAGCACCCGCACCCTCGCGCTCCCCCGTGTCTTCCCTCGTCGTCCGGCACACCTTCGCAGGCCGGAGTTAAGGGTTCCGTAAGCGTCCGCAGCAGCCATCCTCCACGCGGGCCGGGCTGCGACAACCGGCGTAGAGCCGTCTGGGCCGTTCGTCCGTTCCTCGGGCGGCGCGAGCACCGCTGAAGTGACCCGGATCATGCATTGGCGCTCGGGGGTGAGGTGGGTCACGATGGGTGGAAGGAGGCGCTGGTGGCTGACCCGTGGCTCGCCCTGGAGTTCGGCGCGGATCCGGCGGAGCGGATCGCGCAGGTCGGTGCCGCCCACGAGGCGTTCCTCACCAGGGGCGCCACCGGCGGCGTCCGGGACGTGGTGGCCCGTTCCTGGGAGCGGTCCGCGCTGCTCGACCCGGAGGCCACCGCACCGGTCGACCTCACCGACGACGCGCTGGAGACCTACCGCGCCGCGCACCCGCTGGCCCGGGTGATGCCGCTGTTCCGCGACCTGCTCGGTGGCATCGCGCAGGACGGCGCGCACCTGATGGCGGTCTGCGACGCCGCCGGGCGGCTGCTCTGGGTGGAGGGCCACCCCGGGGTGCTGCGGCACGCCGAACGGATGAACTTCGTACCGGGCGCCCGCTGGGACGAGGCGCACGCCGGCACGAACGCCCCCGGCACCGCCCTCGCCGTCGACCACGGCGTGCAGATCTTCGCCACCGAGCACTTCGTCCGGCCGGTACAGCGCTGGACCTGCGCCGCCGCGCCGATCCACGACCCGGTCAGCGGCGCGCTGCTCGGCGCCGTCGACATCACCGGCGGGGACCACCTGGCCAATCCGCAGAGCCTGGCACTGGTCCGGGCCACCGCCCGGGCCGCCGAGGCGTTCCTGGCCGGTGCCGCGCCCGCCGCGCCCGACGTGGCGTACGTGTCGGCGCTCGGGCGCGACGAGGCGGAGCTGCGCGTCGGCGGCCGGCGCATCCGGCTCGGTCGCCGGCACAGCGAGCTGCTGGTGCTGCTCGTCGACCATCCCGAGGGACGCACCGGGGAACAGCTCGGCCTCGACCTCTACGGCGACGACAGGCGGCACCCGGTCACGCTGCGCGCCGAACTGTCCCGGCTGCGCCGCGTGCTCGGCGAGGAACTGCTCGACTCCCGCCCGTACCGGCTGCGGCCGACCGTGCGCGCCGACTTCCGTACCGTCACCGAACTGCTCGAACGTGGCGATCCGGCGGCGGCGCTGCGCGCGTACCCCGGGCCCCTGCTGCCCGGGTCGGACGCGCCGGGAGTGGCGCGACTGCGCCGCCTGGTGGACGGCCAGCTGCGCGCCGCGGTGCTGGCCGGCGCGGACCCGGGGCTGCTCGCGGCCTGGACCGCGACGGCGGCCGGGGCCGACGACCTCGCCGCGTGGCAGGCCCTGGCGCGAGCGCTGCCGCCGGGCGCGCCCCGCCGGCCGCTCGCCGTCGCGCGGGCCCGCCAGCTCGCCGAGGAGTACGCGCTGCCGCGCGCAACGTTCCTGCAACGTCCCGGAAACTAGCCTGCCCGCCATCCACCCCAGACGGACGGCGGAGGTACCCATGACGCGCTACGACGCCCCCACCCACTGGCAGTCCCGCTACGACCACTACATCGGCGGCGAGTACGTGAAGCCGCACGGTGGCAAGTACTTCGAGAACCTCACCCCGGTGACCGGGCAGACCTTCTGCGAGGTGGCCCGGGGCACCGCCGAGGACGTGGAGAAGGCGCTCGACGCGGCGCACGGCGCGGCCGACGCGTGGGGCCGCACGTCGGTCGCCGAGCGGTCGCTGATCCTCAACCGGATCGCCGACCGCATGCAGGACAACCTGGAGTCCCTGGCGATCGCCGAGACGTGGGAGAACGGCAAGCCGGTACGCGAGACGCTCGCCGCCGACATCCCGCTCGCGATCGACCACTTCCGCTACTTCGCCGGGGCGATCCGGGCGCAGGAGGGCTCGCTCGGCGAACTCGACGACGACACCGTCGCCTACCACTTCCACGAGCCGCTGGGTGTGGTCGGGCAGATCATCCCGTGGAACTTCCCGATCCTCATGGCGGTGTGGAAGCTCGCCCCGGCGCTCGCCGCCGGCAACGCGGTGGTGCTCAAGCCGGCCGAGCAGACGCCCGCCTCGATCCACTACCTGCTCTCGCTGATCGGCGACCTGCTGCCACCGGGCGTGGTGAACGTGGTGAACGGCTTCGGCGTCGAGGCGGGCAAGCCGCTCGCGTCCTCGTCGCGGGTGGCGAAGGTGGCGTTCACCGGCGAGACCACCACCGGGCGGCTGATCATGCAGTACGCCAGTGAGAACATCAAGCCGGTCACGCTGGAACTGGGCGGCAAGAGCCCGAACATCTTCTTCGACGACGTCAGCGCCGCCTCCGACGACTTCCTGGACAAGGCCCTGGAAGGCTTCACCATGTTCGCGCTCAACCAGGGCGAGGTGTGCACCTGCCCGTCCCGGGCGCTCATCCAGCAGGGCCACTACTCGGACTTCCTCGCCGCCGCCGTCGAGCGGACGAAGGCGGTCAAGCAGGGGCACCCGCTGGACACCGACACGATGGTCGGCGCGCAGGCGTCGAACGACCAGCTCGAGAAGATCCTGTCCTACCTGGACATCGGCCGGCAGGAGGGCGCTCGCGTCCTCACCGGCGGTGAGCGGTCGGACCTCGGCGGCGAGCTGTCCGGCGGCTACTACGTTCAGCCGACGATCTTCGAGGGCGACAACTCGATGCGGATCTTCCAGGAGGAGATCTTCGGCCCGGTGGTGTCGGTGACGTCCTTCGCCGACCTGGACGACGCCGTGAAGATCGCCAACGACACGCTGTACGGCCTCGGCGCGGGCGTGTGGACCCGCGACCTGAACACCGCGTACCGGGCCGGGCGGGCCATCCAGGCCGGCCGGGTGTGGACGAACTGCTACCACGCCTACCCGGCGCACGCTGCGTTTGGCGGCTACAAGCAGTCCGGCATCGGCCGGGAGAACCACAAGATGATGCTGGAGCACTACCAGCAGACCAAGAACCTGCTGGTCAGCTACTCACCGAAGAAGCTGGGCTTCTTCTGATGGGTGACCCGGTGACCCTGACCCCCGCGGCGGCCGACCTGATCCGGTCGCTGCGGGGGCAGCACGGCCCGCTGATGTTCCACCAGTCCGGCGGCTGCTGCGACGGCAGCGCCCCGATGTGCTACCCGGCCGGCGAGTTCCGCACCGGAGGCTCGGACGTGCTGCTCGCCTCGCTCACGGTCGACGGGGTACCCGAGCCGGTGGAGTTCTGGATGTCGAAGGCCCAGTGGGAGCTGTGGCGGCACACCCGGCTCACCGTCGACGTGGTGCCCGGCCGGGGCAGCGGCTTCTCCCTGGAGGCCCCGGAGGGCGTGCGCTTCCTCATCCGCTCCCACCTGAACCGCTGATCTGTCCGAGATCTTGCAGCTCGCGGGAGTCGCGGCGGTGGGATGCTGACGCCGTCCAGTTCGGAGTCCGCGTCCCACCACCGCCCGACAGGAGACCGCGCATGAACCCGGTCCGACAACCAGTGCTCGCCGCCGGCCTCACCGCCCTGGCCACCGCCGCCACGCTCGGGCTCGCGCCGGGCGCCGCCGTCGCCGCCCCGGCGGCCTCTCCCCGCATCTCCGTCAACTGGTTCGGCGCGGCCGACGTACGGGCGCACACCGCCACCGTCGGCGGCCGGTTCGACTGCGGCGCCGAGCGCGGCCTCGCGTACATCGAGGTGCACCTGGAGCAGCGGGTACGACGCGGCTCGGTCACCGGCTTCGGGTTCGGCGTGATCGGCGCCTGCACCGACGAGCGCACCGCCGGCACCTGGACCGCGACCATCCCCGCCGACCAGGGCAGATTCCGCCCCGGCCCGGCCACGACGATCGCCCGCCTGGTGATCGAGCCCAACTCCCTCACCGAAACCACCGAACGCGTACGCCTGCGCCCCCACTGCGCCCGCCCCTGACCCCACCCCCACCGCCCCCTCGCGCCCTCGCGCCCTCGCGCCCTCGCGCCCTCGCGCCCTCGATCTTGCACTTGGTGCCCCTTGGTTGCCAGATCTGTCCCTTTTGCGGGGTAGGCAAGTGCAAGATCGACGTGACGACGGGGTCGGCGGGGTTGGCGGGGTTGGCGGGGTTGGCGGGGTCCGCGGGGTTGGCGAGGGCGGAGGCAGCGCGGGTCAGGGGGTCAGGGCGGCTCGGAGGGTGGCGAGGATGTGGGACGGGCGTCGGTAGAGGTCGCGGTCGGTGAAGTAGCGCATCCGCCAACCGTTGGCGTCCAGCCAGTTGATCCGGTCGCGGTCGTACCGCATGTGCTCCGGGTCCAGGTGGGACAGACCGTCGTACTCCACGCCCACCCGCCGTTCCCGGTAACCCAGGTCGATGCGGAAGCGGGGCATGCCGTACCGGTCGTGAATCCACATCTGTGGTTCGGGCGCCGGGAGCCCGCCGTCGAGCAGCAACAGCCGCAGCTGGCTCTCCTGCCGGCACTCGGAGCGGCCGTCGGCTCGCGGCACGAGATCGCGCGCCTGCCGGACGCCCCGCAGGGCCCGGTGCAGGGGCAACTCCGCCGCGAGGTCGTCGACCGTCACGGCACCCGAGCGGAGTGCGGCGTCGAGCACGGGGAGGGCATCCATCCGGCGTACGCCTCGGGCAAGGTCGATCGCGCACTGCGTGGCGGGCACGCACGGCAGGCCACCCACGACCACCGGCCGGACCGGCAGGACGGAGTGATGGACGACGAGACCCGGTAGGCGGGGCTTGGCGACGTCCGGCGGCAACTGCACGTGCACCGCGGATTCCCGAAGGACGCCGAATCCGTGGCGGCGGGCCGCGCTCTGCATCGCCAGCATCGCGTTGCCGGGCAGACACAGCAGCAGGGCTCGCAGTTCGTCCTCGTCATCGCACGGTGTCGACGCGTAGACACCGCGCCGCACGCGGATCAGCTCCTCGCGCCCGACTTGGGTGCGTACTCGCTTCACGGTGAGCACCCGCATCAGCTCCCGGGTCCGCCACAGCTGCGTCGACATCCCCGAACCATGCCGCCCCGCCCACGCCCGACCCTCACGCCACTTCCCTCACCTGTGGACAACCCCAGGCATGTGCAAACCCCCCACCCTCCCGTCCCCTTGTGCTAGGCCCTTCCCTCGCCTAGCGCGATCTTGCAGTTAGCGCCCTCTCACCGGGGGATATGACCAGAATGCCGGGGCCGGAAGTGCAAGATCAACGGGGAGGGCGGGGGTGGCGGGTCAGCGGTCGTCCAGGAGCGGCTGGGTGGGGTTCCATGGGGTTCCGGCTCTGGCGTCGTGGCGGCGGCGGGCTATCGCGGACAATGCCTCCAGCACCACCCGGTTGCCCAGGTACGCGGTGATGTCGCCGTGGTCGTACGGCGGCGCGACCTCGACCACGTCCAGCCCCACCACCGGCAGCTCGTAGCAGACCCGGCGGACCGCGTCGAGCAGTTGCCGGGAGGTGAGCCCGCCCGGCTCGGGCGTGCCGGTACCGGGTGCCATGCCCGGGTCGACCACGTCCACGTCGACGGAGAGGAACACGCCCTCGCACTCGTCGGTCGCGATGCCGAACGCCTCGGTCAGGCAGGTGTCCAGCCCGCGCGCCACGATCTCGGTCATCTCGTACGAGCGCATCCGCTGTTCCGCCATCCACGCCAGCGTGTCCGGGCCGGGCCAGTAGCCGCGCAGCCCGATCTGGAGGAAGCGGTCGCCGCGTACCGCACCGGACTCGATGAGCCGCCGCATCGGCTGGCCGTGGCCGTGCAGCGAGCCGAACTCGACGTCCCCGGTGTCGGCGTGCGCGTCGAAGTGCACCAGCGACACCCGGCCGAGCCCGTGGTGCCGGGCCACCCCGGTGGCGTCGGGCAGCGCGATGGAGTGGTCGCCGCCGAGCACCACCGGGATCGCCCCGGCCGAGGCGACGGCGTGCACGGCGGTCTCCAGCGCGGCGAGTGAGCGCTCGATGTCGCCGCCGAACATCTCCACGTCCCCGGCGTCGTAGACGCACAGATCCTTCAGCGCGTCCACGCGCAGCGCCAGCGACGGCCGCGAGCCGTCGTGCGGCAGGTAGCAGGCCTGCCGGATGGCGGACGGCCCGAACCGGGTGCCGGGCCGGTGCGAGGTGCCGCCGTCGAAGGGCGCCCCGATGATCACCACGTCCGCGTCGGTGTACGTGACCGGCTCCTCGACGGTGCACGGCGGCACGCCGAGGAACGTGATGTCGGGACCGTACATCGGGCCGTACCGGGTCATCGTTCCTCCATCCCCCACGGCGAACCGTAGCCGGTGAGCAGGTCCAGGAAGGGGGTCGGCGGGAACGCCTCCGGCCCGAGCACGCCCGCACCGGACCACGCGCCGGTGGCGAGCAGTTCCAGCGCGACGACCGGGTTCACGGCGGTCTGCCAGACGACCGCCTGGTGGCCGTACTCGGCCATGGACCACTCGTTGTCGACCACGTGGTAGAGGTAGACGCGGCGGGGCCGCCCGTCCGGCCCGGTGCCGGTGACGTACGTGCCGGCGCAGGTCTTGCCGCTCATCCGGTCGCCCAGCGTGGCCGGGTCGGGCAACGCGGCGGCCACCAGGTCGCGCGGCGACACGTCGACGCCGCGCACCCGCACCGGCTGGGTCGAGTCCAGTCCGAGCTTGTGCAGCGTGCGCAGCACCTCGATGAACTCGGTGCCGAGCCCGTACTTGAAGGTGACCCGCTTCGCCGGCACCCAGCGCGGGATGAGCAGCACCTCCTCGTGCTCGACGTTGACGCACTCGACCGGGCCGATCCCGGCCGGGAAGTCGAAGACCTCCGGCTCACTGAACGGTTCGGTGGTGAACCAGCCGCGCCCGGCCTCCCAGATCACCGGCGGGTTGAGGCACTCCTCGATGGTGGTCCAGATGGAGAACGACGGCGCGAAGTCGTATCCGGCGACTGTGAGGTTCGCGCCGTCGCGTACCCCGATCTCGTCGATCTCGGCGAACAGTTCGTCGGCGGCGTAGCGGGCGAAGACGTCGGACAGTCCCGGTTCGACGCCGATGCCGCACAGCGCGAGCCGCCCGGCTGCGGCCCACCGGTGCGCGACGGCGAACTGCTCGTCGCCGAGCTTGACCCCGGTCGCGGCGTAGGGGCGCTCGGGGTGCGGCCGGGACAGCGACATCGCCATGTCCAGGTAGTCGGCCCCGGCGGCGAACGCGCCGTTGAAGATCGGCATGACGAAGCGCGGGTCGACCGCGTTCAGCACGTGGGTGATGCGGTGTTCCCGGCACAGCGCGGCCACCGCGTCGGCGGAGGAGGCGCCCACTGTGGCGGCGACGAACCGGTCGCCGTGCCCGGCGACGGCACGCGCGGCACGCGCCGGGTCGTGGTCGGCGACCACCATGACCTCGAAGAAGGAACGACGGGCGGCGATGGATACGGCGGCGGAGCCGACGCCACCGGCGCCGACGAGGAGGATACGCATCAGGAGTCGAACCCCAGTCCAAGACGGTCGAGAGTACGGAGCCAGAGGTTGCGCCGTCCGTCGCGCGCGTCGGCGCGGGCGAGCGACCAGCGGGTGAGGTTGATGCCCACGGACCGGGCCGGTTCCGGCGGGAACGGCAGCGGCTTGCGGCGCACCAGGTCGAGCCGGGTCAGCGGGGTGTCCGCGCCGGAGAGCAGGTCGAGCGTGACGCGGGCGCCGAACCGGGTCGCGCCGACGCCGAGCCCGGTGAACCCGGCCGCGTACGCCAGGCGTCCTTCGTAGGCCGTGCCGAAGAACGCGCAGAACCGGGTGCAGGTGTCGATGACGCCACCCCAGCGGTGACTGAACCGCACATCGGCGAGCTGCGGGAACGTGGAGAAGAAGTGGGACGCCAGCGTGGTGAAGGTGGCCTCGCGCCGCTCCAGCGCGGGCGCCATCCGGTTGCCGTAGTGGTAGATCGCGTCGTAGCCGCCGAACAGGATCCGGTTGTCGGCGGTGAGCCGGTAGTAGTGGAACTGGTTGCCGGTGTCGGCGAGCCCCTGCCGGTGCCGCCACCCGATCGCGTCGCGCTGCGCCCCGGTCAGCGGCTCGGTCATCAGCGCGTAGTCGTACACCGGCACGACCCAGGAGCGCAGCCGGCGCAGCAGCGACGGGAACGCGTTCGTGGCCAGCACGACCTGCCGCGCCCGCACCGCGCCGGGCGCCGCGTCCGCACCGCCCGCCGTGGTGGCCCGCAGCCCGGCGCCGTCGCGGGCCAGGCCGGTGACGCGGGTGTGCTCGTGCACGCGTACGCCCAGGCCGAGCGCCGCCCGACGCAGTCCCCAGGCGAGCTTCGCAGGGTCGAGCAGGGCAACCCGGTCGCGGTCCCACATCCCGCCCAGGTACGTCGGCGACGCCACCTCGGCGCGTACCTCGTCGCGGTCGAGCAGCCGCACGTCGTGGCCGTACCGGCGGGCCAGCTCGGCGTCGGCGGCGAGCCCGTCGAGCTGGTACGGCTCGACCGCCACCGCCAGTTCCCCGGTGCGTTCGAGGTCGCAGTCGATGTCGTACTTCGCCACCGTGGCGGCGATGGCGTCCAGGTTCTCCCGGCCCAGCCGTTCCAGCTCGCCGATCTCGCCGGGGAACCGTTCGACGCCGTTGGCGAGCCCGTGGGTGAGCGACGCGGCGCAGAACCCGCCGTTGCGCCCGGACGCCGCCCAGCCGCACGTGCCCGCGTCGACGAGCAGGACGTCGCGGTCCGGGTCGGCCTCCTTTGCGAGCAGCGCGGTCCACAGCCCGGCGTACCCGCCGCCGACCACGAGCAGGTCGGCGGTGTGCGACCCGGCCAGCGGCGGCAGCGGGTCGGGGCGTGCCGGGCGGTCCAGCCAGTACGACACGGGCGCGGCGTCGGCCAGCGCCCGGCCGGTATGCGGGAGTGTCATGGCTTGCCCGCAGGTGTGGCGACCACCGCGAGGGCGGCCCGTCGCGCCCGCCGCCCGCGCAGCGAGGTGGCCCCGACCAGCAGCAAGGCGATCACGAACATGGCCGTGCCGATCACGTTGACCTGCGGCGGGATGCCCCGCTGGGAGGCGCCCCAGACGTACATGGGGAACGTGACAGTGGTGCCGGCGTTGAAGTTCGTGATGATGAAGTCGTCGAAGCTGAGCGAGAACGCCAGCAGCGAGGCGGCCACGATGCCGGGTAGCACCAGCGGCAGCGTGATCCGGCGGAACGTCTGCCACTCGCTGGCGTACAGGTCCATCGCGGCCTCCTCCAGCCGCCGGTCCATGCCGGCGAGCCGGGCCTTCACGGTGACCACGACGAACGACACGCAGAACATGACGTGCGCGATGACGATGGTCCAGAAGCCCTGCGGCACCCCGGCGGCGACGAAGAGGGCGAGCAGCGAGGTGCCCATCACCAGTTCCGGGGTGGCCATCGGCAGGAAGATCAGCCCGTTGAGCCCGGACCGGCCGCGGAAGCTGTGCCGGACCAGCGCGAACGCCATCAGCGTGCCGAGGAGCGTGGAGACGACTGTGGCGATGAGGCCGATCTGCATGCTGCGCACGACGGCGTCGCACATGTCCGAGGTGGCGCAGGGCTGCTTCCAGTTGTCGAGCGTGAACTCGTTGAAGTCGTAGGAGAGCCGGCTGGAGGGCCGGTTGAAGGACAGACCGGCGACCACCATGATCGGCAGGGTCAGGTAGCCGAGGACCAGCAGGGCCACGCCCATCACCCACCGGTCGGCGAGCCAGCGCCGCATCAGAGCCTGCCTCCATTCGCGACTGCGGGGCTCCGCTTCGCTGCGCTCCTCGCGCTCATCAGAGCACCTCCTCCGTGCCGGCCTTACGCAGGTAGACGAAGACGATCGCCAGGATCGCGGCCATCAGCAGGAACGACAGCGCCGCGCCCTGCGGATAGTCCAGCCGGACCAGGAACGCCGAGTCGATGACGTTGCCGATCATGTACTCGTTCGGCGTACCGAGCAGCTCGGCGTTGATGTAGTCACCGGTGGCCGGGATGAAGAACAGCAGCGTGCCGGCGATCAGGCCGGGCATCGACAGCGGAAGCGTCACCTTGGCGAACGCCCGCAGCGGGCTCGCGTACAGGTCGCTCGCCGCCTCCAGCAGCCGGGGATCGAGCCGCTCCAGGCTCGCGTACAGCGGCAGCACCAGGAACGGCAGGAAGTTGTACGTCAGGCCGAGCACCACGGCGATCGGCGTGGCCAGCAGCCGGCCGTCCGGGCCGAGCAGGTGCACGTCGCGCAGCAGTCCGACCAGCGCGCCGTTGTCCGACAGGATGGTCTTCCAGGCCAGCGTGCGCACCAGGAAGCTGGTGAACATCGGCGCGACCACGGCGACCAGCAGCAGGTTCTTCCACCGGCCGGCCTTCTGCGCGATCGCGTACGCCAGCGGGTAGCCCATCAGCAGCGCGAGCACCAGCGCGATGGCGGAGTAGAGGAACGACCGGGAGAACTGCGGCCAGTACGCTTGGAGCGCGTCCGGGTAGTTGCCGAACGCCCAGGTCATCGCGTACCCGGTGGAGAGCGACCCGGCCGGGTCGTAGAGGCTGGCCGAGGCGAGCTGCACCAGCGGCAGCGCGAAGAAGACGAGCAGCCAGGCCGCGCCCGGGAGCAGCAGCAGGTACGGCAGGAGGCGGCTGCGCCCGCGCCGCACCGGCGGCGGCTTCCCGTTGGAGGTCGGCACGTGGGCCAGCGCGCTCATGGCAGCGCACCCACCGGCGGCTCGTCGAGCAGCGGCGTGGTCTGGTCGTCCTCACCGGCGGCCCGGGGCAGCAGGAACGCGTGCCGCGGATCCCAGTGCGCGGTCACCGCCGTGCCGACGGCGAGCCGGCCGCCCAGCCCGCTGTTGGCGGCGAACGCGGACAGCTCGCTGCCCCACGCGGTGCGCACCAGGTACTGCGTGCTCACCCCGACGTAGGACGTGTCGGTGACGACGCCGCCGACGTGCTGGTGCCCGGCCGGCACCCGGTCCGGCCCGTCGGCCAGGTGAAGCTTCTCCGGACGTACGCCGAGGAAGGCCGGCCCGTCGGTGAGCCGGGCCCGGCCGGCGGGCACCGAGAAGCGCGCGCCGTGCGCCGTGACCAGCACGTCGTCGGCGGCGCGACCGCCGGCCTCGGCGGCGAGAAGGTTGGACTGGCCGAGGAAGTTCGCCACGAACGCGGTGGCCGGGTACTCGTAGATGTCGGCGGGCGCGCCGAGTTGCTCGATCCGGCCGGCGTTCATCACCGCGACCGTGTCGGCCATCGTCATGGCCTCCTCCTGGTCGTGGGTGACGTGCACGAACGTGATGCCCACCTCGGTCTGGATCCGCTTCAGCTCGATCTGCATCTGCCGGCGCAGCTTCAGGTCGAGCGCGCCGAGCGGCTCGTCGAGCAGCAGCACCTGCGGGTGGTTGATGAGCGCCCGGGCCAGCGCGACGCGCTGCTGCTGGCCGCCGGAGAGCTGGGCCGGGCGGCGCCGGCCGTACCCTTGGAGCTGGACCAGCGCGAGCATCCGCTCGACCTGGTCGCCCACCTTGCGGATACCGCGGCGGCGCAGCCCGAACGCCACGTTCTCGTGGATGTCCAGGTGCGGGAAGAGGGCGTAGCTCTGGAAGACGGTGTTGACCGGCCGCTTGTACGGCCGCAGCCCGGCGATGTCCTGGTCGCCGAGCAGCACCTGCCCGCTGGTGGGCTGCTCCAGCCCGGCGATCATCCGCAGCGTGGTGGTCTTGCCGCAGCCGGACGCGCCGAGCAGGGCGAAGAACGAGCCCTGCGGGACGGTGAGGGTGAGGTCGTCGACGGCGGTGAAGACGCCGAACCGCTTGGTCAGGTCGACCAGTCGCAGGTCGCCGGCCGGGGTCTGCTGCCCCTTCACGCGCCGATCACCTGCTGGAACTTGGTCTCGTACTCCTTCTCCTGCGCTTCGTCGAGCGCCATGAAGACCTTGGCCTTGGACAGCATCGCGTCGTCCGGGAAGATCAGCGGGTTGGTGGCCAGATCCGGGTCGATCTTCTCCATCTCGGCCTGCGCGCCCTGCACCGGACAGATGTAGTTGACGTACGCGGCCAGCTTCGCGGCCACCGCCGGGTCGTAGTAGTGGTTCATCAACGCCTCGGCGTTGGCCTTGTGGGTGGCCTTGTTCGGCACCAGCATGTTGTCCGACCAGAGCATCACGCCGGACTCGGGCACCACGAACTTGATCTTCTCGTCCTCGAAACCGAGCTGCACCACGTCGCCGGACCAGCCGATGCACGCGGCGATGTCGCCCTTCGCCAGGTCGGGCGCGTAGTCGTTGCCGGTGAACCGCCGGATCTGCTTGCTGTCCACGGCCTTCTTGAGCTTGTTCAGCGCGTCGTCGAACTGGGCGGCGGTGAACTCGGCCGGGTCGTGGCCGAGCGACTGGAGCAGCAGGCCGATGGTGTCGCGCATCTCCGACAGCACCGTCACCTTGCCCTTGAGATCGGGGCGGGTGAGCAGCTCGTCGACGGTGCGGATCTCCTTGGTGACCTTCGCGTTGTACGCGAGCCCGGCCAGACCGGACTGCCACGGGACCGCGAGCTGGGTCTCGGCGTCGAAGGAGCGTCCGCGCAGCGACGACAGCAGGTTCGCCTCGACGTTGGGCATCTTCGACTTGTCCAGCTTCTGCACCCAGCCGAGGCGGATCATCCGGGCGGCCATCCAGTCGGTGAGCACCATGATGTCCCGCCCGGTGCTCTGACATCCGGCGAGCTGGTTGCGGACCTTGCCGAAGAACTCGTTGTTGTCGTTGACGTCCTCGGTGTACGTCACCTGGATGCCGGAGGCGGCCACGAACGCGTCGAGCGTGGGGCGCTTGGACTCGTCCTTCTCGTCGGTGTCCATGTACTGCGGCCAGTTCGAGAAGGCGACCTTCTTCTCGGTGGCGGACAGATCCTCGCTCTTGCAGCCGGCTTCGGTCTGCTGGGCGCCCTTGGTCCCGCAGCCGGCCAGGGTGCCCGCGGTGGCGAGCAGCGCGGCCGAGCCGACGGTCCCGGTGAGCAGACCACGCCGGGTGAGGGTCCGGAGGGGACTACGCATGTGACGACTCCTTGGGGGGCATCGTCGGCGGCGGGACGGGGGCGGCGCGCCGGCGGGAGGGTCAGTGGCGATGGACGACTGATCCTGACATGAGAAAACCTCTCTCACAAGGGATTCCGTTGCCGGAATAGCCAGTCGCCACGAAATACGCCAGACTGCGCGGGGCACTACGCTCAACACGGAGATTCGGACACGAGGAGCGTCGATGGTCAACCGGCACCAGGAGAGCGGGAACGGCACCCGCCGGGTCACCGTGCGTGATGGGGCCAATCACGCTCTGCTCGACGACGTGGCCAAGCAGATCATCGAGCAGCTCCAGGAGGACGGGCGCCGCCCGTACGCGAGCATCGGCAAGGCGGTCGGCCTCTCCGAGGCGGCGGTACGCCAGCGGGTGCAGCGACTGCTCGACGCGGGCGTCATGCAGATCGTCGCGGTCACCGACCCGCTCCAGCTCGGCTTCCCCCGCCAGGCCATGATCGGGCTGCGCACCGACGGCGACCTGGAACCGGTCGCGGACCGGCTGGCCGAGTTCGAGGAGATCGACTACGTGGTGATCACCGCCGGCTCGTTCGACCTGCTGGCCGAGGTGGTCTGCCGCAACGACGCGCACCTGCTGGAGATCCTCCAGAAGCTGCGCGGCGTCCCCGGAGTGCTCTCCACCGAGGCGTTCGTCTACCTGAAGCTGCGCAAGCAGACCTACAGCTGGGGTACCGCCTGATGCGGATTCCGTTGACCGCGCAGTGATACAGCGCTGAATCCGTCGCGATGAAGCTTGTTCGCTTGCCTTATCGGCATCGCCTGTGGGATAACCGTGGGCAGAGCGGCCGGTGTCACCCCTGACCGGCCCGAGACCCGATGGGGCTGACATGGCCAACGCCACCGACCATCTCTGGATGCACTTCACCCGCATGGCGAGCTACCCCGCCGGCGAGGTTCCGACAATCGTCCGGGGCGAGGGCGCGTACGTCTGGGACGCCCAGGGCCGCCGCTACCTGGACGGGCTGGCCGGGCTGTTCGTCGTCAACGCCGGCCACGGCCGTACCGAGCTGGCCGAGGCCGCCGCCAAGCAGGCCGGCGAGCTGGCCTACTTCCCGCTCTGGTCGTACGCCCACCCGAAGGCCGTCGAGCTGGCCGAGAAGATCGCCACGCTCACGCCCGGCGACCTGAACCGGGTCTTCTTCACCACCGGCGGCTCCGAGGCCGTCGAGGCGGCGTGGAAGCTGGCCCGGGCCTACTTCAAGCGCACCGGCAAGCCCACCAAGCACAAGGTGGTCAGCCGCTACATCGCCTACCACGGCACCTCGATGGGCGCGCTGTCGATCACCGGCCTGCCCGGCATCAAGACCGACTTCGAGCCGCTGGTGCCCGGCGGCATCAAGGTGCCGAACACCAACTTCTACCGGGCCCCCGAGCACGGCGACGACGCCGAGGCGTTCGGCCGCTGGGCCGCCGAGGAGATCGGCCGGGCGATCGAGCGGGAGGGGCCGGAGACGGTCGCCGCCGTCTTCCTGGAGCCGGTGCAGAACTCCGGCGGCTGCTTCCCGCCGCCGCCCGGCTACTTCGAGCGGGTACGCGAGATCTGCGACGCGTACGACGTGCTGCTGGTCAGCGACGAGGTGATCTGCTCCTGGGGCCGGCTCGGCGAGTACTTCGGCGCCGTCCGCTACGGCTACCAGCCGGACATCATCACCACCGCCAAGGGCATCACCTCCGGCTACGCCCCGCTCGGCGCGATGATCGCCAGTGAGCGGCTGATGGAGCCGTTCCTCACCGAGACCGGCATGTTCGCGCACGGCGTGACGTTCGGCGGCCACCCGGTCTCCTGCGCGGTCGCGCTGGCCAACCTGGAGGTGTTCGCCCGGGAGGACCTGATCGGGCACGTCCGGGCCAACGAGGGCGCGTTCCGGTCCACCCTGGAGAAGCTGCACGACCTGCCGATCGTCGGCGACGTCCGGGGCGACGGCTACTTCTACGGCATCGAGCTGGTCAAGGACAAGACGACCCGGGAGACGTTCGACGAGGCCGAGTCCGAGCGGCTGCTGCGCGGCTTCCTGTCCACCGCGCTGTTCGACGCCGGGCTCTACTGCCGGGCCGACGACCGGGGCGACCCGGTGGTGCAGCTCGCCCCGCCGCTGATCGCCGACCAGCAGCACTTCGACGAGATCGAGCAGATCCTGCGCGCGGTGCTGACCGAGGCGTGGTCCCGGCTCTGACGCCGATGACCGACTACCGGCATCTGTCGTACTGGCTGTCCGGCCTGGACGAGCCGCTGACACCGCGACCCGGGTTGCCCGGCGACACGGACGCCGACGTGGCGATCGTGGGCGCCGGGTACACCGGGCTGTGGACGGCCTGGTACCTGGCCGAGGCCGATCCCACGTTGCGCGTCGTCGTCCTGGAGCGGGAGATCGCCGGGTACGGCGCATCAGGGCGCAACGGCGGGTGGTGCTCGGCGCTGTTCCCCACCTCGCTGCCGGCGCTGGCCCGCCGGCACGGCCGGGACCGGGCACTGGCCATGCAGCGGGCCATGCACGACACCGTCGGCGAGGTGGGGCGCGTGGCCGCCGCCGAGGGCATCGACTGCGACTGGCGGGCCGGGGGCACCGTGACGCTCGCCCGCGGCGAAGCCCAGCTCCAGCGGGCCCGGGCCGAGGTCGCCCAGGCCCACGCGCACGGGCTCACCGACGCAGACCTGACGCTGCTCGACGCCGGCGAGGCCGCCGAACGCTGCGACGCCGAGGGGGTACGCGGCGGCACGTACACCCCGCACTGCGCCGCCGTACACCCGGCGAAGCTGGTCCGGGGCCTGGCCCGGGCGGTGGAGCACCGGGGCGTACGCATCCACGAGCGCACAGCGGTGACCGCGCTGCGGCCCGGCGCGGCGGTGACGGCGGCGGGCGTGGTCCGGGCGCCGGTGGTGGTCCGCGCGACCGAGGGCTACACGCCGGGGCTGCCCGGCCGGCGGCGTGCGGTGGCACCGGTCTACTCGCTGATGGTGGCCACCCCGCCGCTGCCCGAGGAGACGTGGGCGCGGATCGGGCTGGCGGAGCGGGAGACGTTCTCCGACTACCGGCACGTCATCGTGTACGGCCAGCGCACCGCCGACGGCCGGCTCGCGTTCGGCGGGCGGGGCGCGCCCTACCACTACGCCTCCCGGGTGCGGCCGGGCTTCGACCGGGAGCCCCGGGTGTTCACGGCGCTGCGCCGGGCGCTCGGGGAAATGTTCCCGGTGCTCGGACCGGACGTGCCGGTGACGCACGCCTGGGGCGGGCCGCTGGGAGTGGCCCGGGACTGGTCCGCGTCGGTGGGGCTGGACCGGCGCACCGGGCTGGCCTGGGCGGGCGGCTACGTCGGTGACGGCGTCGGCACCAGCAACCTCGCCGGGCGTACGCTCGCCGACCTGATCCGGGGCGTGGACAGCGACCTCACGGCGCTGCCCTGGGTCGGGCACCGCTCCCCCGAGTGGGAACCGGAGCCGCTGCGCTGGCTGGCGATGAACGCCGGCCTGAAGATCATGTCCTCAGCCGACCGCACCGAGCACCGCACGTCTCGCCCGTCCCGCCGAGCCGCCCTCTTCACCCACTTCCTGGGCCACTGACCACTCTCCACCCACCCCGTTGATCATGAAGTTGGCGGCGCTCAGGGAGATCGAAAACGCCGTCAACTTCATGATCGACCGAGCGAGCCGCGGGCGCGGGCGCGGGCGCGGGCGGCGGTCAGTGGTGGGGTGGGATCACCCGCAGGTGGCCCCGGCGGCCCTGCTGGGGGGTCTGGTGGGGCTTGGTGGTGGGTTCGTCCTCCGGAGGACGGGGCGGGGCCGGGCGGGCCGCCTCGCGTACCGCCTCGGCCAGCGCCACCAGGTCGTCGGTGGTGGGCGGCGGCGGCTCGAACTCGCCCTCGTGCCGCACCACGTCCCAGCCGCGCGGGGCGGTCAGGCTACGGGCGTGCGGCTCACACAGGTCGTACGTGTGCGGTTCGGCGAACGCCGCGAGCGGGCCCACCACCGCCGTCGACTCGTTGTAGACATAGGTCAATGTGGCGACCGCTTGCCGGGGGCAGCCGTTACGGGAGCAGCGCCGTGGTGACCTCACGGCGGCAGGGTATCCCCATTACCGGGTCCGGCGCACCGCTTCGCGTTACGACACGCCCGTCATGGTGATCACAATTCCTCCGACCGGCGCACCGGCACGCCGGACGGCCGCACGACAGCGGGTGGACCGCCGACCCGGGCTACCCTGTGCGTCATGACGAGCCCCCAGAACCGCCGCCCCGGCTCCGGCCGGCGCACCCACCGTGACCGGCACGGTCGTGGGCTGCGCGGGCGGCTGGTGCCGGCCACGGTGCCGCTGGCGCGGACGAAGGCCGAGGTCTTCGACGATCTGGTGCTCGACACCGTGGAGACGCTCGAACGCCGGTTCGCCAAGGAGTTGGCCGGGGTGGAGTTCGCGGTCGAGGACGTCCCGCCGGACCTGAACGTCTACGACTCGGACGTGCTGGAGGACGGCGAGGTGCCGCTCGCCCGGCTGCTGCCCGGGCGGCCCGGCCGCCAGGAGGTGCCGCCACGGATCGTGCTCTACCGGCGGCCGCTGGAGTTCCGCGCGATGGACCGCGAGGACCTCGCCGACCTGGTGCACGACGTGATCATCGAGCAGGTGGCGAATCTGCTCGGGGTCGACCCGGACGAGCTTGCCTGACCGGTTCGGCCGGACAGGACGCCGCCACCCGGCCGGACGCACCGGCCGGACGGCGACCCGGGTCCGGGCGGCCCCCACCGCCCGCGGACCCGTACGTGGATCAGGCGGCGACCCGCCGCTTGAGCTTGCGCCGCTCCCGCTCGGAGAGGCCACCCCAGATCCCGAACCGCTCGTCGTGGCCGAGCGCGTACTCCAGGCATTCCGTCTTCACTTCGCACCGCGAGCAGATGCGCTTCGCCTCGCGGGTCGAGCCGCCCTTCTCGGGAAAGAACGCCTCCGGGTCGGTCTGCGAGCAGAGCGCCCGCTCCTGCCACTCCGGCGCGTTCCCGAGCAGGTCGGCCACCTCGAGCTGGCCGTCCATCGATTGCCTCCTTGTCGCGCACCGGCGTCATTCGCCGCTGCAACCCCCCACGCGAAAGGCGTGCCTGTCCGTACGGTCACCATTTGTTGCGTTCCGTGCGAACAACCCCATTCAAATTACACGCGTGTAATGCGTGCGCCGTCAAGCCAAACTTGATAATGGAGTCGCCCTCCCGACACGTCCGGGACGACCGCCGCGGTCGCCCGTAGCCTCGCAACCTGCCCTATCGATTCAGACCCCGGACGAGTAACGCCCTCCCCGGCGAGTTGCCGGAAGTTTTCTGCCGTGGCGCATCGCCGACAGGCCGGCCGGACGCCCCCGCCGGCCGCTCGTACCAAGATCAGAATTGGTGGGGCAAAGGGTAACCCGCTTCCCGCGGTACCGCCCGTCGAGCGGTCCAACGCCGACCGCGCCCCGTCCATCATGTGGACGGGGCGCGGGTTCCGGCGCGACTGACGGCTCAGTCCAAGCGGGCTGGTGAGCTGGTGGGCCAGACGAATTCGGCGACCGACCCGCCGGTGACCGAGATCGCGCCGGCGGACGTACTCTCGTCCCACCAGACGGTATAAACGCCGGCCTCCAGATCAGGGTAGACGGCACTGTGGAACACCCCGTCCCGGACGTGCCGCTCGCGTACTGCGGAGTGGGTCCGCGGGCCGTCGAGGTCCACGCGGCTGATCTCGATCTCCCGGCCGTGCAGGTCGCGCCCGGTGTGGATGATCAGTGCGCCCCGGTCGCCGCCGAGGTCGAGCACGACGCTGCCGACCTCCGACGGGCCGAGATCGTGATGGTGTGACATCGGCCGCCTCCCGTCAGGACTTCTTCGCCTGCGGGTTGCCGAACCCGTCGTACGGCGTGCCGAGGAACGGGAAGTCGGCCAGGAACGGCGCCGTCACGTCGGCCGCGCTCAGCCCCGGCGTCACCGCCGCGGCGGCGGCGTCCGGCCGGAACGTCTTGTCGACGAGCGGCACGGTCAGCCCGGCGATGGCGCGCAGCGCGATCGTCACCACGTCGTCGGCGACGCGGCGGCCGTTGGGGAAGCCGGCCAGGTCGCCGCCGAGCACGCCGAACCGGTCCGGCCTGGGGTTGGGCCGGATCGCGGTGTTCAGCCGCAGCATGTCCGCCTGGACGTCGCCGGTGGTGTTGGCGAAGCCGTCGATCAGTCCGGCCGGGACGCCGGTGAGCAGGATGGCCACCAGGTCGGCACGCGGCTTCTTGGACTTGTTCAACGCGTCCAGGTTGGGGAACACGCCCGGGTAGAGCGTGGGCAGCAGGGCGGCCAGCTCGGGCCGCTCGACGAACCCGGCGAACCGCTTGTCCTCCGACGGCGGCAGCGTGTTCCAGACGTCCTTCCTGGACATCGGCACGATGACCTCGTTGAACAACGGGTTTCCGAGCCGCGACACCTGGGTGAAGGGCCCGGCGGCGGTGTCGGCGGCGACCCGGTCCCCGAGCACCCGCACCTGCTGGCGGGACGCGCTGGTCCAGACCCCGATCGTCGAGGCGCGGTCGGCGTAGCCGTAGCGGGCCGCCTTGCGGCGTACCTGGTTCAGCGGCACCTGCACGGCGAGGCTGTGCACGTTGAGCCGGTCCAGCGCGTTCACCGGCTCGCCCTCGGTCCGGAACAGCTTCTTGCCGGCGACGTGCAGCTGCTGGAACGGCCGCAGCGTACCCAGGTCGAACACCGCGCCCAGGTCGACGAAGAAACCGTCGGCCCGTTGCCCCGCGAACACCTTCTCGCCGGTGGACAGCTTGAACGTCGCCTGCCGGACCAGGTTCTGGTAGTTCGGCGTGGACAGCGGCCCGACGTTGCACGGCGGGCAGGGCAGTTTGTGCGCCAGGACACGGGCGCGGCCGTCCGCGATCCGGGTCAGCCGGTAGAACTGCCGCCGGTTCCAGTTCTTGCTCTCCAGCGACTCGATCGGGCCGGTGTTGTAGAGAAAACTGTTTTGGTTCGTGATCTCGGTAGTGAATTCGAAACGATAGGTGACGTCCGGATAACCGTCCCCATCGTTGTCGATGTGAATCTCGTACCGGACGTCGTCACCGAACTCGAAGAAGTTCGGGCCGCCGGAGGGAAGCTGCACCGGCACGTAGTTGGCGATCAACGTGACCGTGTCCGGCTGGCTCGGTGTGACGAACGCGTACAGGTCGGAACTGTCGGCGACCGGATCCTTGGCGATCTCCGGGGCCTCGCGGTGAGAGGACATGGCGGACGCACCTTCGTCGGGGGAACGGAAAGCGGAACCGGCGCCGGGAGCCCGCGCCGGCGGAGGGTGGGATCAGCGCCGGCCGGCGGCGCGCACCAGGCGGTCGGCCAGGCCGCGGTCGCGTACCTCGACCCGGGTGGTGCCGACGAAGACGTCCATGACGCCGGTGGCGGCGTCACGGAGGTGGACCACGATCGGCTCGTCGCGCCGGCCCGCCGTGGGGGCGTTCTGCGCGGCGGACAGGCCCGGCACGGTGAGGGCGGCGGCGCCCAGTGTCGCGCTCGCCGCGGCGGTGAGCGTCTGCCTGCGGGTCAACCGCGGCCAGGTCCGCCGTTTCGGCGCGTCGGTGGTCTCGTCAGTGCTCATCGGCAGCCTTTCCGGACCGGCGCCGCAGCGCCGCAGCGGGCCGGGCGCCCGGACGCCGCCGGACCCCGGTTCAGGGTCACCGGCGGCGGTCCTCGCCGAAACCGCCGCCGGCATCCACAGGTACGGCGTGCGGCCGGGAAAGGTTCGACCTCAGGCGCGGGCGTGACCGTACGCGGTCGTCCGCTTGCGGAACGGCCGCCCGGCGGCGGTGGCGATCGCCCGCAACTGCTCCTCGGTCCGGGCCGAGCCGTTGCCCGAGCCGGCCATCCGGGAGATCGTCTCCTCCATCAGCGTGCCGCCGAGGTCGTTGCAGCCGCCGCGCAGCATCTCCGCGGTGCCCGCGTCGCCGAGCTTCACCCAGGAGCACTGGATGTTGTCGATCCGGCCGTGCAGCAGCAGCCGGGCCATCGCGTGCACCGCCCGGTTCTCCCGCCAGGTCGGACCCGGGCGGGCGATGCCGGCCAGGTAGATCGGCGCGTTGGTGTGCACGAACGGCAGCGCCACGAACTCGGTGAAGCCGCCGGTACGGTCCTGCACGCCGGCCAGCACCCGGAAGTGGGCGAGCCACTGGCCCGGGTGGTCCACGTGGCCGTACATCATCGTGGAGCTGGACCGGATGCCCAGCTCGTGGGCCGTGCTCACCACGTCGACCCAGGCGGCGGCCGGCAGTTTGCCCTTGGTGAGCACCCAGCGCACGTCGTCGTCGAGGATCTCGGCGGCGGTGCCCGGGATGGTGTCCAGCCCGGCCTCGCGGAGCTGGAGCAGCCACTCCCGCACCGGCACGCCGGCCTTCGCCGCGGCCGTGACGATCTCCATCGGGGAGAACGCGTGCACGTGCATGTCCGGCACCCGCGCCTTGATCGCGCGGACGATGTCGGCGTAGCCGGTCACCGGCATCTTCGGGTCGATGCCGCCCTGGAGGCAGACCTCGGTCGCACCGGCCGTCCACGCCTCCTCGGCCCGGTCGGCCACCTGCGAAAGCGAGAGCCGGAACGCGTCTGCGTCGCTCTCCCGCTGGGCGAACGCGCAGAACCGGCAGCCCACGTAGCAGACGTTCGTGAAATTGATGTTGCGGTTGACCACGTAGGTCACGTCGTCGCCGACCGCGTCCCGGCGCGCGTCGTCGGCCAGCCGGCACAGCTCGTCGAGCGCCGGGCCGTCCGCGCCGAACAGCGCCAGCGCCTTGGCCTCGTGCGCCGGCGTCAGCAGAGCGGCCGGGTCGTCGGCGGCCAGCCGCAGGCCCGCGCGCAGGTCCGCGTCCGCGCCACCACCCAGGGGTACGCCCGCGCGCGCCTCCGGCGCCACCTTGCCGGCCACCTCGGCCCAGTCGCCGTAGACGCTGTCGAAGTCGCCCCGCCGGTCGTCGGTACGGCCGGTGACGTCGATGGTGACGTGCAGGTCGGTGCGGCCGCCGTAGACCTCCTCCGGCTCCTGCCACGGCCGCCCCACCGGGCGGGCCGCCTCGACCGCGAGCCCGGTGGCCGGGTCGGCGAGCGCTGTCACGTGCGGCAGCAGGCGCGGGTCCAGCCACGGCTCGCCCGCCCGCACGTACTCCGGGTAGACCGTCAGCCGCTCGCGCAGCGTGAACCCGGCACTCGCGGTACGGGCGGCCAGATCGTCGAGGTGCGGCCAGGGCCGCTCCGGGTTGACGTGGTCGGGCGTGACCGGGGAGACGCCGCCCCAGTCGTCGATGCCGGCGCGCAGCAGCAGGTCGTACTCGCCCGCGATGAGGTTCGGCGGCGCCTGGATGCGGGCCTTCGGACCGAGCAGCACCCGGGCCACCGCCACCGTGGCGGCCAGGTCGTGCAGCTCCGCGTCGGGCATGCCGCGCATCGCGGTGTCCGGCTTGGCGCGGAAGTTCTGCACGATCACCTCCTGGAGGTGGCCGTACTCCCGCATCGCCCGGCGGATCGCGAAGATCGCGTCGACCCGCTCGGCCCGGTTCTCGCCGATGCCGATCAGGATGCCGGTGGTGAACGGCACCCCGACCCGGCCGGCGTCGTCGAGCACCCGCAGGCGTACCGCGGGTTCCTTGTCCGGCGAGCCGTAGTGCGGGCCGCCCGGTTCCGACCAGAGCCGGGTGGCGGTGGTCTCCAGCATCATGCCCATGCTCGGCGCGACCGGCTTGAGCCGCTGCAACTCCGACCAGGTGAGCACGCCCGGGTTGAGGTGGGGCAGCAGGCCGGTCTCCTCCAGCACCGCCACCGCGCAGGCGCGCAGGTAGTCCAGCGTCGAGTCGTACCCCCGCTCGTCCAGCCAGAGGCGGGCGGCCGGCCACCGCTCCTCGGGCCGGTCGCCGAGCGTGAACAGCGCCTCCTTGCAGCCCTGCGCGGCGCCCTCGCGGGCGATCGCCAGCACCTCGTCGCGTTCCAGGTAGGCGGCGGGCAGCCGGTGCGGCACTGTGGCGAACGTGCAGTAGTGGCAGCGGTCCCGGCAGAGCCGGGTCAGCGGGATGAAGACCTTCTTCGAGTACGTCACCACGCCCGGCCGCCCGGCGTCGCGCAGCCCGGCGTCGCGGATGTCGGAGGCGATCCGGAGCAGGTCGTCGAGCATCGGCCCGCGAGCGGCGAGCAGCGCGCTCGCCTCGCCGGCGTCGAGCGCCCGGCCGGTGGCGGCCCGCCCCAGTGCCCGCCGGATGCTCGCCTCGGTCGGTTCGGGGTCGCTGCGATCAACCATCCGCCCAGCCTAAGCGCTGCCGGAGCGCCGGATGCCCGCCCCCGGCCACGGTCCGGGCAACGGGACGGCGCGGGCGGGCCGCGGCACAGCGACGGACCCGAGGTGGCGGCGGGCGACGACGTCCCGTCGCCCGCCGCCGGGGTTCAGCGGGGCTGGTTCGGGTCCTCGCGGTCGAACCGCTGGGTGCGCTCGTCGTCGGCGGCGGGCGACGGCGCGCCCGGCTCGGCGGACTGGCGCGGGATCGCCTGCGTCGGGTCGGCCGACGGCGGCTGGCCGAACGGCGGCGCGGGCTGCGGCGAGCCGTACTGCGGCGCCTGCTGCGGACCGGCGAACGGGACGCCGGACTGCGGGGCGTGCGGCGGGGCCGTGTTGAACGGCGGTGCCGACTGCGGCTGGCCGTACGGGCCGGGCTGCTGCGGCCAGCCGGGCGGGGGCGAGCCGGCCTGCGGGTAGCCCTGGCCCGGCTGCTGCGGGTAGCCGCCCGGACCGGGGTAGCCACCGGGCTGACCCGGCTGCTGCGGCCAGCCGGGCTGGGCCTGGCCGTACACGCCGGGCTGCGCCTTGGGCTTCGGCACGTAGTAGAGCGTGCGCCAGATCTTGAACACCACGAACGCGGCGACCGCGAAGATCGCGAGCCAGGCCGCGCGGGTCAGCAGGCCGAGGAACGCGTCCAGCACCTCACCGTCGGCGAGCCGCCCGACCAGCCAGATCAGGAACGTCAGCGCGCCGAACACGGCGGACACGGCGTACTCGACCAGCGCCACCTGCGTGATCAGCTTGGCCTTCGGCACGACCGGGAGGATCACGGTGGCGATCAGGACCGCGAGCACCGGCAGGACCGTCGACTCCAGGCCGATGAAGGTGAAGTACGTGCTTCCGGCCCGGCCGCTGAACGTGCTGTAGTCGTCGACCGGCACCAGCAGGCGCAGCAGGCCGACGAAGAGCAGCACGGCGTTGGCGCCGAGAAGGACGAGCGCGGCCAGTTCGCGCAACGGCTTGATCAACTGGCTGGCCTGCGTGGCGTCGCCGGACGCGGGCTCGGCGGGGCTGGTCACGGACTCCCCCAGGGGACGAAAGCGGACAGTTGCCGAAGTGAGCGTAGTCTCTCCGGCCACCGGACGATCGACGGCGGCGCGTGCGGAAGGATGGACGCCATGCGCATCGTGGTACTGACCGGCGGCATCGGGGGCGCCCGTTTCCTGCTCGGCGTGCGGGCGTACGCCCGCGAGGTGGGCGCCGAGGTGACCGCCGTGGTCAACGTCGGCGACGATCTGCTGTTGCACGGGCTGAAGGTCTGCCCCGATCTGGACAGCGTGCTCTACACGCTCGGCGGCGGCGCCGACCCGGAGCGTGGCTGGGGCCGGGCGGGCGAGACCTGGACGGTGAAGAACGAGCTGGCCGCGTACGGCGCGGAGCCGAGCTGGTTCGGCCTGGGCGACAAGGACGTCGCCACCCACCTGGTGCGCACCCAGATGATCAACGCCGGCTACCCGCTGTCCCAGGTCACCGAGGCGCTGGCGGCCCGCTGGCAGCCGGGCGTACGGCTGCTGCCCGCCACCGACGACCGCCTGGAGACCCACGCCGTCGTCACCGACGAGCAGGGCCGGCGGGCGATCCACTTCCAGGAGTGGTGGGTCCGCCATCGGGCGGACGTACCCACCGACCGGTTCGTCTTCGTCGGCGCCGACGCGGCGAAGCCCGCGCCCGGCGTGGTCGAGGCCCTCGCCGCCGCGGACGTGGTGCTGATCGCGCCGAGCAACCCGGTGGTGAGCATCGCCCCGGTGCTGGCCGTGCCCGGTCTGCGCGACGCGGTGACCGGCGGCCCGGCCCCGGTGATCGGGGTGTCGCCGATCATCGGCCGCGCGCCGGTGCGCGGCATGGCCGACCGCTGCCTCGCCGTGCTCGGCGTGGAGTGCAGCGCGGCCGGCGTGGGCGGCCTCTACGGTGCCCGGTCGGCGGGCGGGCTGCTCGACGGCTGGCTGGTCGCGCCGGAGGACGAGGACGCCGTGGTGCCGGACGTGACCGTCCGCGCGGCGCCGCTGCGGATGACCGACGAGGCGGCGACCGCCGCGATGGTGCGCGCCGCGCTGGAGTTGATGTGAGGCTGGAGATCCTGCCGGTGCCGGGCATCGGCGACGTGACCGAGGGCGACGACCTGGCGGCGCTGATCGCCGGTGCGGCGCCCTGGCTGCGCGACCACGACGTGCTGGTGGTGACCAGCAAGATCGTGTCGAAGGCCGAGGGCCGGCTGGTCGACGTGCCGGCCGACGGCCCGGAACGGCTCGCCGAGCGGGACCGGATCCTGGCCGGGGAGACCGCCCGGGTGGTGGCGACCCGCGGCGCGACCCGGATCGTGCAGACCCACCACGGGTTCGTGATGGCCTCCGCCGGCATCGACGCCTCGAACGTGGACAAGACCCGGCTGGTGCTGCTGCCGGTCGACCCGGACGCCTCCGCCCGGGCACTGCGCGCCGACTTGCGCGACCGGTACGGCCTCGACGTCGCCGTGATCGTCAGCGACACCATGGGCCGTCCGTGGCGCAACGGGCTCACCGATGTGGCGCTCGGGGTGGCCGGCATGCCGGCGATCCGCGACCACCGGGGCGAGGTCGACCCGTACGGCAACGAGCTGTTCGTCACCCAGATGGCGGTGGTCGACGAACTCGCCGCCGCCGGTGAGCTGATCAAGGGCAAGTGCGACCAGGTGCCGGTCGCGGTGATCCGGGGTTACCTCGCCGCCACCCGGGACGACGACGAGGGCGCCCGCACGCTCGTCCGCGACGCCTCGATGGACCTGTTCTCGCTCGGTACGGCCGAGGCGCGCGCCGCCGGTCTGCGGGCGGCGGCGACGCTGGCGGACCGGACGGGCCCCGAGCCCGCCGACCCGGCCGCGGTGCGGCGGGCGATCGACGCGGTCGCCGACGTGGTCGCCCCGGGCACCGTGTTCACCCACGTCACCGACGACGAGGTACGCGCCGGACTCACCGCCACGGTGCCCGGCTGGCCCGCCTCGGCCACCGGCCTGCTGCTCGGCGCGGCGCCCACCCCGGTCGACCGGGCGGACCTGGTCCGGTTCGGCGCGGACCTGCAACGCCTGCGCGCCGCGCTGGCCGCGGAGGGGGTCGACTCGACGTTGCTTCCGCCCCCGTCCGGCAGCGCCGCGAGCGCCACGCTGGCGCTCTGACCCGGCGGGCGACGCTCAGGCGTCGAGGACGGCCCGGCCCAGCGGGGTCAGCGTGTGCAGGACGGTGTTGCGGTCGCGCTGGCTGACCAGCAGCCCCGCGTTGCGCAGCACAGTGGTGTGCTGGCTGGCCGCGGCGGCGGAGATGCGCAACCGGCGTGCCATCTCGCCGGTGGTGCAGCCCTCGTCGGCGGCCTGGAGCACCCGGGAGCGGGTGCGGCCGAGCAGGGCGGCGAGCGCCTCGCCCTGCGGTGACGCGGCGGCGCCGGACGCGGGCGTCAGGCCGGCCAGCCGGTCGACCGGGTAGACCAGCACCGGGGGCAGGGTCGGGTCGACGAGCGCCACCGGGGTACGCGAGCAGAAGAACGACGGCACGAGCAGCAACCCGCGGCCGTCCAGGTGCAGTTCCCGGGTGTCCGGGTAGTCGAGCACCTCCAGCACGCCCGAGACCCAGCGCATGTTCGGCCGCAGGCTGGCCAGGAGCCCTTCGGCGCCGCCGTCGAGCATGGCACGGGCACGCCGGGCCCGGTCCGCCTCGACCGCCGCCTGCACCCGGGACCAGTACGGCGTGACCGCCAGCGACTGGTAGCGCGTCATGGCGTCGGTGAGGTGGTGCAGCGTCGCCGGTTCGCCACGGGCGAGCGCGGTGGCCGACGACGGCAGTGTGGTCTCCCCGGCGAGCAGCGTCAGGTCGCGGCGCAGCATGTCCACAGGGGTGCCCCGGACCGCGTCCAGCCCGGCCTGGAAGCCCTCCCGGCTGGCGAACGGGGTGAGGAAGTCGGGGAAGTAGCCACGCGGCGGGTTGAGCGCGAGCAGCAGGCGGTACTGCTCGGCGTCGGTGTCGGTCCGCAGGCCGTGCGCCACGGTGCGCCGCCACGTGGTCATCATCGGATCCCGGCTGCGGCCCTGGAGCAGGTGCAGGCTGAGGACCAGTTCCCAGAGCGGATCCGCGGCCGGGGCGACCCGGGTCCGCAGGACGTCCTCGCCCGAGAAAATGATCTTCAACATGGGTTGCTGCTCCCGTGCGGACGGCGGGGGTGCCCGCCACACCTCGCACTCTACCCGCCGGTACTAATCTCCATCTTTAAGCGTCAGGTGAAAAACCTCGACGCTGGGCGGGCGGGTTCGGCAAACTCTCTGTTGCCCGCCGACGCCGGGGCGCAATGTCGACCCGGACGCCGGCTGACGGGCGTGGCCGGGTGGCACCACGAGGGTCTGCGACATCGTCGCAGGGGTGCTGCCCGGCCCTCGCTCATCCGATCCAGAGCGCGACCCGATGGTCCTCGTCGGTGACGTAGTAGCAGCGTCCCGCCAGCTCGGCCAGCCCCTCCACGTGATGGAACGGCGCCAGCTCCGCGACCACCTCCCCGGCAACCAGCGCGGCCCCGCCCGCATCGTGCCGGAACCGCACGTGCCGGGAGGTCACCTCGCCGCCGTGCGGGTGGTCGTCCAGCAGCACCGAACCCTTGCCCAGCGCGTCGATCGACCCGGTCACCGCCGCGTAGCCGCCGTCGCCGGTCGGGGTGATCGCGCGGAAGCCCGCCAGCGCCCCGGGCGGCGTCACACCGGTGAGCGCGTACGCCCCGAGCCCCAGCAGGTCGCCCGGCCGCTCCGGGGCGTCGAACATCTCCGGTACGCCGGCCAGCTCGACGTAGACCGGCTCCCCCTCGGCGGTCACCGGGAAACGCAGACCCAGCAGCGCCGTACCGGCCGGGGTGAACGCCGCCGCCTCGACGTTGATCGGCAGGTCGTCCGCGGCCAGCCGGGTCACCCAGCCCTTGGCACGGGCGGTGCCCCGGGCCAGCGTCTCCACGATGAACCGCTGCCGGACCCGGTCACCGGGCGGCAGCAGCGTCAGCGGAGCGGCGGCGAGCGCGTCGTTCACCGCCCGGTGCAGCCGGAAGCGGTTGCGCACCACGCGTACCGGCAGCGGCCCGGCCACCGCGTCGTCCTCCCGGAACCGGGCCACGAACGCGCGCCGGGGCCGCAGCGGACCGCCCTTGGACCCGAAGTGCGAGCCGAAGACGTACACCCAGCCGTCGTGGTGGGCCAGCGCCTCGCCGTCCTCGGTACGGCCGTTCTCCCGGCCGGCGTCGGCGGGCACGTGGTGCGCCACCCACTCGCCGTCGTCACGTTCCAGCAGCAGCGCCAGGCACTGCTCGACCGGCCCCTCGTCCAGCACCGTCCAGAAGCCGCGGCGCGCGCCGTGCGCCCGCAGCAGCGCGGCCGACCGCACCGGCAGGAGGTCGCTCGCCTCGTTGCCGGCCACCAGGAACTCGACGAGTCGCAGGGTCACCGCGCCAGGGTACGGAGGCGGCGCTCGTAGAGTGTCCGGGTGCCCGATCTCATCCCGTACACCGAGTTGCACGCCGACGCCGTCGCGACGCTGAGCCGCTGGACGGCGACCGGCCCCGCCGCCGACGCGGCCCGGGACCGGACGCTGGCGCTGCTGGCCGACGGACCGGTGGCGATGAGCCGGACGCACCGGGCCGGGCACGTCACGGCGAGCGCGCTGGTGCTCGACCCGGACGGCCGGGTGCTGCTCTGCCTGCACGGCAAGATCCGCAGGTGGGTGCAGCTCGGCGGGCACTGCGAGCCCGGCGACCGGACGCTGGTGGCCGCCGCGCTGCGCGAGGCCACCGAGGAGTCCGGCATCAGCGGCCTGACCGTCGAGCCGGAGCCGATCGACGTGGACATCCACCAGGTCGCCTGCCAGGGCGGGTCGTTCCACTACGACGTCCGGTACGCCGTCCTGGCCCCGGCCGGGGCGGTCGAGCGGGTCAGCGCGGAGTCCGAGGCGCTCGGCTGGTTCCCGCCGGACCGGCTGCCCGAGCCGCTCGCCCACGCCACCGCTCAGCTCGTGCCGCCGGCGCTCGCGGTGCTGGCCCGCCACGCCGGCGGCTGACCGGCGCTGCCACGCCACGCCGCCGGACGCGTCCCCACTCCGGCGGCCAGGCGGATCAGACCAGGCCCTCCTCGCCGCGTTCCTTCAGCTCGTCCACGATCTTCTTCACGTCCTGCGCGCGACCCCGGGGGCAGACCAGCAGCGCGTCCGGGGTGTCCACGACGATCAGGTCGTGCACCCCGACGGTGGCCACGAGCCGGCCGGAGTGCGGCACCACCACGGTGCCGGTGGTGTCGTGCAGCAGCACGCCCGGCTTCGAGTCGCCGCCCAGCACCACGTTGCCCGCGCCGTCGGCGGGCAGCACCTCGCCGAGCGTGTGGAAGTCGCCCACGTCGTTCCAGCCGAAGTCACCGGGCACCGTACCCACCCGGCCGGCCGTCGCCGCGCCCTCCATCACCGCGTAGTCGACCGAGATCCGGGGCAGCGTCGGCCAGATCCGGCCGAGCACGTCGTCCTGCTCCGGCGTGCCCCAGGCCGCCGCGATCGCGATGATCCCGGCGTGCAGCTCGGGCTGCTGGCGGGCCAGCTCGGACAGGAAGACGTCCACCCGCCAGACGAACATGCTGGCGTTCCAGAGGTGCCGGCCGGAGCGGACGTACACCTCGGCCACCTCGGCGGCCGGCTTCTCCTTGAACTCGCGTACCGGGCGCAGCGGGCCGTCCCCCACCGGGTCGCCGGTCTCCAGGTAGCCGTAGCCGGTCTCCGGCCGCGTCGGGGTGATGCCCACCGTCATCAGCAGCCCCTGCTCCGCCCCCCGGATGGCCTGCCGTACCACCTCCGCCAGCCGAGCCGGGTCACCGATCAGGTGGTCGGCGGCGAACGAGCCCATCACCGCGTCCGGGGTCCGGGCGGCGATCACCGCGGCGGCCAGCGCGATCGCGGCGCAGGAGTCCCGCGGCGACGGCTCGACCAGGATGTTCTCCTCCGGCAGGCCGGCCAGTTGCCGAGCCACCGCCGCGGCGTGCGCGGCCCCGGTGACCACGAGCGTGCGCTCCGGAGTGGTCAACGGCGACAACCGGTCGACAGTGGCCTGCAGCAGCGAGGCGGGAGTGCCGGTCAGCGGGTGGAGGAATTTGGGATGGCCGGCACGGGACAACGGCCACAACCTCGTGCCGCTGCCGCCCGCCGGGATGACGGCGTAGAACATCAGCACATCATGCCCGAAGCGGGCGAGCCGTCACGGTCGGTCGCCCGGGACCGGCAGCCGGCGCTCAGGACCGGGCCCGTCGCCACGCCGCGATGTGGACCTCCGCGCTGGACTCCCAGGTGAACTCCTTGGCCCGATCGAACCCGGCCTTGGCCAGGGACAGCCGCCGCTGCTCGTCGTCCAGCAGGGCACCGAGGTCGGTGGCGATCTGGTCCGGGTCCTCGCTGGTGTAGGCCACCGCGTCGCCGCCCACCTCGGGCAGGGACAGGCGCGGCGTGGTGAGCACCGGGGCGGCGCACGCCATCGCCTCCAGGATCGGCAGGCCGAAGCCCTCGCCGTAGGACGGATATGCGGCCACCAGCGCGCCGCCGAGGAAGCCGGGCAGGTCGGCGTAGCGCAGGTAACCCGGGCGCAGCAGCCGCAGGTGCGACGGGACCTCGGCCACCGCGCGGTCGATGTCGTCGTCGTGCCCCTGGCCGCCGGCCACCACCAGCGCGGGCGGGTTCGGCCGGTCGGCCACCGCCCGGGCCCAGCCGCGGATCAGGTTGGGTACGTTCTTGCGCGGCTCCTTGGCCCCGAGGAACGCGATGTAGCTGCTGTCGCCGAGACCCAGGCGGGCCCGGACACGTGCCTTCTCCTCGTCGCCCGGCGCGTGGAACGCGTCCTGGTCGACGCCGTGGTAGGCGACGTCGATCCGGGTCGGGTCGGCGTCCAGCAGCCGGATCAGCTCGTCGCGGGTGGCCTTGCTCGGCACGATCACCCGGCCGGCCCGGCGCAGCGAGGTCTTGATCGCGCTGCGGAAGAACGTCCGGCGCGACTTGTCGTAGTGCTCCGGCTCGGTGAAGAACGTCGCGTCGTGCACGGTGACCGTCACCGGACAACCGGCCCGCAGCGGGCAGGTGTAGAACGGCGAGTGCAGCACCTCGGCGCCGACCTGCTGGGCCAGCAGCGGCAGGCCGGTCTGCTCCCAGGCCAGCCGCGCCGGCCGGTGCGCCACCGCCGCCGGGGCGGGGATCACCTCGGCGCCGGGCAGCATCCGGGTGTAGCGCTCCAGGTCGGTGCGGAGGCTGACCACGGCCAGGTCGACGCTGGTGCCGCAGACCCGGCCCAGCGCGCCGAGCAGTCCGTCGACGTATCTACCGACGCCGCCACGGTCGGCGGGGACACTCGTGGCGTCGATGAGAACGCGGGGCGGGCGACCGGCGGTCACGGGGCGACTCCTCAGGTGGCGCAGTTGTGGGGAAGAACACTCTCGGCAAGCCTACGCCGGGCCGGGCGGAAGGTGCTGACCGCGACCCGACGGTACGCCGACTTGTCGTTGTCATCGAGTACGCACACGGGGCGCGTATCGTTCGCGCCGATGGCCGACAACATTGCCCGGGTGTTCGCCGACGCGATCGCGCCCGACCCCACCCGACCGCTGCTGACCTGGTACGACGACGCCACCGGCGAGCGCACCGAACTGTCCGGGGCGACGCTCGCGAACTGGGTGGCGAAAACCGCGAACCTGCTCACCGACGAGGCGGGCGCCGGACCCGGCGACGCGGCCGGGGTGCTGCTGCCGCCGCACTGGCAGACCGCCGCCGTGCTGCTCGGCTGCTGGTCGGCGAAGCTGACGGTGACCGGCACGCCGGGCCCGGTGGAGGCGCTGTTCGTGGCCGTCGACCGGGTGGACGAGGCGGCCGGGTGGGCGGCCGGCGAGCGGTACGCGCTGGCGCTCGACCCGTTCGCGCTGCCGATGCGGCAGGTGCCGGCGGGCTGCACCGACTTCGTCTCGGCGGTACGCGGACACGGCGACCACTTCACGCCGTACCCGGCCGCCGGGGACGGGGACGCGGCGCTGCTGGCCCGCGCGGCGGCCCGCGCCACCGAGCTGGGCCTGACCCAGGGCGACCGCCTCCTGGTGGACGTGACCGCCCACCCCGACCCGGTCGACTGGCTGCTCACCCCGCTCACCGCGGGAGCCAGCGTGGTCGCGTGCGCCCACCCCGACCCGACCCGCCTCGCCGCCCGCGCCGAAACCGAGAAGACCACGCACACCCTGGCCTGAGCCCGCCACCTCTCCCGTCGATCTTGCACTTTCGGTCCTCGGCGCGGGGTATTCGCCCCTTTCGCCGGGGCGGAAAGTGCAAGATCAGCGAGGGGAGACAGGGCTGTCGGTGGTGGCGCGGCGCTGGGCCAGGGCGGCGAACGCCGTCAGGGACTCGGGATTGGCGAGGGCGCCCTTGGCCGCCGCGCTGTCCACCGGGGTGCCCGTCAGGATCTTCTTGACCGGCACCTCCAGCTTCTTCGCGCTCAGCGTGCGGGGCACGGCCCGGACCTGGTGGATCTCGTCCGGCACGTGCCGTGGCGACAGGGCGGTACGCAGCTCCCGGCAGATCTTCCCTCGCATGTCGTCGTCGAGTTCCAGGCCCTCGGCGAGCACCACGAACAGCAGCAGCTCGCCCGCGCCGCCCTCGTCGTCCTCCAGGTGCACGACCACCGAGTCGACCACCTCGTCCAGGCCCTCGACCACGGAGTAGAACTCGGCGGTGCCCAGCCGTACGCCGCCCCGGTTGAGCGTGGCGTCGGACCGGCCGGTGATCACGCAGCCGCCGCGCTCGTTCACAGTGATCCAGTCGCCGTGGCGCCACACGCCGGGATAGACCTCGAAGTACGCCTCCCGGTAGCGCGCGCCGTCCGGGTCGTTCCAGAACCCGACCGGCATGCTCGGCATCGGCTCGGTGATCACCAGCTCGCCGAGCTGCCCGATCACGGCGCTGCCGTCGGCGGAGCGGGCCTCCACCTTCGCGCCGAGCGCCCGGCAGGCGATCTCCCCGGCGTACACCGGCAGCAGCGGCACGCCGCCGACGAAGCCGGTGCACACGTCGGTGCCGCCGGACAGCGACTGGAGCTGGAGGCGGTCGCTGACGTTCTCGTACACCCAGGTGAAGCCCTCGGCCGGCAGCGGCGCGCCGGTCGAGCCGAGGCCGCGCACCGCGGACAGGTCGGCGATCTCGCGCGGCACCAGACCGGCCTTGCGGCAGGCCAGCAGGAACGGCGCGGACGTGCCGAAGTACGTGGTGCCGGTCTCGGCGGCCAGCCGCCACAGCGCGCCCAGGTCGGGGTGACCCGGGTTGCCGTCGAACAGCACGATCGCCGCGCCCACCGCCGGGCCGGAGACCAGGAAGTTCCACATCATCCAGCCGGTCGTGGTGAACCACAGGAACCGGTCGGACGGGCCCAGGTCGTGGTGCAGCGCCAGCATCTTGAGGTGTTCCAGCAGGATGCCGCCGTGACCGTGCACGATCGGCTTGGGCAGGCCGGTGGTGCCGGAGGAATAGAGCACGTACAGCGGGTGGTCGAAGGCCACCGGGGTGAACGTCAGCGGCTCGTCGGTGTCGGCCGCCAGCTCCGCCCACGGCAGCGCGCCGTCGGGGGCCGGGCCGTCCGGATCGAGGTACGCGACGGCGACCGTGTGCCGCAGCGACGGCAGCGCGGCCCGGATCGCGGCGACCTCGGCGCGCCGGTCGACCGGCTTGTCGCCGTACCGGTAGCCGTCGACGGCGACCAGCACCGTGGGCTCGATCTGCTGCCAGCGGTCGGTGACGCTGCGGGTGCCGAACTCGGGCGCGCAGGAGGAGAAGATCGCGCCGAGGCTGGCGGTGGCGAGCAGCAGCACGTACGTCTCGGGGATGTTCGGCGCGTACGCGGCCACCCGGTCCCCCGGTCCCACGCCGAGGCGGCGCAGCCCGGCGGCCACCCGGCGGACCCGCTCGCGCAGCCCGGCCGCGGTGAGCGTCTCCGGTGTGCGGGTCTGCCCGTGCGCGATCACCGCCGGGTCGTCGTCGCCCAGTCCCGGCATCCGCAGCACGTTCTCGGCGTAGTTGAGCGTCGCGCCGGGGAACCAGCGGGTGCCGGGCATGGCCCGGCCGGTGAGGGTGGCGCTCGGCGGGGTGTGCGCGACGACGTCGAACCAGTCCCAGATCGAGCGCCAGAACGCGTCCAGGTCGGTCACCGACCACTGCCACAGCGCGTCGTAGTCGGCGAACTCCAGCCCGCGGTGCTCGGCCAGCCAGCGCAGGTAGTCACCGATCCGGGACCGCTCCCGCACGTCCGCCGGCGGCGTCCACAGCACGTCAGCCACTGTTCCACCCTCCCCTGGGCCCGCCACGACGGTGTGCCGGGGCCGTGGCGCCATCTTGCCCTACCTCGTGCCGCCATTGTCCGCGCCGGGTGCGCCGTACGGGGCGTGCCCCGCCCACACCCCGCGCCCCGGGCCGGTGTGGGCGGGCACCGGTCAGCCGGCCCGGTGGGCCTGGATCGCGCGGCGCCGGGCGAGCCGGTGCGCGCGCCGGATCTCGGCCTCCCGGAAGCGGCGCTCGTCCTCCGGTGTCTCGGGCAGCACCGGGCGGACCGGGCGCGGCGCGCCGCCCACGTCGACGCCCACGAAGACCAGGTACGCGGTGGCGACCCGCACCGGCTCCTCCTCGGCCGAGTCCCAGCGCTCGGCGACCACCCTCACCCCGACCTCCATCGAGGTCTGGCCGGTCCAGTTGATCTGCGCGTGGGCGTGCACGAGATCGCCCACCCGGACCGGCTCGGAGAAGACGATCTCATCGATGGAGGCGGTCACCGCGGTGCCGCCGCTGTGCCGCGCCGCCGCCGCGCCCGCGACGTCGTCCACGAATTTCATGAGTACCCCACCGTGCACGGTCCCGTACAGATTGACATCGACCGCGGTCATGATGCGACTGAGCGTGACGCGGGAGTACGAGGTGGGCTTACCCGGCGGGACCGCGGGATGATCTGTCATGCCGAAAACGGTACGGTGCGCGGATGCGACATCTCTGGAGCTTCCTCGCCGGGTTGGCGGTGGCGCCCGTCACCTGGGTGCTCGTCACGCTCGGTCAGGACGGATCTGAGCGGACCGTCGACCGCTGGGTGGAGATCGGGACGTACAGCACGCCGAACCTGATCGAGCCGGCCGTCTATCTGGGCGTCGCCGGCATCCTGCTCGGCCTGCTCGGCACGTTGCGTTTCTCGCCCTTCGGCCCGCTGGTGGCCGGCCTGCTGCTCGCGGTCCCGTACCTCGGGCTGTTCGTCGCGCCGTTCAGCGTGCGGGACCGGGTGCCGGACGACCTGAAGCTGCTCGGTGACCCGCTGCCGCTGCGCGACCCGCTCGACAACGGCACGCTGTTCCTCATCGGCGTGCTGCTGCTGATGGCCGTGTTCAGCACGAGCCGCTGGCGGCGCCCCGCCACACCCCCGACGGCCGAGGCGGAGCTGACCCCGGCCGCCACACCGGTGGAGCACAAGCCGGCGCTCACCGACTGGCCCCCGGCGCCGGCGAAGGACCCGGACACGCCGCCGCTCACGCTGGCGTACCCGGAGCCCCCCACCGAACCCCTGCCCCGCCGCACCGGCGGCGAGTCGCCGTGGTCCGCGCCCCCGCGCGGCGCCGGCCGGCCGGAGGGCACCGAGAACCGTTGAACGAGCGCGGGCGGGCCGGTACGCAACCGGCCCGCCCGCCCGAACGTCGTGCGGTCAGCCCTTGAGCAGCTGACGCGCCATGACGATGCGCTGGACCTGGTTGGTGCCCTCGTAGATCTGAGTGATCTTGGCGTCCCGCATCATCCGCTCGACCGGGTAGTCGCGGGTGTAGCCGTAGCCGCCGAGCAGTTGGACCGCGTCCGTGGTGATCTCCATGGCGGCGTCCGAGGCGAAGCACTTCGCGGCCGCGCCGAAGTAGGTCAGGTCCGCGTCGCCGCGCTCGGACTTGCCGGCGGCGGCGTACGTGAGCTGCCGCGCCGCCTCCAGCTTCATGCCCATGTCGGCGAGCATGAACTGGATGCCCTGGAAGTCGGCGACCGGCTTGCCGAACTGCTTGCGCTCCTGGACGTAGCCCTTGGCGTAGTCGAGAGCGCCCTGCGCGATGCCGACCGCCTGGGCGGCGATGGTGACCCGGGTGTGGTCCAGCGTCTTCATCGCGGTGGCGAAGCCGGTGCCCTCGGCGCCGATCATGCGGTCGGCCGGGATCCGGACGTTGTCGAAGTAGACCTCGCGGGTGGGCGAACCCTTGATCCCGAGCTTCTTCTCCGGGGCGCCGAAGCTGACGCCCGGGTCGGACTTCTCCACCACGAACGCGGAGATGCCCTTCGACCGGGCTGTGGGATCGGTCACGGCGAACACGGTGTAGTACTCGGACACGCCCGCGTTGGTGATCCACCGCTTCACGCCGTTGAGCACCCAGTGGTCTCCGTCACGTACCGCCTTGGTGGTCATCGAGGCGGCGTCGCTGCCCGCCTCCGGCTCGGAGAGGCAGTAGGAGAACATGCCCTCGCCGGCGGCGACCGGGGTGAGGTACTTGCGCTTGAGCTCCTCGGAACCGGCCAGCAGCAACGGCATGGTGCCCAGCTTGTTCACCGCCGGGATCAGCGAGGACGACGCGCAGGCCCGGGCCACCTCCTCGATCACGATGGCCGTGGCCAGCGCATCCGCGCCGGCGCCGCCGTACTCGGCCGGGATGTGCGGGGCGTGGAAGTCGGCCGCGCGCAGAGCCTCGTAGGACGCCTTGGGGAACTCACCTGTCTCGTCGGCCTCGGCGGCGTGCGGAGCCACCTTGGCCGCACAGACCTCACGGACCGCCTCCCGGATCGCCTCGTGCTCCTCCGGCAACCGGTAGACGTCGAACGACTGCTCTGCGGCCATGTCGGCCCTCCCCTTTCACCGCTATCATGCGCAGTCTGTGCCGCCCGGAGGCCGACGACTGCCGCAAACTGAAGGATAGCCACCGGCCCCGGCCGAACCTTACCGGCGGGTAGGCTCGCGCCCGAGCCTCGCCCGCCCGACCCCATTACCCTCACAGCAGACATCCAGTTCCCTCGGTGCCCGGCTCGGCGCCCCAGCAGAATGCGACGCGTGGAAGCGCCGCCAGTGCGAGCGGAGAAGACAGGCGTGACGATCCCGTACCCGAACACCCAGCCGATGCCCGCCATCGCCGCGGTGACCCCGCCGTCCGGCGCCGCCCGCCCGCGGGTGACGTTCCTCGGCACCGGCTACCTCGGTGCGACCTACGCCATCTGCTATGCGGAGCTGGGTTACGAGGTGCTCGGCTTCGACGTCGACTCGGACAAGATCGCCAAGCTGAACGCGGGCGAGGTGCCGATCCACGAGCCGGGCCTCGACGAGCTGCTGCGGCGCAACCTGGCCGCCGGCCGGCTGCGGTTCAGCACCGACATCCAGGAGACCGCCGACTTCGGCGACGTGCACTTCATCTGCGTCGGCACCCCCCAGCGGGCCGACGGGATGGGCGCCGACCTGTCGTACGTCGAGGCGTCCGTGACCAGCCTCGCCCAGCACCTGACCCGAAAGGCGCTGATCGTCGGCAAGTCCACCGTGCCGGTGGGCACCGCCGAGTGGGTCGAGCAGCTCGTCGGCAAGCACACCCCGGCCGACCTCGGCGTCGAGGTGGCGTGGAGCCCGGAGTTCCTCCAGGAGGGCTTCGCCGTCGACGACGTGCTGCGTCCGAACCGGATCGTGGTCGGCGTCAAGAGCGAGTGGGCCAACGGCATGCTCTTCGCCGCCCACAAGGGCGTCTTCGACCTGGCCGCCACCGAGGACCGCGAGGTGCCGCTGGTGGTCACCGACTTCGCGACCGCCGAGCTGGTCAAGGTCGCCGCGAACGCGTTCCTCGCCACCAAGATCTCGTTCATCAACGCGATGGCCGAGGTCTGCGAGGCGGCCGGCGGCGACGTCACCCAGCTCGCCCGCTCGATCGGCTACGACCCGCGCATCGGCAACCGCTTCCTCCAGGCCGGGCTCGGCTTCGGCGGCGCCTGCCTGCCCAAGGACATCCGCGCCTTCCAGGCCCGGGCGCAGGAGCTGGGCGCCGGTGAGGCGCTGCGCTTCCTGCACGAGGTCGACCTGATCAACCAGCGCCGCCGCAGCCGCGTCGTACAGCTCGCCGCCGAACTGCTCGGCCGCCGCTCCGGGCCGGCCGGACCGGACCTGTCCGGCACCCGGGTCGCGGTGCTCGGCGCCACGTTCAAACCCAACACCGACGACGTACGCGACGCGCCGGCGCTCGCGGTCGCCTCGCTGCTCGGCAAGGCCGGCGCCGACGTGCACGTGTTCGACCCGCAGGGAATCGAGAACGCGCGCCGGGCGGTGCCCGAGCTGACGTACGAGGAGACGATGAACGACGCCGTCCGCGGCGCCGACCTCGTCTGCGTGCTCACCGAGTGGGCCGAGTTCCGCAACGCCGACCCGGTCACCCTGGGCGAGCTGGCGAACGGCCGCAAGGTGGTCGACGGGCGCAACTGCCTCGACTCGACACTGTGGACACAGGCTGGCTGGGAGTACCGCGGCATGGGCCGCCCCTGACCCGCTGACCGTGCGGACCGGCCGCCGGGGATGGTCTCCCCGGCGGCCGGTCCGTTTTTGTTGTCCGGAACGCGGCGGCAACTGTCGAAATCCCGGCCCACTCAAGGCATGCTGCCTCTGGGAGGTCCACAGTGCGGGGGCACGGGCGGACGGGAGACTGTCGTGGAGAGCTTCAGGTGCGCCTCGTGCGGGCAGGACATCAAGCCCGCCGTCGTCTGCCCGCACTGCGGCGCGCACCAGCCCCAGTGGGCCGAGCACCTGGCCGACATCGAGCGCTCGATCGCCGAGATGAAGGCCCGCGACGCCGAGATCGCCCGGGAACAGCGGCAGATCGCCGCCAAGATGCAGGCCGCCCTCTTCCAGCGGGACATCCTGGCGCACGCCGGTGAGGAACGGATCCGGCAGGCCACCCGGCCGCGCCGGGTCCTGCGCCGGCGGCCCGGCCGCCGCCCGCCCACCGCCGCCACCGGCGCGCCGCCCCGGGTGCCCCGCCAGGGCACTCCGCCGCCCGGTCCCCCGGAGGACCTGCCCCCGTCGCCGCCACGCGGCCGCCCGCGCTGGCTCGACGCGGACGACCCGGAGCACCCGCCCGAGGCGTCCTCGCGCGAGGTGCAGAACATCCCGCTCGGGCTCGGCGCGCTCCTGCTCGGCGTCGCCGCCGTGGTCTTCGCCGCGGTCGCCACCAGCTCGATGGACGCGCTGGCGCGCCTCGGCGTGCTGCTGGTGGCGACGGCGCTGATGCTGCTCGCCCCGCCGGTGCTGGCCCGGCGCGGGCTCACCTCCACCGCCGAGACCATCGCCGCGGTCGGGTTGCTGCTGGTGCCGCTGGCCGGGTACGCGCTCTGGGCCGTCGACCGGATCGGCGGCGGTTCCTCGGGTGCCGCGTTCGCCGGGACGATCTTCCTGGTCACCACGCTCGTCGCCCTCGGGTACGCGTACGGGACAGGTCTGCGCGCACCACGCTTCGCCACCGTACTGGCCGCCCAGCCGGTGCTGCCCCTGCTGGCGTACGAACGGATCACCGGGCCGGTCGGCTGGGCGCTGGTGCTGACCGTGGTGGCAGTGCTCGACCTGGCGCTCGCCCGCTCGGCGGTGGTACGAGAGCGCCCCGTCCGGCGTGACCTGCCCGCCACCGAGCCGGCCCCGCCCGTCCCGCCCCGGCAACGCGCCGACGACGACCGGCCCGAGTCGGCGCCGGAGGAGGCCGCCGAGGTGCTGGGCGGGGAGACGCCGTCGGGTCCGGCCGCCACCGCCCGCCCGGTGCCCTGGCTGCCCGAGCTGACCTGGCTGCTGCACGGCGTGGCGGTCGCGTTCGCGCTGGCGTACGCGGTCACCGGCCTGCTGCGCGCGACCACGGTGGCGCCGGCCGCCGCCGCGGGCACGGTGCTGCTGCTCGCCGCCCTGGTCGCGCTGGCCGGGACGCTCGTGCTGCGCCGGCCGCCGCTGCCGGACGTCGGCGCCGGCATCCTCACGCTGGCGGTCATCGGCGCGCTCGGGCGGGTCGCCTCGGTGGCCCTGCCCGGCCGGTCCCTGCTGCTCATCTCCGCCGTCATCGCGCTGACCGGGCTCGCCGTCCGCGCCGTACCGGAGACGGCCCGGCGTGGTCCGCAGATCGCCTCCGCGGTGGCGCTCACGGTCAGCGGCCTGGTGGTGGCCGGTGGCGCGCTGCGTGCCGGGCTGGCCCCGGTCCGGGCCGCGCTGCCCGCCTGGTCGGCGGACCTGAGCGGATGGCACGCCGAGCTGGCCCGCGCCGTCGGTCCGACCGGCTGGCAACTCGCGGCCAGCGCGTTGCTGCTCACCGTCGCCGCCGTGATCGCCCTGCCGGCCGAGATCCGGCGCGAGTTCGCCGTGGTCGGCGCGGCGCTCACCGCGCTCGCCGTGCCCGCGTCGCTCGGTCTGGGCTGGGCGGCGGCCTGCTGGCCGATGCTGCTCACCGCTGTCGCGATCGGCGTGCTCGGGCTGACCGCACGTACCGAACGGGCCGCGGTGGCGCACGCGGTGACAGCGGCCGGGCTGGGCCTGATCGGCGCGGGCGCGGCCCTCGCCCGCCCGGCGCTCACCGCCGCCGCGCTGACGGTGCTGTTCCTGGCCGGTGCGCTGGTCTCCCTCGCCCCACGGGTCCGGCTCGCCGCCGCCGCGACGGACACGGTCTGCGCCTGGGCCGCTGGTGGCGCGGCGTTCGCCCTGCCCGGCGCCGTCGCCGCGTTCGTGGCGGCCACGGTGCCCACACCGCCGGTCGCCACACCGGCGAACCTGCGCGAGATCACCGTGCCGATCCTCGCGGCGAGCTTCCTCGCCGTCTGCATCACGCTCGGCTACGCCGCCCTGGTGCAGGTGGCGCAGCGGCATCTGAGCATGCCGCACGCGCTCGGCACGGTGCTCGGCACGGTGGCGGTCGCCGCCGCCGCGTTCGGTGCGCCGGGCGCGACCTCGGCCGACGCCTGGGTGGGCAGCCTGCTCCTGGTCGCCGCCGCACTGCTGGCGCTCGCCCCGCGCATCGACGCGGGGCGCCGGGCCGACATGTCCCTGGACGGGTCCGACCTGGCGCTGGCCGCCACCACGGTGGCGCTCGTCGCCACGCTGGCCCGGATCGCCGCGGTACTCGCCCCCGGCGGCCAGCTCGTGGTGGCCTCGGCACTGGTGCTGCTGGTGGCGGTGGCCGCCCGGGCGCTGCCCGAGGAATGGCGGCGCGGCCCGATCCTCGGCATCGCCGCCGGCGGCACGCTGATCGGATTGATCGCCGCCTGGAGCGCCTTGCGCGGCGGGCTCGGCGTGCTCGCCACGCCCGGCCCGATCTGGGCCGGTGACCTGACCGGCTGGCCGGCCGCGCCGACCGGCGGGTCGACCTGGCAGGCGCCGGTCGCGCTGGCGCTGCTGGCGGTGACAGCGGCCATCCTGCTGCCCCCACCGTGGAAGTACGACGTCTCCGGCCTGGCCGTCGTGCTCGCCACGGTGGGCGCCCCCGCCGCGTTCGACCTGCCCTGGTGGTCCCCGGTGCTGGTCGGCTGCATGGTGGCCACCGTGTACGGCATGGCCGCCGCGGCCGCTGTCGATCCCCGGGCCGCGCTGTCCCGGGCCACTGTGGCCGGGGTGGTGGCGCTGCACGCCGCCGGTGCCGGGCTGGTGCGACCGTGGACCACCGCGCTGGCGCTCGGCAGCATCGCGCTGATCGGCGCGACGGTGGCCGCCGTGGCCCGCACGCTCGCGCCGTCCCTCGTCGACGACATCCGCACCGAGGGCATGCCGCCGCACCTGGTGCAGGTGGGCGGTGCGGGCGCCGGAGCCGCAGTGCTCGCGCTGCCCGGCGCGGTGGCCGCGCTGGCAGTCGAGTACGGCCGCCCGCCCCAGGTGGTGCTCACCGCCGCGCTCGCCGCCGCCAGCATCGGTCTGGCCGCGATCGCGGCGGTACGCCGGCAGGTGCCGCAGTATCTTCCGTACGCCAGCGTCGCGGTGGTCGGCGCGGCCACCGTCACCGCCGCCGCGGCGCTCGCGGTCGGCCTGCCGGCGGGCGTGTTCGCCGCCGCCGCCGCGCTGCTCGGTGTGCTCGCCGAACTGGTACGGGCGGCCACCGTCCCGCCCGCCGGTTCGGGCCGGCCGGTACGCCGCTGGACCGTGCTGCTCAACGGCGCGCTGCGGCGTGCCCCGGACGATCCCGAGCTGCGCTGGCGGGTCAGCCCGGCCGCCGGTGCGCTCGCCGCCGCGGCACTGCCCACCGCGCTGGCCCTGGCCACCCTGGCTCCCTCGCTCGTGGTGGCGCTGTTCTCGCCGTTCGCGGTGCTGAGCCGGGTGTGGCAGGGACCGCCACCGGAGTTGCTGACCCCGCCGCCGGAGGCGGTCAACCCCACTCATGTGCTCACCGCGCTGCTGCTGACGATGACCGCGGCGCTCGCCGCCACCGGGTTCAGCGGCGGGCGGCGGTCGCGGGCGGTGCCGGTGATCCTGCCGGGCGCGGCGATCACGCTGCTGATCACTCCGGTGGCGCTCGGCAAGGGCTGGCCGGTGACCGCGCTGGCCGCGCTCGCGGTGTTCACCATCTCGATGCTCGGGCTGGCGCTGACACCGCCGCCGGCGATCGCCGAGCCGGGCCGGTCGATCCGGGTGGCCCGGGTGCTGGTCTTCGCGCTCGGGCTGGCCGCCGGCGGCGCCGGGCTCGCCGGCAGCCTCGCCACGAGCGACCTGACCGTGTTCACGCTCGGCGGGGCGGTCGGCGTGGGCGCCGTCGCCGCGTTGTTCGGCACCACCCAGCGGGCGCGCATCCTGGGCTGGTTGTTCGGCTCGGTGATGGCTCAGCTGTTCGTGCTCACGATCGGCCTGAAGTCCGGGCTGGCCGCCGTCTGGTCCGCGTTCGGGGTGCTCGCGGTCGGCGCGGCGTTGCAGGTGTTCGCCGCCACGCTGCCCCGGTTGCGCCGCCCCGAGGCGTACCGGGAGGCGGCCACAGTCGAGTGGAGCGGCTACGGGGCGGCGCTCATCGCGTTGGCGCTGGCGTACGACTCGCCCCGGCACATCGCCGCGCTGCTGGCCGCCTGGGGTGCGGTCCTCGGGGTGGCGGCCAGCCGTCCGGGGCGCCGGCCGATGGAACGCAACCTGCTGTTCTGGGCGGTGGTGGCCTGCGAGATCAGCGCCTGGTGGATCCTGATGCGGGTGGCCGACGTGGCGCTGCCGGAGGCGTACACGCTGCCGTTCGCCGCGCTCGCCCTGCTGGTCGGCGTCCTGCAACTGCGGCACCGGCCCGACCTGTCGAGCTGGGTGGCATACGGGCCGGCGCTGGTCACCGCGTTCCTGCCCACGCTGGCGATCGTGATCGCGACCGAATCCAGCATGCTGCGGCAGGTGCTGCTGCTGCTCGGTGCCGTCGCGGTGCTGATCTTCGGCTCGACCAGCCGGCAGCAGGCCCCGGTGATCGTCGGGGCGACGGTGACCGCGATCGCGGCCGTGCACGCGTTGTTCAGTCTCGGCCCGTGGCTGGTGCTGATCCCGGTGGGCATCGTGCTGCTGGTGCTCGGTGCGAGCAACGAGCGTCGCCGTCGCGCCCAGGAACGCCTCCAGACCGCGCTGCGCGGCATGCGGTGAGCCGTCCGGCCCGGCTGTGACCGGTCGGCCTGGCCGGCTCGCGCCCAGATCCGCAGCACCCCGGCCTGACCACCCTCAATCCGGTCACGCTCCGTGCCGACAGGTCGCAGCCCGGGTAGTTCCCCTCTGCCGGCTTTGCTCTGCACCCACCAACGCAACAGTCACCCGTCGTGACGATCACTGCTATGGAATCGTCGGCATCGGAATGCCGCGCCACAGGTCAGCGCCGTGCTGCACCGATGGCTGCAGAGCAAAGGCGGCGGAGGGCACCCACACTCGCCCGCCAGGTCGGTCACGCGGAGCAACCAGCCGGGTTGAGCACGCAGGGTGACGGATGGTCAGGCCAGGGAGGCGCGCAGCGCGGCTTCCTTCTGGGCGACCAGGTCCTCCAGGCTCGCCTGATAGGCGGCCATCCTGTCGCGCAGCACCGGGTCGGAGGCACCCAGGATGCGTACCGCGAGCAGACCGGCGTTGCGGGCGTTGCCGATCGACACGGTGGCGACCGGCACGCCGGCCGGCATCTGCACGATGGACAGCAGCGAGTCCATGCCGTCCAGGTACTTCAGCGGCACCGGGACGCCGATCACCGGCAGCGGGGTGACCGAGGCGACCATGCCGGGCAGGTGGGCCGCTCCACCCGCACCCGCGATGATCACCTGGACACCACGGGCGGCGGCGTCCCGGCCGTACTCGATCATCTTGACCGGGGTGCGGTGCGCGGAGACCACGCCCACCTCGTACGGCACGCCGAACTCGTCGAGCGCCTCGGCGGCGGCCTTCATGACCGGCCAGTCCGAGTCGCTGCCCATGATCAGCCCGACGGTGCTCATCACTGCCCCTCCTGGAGCCAGCGGGCGGCACGCGCGGCCCGGGCCCGTACGTCATCGAGGTCGTTGCCGAGCACGGTGACGTGCCCGATCTTGCGGCCCGGGCGGACCTGCTTGCCGTACAGGTGGACCTTGGCCCCGGGCTCGGCGGCGAACAGGTGGTGCAGCCGCTCGTCGATGGACATGCCGCCCGGCTCGCCGCCCAGCACGTTCGCCATCACCACGACCGGCGCGGTCAGCGAGGTGTCCCCCATCGGGTAGTCGAGCACCGCCCGCAGGTGCTGCTCGAACTGCGAGGTCCGGGCCCCCTCGATCGTCCAGTGCCCGGAGTTGTGCGGCCGCATCGCCAGCTCGTTGACGACCAGACCGGACGGCGTGTCGAACAGCTCCACCGCGAGCAGGCCGACCACGCCGAGCGCGGTGGCCAGGTCGATGGCGAGCTGCTGCGCGGCGACGGCCTGCTCCTCCGACAGGTCGGGCGCGGGCGCGAGCACCTCGACGCAGATGCCGTCGCGCTGCACCGTCTCCACCACCGGGTACGCGGCGACCTGCCCGAACGGCGAGCGGGCCACCTGCACGGCCAGCTCCCGGCGCAGCGCCACCCGCTCCTCCACCAGCAGCGGGGTGCCGCCGGCGAGCAGCGTGGCGGCCAGCTCGCCGGCCTGGCCGGCGTCGTCGACCATCCAGACGCCGCGCCCGTCGTAGCCGCCCCGGGCGGCCTTGAGCACCACCGGCCAGCCGGTCTCCTCGCCGAAGGCGACCAGGTCGGCCGGGGACTCCACCGGACGCCAGGCCGGGTTCGGCGCGCCCAGCTCACCGAGCCGCTCCCGCATCACCCGCTTGTCCTGCGCGTGCACCAGCGCCCCGGCCGGCGGGAACAGCTTCACGCCCTCGTCGGTCAGGGCGCGGATGTGCTCGTTGGGGACGTGCTCGTGGTCGAAGGTGACCACGTCGCAGCCCTTGGCGAACGTCCGCAGCGCGGCCAGGTCGGTGTGGTCGCCGTACTGGACGTCGGCGGCGACCAGCGCGGCGCCGTCGTCCGGGGCTTGCGCCAGCACGCGCAGCGACTGGCCGAGAGCGATGGCGGCCTGGTGGGTCATCCGGGCGAGCTGGCCGCCACCCACCATGCCCACGACGGGGAGACCGGTACGGGAGTCCATAGCGCCGCCAGCCTATAAGGGCCGGTGCCGGGCCGGACCGTGAGGGCAGCCCGGCCCGCTCCGCTCAGCCGAGCTGCTCGATCAGCTCCTCGACGCCGGTCACCGGCCGCCGGCAGACGAAGCCCCGGCAGACGTATGCGGCGGGCTTCCCGTCGACGAACGGCCGCCCGGCCAGCAGCGGCACGCCGGGCTGGTCCGGAGCGCCGGCCACCACCACCGCGCCGGGCGGGGCGTGGCGCCGCGCCGCGGCCACCAGCGGGTCGCCCTCCGGGTCGCCGGTCGCCACCGCGATCTCGTACGGCCCGGACAGCAGCGCTTCGCCGACAGTGGCCGCGTACCCGGTGAAGCGGGCGTGTCGGCCGACGATCGGCGCGACAGTCGACAACGTCTGCTCGGCCGCCTCCCGGTAGCGGGTCTCCCCGGTCAGCGCCGCGTACGCCACGAGCGCCGCGACGATCGCCGACCGGCCCGACGGGGTCGCGTTGTCGGTCGGGTCGGCGGGCCGGGTGACCAGGCGCTCGGCGTCGTCGGCCGTGTCGTAGAAGGCGCCGTCCGGGCCGGCGAACCGGGCCAGCGCCACGTCGAGCAGCTCACCGGCCAGCGTCAGCCACCGCCCCTCGCCGGTGAGCTGATGCAGTGCGCAGAACGCCTCGGCGACGCAGCCGTAGTCCTCCAGCACCCCGGCCGGCTCACCCACGATCTTGTCCCGGGAGACGCGGCGCAGCCGGCCGTCCACCAGGTGCACGGCGGCCAGGTGCTCGGCGGCGTCCCGCATCGCGCCGTCGGAGACGATCAGCACGCCGTCCATCAGGTTCGCGTCCTCGTCGTCGGGCGACACCAGGAGCGAGGCGACCTGCTGGAACTCCGCGACGGCGGTGATCGCGAGCCCGTTCCAGGCGGCCACCACCTTGTCGTCGCGGGCCGGCTGGGGGCGGGTGTCGCGGGCGGCCAGCAGCCGGCCCACCACGTCCTGCCAGCGGGCCCGCACCTCGGGGTCGGCGTCGTCGACGTCCCGGGCCAGCCGCAGCACGCTGGTGCCGTGCTCGAACGTGCCGTCGGCGGTCACCCCGAACAGGTCCGCGGCGAACCGGCCGTCGTCCTCCCCCAGCACCTCGACGAGCTGGTCGGGCGTCCAGACGTAGGTGAGCCCCTCGACGCCCTCGGTGTCCGCGTCGAGCGCCGAGGCGAAGCCCTCACCGGCCCGGTGCAGCTCGTCGGCGAGGAACCGGGCGGTGTCGCGGGCCACCCGGCGGGCCAGCCGGTCGCCGGTGAGCCGCCAGAGCTGGGTGTAGACCCGCAGCAGCAGCGCGTTGTCGTAGAGCATCTTCTCGAAGTGCGGCACGGTCCAGTGGCCGTCCACCGAGTAGCGGGCGAAGCCGCCGGCGAGCTGGTCGTTGAGGCCGCCGCGAGCCATCGCCTCGCAGGTGTGCCGGACGATCTCCAGGCTGCGCGCCGAGCCGGTGCGCTGGTGGTGCCGGAGCAGGAACAGCAGGTTCATGTGCGGCGGGAACTTCGGCGCGCCGCCGAAACCGCCGTTCGTCTCGTCGTACTCCTGGGCGAGCTGACCGGCCGCGGCGTCGAGCAGTTCGGCGGTGAGCGGGGCGGTGACGCCGCCGACGGCCTGCGCGCCGCCGATCGCCTCGACCACGGCGGCGCCCTGCCGCAGCACCGCCTCGCGCTGGTCGCGCCAGGCGGTGGCGACCGAGCCGAGCAGGCGGACGAAGTTGGCGCGGGGGAAGTACGTGCCGCAGAAGAACGGGGTGCCGTCCGGCGTGGCGAAGACGGTCATCGGCCAGCCACCCTGCCCGGTCATCGCCTGGGTGGCGGTCATGTAGACCGCGTCGACGTCGGGGCGCTCCTCGCGGTCGACCTTGACGCAGACGAAGTCGTCGTTCATCAGCCGGGCGACTGCCTCGTTCTCGAACGACTCGTGGGCCATGACGTGGCACCAGTGGCAGGCCGCGTAGCCGACCGAGATGAGCACCGGCACGTCGCGCCGCTTCGCCTCGGCGAAGGCCTCGTCGCACCAGGGCCACCAGTCGACCGGGTTGTCGGCGTGCTGGAGCAGATAGGGCGAGGTGGCCTTGGCGAGTCGGTTCACCACCCGACCATAGCGAGCGCGCGGAGCCGGTGCGCCGTGAGTGCGTCGGCCGGGCCGGGACCGCCGGCCCGGCCCGGCCGGCGCCTCAGCGGGTGAGCGTGAGCGTCGAGGTGTCCCGCACGGTGAACTCGTTCCAGTACTCGAAGTCGCGGACCAGGATCTCGCTGACCGCCTGGGCGGTGCCGCGCTGGAACTTGACGTCGGCCGGGTAGGTGGTGGCCGACCAGGGCACCACCTGGCCCGGAACGCACGGGATGTGGGGTGAGAAGTAGCCACGCACCATGCCCGCCTTCTTCTGCTCCTGGACCAGCTCGCCCGCGATGGAGAAGGAGTCCGCCCGGGTGCAGGTGATCGATCCGCGGACGGTGGCGATGCCCTTGTTGTCCACCGTCGCCACCGGGTCGACGGTCAGGGTGACGTCGAGTGCCGGCAGCGGCGGCGGGTTCCCGATGTGGATCTCGCCGCGCAGGCTGCCGGCCGCGCCCTCACACCGGATCTCGAAGGTGGCGTCGAAGCGCTCGACGTAGTCGAACGGGCCCCAGTCGGCGTGCAGGACCGTGAACGAACCGGTGCTCTGCGCGCAGGAGCGCCCCCAACCGCCGTTGTAGAGCTGCAGGCTGGCCGCGTCGCTCCCGTAGACCGGCTGGCTGACGTTCTGGTAGGTGTCACCCGCCTTCAGCGTCTGACCGGCCGGGGCGGAGATGCCCAGGCGCCAGGTGTTGTCGGTGTCGCTCCAGAACTCCATCCCGAACCGCTGCTGCTCGCCGCCCCACGCGTTCATCTCGTCGCCCGGCGTCGGCGCGGCGGAGCTGTAGGAGTAGGAGTTGCCGGCGGTGATCGGATCACCGGGCTCGCCGGTGACACTGAACGACCAGGACTCCGCCGGCCGGGCCTGCGCCGGCGCGGACATGACCAGGCCGGTGGCGCCGGTGACCAGCGCCATGGTCGAGGCGAGCAGAACCTGTCGCCAGGAACGTCTCATCGTCGTCCTCCCCGTGTGGACGTCAGCGGGGACGCCCGTCGCGCCCGCCGTGCCAGCAGCGTAGGACCGGCCGGGTGTCCTCCGCTGCCCCGTCCACGGCGGACGGACCGGTCAGGAGGCGCCGTCGGCGCGCAGCGGGAAGACGTTGCCCGGGGCGGCGTCGCGCAGTGACCCGAGCACCGCGCCGATCTTGTCGGCCGGCATCGGCTTGAAGAAGTGGTAGCCCTGGGCGGCGGTGCAGCCCAGCTCGGCCAGCGCGGTGCGCTGCTCGGCGGTCTCCACGCCCTCGGCCACCACCCGCAGCCCCAGTTCGTGGGCCAGCCCGACGGTGGTCCGGACGATCGCCGCCGCCTCCGGTGAGTCGGCCATCCGGAGCACGAACGAGCGGTCCACCTTCAACTCGTCCACGGCGATCCGGGTGAGGAACGTCAGCGACGAGAACCCGGTGCCGAAGTCGTCCACGGCGAGCTGCACGCCCATGGCACGCAGCGTGGCCAGCACCTCGTCGATGACCTCCAGCTCGCTCATCACCACCGTCTCGGTGATCTCCAGAACCAGCCGGTGCGGCGGCACCTGGTGGCGGCGCAGCGCCTCCTCGATCTCGGCGGGCAGCCGCGGGTCGAGCAGGCTGCGCGCGGACAGGTTCACCGAGATCGGGACGTCCAGCCCGTCCCGCGCCCAGCCGGAGGCGACCTCCAGTGCCTTGTCCAGTACGTACCGGGTGAAGCTGCCGAGCTGCTCGCTGTTCTCCACCGGGCGGATGAAGTCGGCCGGGCCGAGCCAGCCCCGGCGCGGATGCCGCCACCGGATCAGCGCCTCCACCCCGGTCGGCGCGCCGGTGGCCAGGTCCACCGCCGGCTGCAACGCCAGCACCAGCTGGTCGTCGGCGGCCAGCGCCTCCCGCATCTCCGCGAGCAACGCCAGGTGGTCGGTGCTCGCCGCGTCGCGGGAGCTGTCGTACGCGGCGACGCTGCCGCCGCCCTCCTTCGCCTGGTACATGGCGATGTCGGCGCGCCGCAGCAGCTCGGTCAGGTCGGCGGCGCCCGCGTCGGCCACCACCACGCCCACCGCCACCTCGACCGACATCCGCACCCCGGCCACCTCGGTCGGCGCGGCGAGGCGCTCGGCGACCTCCCGGGCCTGGCGCAGCGCGTACGCCAGCGGGGCTGTCCGGTCCTCGACCAGCGGCACCGAGGTCAGCAGCAGGGCGAACTCGTCGCCGCCGAGGCGCCCGAGCAGGTCGCCCGGCCGGGTCAGCGCGGCGAGCCGGTTGGAGGTGAGCCGCAGCAACTGGTCGCCCGCCGAGTGCCCGAGCGTGTCGTTGACCTCCTTGAACTGGTTCACGTCGAGCAGCAGCAGGGCCACCGGGTGGTCGTGCGCACGCTGCCGCAGCGCCTGGTCCCCCTTGGCCAGCAGCGCCGCCCGGTTGAGCAGTCCGGTGAGCTGGTCGTGCACCGCGTCGTACGACGAGCGGGCGGTGACCAGACGCAGCTCCCGGTGCGTGGCGGCGTCGTGCAGGGCGGCGGCCAGGGCGTCGCCGAAAGCCGCCACGCCGTCGCGTTCCCGGGCGCTCGGCGGGGCGGACCGGGCGAACCGCACCCGCAGGCGTCCGACCTCGTTCGATCCCACCGCGAGGCGCCGCACCAGTTCGTGCTCCCCCGGGTCGGCGCCCGCGGACGGCTCCACCTCCCGGTCGCGTACCTGCCCGCCGCGGTCGGCCCGGTAGCGGCGCCAGCGGCCCTCGCCCCGGGCCACGTCGACCTCGACCAGTTCCGCGCCGAACAGGGTGAGCGCGCCGGTCACCGCGGCGGTCGCCACGCCGCGCTCGTCGAGCTGGTTGAGCGCGGCCGTGGCCTCGGCGAACGCCCGCCAGGTGCGCCGCTCCTGGTCGGCGCGGAGCCGGTGGCGGTAGGTCTGCTGGAGCAGCCAGAGCGGCGGCGGCAGGAGCAGCAGCCAGCGCGCGTCGAGTTCGAGCAGCGCGACGACCACCAGGCCGACCGCCACGTTGCCGACGAACATGAGCAGCTTGCCGCGCAGCGCGGCGAGCAGCGGCGGCCCGATCGCGATGCCGTGCCGCAGGGCGAGCGTGACCGCGCCCAGGAAGGCGGTGGTCAGCAGGTACGTCACCGCGGCGGCGGTGAGCGTGAGGGCCAGCTCCGGGGTGGGCGCGGCGGGCAGCGGCGGGCCGAGCGCGGTGGCGACGGCCGCGGCGAGCGCGGTGGCGGCGGTGAGCGAACCGGCGATCCCCACCAGTTCCAGCGCGGGACGGCGGTCGGAGACGACCGACATTACGGTCCAGGCGGCGCCCACGCCCAGCAGGGCGGCGGCCGGGAGCCAGCCGGCCGGCACCAGCCAGAGGCACACCACGAGCGCCGCCTCGCCCCAGGTGATGCTCACCATGCCCGAGGCGCTGCGGAAGCGCAGCCGGGCGAGCTGGGCCACCGCGAACGCGGCGGCGGCGATGCCGAAGCGCGCCGGACCGGGCAGTGCCTCGTCGGCCGGCAGGTGTGACGGGACGGTGAGGCCGAGCGCGGCGGCGAGCAGACCGGTCAGCGCGACCGCGACGGTGAGCAGGACGACGCCCACCGGTGTCCCGCGCAGGCCGATCCGGTCGGGGGAACGGTCGGCCGGCTCGGTGGTCACGGGGCCGCCCCGCCGACGGGTCGGGCGGGGGCATGGTCGGGGGCCGGTGCTGTCTTCGACATCGGCGTCCCCCTTCCGCGCAGGGTCCGGGGCCTGACGGTCCCCCCGGCGGAAGGCTAAGCCAAAGCCGGTGGTCGCAACAGGGGGCGACGACCGGCTTCGACGTGATTCACGCGGTGTTCAGCTGTTCCGGTGCTGCTGGGAGCCGTTGGGCGCGTTCGTCGGTGAATCCTGCTCGACGCGCCCGTCTGTCGGATCGGCGACTGCGGAATCGGCCCGGCCCGGGGCGCCCTGCTGCGGGAAGCGGTCGGGCAGCCGGCGCAGCCGGGCGTTCATGTTGCGGATCAGCAGGACGGTGACGGTGGCCAGCGCGACGATGAGGAAGAGGCCCATCGGACCGGCCAGACCACCCGTACGGGTGTCACCGAAGTTGTTCTGCGCGAGCACCTCGACGGTGGTCAGCATGGTGTTCCTCCGATGTGCGACTGGGCACCAGGGTAGACCCCGGCCGGGTCAGTGGGCACGGCACGCCTCTCGCACGCCGGCGAACAGGTCGGACTCGGGCAGCGGGCTGTCGACCAGCGAGCGGGCGAGTTGGAAGTCCTCCGTCGGCCAGGCGCGCTTCTGCAGCTCCATCGGCACCTGGAACCAGAAGCCGTCCGGGTCGATCTGGGTGGCGTGCGCGCGCAGCGCGTCGTCGCGGACCGAGAAGTAGTCGGCGCACTCGACCCGGGTGGTGATCCGGGCGCCCTTGTCGGGGCGCTCGTCCCAGCGCTTCATCCACTCGCCGTACGGCGACTCGAGCCCGGCTTCGAGCACCGCCTCGTGCAGGCTCATGATCTTGGCGCGGGAGAAGCCCACGTCGTAGTAGAGCTTCAGCGGCTGCCACGGCTCGCCCAGCTCGGGGTGGCGCTCCGGGTCACCGGCCGCGTCGAACGCCGCAACGGTGATCTTGTGGGTCATGATGTGGTCGGGGTGCGGGTAGCCGCCCTCCTCGTCGTACGTGGTGACGACGTGCGGGCGGAACTGCCGCATCAGGCGCACCAGCGGCGCGGCGGCGACGTCCACGTCCTGGAGGGCGAAGCAGCCCTCCGGCAGCGGCGGCAGCGGGTCGCCCTCGGGCAGCCCGGAGTCGACGAAGCCGAGCCACGCCTGCTCGACGCCGAGGATCGCCCGGGCGGCGTCCATCTCGGCCCGCCGGATGTCACCGATGTTCGCCCAGACGTCGGGGCGGTCCATCTTGGGGTTGAGCACACTGCCCCGTTCGCCACCGGTGGCGGTGACGACCAGGACGTCCACCCCCTCGGCGACGTATTTCGCCATCATGGCGGCGCCCTTGCTCGACTCGTCGTCGGGATGGGCGTGCACGGCCATGAGACGCAGCTGTTCTGCCACCTTCGGCGCTCCTCGTCTGTGCCCGCCGACCGACCCCCGGGCCGGCCGGCTGACCTGCCGGAATCTCCCCCCGCGCCCGCGAAAGCCCCCGTGACGGCCGGCCGGGCCCACCACCGGAGTGGCCAGGGCCACGCCCGCCGGTCCAGGCCGACCTGCCATCCTTGACTCAGCGCCGGGCTGGGAAGATGGACCTAGCCATTCTTGCCGATGCCGCCGACAACAACGCCAGGAGATACCCGCCGGTGAGCGAGACGCACGCCACAGTCGCCGCGGAGGCGCCGGTCTTCCCGGCGGGCCGCTACGGCCGCCGCCGGGAGCCGGGACGCCGCCGGCCCCTCCTGCTCGCCCTCACCGTGACGATCCTGCTCGCCGTCCTCGGGCTGGGCGCGGCGAAGCTCTACTACCAGTACGGCGACCCGGAGTACCAGGGCGAGATGATCAGCTACACCGACATCACCGACTCCCGGGTGGTGGTCGATTTCCGGGTCACCGTGCCGCCGGGCGGCTCCGCCACCTGCCTGCTGCGGGCCCGCTCCCACGACGGGGCCCAGGTGGGCAGCGCCGAGGCCACCGTGACCGCGGAGCCCGGCCAGCGCCACATCCGCGCCCGCCAGGAGGTGCCCACGAGCGCCCGCCCGTTCATCGGCGAGGTCCTGCGCTGCCGGCCCGCCGGCTGAGCCGGACCGCCGGCGAGTCGCCGGCCACCGCACCCCGGTCCCGTCACCGGCACCCGGGGTGATTGATCGCACCTCGACGCGACCCGCACTGGTAACCTTGCAAGTTCACCTGTCAGCCAGTCCGCACCAATCGAGGAGACCGCCTGTGTCCACAAATGGAAACGAGGCGCCCGCCACCTGGCTGTCCCAGGACGCCTACGACCGTCTGCAGGCCGAGCTCGACGAGCTGATCGCCAACCGGCCGGTCATCGCCGCCGAGATCAACGCCCGGCGCGAGGAGGGCGACCTGCGGGAGAACGGTGGCTACCACGCCGCCCGTGAGGAGCAGGGCAAGGCCGAGGGCCGCATCCTCTACCTCAAGGAGCTGCTGCGCACCGCCAAGGTCGGTGAGGCGCCGGACGCCGACGCGGTGTCGCCGGGCATGGTCGTGAAGATCTACTTCGACGACGACGCCGACGACAGCGAGACCTTCCTGCTCGGCTCCCGGGAGATCGCCTCCACCACCGACCTCACGGTCTACAGCCCCGAGTCCGCGCTCGGCAAGGCGATCCTCGGTGGCAAGGCGGGTCAGACCTGCACCTACACCGCGCCCAGCGGCGCCGATATCAAGGTGACCATCGTCTCCTTCGAGCCGTACAGCGGCTGACCCCTTCCGGACCCGCGCCGGATGGCTCGGGTCCCGGACCCGACCGAGGCTGACAGGCCCTCCTCGGACCCGAGCCGCACACCCGAACGCCCCGACCGGATCACCCGGCCGGGGCGTTCGCGTTCCGCGGTGTTCCCGTTCCGCTCGGGCGTTCGCGATTCCGCCGAGGGCTCAGCCCTCGCCGGTGAAGACCACCTGGTAGCCGCTGGCCCGCAACGCGCTGATCAGTGTGTCCGAGTGCTCCACCCCGCGGGTCTCCACGGACAGCGCCACCTCCACCTCGCCGAGGCGCAGGTGCGGGTTGGCGCGTTGGTGCACCACGTCCACCACGTTGGCCCGGTGCTCGGCGATCTCGCCGAGCAGGGAGGCGAGCTGGCCGGGCCGGTCCGTGCAGCGCACGGTGATCCGCAGGAACCGGCCGGCCGCCGCCAGGCCGTGCTCGATCACCCGGAGCATGAGCAGCGGGTCGATGTTGCCGCCGGACAGCACCGCGACGACCGGCGCGGTCACCTCCACCGCGCCGGCCAGCAGCGCCGCCACGCCGACCGCGCCGGCCGGCTCGACGACCTGCTTGCCGCGTTCCAGCAGCATCAGCAGCGCCCGGGAGATGTCCTCCTCGGAGACCGTGACGACCTCGTCGACGAGCTTGCGGACATGGGTGAAGGTCAGCTCGCCCGGACGGCCGACGGCGATTCCGTCGGCGATCGTCGCGAACGAGGGCAGCCGCAACGGCTCGCCGGCCCGCAGGGAGGGCGGGAACGCGGCGGCGCTCGCCGCCTGGACCCCGATCACGCGTACGTCGGGACGCAGCGCCTTGGCCGCCACCGCCATGCCGGAGACCAGCCCGCCGCCGCCCACCCCGGTCACGATGGTGCGCACGTCCGGGCACTGTTCGAGGATCTCCAGCGCCACGGTGCCCTGCCCGGCGATGACGTCCGCGTGGTCGAACGGGTGGATGAACACCGCTCCGGTCCGCTCGGCGAAGGTCTGCGCCGCGACGAGCGACTCGTCCACCGTGTTGCCGACCAGCTCGATCTGCGCGCCGTACCCCTTCGTGGCGGCGACCTTCGGCAGCGGCGCGTTGACCGGCATGAAGACGGTGGCGTGCGCGCCGACCAGCCCGGCGGCGAGCGCCACCCCCTGGGCGTGGTTGCCGGCGCTCGCCGCGACCACGCCGCGGGCCCGCTCCTCGGCCGAGAGCCGGGAGATGCGCACGTACGCGCCGCGCACCTTGTACGACCCGGCGCGCTGGAGGTTCTCGCACTTGAGCCAGACCGGCCCGCCGAGCGCGGCGCTGAGCGGCCGGGACGGCTCCAGCGGGGTGGTACGGGTGACACCGGCGAGCAGTTCCCGCGCGGCCTGTACGTCGGCGAGACCGACCAGTTCCGTCATGCCCCGATCGTGCCACCCGGGGCGGGCGGAACCTGCGGCGACGTCGCCGAGGCACCGTCCGCGCCGTCCCGGGGAGCAGCCGCGCCGAAGGCGGGCGCGGCAGGCGCGAAGCCGGCAGGCGCGGCAGGCGTCGGCGCAACCGGCGGCGGCGCGGCGGGCGCGGGCCGGCCCGGGTGTCCGGGCCGGACCGGCTGATCGGGCTGGACCGGATGTCCGGGCCAGACCGGCTGTCCCGGCCAGGCGGGGACGGCCCGGGAGAGCCGGTCCTGCTGGGCGGCGGAGATCCGGCGGATCAGCACGACGAACGCGATCCCGGCGACCAGGCAGGCCGCCGCCGGCACCAGCCGGGGCCCGAGCGCGTCCTCGTAGTGGCGCACGTACGTGCCGAACTCCGCGTCGTTGCGGGGCAGCTCGGTCAGCCGGTCGTAGCGCTGCTGCTCGGCCCGGGCGACGCACCGGTCACCGATCAGGAACACCAGCCAGCTCGCCCACCACACCCCGACGAGCCACGACTGGCGGCGCCGCCAGACGCTGTTGCGGAGCAGGTCGGCGAGCACCCGGGCCGGTACGACGAGGTTGGCCAGCGGCACCAGCCAGCCGGCGATCGCCCACGCCGGGCCGAGGTTGGGCACGGCACCCGGGAACGCGTCCAGGTTCTTGCGGGCCCGCCAGGTCCAGATCACCACGAGCGTCGCCGCGGTCAGCAGGGCGAGCAGGTAGGGCACCGAGAACAGCACCTCGGCCAGCACCGCGCCGAGCAGCACGTCCCGGTCGAGCTGCTCGGCGGCCGAGCGGGCCATCCGCACACCCACCAGCGGGAACAGGGCGGTGAGCAGATAGCACAGGGTGGCGGCGCCGACCGCTGCCGCACCGGCCACGGCCAGCCCACGCACCCCGTACGTGGGCACGCCGGGGCTCACGGCGGGCTGACCGACTCGGGTGCCGCAGCGCCGGCACTCCTCAAAGGCGGGGGACGTGGGGTCCCCGCAGGTCTGGCAGTGCATCGGGGACCGTCCGAGGTGGTGTGCGACAGGGGTGCGCACACGCTAGACGATCACGCGGTGGCCGGCGACCCCGTTCCGACGCGGGGATAGCCGGGTGCGTGCCGGGCCCACGGCGCCTGCATCTCGAACTGGCCGGCCACCCCGAGCAGCAGCAGTTCCGAGCCGGGCGGGCCGACGAACTGCACGCCCACCGGCAGGCCGTCCGGGCGGCGCCCGACCGGCACCACGATCGACGGCAGCCCGGCGATGTTCCACGGCGCCGCGTACGGGGCGTACCGGATGTTGGTCGACATGTTCGCGAGCCAGGAGCGGCCCGACCAGCCGGCGGCCTCCGGCGGCGGCCCGGCCAGCGCCGGGGTGAGCAGCAGGTCGATCGAGTTGTCCGCGAAGAAGTGCACGGACCGTTCGCGCCAGGCGGCCCGGTCGGCCTCCCGCACGTACCCCCGGCGCTGCGCCCACTCGCCGAGCGTGACGTGCCGGCGGCTGCGTCGCTGGAGTTGACGCGGCGCCACCCCGGCGGCGCGCACGTCGGCGGCGGCGGCCGCGAACCAGGTGGCGATGCCCTGGAGGCCGAGCCGGGTCGGGTAGACCGGATCGGCGGGCACGGTGTCGTGGCCGGCGGCGGCGAGCAGCCGTCCGGCGGCGGCGACCGCGTCCCGGTTCGGCGCGTCCGGCGAGACGCCGCGTACCGGCGAGCGCAGCGAGACGCCCACCCGCAGCCGCTCCGGCGGGACCAGCTTGTCCGGCCGGCGGCCGGCCAGCACCGAGAAGCCGACCACCGCGTCGGCCACGGTGCTGGTCAGCATGCCGTGCTCGGTGAGGCCGAACCAGTCGTCCGCGCCGAGCTGGCAGGGCACCACGCCCCGACCGGGCTTGAGCCCGACCAGGCCGCAGCAGGCTGCCGGAATGCGGATCGACCCCAGACCGTCGTTGCCGTGGGCCATCGGCACCAGCCCGGCGGCCACCGCGGCGGCCGCGCCGCCGGACGAGCCGCCGGGGGTACGCGCCGGATCCCACGGGTTGCGGGTCACGGCGGTGTCGTCGTCGGTGAGGGCCCACAGGCCCAGTTCCGGCATCCGGGTAACGCCGAGGATGACAGCGCCCGCGCCGCGCAGCCGCCGGACCACCTCGTGGTCGGCCTCCGCCACCTCGGTACGCATGGCGGCCGACCCGTTCCAGGTGGGCAGGCCGGCCACCGGCGTGTTCTCCTTGACCGCCACCGGCACCCCGGCCAGCGGCAGGTTCGCCAGTTCCTCCTGCTCGTCGACCTTCTCCGCCTCGGTGATCGCCTCGCCGCCGCGTACCGTGCGGAACGCGCCCAGCTCGGCGTCGACCCGGGCGACGTGGTCCAGGTGGTCGGCGACGACCTGGGTGGCGGAGACGTCGCCACGGCGTACCGCCCGGGCGATCTGTTTCGCGGTCGTCCCGACCCAGGTCGTCGGCAAGATGTCCGGCACTGCCACCCTCCCCAGCCAGCGGTCAGCCCAGGGCCTGCTCCAGATCGGCGAGCAGGTCGTCGACCGTCTCGATGCCGACAGACAGTCGCACGAGATCGCCGGGAACTTCAAGCGGCGAACCCGCAGCGCTCGCGTGTGTCATCCGGCCCGGGTGCTCGATCAGGGACTCCACGCCGCCCAGCGACTCGGCGAGCACGAACAGCCGGGCCCGGTTGCAGATCTGGACGGCGTGCTCCTCGCCGCCCGCCGCGCGGAACGAGATCATGCCGCCGAACCGGCGCATCTGCTTGGCGGCCACCTCGTGACCGGGGTGCGAGGGCAGGCCGGGATAGACGACCTGGGCGACCTTGGCGTGTCCGTCCAGGTAGGCCGCGATCCGCTCGGCGTTGTCGCAGTGCCGGTCCATCCGTACCCCGAGGGTCTTGATGCCGCGCAGGGTGAGCCAGGCGTCGAACGGGCCGTTGACCGCGCCCATCGCGTTCTGGTGGTAGCGCAGCTCCTCGCCGAGCGTGCGGTCCGCCGCGACGAGCGCGCCGCCGACCACGTCGGAGTGTCCGCCGACGTACTTGGTGGTGGAGTGCACCACCACGTCCGCGCCGAACGCGATCGGCTGCTGGAGGTACGGCGAGGCGAACGTGTTGTCGACCACCAGCAGCGCGCCCGCGTCGTGCGCCACCGCTGCGAGCGCGGCGATGTCGGCGATGCCGAGCAGCGGGTTGGTCGGCGTCTCCACCCACACGATCCGGGTGGCGCCGGGGCGGATCGCGGCGCGCACGGCGTCCGGGTCGGAGACCTTCGCCGGGGTGTACGCCAGGCCCCAGCGCTCGGCCACCTTGGCGAACAGCCGGTAGGTGCCGCCGTACGCGTCGTCCGGGATCACCACGTGGTCGCCCGGCTTGCAGACGGTCCGCAGCAGCGTGTCCTCGGCGGCGAGGCCGCTGGCGAAGGCGAGTGCCACCGGGCCGCCCTCCAGCGCGGCCAGGCACTCCTGGAGCGCGTCCCGGGTCGGGTTGCCGGAGCGGCTGTACTCGTAGCCCTCGCGGGGCGCTCCGACGGCGTCCTGGGCGTACGTGCTGGTCTGGTAGATCGGCGGGATCACCGCACCGGTGCGGGCCTCCGGGTCCTGACCGGCGTGGATGGCGAGTGTCTCGAAGCCGTGGCTCATGCCGCAGACGTTAGCCCCCCACCCGGTCCGGCTCCCGGCAACCCGGCGCGAGTCACAACCGCGAGGGTGTCGGAGCGGTCGGCCATACTGGTCCGGTGAGTACGACCGGGGCGCTCCCCTCTCGCCTGCACGGCGTCGCCGACCGGATCCCCACCTCGCTGGGTCTCCTGAGCGGCCCGCGGTCGGGGCGAGTCAGCTTGCCCGTGCGCCTCGCCTGGTCCGGCCCCGGCGACTACGACGTGGGTGACGCGGGTGAGCGGCTGACCCTCTACTGCCTCCTGCTGGACTGCGGCCAGCGGGACGACATCATCAGATACGTCAACGCCGCGCTGCTCCGCCAGGACTGGCCACGTATTCGGCGCTTGACCGCGCGCCGGGTGACCCGGCTCTGGGAGCGGCAACTGCCCGACCTCGTCGCCGGGTGATGGACGCGCTGCACCGTCGCCTGCTGGAGATCGGTTTCGCTGCTGGTGACGACCTGGGGTTGATGCTCGCCGGCGGCTATGCCATGTGCGCCCACGACCTGGTCGACCGGCCCTCCCAGGACATCGACTTCGCCACGGCCGCCGTGATGCCGCTCGACGCCGTGACGGATCGCCTTGCCGCCGCCTACGTCGCGGCCGGGTTCTCCGCTCGGATCATCGAGTCGACGCCGCGCATGGCTCGCCTGCTGATCTCGGACGACACCTCCTCGTGCGAGGTCGACCTGCTCAAAGAGGCGCTCGCGCCGCCCGCCCGCATGGCGTTGGGCCCGGTGCTGGCCTTCGAGGACGCGGTCGGGCTGAAGGTCCGCGCGCTGCACGACCGTGCCGCGCACCGGGACTACATCGACGTCCGCGCGGCCTCCGAGCGGCTCACATGGCCGGAGTTGGAGCACCTCGGCGCCCGTCACACCGCCGGTTTCTCGTTGGACGAACTGGCCGACCGGCTGGTGGTGTGACGGAGCGGGACGGTCGGACCTTTCGTTCGTACGGGCTCACCGAACAGCAGGTCGACGAGTTGCGCGGATGGGCGCTGCGGTGGGAGGCGGACATCCGGGCGCGCCTGGCCAACGGTGAGACAGGCCCGACCGGTATCCCCGAAGACGACTGGGACGCCTACCTCGACCGCTCGTGACCCCGCCCCTGACCCCGCCCGGTTTCGCGCTGATCATGAGGCTAGCGGTGCCTGCCGTCCGATTTGTCGCCGCCAACCTCATGATCGCGCTCGCTGGGAGGTGGGGTGGCCGGGCCGGGCCTAGGGTGGGCGGATGAGCGGGTGTGTGTTCTGCGGGATCGTGGCGGGCGAGGTGCCGGCGTTCCGGGTGACCGACGAGCCGGACGGGGTCGCGTTCCTCGACACCCGGCCGGTGTTCACGGGCCACGTGCTCGTGGTGCCCCGCACCCACCTGGTCACCCTGTCCGACCTGCCCGCCGACGCGCTGCCCGGCTACTTCCGGCTGGTGCAGCGCATCGCCGTGGCGGTGGAGACCGGTCTGGGCTCCGGTGGGACGTTCGTGGCGATGAACAACCGGGTGTCCCAGTCCGTACCGCACCTGCACACCCACGTGGTGCCCCGGACCAAGGGCGACGGACTGCGCGGCTTCTTCTGGCCGCGAACCCGGTACGCAGACGACGCCGAGGCGACGGACTTCGCCGGGCGGATCTCGGCGGCGCTGGCCTGACGGCGGCGTGGGCGGGTAAGGAACCGGGGGCCGACGCTGTTGCACACGCTGGGAAAGCCAAGAGAGGAGTCCCACCGTGTTCCTCCGCCGCATGAAGGCCGAGATGATCTCTCCTGACCAGGCCCTGCCGGGCCGCCCGATCGCGATGCCGATCGCCGACCGGCACGAGGTGCTGCCCTCCTCGCTGAAGGGCCCGTTCCCCGAGGGCGCGCAGGTCGCCGTCTTCGGCATGGGCTGCTTCTGGGGCGCCGAGCGGCTGTTCTGGACCCTCCCCGGCGTGATCACCACGTCCGCCGGCTACGCGGGCGGGTACACCACCAACCCGACGTACGAGGAGGTCTGCTCCGGCATGACCGGGCACGCCGAGGTGGTCCAGGTGGTCTACGACCCGTCGAAGATCGCCTACGAGGACCTGCTCAAGGTCTTCTGGGAGAACCACGACCCGACCCAGGGCATGCGCCAGGGCAACGACGTGGGCACCCAGTACCGCTCGGCCATCTACACCACGACCGACGAGCAGCTCGCCGCCGCCAAGGCGTCGCGGGACGCGTTCGCGCCGATCGTGGAGCGGGCCGGCAAGGGTGAGATCACCACCGAGATCGCCCCGCTCGGCGACTACTACTTCGCCGAGGACTACCACCAGCAGTACCTGGCTCCGACGAAGAACCCGAACGGCTACTGCAACCACGGACCGAACGGGCTGAGCTGCCCGGTCGGCGTGGCCCGCACCGCCGGCTAGCCCGAGATCCGAACCACGAGTCCGGCACGGTGAACGGCGAGGCCGATCACCGTGCCGGCAGCGTCTACGCACGCGCGATCTTGCAGTTTGGGCCCGCAGGTTATCCGGTTCGCGAGGATTGCGGGGCACCAAAGTGCAAGATCGGTGAAAGCCGACGACGCCGGGGCGGCGCCGGTTCGTGCGGTGTTCCTCACACCGAGGGCAGGCCGGGTTTCCGGCATCTGCGGCCTGGAGGGCAGGAACCGAAGGCATGACAGGCGACCACCCTGCGTGACGGCGCATCGTAGCAAGCTGTCACACGTTCGTCATCGTCTCAACAGGCGAACTGCAACAAGCTCTGGCAGCATTGGCTCGTATGTGCGGACTTGCGGGAGAGTTCCGCCGTGACGGTTCACGCGCCGACGTCTCGGCCGTGGAGCGGATGGCGGCCACGATGAGTGACCGAGGGCCCGACGACAGCGGCGTCTGGTCGCAGGGCCCGACCGCGCTGGGACACCGGCGCCTGAAGATCATCGACCTGTCCGCGGCGAGCGGCCAACCCATCGTTGACGCCGCCGCCGGGCTCACCGGTGTCTTCAACGGCTGCATCTACAACTATCGGGAACTGCGCGCCGAGCTCCAGGCCAAGGGCCACCGGTTCTTCTCGTCCGGCGACAGCGAGGTCGTGGTCAAGGCGTACGCCGAGTGGGGGCTCGACTTCGTCGACCACCTGATCGGCATGTTCGCCGTCGCGATCAGCGAGCGCGACACCGGCCGCCTGGTGCTGGCCCGGGACCGCCTCGGCATCAAGCCGCTCTACCTGGCCGAGAGCCCCGGCGTGGTGCGGTTCGCCTCCACCCTGCCGGCGCTGCTCGCCGGTGGCGGCGTCGACACCACCATCGACCGGGTCGCGCTCGCCCACTACCTGAGCTTCCACAGCATCGTGCCGCCGCCGCGCACCATCCTGGCCGGCGTCACCAAGCTCCCCCCGGCCACGGTCCGGGTGTACGAGGCGGACGGCTCCACCCGCGAGCGGGTGTACTGGGATCCGTCCTTCGGCCGCGCTGCCGAGCGGGCCGGCTGGTCCGAGCGGGACTGGCAGGACGCGCTGCTCGACTCGCTGACCACCGCCGTACGCCGCCGCATGGTGGCCGACGTGCCGGTGGGCGTGCTGCTCTCCGGCGGCCTCGACTCCAGCCTGGTCGTCGCGCTGCTCGCCGGCGAGGGGCAGGCGCGGTCCGGCCTGGCCACGTTCTCCATCGGCTTCGACGCGGTCGGCGGCCGGGAGGGCGACGAGTTCGTCTACTCCGACCTGGTGGCGAAGACGTTCGGCACGGACCACCACCAGATCCGGGTGCCCACCGGCGACCTGCTGCCGCCGCTGGAGGCCGCCGTCGCGTCCATGAGCGAACCCATGGTCAGCCACGACTGCGTGGCGTTCTGGCTGCTCAGCCAGGAGGTCGCGAAGCACGTCAAGGTGGTGCAGTCGGGCCAGGGCGCGGACGAGATCCTGGGCGGCTACCACTGGTACCCGCCGCTCGCCGGGGTGGACCGGGAGCAGGCGGTCGAGACGTACGCGAAGGCGTTCTTCGACCGCGACGCGGCCGGACTGGCCCGGGTGCTCAACCCGGCGTGGCTGGCCGACGGCGATCCGGCGCGGGAGTTCGTCGCCGCGCACCTGGGCCGCCCGGGTGCGCAGACCGCCGTCGACGCGGGCCTGCGGATCGACACCCAGGTCATGCTGACCGACGACCCGGTGAAGCGGGTCGACAACATGACCATGGCGCACGGGCTGGAGGCCCGGGTGCCGTTCCTCGACCACGAATTCGTCGAGCTGGCCGCGAGCTGCCCGCCGGAGCTGAAGCTGGCCCAGGGCGGCAAGGGCGTGCTCAAGGAGATCGGCCGCCGGGTCCTGCCGCACGAGGTCATCGATCGGCCCAAGGGCTACTTCCCGGTGCCCGGTCTCACCCACCTGGAGGGCAAGCTCCTCGACCGGGTACGCGACGCGCTCACCTCGCCGGAGGCCCGCCGTCGCGACCTGTTCCGCGCCGACTACGTCGACGCGCTGCTCGCCGACCCGAATGCCGAACTGACCCCGTTGAACGGAAACAAGCTGTGGCAACTGGGACTCCTGGAAATGTGGCTCCAGAGCCACGGAATCGACTGACCGTGACCGACACCCTCGCCACCGGAACGGCGCGTACCGACCGGGAACGGGTGCTGGGGCGCCGCCGGGAACGCATCGGCCCCGGCGGTGACCCGGTCGCACCCGGCACGCCGGAGCCGCGACAGCCGGAGACCGCGTCCACCGACGCCTCGGGCGTGGTGCTGGACTGCGGCTGGGGCCGGCTGGTGTTCGGGCAGACGTTCGACGACCAGGTGCACGTGGCCGACGTGCTGCGCTCCGAGGCGGTCGGCGCCCGGGACATTTGCATCTACCTGCGCGACCCGCACGTGCTGGTGTCCCGGCTGCCGGACGAACTGTTCATCGACCCGTCGCTGACCTACCGGCTGCCGCTGGGTGAGAAGCGGCCCGCCGCCACCGAGGGCGGCGAGGTGCCCGGGCTGACCGTCCGGCCGCTGCGCGACGCCGCCGACGCCGAGGCGGTGAACCGGATCTACGCGCGCAACGGCATGGTCACCGCCCCGGTCGAGGTGCTGGTGGACAACGCCGGCACGGACCGGTTCCTGCACCTGGTGGCCGAGGACGCCACCGGTGAGGTGGTCGGCACCATCACCGGCGTGGACCACGTGGCGGTCTTCGGCGACCCGGAGAACGGCGCCAGCCTGTGGTGCCTGACCGTGGACTTCAACACCGCCCCGCCCGGCACCGGGCAGGCGCTGCTCACCGCGCTCGCCGACCGGCTCGACGAGCGCGGCCGGGCGTTCGTGGACCTGTCCGTGCTGGCCGAGAACTCGGGTGCGATCCGGCTGTACGAGCGCCTCGGCTTCCACCGCACCGGCACGCTCTGCGTGAAGCGGAAGAACCCGATCAACGAGCGCCTGTTCCTGCCCGCCATGCCCGAGGGGTACGACGAGCTGAACCCGTACGCGAAGATCGTCGCGGACGAGGCGATGCGCCGCGGCATCCGGGTGGAGGTGACCGACCCGCACTGGGGTGAGCTGAAGCTGACCACCGGCGGCCGGACCATCCACACCCGCGAGTCGCTGTCGGAGCTGACCTCGGCGGTGGCCATGAGCCGCTGCGACGACAAGCGGGTGACCAGGCGCATCCTCACCGAGGCGGGGTTGTCGGTGCCGCGCGGGCGTACCGCCACCGGTGAGCCCGACGACGTGGCGTTCCTCAACGACGTGGGTCCGGTGGTGGTCAAACCGGCACGGGGTGAGCAGGGCAACGGCATCACCGTCGGCGTGCGTACGCCCGAGGCGCTGACCGCGGCCGTCGAGCTGGCCCGCCGGTTCTGCCCGGACGTGCTGATCGAGGAGCTGCGCGCGGGCGAGGACCTGCGGGTCGTGGTGATCGACCACGAGGTGGTCGCCGCCGCGGTACGCCGCCCGGCGCAGATCACCGGCGACGGGGTGCACGACATCACCGAGCTGATCGAGCGGCAGAGCCGTCGCCGGGCCGCCGCCACCGGGGGCGAGTCCCGCATCCCGATCGACGACATGACCCGCGAGGTGGTGGCCGAGGCCGGGTACCGGATGCACGACGTGCTCCCGGAGGGCGAGGTGCTCGCGGTACGCCGGACGGCCAACCTGCACACCGGCGGCACGATCCACGACGTGACCGCCGAGCTGCACCCGGCGATCGCCGAGGCGTGCGTCACCGCCAGCCGGGCGCTGGACATCCCGGTCACCGGGCTGGACCTGCTGGTCCCCGCCCCGGACCAGCCGGAACACGTGTTCATCGAGGCGAACGAGCGGCCCGGACTGGCCAACCACGAGCCGCAGCCGACCGCCGAGCGCTTCGTCGACCTGCTCTTCCCGGGTACCCGGGCACCGCAGCGACTCTGGTCGCCTGCCGGTGCGGCAAGCTCTGGGGCATGACCGCACGCAAGCCCCAACCGCTCAAGCTCGACCTCGACTACCTCCGCCAGGTGCTGGTGGAGCTGCTGGAGATCCCCAGCCCGTCGGGGCGCACCGACCACATCCAGCAGTACGTGGGCGAGCGGCTCTCCGCGATCGGGATCAGCTCCACGCTGACCCGTCGCGGGGCGCTGAGCGCCTGTCTGCCCGGCCCCCGGTCGACCGGCGCCGACCGGGCGATCGTGGTGCACACCGACACCATCGGCGGCATGGTGAAGCGGCTCAAGGAGAACGGCCGGCTGGAGGTAAACCCGATCGGTACGCACAGCGCCCGCTTCGCCGAGGGCGCCCACGTGCGGATCTTCACCGACGACCTGGAGCGGGTCGTCACCGGCCAGGTGCTGCCGCTGAAGGCGAGTGGCCACCGCTACAACGAGGCGGTCGACCTCCAGGGCGTCGGCTGGGAGCTGGTCGAGGTGCGGGTGGACGAGCCGGTGCACGACGAGGCCGGGTTGCGGGCGCTGGGCATCGACGCCGGGGACTTCGTCGCGTTCCTGCCCAACCCGACCATCACCCCGAACGGGTACGTCAAGTCCCGGCACCTGGACGACAAGGCGGGCGTGGCGGCGGTGCTGACCGCGTTCAAGGCGATGGTCGACGCCGGGGTCACCCCGGCGGTCACCGCGCACCTGCTGGTCACCGTCACCGAGGAGATCGGCCACGGCGCCAGCCACGGGCTGGACCCGGACGTCGCGGAGATCGTCTCGGTGGACGCGGCGGTGGTCGCGCCGGGCCAGCAGTCCCGGGAGACCGCTGCGACGCTCGCGATGGGCGACGGGGTCGGCCCGTTCGACTACCACCTGACCCGCAACCTCGCCTCGATCGCCAAGGAGCACGGCGTCGACCTGGTCCGGGACGTGTTCGACTACTACCGCTCGGACGTGGCCGCGGCGGTCGAGGCCGGGGCGCACGCCCGGGTGGCGCTGCTCGGGTTCGGCGTGGACGCCACGCACGGCCACGAGCGCACCCACCTCGACGGCCTGCACCAGCTCACCCAGTTGCTCTGCCTCTACCTCCAGAGCCCGCTGGTGTTCCCGGAGTGGGACGCCGAGCCGGAGGGCGACCTGGCCGACTTCCCGTCGCTGGCCGTGCAGCCGGCGAACGAGGAGGGCCCGCGCGAGGGCCCGATCGGCCTGGAGCGTCGCCTGTGATCGAAATCCGTTGCCGCGGCGGCCGGGAAGTGGATAGCGTGGCGGTACACGGGAAAGGAGGTGGTCCAGACTTGTATAGCAATCGGACTCGTGAGGTGGCTGTCCGCTAGCCGCTGTCCTCGACAGTGAAATCTCGTCCGCCGCGAGGCGGGCACCTGCATGATCGTCGAGACCGTGTGGCAGCGGTGCGGCGAAACCACGACAGCCACCCGACCCCCGGGGTGCCGGCCCAGTCCAGCCGGCCCGCGCGCGAGCGCGGAAGCCCCGGGGGTCGCTTCATGTGCTCGGGAGGGTGCCGTGTCCATGCGTGAGCTGGTGGTGCTCGGTACGGCCAGCCAGGCCCCGACCCGGCAGCGCAACCACAACGGCTACCTGCTGCGCTGGGACGACGAGGTGATCCTCTTCGACCCGGGCGAGGGCAGCCAGCGGCAGATGCTGCACACCGGGGTCACCGCCACCGACCTGACCCGGATCTGTGTCACCCACTTCCACGGCGATCACTGCCTCGGCCTGCCCGGCATGATCCAGCGGCTCTCGCTGGACCGCGTACCGCGCCCGGTGGCGGTGCACTTCCCGGCCGGCGGCGCCGAGTACTTCGCCCGGCTGCGCCACGCCTCCAGCTTCTACGAGACCGCCGAACTCGCCGTCGAGCCCATCGACACCGACGGGCAGCGGATCACCCTGGGCATCGGCACGCTGGAGGCCCGCCGGCTGCGGCACCCGATCGAGACGTACGGGTACCGCCTGGTCGAGCCGGACGGCTGCCGGATGCTGCCGGAGCGGCTGGCCGCGTACGGCATCGCCGGTCCGGAGGTGGGGCAGCTGCTGCGCGACGGCCACCTGGACCGCGACGGACGCCGCGTGACCCGCGACGAGGTGAGCGTGACCCGGCCGGGGCAGCGGTTCGCGTTCGTGATGGACACCGGGCTCTGCGACGGCGTGTACGCGCTGGCCGAGCACGCCGACCTGCTGGTGATCGAGTCGACGTTCCTGGAGTCGGAGGCGGCACTCGCCGCCGAGGTCGGGCACCTCACCGCCGGCCAGGCCGCGCGGGTGGCGGCCGAGTCGGGGGTACGCACGCTCGTGCTCACCCACTTCTCCCAGCGGTACGCCGACCCGCGCCGCTTCCACGACGAGGCCCGCGAACACTTCACCGGCGATCTGGTGATAGCCGAGGATCTTCAGACGGTTCCGGTGCCGCCCCGGCGGGTACCGTCGCCCGGGTGACGATCTCCCTACGTTCCGCGACCGAGGCCGACCTGATGGCGGTCGGCGCCCTGCACCAGCGCTCCCGGGTGGCGGCGTACTCGTCGTTCCTGCCGCCCGAGGCGCTCGCCAACCCGACACCGGAGGCGATGGGCCGCTACTGGGTGGAACGGCTGACCTGGGAGGGCGCCGACCACCGGATGACAGTGGCCGAACGGGACGGGCGGCTGGTCGGGTTCAGTTACCTCGGGCCGGACGACGAGGGCGACCCGGCGACCGGGCTGCTGAACGCGATCCACCTGGAGCCTTCCGAGCGCGGCCGGGGCACCGGGCGGGCGCTGATGGTGGACGCGCTGGACGCGATGCGGGCCCGGGGGTGGATCCGGGCGGCGCTGTGGGTGCTGCGGGACAACGCCCACGCGCGCCGGTTCTACGAGCGCGGCGGCTGGGTCCTGACCGGTCTGCAGCGGGACGAGCACATCGGCTCGGCGCTGGTACCGCAACTGCGGTACGGCCGCGAGCTGTGAACGGGCGGGGCCCCGGAAGTGCCGGGGCCCCGCCCGGCTCAGCGCGCGCCGAGGTGGGCGAGCAGATCCTGCCGGGTCAGCACGCCCTTGGGCTTGCCGTCGACCAGCACCAGCGCCGCGTCCGCCTTCTCCAGCAGGCCGACCGCCTCGCTCACCGGCTGCCCGCCGCCGATCATCGGCAGCGGCTCGCCCATGTGCCGCTCGATCGTGTCGTGCAGGTGGGCCTGGCCGGTGAACAGCGCGTCGAGCAGATCCTTCTCGGCGATCGAGCCGGCCACCTCGCCGGTCACCACGGGCGGCTCGGCCTTGAGCACCGGGAGCTGGGAGACGCCGTACTCGCGCATGTAGTCGATCGCGTCGCGGACCGTCTCGGTCGGGTGCACGTGCACCAGCTCGGGCAGGCCACCGGGCTTGCCGGCGAGCGCGTCGGCGACTGTCGGCTCGGTGCCCGAGTCGTCCAGGAAGCCGTACCGGGCCATCCACCTGTCGTTGAAGATCTTCGACAGGTAGCCGCGGCCGCCGTCCGGCAGCAGCACCACGATCACGTCGTCCGGGCCGGCCTTGCGGGCCACCTCCAGCGCGCCCACCACCGCCATGCCGCAGGAGCCACCGACCAGCAGCCCCTCCTCGCGGGCCAGCCGGCGGGTCATCTCGAACGACTCCTTGTCCGACACCTCGACGATCTCGTCGGCGACCGACCGGTCGTACGTCTCCGGCCAGAAGTCCTCACCGACGCCCTCGACCAGGTACGGCCGGCCGGTGCCGCCGGAGTAGACCGAGCCCTCCGGGTCCGCGCCGATCACCTTGACCCGGCCCTCGGACGCCTCCTTGAGGTAGCGGCCGATGCCGGAGATGGTGCCGCCGGTGCCGACGCCCGTGACGAAATGGGTGATCCTGCCCTCGGTCTGCCGCCACAGCTCCGGGCCGGTGGTCTCGTAGTGCGAGCGCGGGTTGGCCGGGTTGCTGTACTGGTTGGGCTTCCAGGCGCCGGGGATCTCCCGGGCCAGCCGGTCGGAGACGTTGTAGTAGGAGCGCGGGTCCTCCGGCGCGACGGCGGTCGGGCAGACCACCACCTCGGCGCCGTACGCGCGCAGCACGTCCTGCTTGTCCTGGCTGACCTTGTCCGGGCAGACGAAGACGCAGCGGTAGCCCTTGAGCTGGGCCACCAGGGCCAGCCCGACGCCCGTGTTGCCGCTGGTCGGCTCCACGATCGTGCCGCCCGGCCGGAGGATGCCCGCCTTCTCGGCGTCCTCCACCATGCGCAGCGCGATCCGGTCCTTGACCGAGCCGCCCGGGTTGACGTACTCCACCTTCGCCAGCACGGTGGCCTGGATGCCCTCGGTGACGTTGCGCAGGCGTACCAGCGGGGTGTTGCCGATCAGCTCGACGACGTTGTCGTAGTACTGCACCTCGTTGTGCCCTTCGTCGCGCCGCCGTCGTTCCGGCGGCCGGTCAGCCCTCAGTTCGCCGACCAGCGTACGTGCCGTCAGGGCACCACATGCCCGGGGATGACGGAGCTGCGACGTGCCTCCCACTCCAGGAACCGCTCGGTCTCGGCGAGCACGCTGCCCGCCAGCCAGGTGACCATGACCGCGTCGTCGGCCAGCCCGAAGATCGCCAGCGGGATCTCCGGCAGCAGGTCGATCGGCGAGACGATGTACGCCGTTGCCCCGGCCATCAGCGCCAGGCGCAGGCCGCCGTCGTACTCGCCCCTGGTGGTCGCGCGGATCATCCGCGGCAGCGCCGCCAGCCGGGCCCCGAGCGACGGCCCGCCCCGGGTGCCCGCCGCCAGCGCCCGGGCCAGCGCGGCGAACGCGGCGCTGCGCTTCAACGTCTTCCCCATGATGTCGCCCCTCTCCGCCCGACATGGTGCGGCCCGGTGGCAAGCCCGCGTCCGCTGCCCCCATCGGTACCCAATTCGGGCACCGCCCAGCCATCCGATCACGGACAGCAGTGGTCGTACCGGCGCGATACTGTCGGTTCATGGGGGACGCTGGTTCCGTCGCGCCGGTCCGCCGGCAGCGCGCCCGGCAGATCGCCCGCCTCGCGGCGATCGGCACGGGCGCCACGGTGGCGGCCACCGCCGCCACCGGCGGGGTGCTGCTCGGCCAGGCCCGGCAGGCCCGCCGCACCATCCCGATGGCCCAGGCCCCGCCGCCGCGCTGCGACGGCGTCTACGGCGCGAGACTGCCCGGTCCGCCGGTCACCATGGTCATCCTGGGCGACTCCTCAGCGGCCGGGTACGGCGTGCACAGGCGCCGGGAGACGCCGGGCTCGCTGCTGGCCACCGGGCTGTCCCGCCGCCTGCACCGCCCGGTCCGGCTGCACCGCTTCGCCGTGGTCGGCGCGCTGTCGTCCGGGCTGAAGCCGCAGGTCGAGTCCGCGCTGGAGGTCGAGCCGGACGTCGCAGTGATCCTGGTCGGCGGCAACGACGTCACCAACCGCACGCCGTTCCCGGTGGCGGTGCGCTACCTGGTCGACGCGGTCCGCACGCTGCGGGCGGCCGGCTGTGAGGTGGTCGTCGGCACCTGTCCCGACCTGGGCACCATCCGGCCGATCCAGCCGCCGCTGCGCTGGCTGGCCCGGCGCTGGAGCCGCCAGCTCGCCGCCTTGCAGACGGTCGCGGTGGTGGAGGCCGGCGGCCGTACCGTCTCGCTGGGCGACATGCTCGGGCCGCGCTTCGCCGCCGAGCCCGGCCGGATGTTCGCCTGGGACCGGTTCCACCCCTCCGCCGAGGGGTACGCGATAGCCGCGGCGGCCTTGCTGCCCACCGTGCTGTCCGCGCTGGGCGCCGCCCCGGAACGCAGGCCTGTCCTGCCCGGCGTGGAAGGCGTACGGTCGCTCCCGGAGGCCGCCCACCAGGCGGCCCGGCACGCCGGCACGGAGGTCAGCGGCGCCCAGCTCCGGGGTCGCGACCGCGGGCCGGGCGGGCGGTGGGCGCAGCTTCGCCGGCGGGCCTTCTTCGGCGTCGGCGCGGTGCCCCCGACCGGCAGCGCCGCCGACTCGGCAACGCTGGAGGGAACGGCATGAGCGAGCGAAGCGGAGTGCTGGCATGAGCGAGCGGAACGAGGTGGCCCGGTGGGGCCGGGCCGCGGCCCTGTCGCTGCTGGCCGGCACGGTGGGCGGCGCGGCGGTCCTCGCCGGCCAGGCCATCGCCGCCCGCACCCGCGTGTACGCCCAGCCCGAGCTGGGTCTGGTGCTGCGCGCGACGGTCGGCCGTGCGGACGCGCCGCCGCTGCGGCTGGTGCTGCTGGGTGACTCGTCGGCGCTCGGCGTGGGGGTCGACCGGTTCGAGGACACCATCGGCGGTCAGCTGGCCAACCTGCTCGCCGAGGGGCCGGCCGGCCGCCGGGTGCAGCTGTCCAGCGTCGGGGTCTCCGGCTCACGCGCCACCGACCTGGCCACCCAGGTGGCCCGGGCGCTGCTCGGCGAGCGGCCGGACGTGGCGGTGGTGCTGATCGGGGCGAACGACGCCACCGCGATGGCCCGGCCGGGTGACGCGGCGGCCTATCTCGGCTCGGCGGTACGCCGGCTGCGGGAGGCGCACGTCGAGGTGGTGGTGGGCACCTGTCCGGACCTCGGCGCGGTACGCGCGGTCGCCGCACCGCTGCGCCAGGTGCTCGGCTGGTCCGGGCGGCGGATGGCGCGGGCCCAGACGGCGGCCGTGCTGGACGCCGGCGGCACCGTTGTCGACCTGGGCACCGAGACCGGTCCGGTGTTCCGCGCGGACGCGGGGACGCTCTGCCACGACGGCTTCCACCCGTCGGCCGACGGCTACCGGGTCTGGGCGCACGCCCTGCTCCCGGCGGTCGAGGCCGCGGCGGCCGTCGCGTTCCGCCACCACCGGCAGCCGCCCACGGGGTGACATTTCCCGCCCGCCTCGCGGCTTCCCGGGCATGTTACTCGCGCGTTAACGTTGGTTCATGCCGATTGAGTCGCCCCGCGACGCCGTCATCGTCGCCACCGCCCGGTCCCCCATCGGCCGCGCGTTCAAGGGTTCCCTCCGCGAGGTCCGCCCGGACGACCTCGCCGCCACCATCGTCCAGGCCGCCCTAGACAAGGTTCCGGCGCTCGATCCCACCACCATCGACGACCTCTACCTCGGGTGCGGTCTGCCCGGCGGTGAGCAGGGCTTCAACATGGCCCGGGTGGTCGCCACCCTGATGGGCCTCGACGGCCTGCCGGGCGCCACGCTGACCCGGTACTGCGCGTCCTCGCTCCAGACCACCCGGATGGCGATGCACGCGATCCGGGCCGGTGAGGGTGACGTGTTCATCTCCGCCGGTGTGGAGATGGTCTCCCGGTACGCCCGGGGCAACTCGGACACGCTGCCGCCGGAGGCGCAGGCCCTCGTCGGCGGCGGCTGGGAGAACCCCCGCTTCGCCGAGGCGCGGGAGCGTTCCGCGGCCCGCGCCCAGGGCGGCGCCGAGGTGTGGACCGACCCGCGCGAGGCCGGGCAGCTCCCCGACATCTACCTCGCCATGGGGCAGACCGCGGAGAACCTGGCCCAGGTGTACGACGTGACCCGCGAGGACATGGACGCGTTCGGCGTCCGCAGCCAGAACCTCGCCGAGAAGGCGATCGCGGACGGGTTCTGGGCCCGCGAGATCACCCCGGTCACCACGCCGGACGGCACCGTCGTCAGCACCGACGACGGCCCGCGTGCCGGGGTGACCCTGGAGGCGGTGGCCGGTCTGAAGCCGGTGTTCCGCCCGGACGGCCGGATCACCGCGGGCAACTGCTGCCCGCTCAACGACGGCGCCGCCGCCGTCGTGATCATGAGCGCCGAGCGCGCGTCCGAGCTGGGGCTCACCCCGCTGGCCCGGATCGTCTCCACCGGCGTCACCGCGCTCTCCCCCGAGATCATGGGCCTGGGTCCGGTCGAGGCGTCGAAGCAGGCGCTCAAGCGGGCCGGCATGACCATCGACGACGTCGACCTGGTCGAGATCAACGAGGCGTTCGCCGCCCAGGTGATCCCCTCGTACCGGCAGCTCGGCATCCCGGAGGAGAAGCTGAACGTCGCCGGTGGCGCGATCGCTGTCGGCCACCCGTTCGGCATGACCGGCGCCCGGATCACCGGCACGCTGCTCAACGCGCTGGAGTGGCACGACAAGACCATCGGCCTGGAGACCATGTGCGTCGGCGGCGGCCAGGGCATGGCTATGGTGCTCGAACGACTGAGCTGAGACCGGTTCGCCGGAGCGCGGGCCGGGTACGGGAGGCCGCATGGCGACCGTCGTGGAACGTGAGCGCAAGTACTCCGGCGACGAGGGTTTCCGGCTGCCCGACCTGAGCGGGTGCGGTGGCGTCGTGACCATGTCCGACGCCACCGTCTCGGATCTGGACGCCGTCTACTGGGACACCGACGACCTGCTCCTGCTGCGCAGCGGGCACGCGCTGCGCCGGCGTACCGGCGGGCACGACGCGGGCTGGCATCTCAAGGTCGGCGCGGTCGGTGGTGCCCGGGTCGAGCACCAGTTCCCGGCCGGGGCGTCCGACGACGACCCGCCGCCCGAGCTGGTCGCGCTGATCCGGGCCGCGTCGCGCGGTCGCCCGGTGGCCCCGGCGGCCCGGGTCGTCAACCGCCGCCGGGAACACCGGCTGCGGGACGCGGACGGCCGGGTGCTGGCCGAGGTGGCCGAGGACGACGTCCGGTCCGAGGATCTGGTGGACGGCACCGCGCGGACCTGGCACGAGATCGAGATCGAACTGGTCGAGGGCGACGAAGGGCTGCTCGACGCGCTCGGTGAGCGGCTGCGCGCGGCCGGCGCCCGCGAGGTGGCGGTCAGCAAGTCGCACCGGGCCGTCGCCGGCCGGATCGAACGCTCCGACGACCGGGAACCGGACGGCCCGGCGGGCCCGGTCCTCGCATACGTCAGGGCACAGCGGGACGCGATCGTCGGCAACCACGCGGCCGCGTACCAGGGCGACGAGGACGCGGTCCACGACATGCGCGTCGCGACCCGCCGGCTGCGGGCGACGTTGCGTACCTTCCGGGGCCTGTGGGACCGCCGGGCGGCCGAGGCGGTCCGGGGCGAGCTGCGCCGCCTCGGCGGGGAGCTGGGCCGGGTCCGCGACACGCAGGTGATGGCCGTCCGGCTCACCGAGGCGGTGCACGAGCTGCCGGACGAGCTGGTGCTCGGCCCGGTGGCCGCGCGGACCGGCGAACGCTTCGCCGCCGAGCTGGCCGAGGCGACCACCGCGCTGCGGTCCGCGCTGGACTCCGACCACTATCCCGAACTGCTGATCCGCCTGGACCGGCTGGCCGACGCCCCGCCCGCCGACGTCGGCCGGCGCTGGGTCGACCGCCGGATCCGCAAGGCGGTACGCCGCGCCGACACCCGGCTGGACCGGGCGCTCGCCGCCACCGGGCCGGACGGGGACACCGCGCTGCACGAGGCGCGCAAGAAGCTCAAGGCCGCCCGCTACGCGGTGGAGGTGCGCGAGCCGGCCGCCGGCAGGCGGGCCGCCCGCCTGGTGAAGCGGTTCAAGGCGCTCCAGGACCTGCTCGGCACCCACCAGGACTCGGTGGTCACCCGGGAGGTGCTGCGGCGGCAGGCGCTCCAGGCGTACGCCGACGGCGAGAACGCGTTCACCTACGGCCTGCTGCACGCGAGGCAGGCCGAGGCCGCCGGCCACGACCGACCGGCGGTCCTGCGGGCACGGGACCGCTCAAGACACCGCAAGGTACGCCGCTGGCTGAAGCCCTGACCCGCGCCCTCCCGCCCCTCACCCGCCCCTCACCCGCCCCTCACCCGGTCGATCATGAAGTTGACGGCGACAAAACGGACGCGGATTACCGCCAACCTCATGATCAACTCAAGGGGGGTTAGAGGGCGGTGCGGGTTCGGGTTACGGCTTCGGCAGCGCCGGCCAGGACCGGGTCCGGGGGCGCGGCGAGGGTCAGGTCGGCGGTCACCACGCGGAGCTGGTCGGGCAGGGCCAGGTCGCTGGGGAGGCGGGGCACCTCGCGGCGCGGCTCACCGGCCGCGTCGGCGGCCAGGTTGGCGATCTCCTGGACCAGCTTGTGCACCAGGTCGGCACGCGACACGTTGCCGCCGTCGGCCTTGGCCGACCAGCGCGGCTGCTGCCAGTGCCCGACCTGTCGGACCAGCAGGGTCACCGCCCGGTCCAGTTCCGCTGCGCTCATCGCCGCCGAGTCTACGGCGACGCCAGGGCGCGGCGCGGCGACCGGCGCGCCCGGCCGGAACCGTCAGCGGCGCACGTAGCTGAGCAGGCGGAGGATCTGCCAGTACAGGAAGATCAGCCCGACCAGCAGGCCGAAGGCGCAGTACCAGGCGTAGCGGCGGGGCAGCCGGTTCGCGGCCGACCGCTCGACCAGGTCGAAGTCGAGGATGAAGCTGAGCGCGCCCGCGATGATCGCCACCACCGAGAACAGGTACGGCAGCCAGCCCACCCGGTCGCTGAGGCTGTAGACGACCACCCCCTGCCGCCCGGTGAACAGGTACGCGAACAGGTTGACCAGGCCGAGCGCCACGATCCCGACGAGCGTGCCGACGACCAGCCGGGCCAGGCGCGGGGTGGCGCGTACCAGCCGGGTCCGGTAGAGCACCGCCATGCCGAGGAAGACGCCGAACGTGCCGACCACCGCCTGCGCCACGATGCCCGGATAGACCATCTCGAAGGCGCGGCTGGCCACCCCGAGCAGCAGCCCCTGGAGCACCGCGTACCCGATGATCACCGGCGGGCTGGTGATCTGCTTCAGCGAGATGACGAGCACCAGGGCCAGGCCGGCCAGCGCGCTCCCGGCGAGCGCGGCGGAGATCCACGCGGCCTGCGGCACCACCACCCACGACACCGCCGCCGTGACGCCGGTGACCAGCAGCAGGCCCACGGTCCGGCTGACCACGTCGGCCACCGTCATCGTGTCGGCGGTACCGACGCCGAGCACCTGCCGCTCGGCGCGGCCGACGTCGTCCAGCCGGTCCAGCACCGGGTTGGCACTGCGCACCGCGACCCCCTCCCGCCCACGTACCCGGATCCCACTCTGCCCCGGGCGGCCCGGCGGGGGCGGGGAAACGGCGACGCCCGCCGCCGCGGATGCGGCAGGCGGGCGTCGTCGGGGAGGGCGTGATGTCAGTCGTCGCCCTGGAAGTAGCTGAGCAGCCGCAGGATCTCGATGTAGAGCCAGACCAGACCGACCACGATGCCGAAGGCAGCCGTCCAGGAGTAGCGCTGCGGGAGGCCCATCCGGACCCCCTCCTCGATGTCGGCGAAGTTGAGCACGAAGCTCAGCGACGCCACCACGATGCAGACCAGGCTGAAGCCGATCGCCAGCGGGCTGCCGTCACGCAGGCCGGTGTTGATGCCGAACAGCGCCAGCACCAGGTTGACCAGCATCACGCCGAACAGGCCGGCCATGATCGCCACCATGATCCGGGCGAACTTCGGGGTGGCCCGGATGATCCGCGCCTTGTAGATCATCGCCATCAGGAAGAAGACGCCGAACGTGGCCACGACCGCCTGGAGCACGATGCCGTCGTAGAGCGACTCGAACGCCTTGCTGACCATGCCGACGAAGACGCCCTCGATGATCGAGTACGCCACGACGAGCGCCGGGTTGGCCATCCGCGAGACCGAGATGATCAGGCCGAGCACCAGGCCGACCACAGCGGCGCCGATCCACGCGACGCCGACGAGCGAGTCCGGCACGAGCACCCAGGCCGCAGCGGCCGAGGCGCCGAGGATGGCGAGCATGAGGACCGTCTTGACGACCACGTCGTCGAGGGTCATCGGGGTCACGGTGGGCGGGGCCACCGGCTGGCCGTAGCCGCCCGGGTAGGGCTGGGCGTAGGGCTGCTGGGGGTACTGCTGCTGGGGGTACTGCTGGGGGTATCCGGGCTGTCCATACGGCCCGGGCTGGGCGTACCCGGCCGCCCGCTCACGCTCTGCCGCCTGGCCGAGCCGGGCGAGCACCGGGTTCGAGGTCTTCACTTCTCAGGCCTCCCTCAGGGGGTCGATCGCACGTAGACGTGCTACTCCAGGGTAGACGTGGGCGCAATCGCGCGTGCTACGGCTAGCTGTGGGAAAGCTGAGAGTTCACGTGCCCGGGGCGGGGGTCGAACCCGCACGCCTTGCGGCAGCCGCTTTTAAGGCGGCCGTGTCTGCCGTTCCACCACCCGGGCGGGTGACACCGGCGCGTCGACACGCGGCGGTGCAGATCTCACCGTAGCGGCTCCGCCGCGACGCGGCGTACCCCGACGGGTGCGGCCGTTATGGTCGAGGCCGTGACCAGCGCCGCCCGCACGGCACCCGGGCCCGATCACGCCCGGGCGGCCCGCCCGGCGGCGCTGACGCGGCGGGTGACGGCCGCCCTCCGGCGGCACCGCGCGGACCTGCTCGTCGGGGTGGCGTTCGTCGCGCTCGCCGGCTGGCTCACCCACGGCCTCTGGCCGGCGCCGGGCACGCGGGTGCTCGCCCTCAACCCGGCCGACCAGACGCTGTACGAGTGGTTCCTGGCGCTGGACGCGCGTGCCCTGCGCGGCGAGCTGAGCCTGGTCACCGGCCGGCTGAACGCGCCGGACGGCGTCAACCTGATGGCGAACACCTCGGTCGTCGCGCTCGGTGTGCTGCTCGCCCCGGTCACCCTGGCGTTCGGGGCGCCTGTGACGTTCGCCCTGCTCGTCGCCGCGAACATGGCCGGTACGGCACTCGCCTGGTACCTGCTGTTCACCCGCGTCCTGCGGGCCCGCCGGCTCGCGGCCGCACTCGGCGCGGCGCTCTGCGGCTTCGGGCCGGGCATGGTCTCGCAGAGCAACGGCCACCTGCACATGACCGCGCAGTGGCTGGTCCCGGTGCTGGTGTGGCTCGTGGTCCGGCTGCTGCGCGCCGCCGACCCGGCCGGTCGCCCGGGCGGCCCGGACCGCCGCCGGACGGCCTCCTCCGCGGTCGGGCTCGCCGCTGTCGTCACCGTGCAGGTCTTCGTCGGCGAGGAGGTGCTCTTCCTCACCGCGCTCACCCTGGCGGTGACCGCCGTCGCGTACGGGCTGGCCGACCGGGACCTGCTGCGCCGGGCCGGTTCCGGCTTCGCCGCCGGGTTGCTCGCCGCCGCGGGGCTGGCGCTGCCGGTGCTGGCGTACCCGCTGTGGGTGCAGTTCGCCGGCCCGCAGGGCGTAGCCGACGGGATGTTCCCGCCCGCCTACTTCTCCGCCGACCTGATCGCCTGGACCCGCCTGTCCGCGCTGTCGGTGTTCGGCAGTCCGGAGGCGGTGCGGCTCACCACCGGCCCGGCCGAGTTCACCACGTTCCTGGGCTGGCCGCTGCTGCTGGTCGCCGTGGGCTGCGCGGTCTGGCTGGGCCGGCGCGCCCCGGTGCCGGCGCTCGTGGCCGCCGCGCTGGTGATGGCCGCGCTCGCGCTCGGCCCGGAGGTGGTGGCCGGTGGTGAGCGGACCGGGATCCCCGGCCCGTACGCGCTGCTGGCCGGGCTGCCGGTGGTGGACGGCGCGCTGCCGACGCGTTTCGCGCTGGCGGTGCTGCCGCTCGCCGGCACCGTGCTCACACTCGCCGTGCACCGGGCGCTCGGCGAGTCCGGCCGGGCCCGGCGGGTCGTCCCGGTCACGGTCGGCGCGGCGCTGCTCAGCGTCTTCCCCACACCGCTGCCCACGATGGACCGGCCGCCGCTGCCCGAGTTCGTCACCGGCGGCCACTGGCGGCAGTGCGTACGCCCCGGCGGGGTGCTGGTGCCGGTGCCCACCGCCACCCCGGAGGAGCCCTGGCCGATGCGCTGGGCCACCGCCACCGGCGTCGCATTCGCCATGCCGGAGGGCTTCTTCATCGGCCCGTACGGCCCGGGCGGCTCGGCCACCATGGGCACCTGGCAGCGGCCCACCTCGGCCCTGCTCGCCGACGTGGCCCGCCGCGGTGTGGCGCCGGCGGTCGGTGACCGGCAACGCCGCCAGGCCGCCCGGGACGTCGAGTTCTGGCACGCCTCGTGCGTCGCGGTGACCGACGGCACGCCGCACGCGGAGACGCTGCGCCGCACCCTGGAGCAGCTCTACGGGCGGCCGGGGGTGCGGCTCGCCGACGCCTGGACCTGGCGGTTCTGACGCCGGTTACGGCGAAAGGCCCCTCCCGCGTACGGGAGGGGCCTTTCGTCCGGCAGGCGTCAGACGCGCGCGGCGACCGGCGGGGCGGACGCCTCGGCGAACTCCTCGCGCGGGTCGTGCAGCTGGCCCAGCGCGACCACCTCACGCTTGAGGAAGAACGCCAGCGTCCAGTCGACAACCACGCGCACCTTGCGGTTGAACGAGGGGATCCGCGACATGTGGTACGTCCGGTGCATGAACCAGGCCGGCCAGCCGGTCATCTTGATGCCGTAGACCTGCGCCACGCCCTTGTGCAGGCCGAGGCTCGCCACGCTGCCGGCGTGCTTGTGCTTGTAGTCGACCGGCTCGCGCCCGCGGATCACGTTCGCGATGTTGTCGGCCATCCGCGCCGCCTGCCGCACGGCGTGCTGGGCGCTCGGGGAGCAGAAGTTGCCCGGCTCCTTGGTCAGGTCCGGCACGGCGGCGCAGTCGCCGGCGCTCCACGCGCCGTCGACCACCCGGTCGCCGTCCACGATCTGCAGCGTCGGCCGGCAGGTGACCCGGCGACGCTCGTCGCGCGGGAAGTCAGTCGCGTCGAGCATCGGCGACGGCTTCACACCGGCGGTCCAGACGATGGTGTCGGACGGGAAGCTGTCGCCGTCGGAGAGCTTCACCACACCGTCGACGCACGACTCCAGCCGGGTGTCCAGGCGGATGTCCATGTCCCGCTTCATCAGCTGCTGCACCGTGTAGGCGCCCATGTCCCGGTCGACCTCGGGCAGCACCCGCTGGGTCGCCTCGACGAGCACCCAGCGCATGTCCTCCGGCTTCAGCTCCGGGTAGTAGCGCAGCGCGTCACGGGCCATGTCCTCCATCTCGGCGAGCGCCTCGATGCCGGCGTAGCCACCGCCGACGAAGACGAACGTCAGCGCGCGGCTGCGGACCGCCGGGTCGGTGGTGGAGGCCGCCACGTCGAGCCGGTCCAGCACGTGGTTGCGCAGGAAGATGGCCTCGCCGATGGTCTTGAACCCGATGCCGTTCTCGTGCAGGCCGGGGATCGGCAGGGTGCGGGAGACCGAACCGGGGGCGACGACCACGTGGTCGTACTGGATCTCCCGGGCCGGGCCGCTGATCGGCTGCACCACGGCGGTCATGCGGTCGTGGTCGATCCGGGTGACGGTGCCCGCCACCACGGTGCACTTGCGCAACTCCCGCCGCAGCGGCACCACGGCGTGCCGAGGGGAGATGTTGCCCGCCGATGCCTCCGGGAGGAACGGCTGGTACGTCATGTGCGGCTGCGGGTCGACGACGATGACCTCGGCCTCACGCCTGCTCAGCTTCTTGGACAGGCGCAGAGCGGCGTACAGGCCCACGTGACCGGCACCCACGACAAGGATCCGCTTCGGGTTCACGTCATCTATCTTTCCCCGGGTGCTTCGGGTAATCCCGCGCGAGACCCCCTTCTGTGACGGAGCACAACCCGTGTGACCTGCGCAACGTCTCCGGAGTGCCGCGTCACCTGCGCCGGAGCAGCCAGCCCAGCAGCGCGCTCAGCCCCACCGCCACCAGCAGTCCCACGACTGTCGCGGCCTGTGAGCCGTCCGTACCGCCCACTCCCCCGAGCCACGCCAGCACCACGCCGAGCACGGCACTGGCGAGCACCACGGCACCCACGCGGCCCAGCCACCGCAGCACCACGTCCGGGTCGATCAGCCCGTCGTAGGGCAGCAGCGCGGCGAGCGCGCACAGCGAGTGCGCCAGGTAGAGCAGCGTCGCCACGGCGAGCAGCCGCCACAGCGCCGGTGGCCGGTCGAAGCCGAGCGTGGCCAGCAGCCAGCCGCCGACGGTCACCAGCGCGGTGAACGTCGGCCAGATCCGGCGCGGCCCGGCCGCCGGCAGCACCGCGGCCACCGTCAGGGCCAGCAGCGAGCGCGCGGTCAGGGCCTGCACCGGGTACGCGAGCAGGAAACCCGCCAGCACGACGAGGAAGATGCCGCCGCGTACGAGCAGCGGCAGCGGGCTGACCCGGGCGGCGGCGTACCGCAGCGCCCGCACCCGCTCCACAACCGCATTCACCGGGCCGGCCTTTCGTTCGCGACTGCGGGACTCCGCTTCGCTGCGTTCCTCGCGCTCACCGGGCTGCCTCTTCGTTCACGACTGCGGGACTCCGCTTCGCTGCGTTCCTCGCGCTCACCGCAACCCCGCCTTCGGGGCGGTCGCCAGCCGGGCCACGTCGCGCAGCACCTCGTCGAGGCTGCCGGCGCCGGCCCAGCGCACAACCGGCACCCCGTGCTCGCGGAGCTGGCCGATCATCGTGTCCCGGTCCAGCCGCCACAGCCGGTACGCGAGCTCGGCCCAGCCCCGCTCCTTCGGCATCGGCAGCTCGGCCGGCAGCGTGTCCACCGCCACCACGAACCGGCCGCCACGGGCCAGCCGGGCCAGCATCTGCGCGGACCGCTCGTCGAGCAGCGGGGTGAGCACCACCACGAGCGCGTCGGAGGAGAGCACCTGCGGGCCGAAGACCTGATCGTACGGTTCGTGCGGGGACGACTCGGCCTGCACGTCGAGCAGCCACTCCAGGACGGTCAGGTACTGCCGCCGCCCGGTGGCCGGACGCAGCCGCCGGGCGGCCGGTCCGTACTCCAGCATCGACACCCGGTCGCCGCGGTGCAGGTAGTGCTCGGCGATCGCGGCGGCGGCCCGCACCGTGGTGTCCAGCACCGACGCGGTCCCGTTCACGCCACCGGAGCGGCCCGCCTCGGCCAGCACGTCCAGCAGCACCACCACCTCGGCGTCCCGGTCCGAGAGCGTCGCCGCGACGTGCAGTTGACGGGCCCGCAGCGACACCCGCCAGTCGATCCGGCGCAGCCGGTCGCCGGGCGCGAACACGCGTACACCGGCCAGCTCGCCGCCCTCGCCCGGCCGCCGCGAGCGGTGCGCGCCGACCAGCCCGGCGGCCCGGGGCATCGCCTCGACCGCGTCGAACGGCTCGGTACGCGGATAGACCCGGGCCCGGATCGGCTCGGTGATCACCGCGCGGGAGACCAGCAGCCCGTCGGCGGCGGCGACCCGCACCCCGGCCGGGCCGATCGGGTGCCGTCCCCACCGCAGTGCGGTGCCGGTCAGTTCCAGGTCGACGGCGCTGCCCCGGGGTACGGAGGTGACGAACGGGCGGTCCGCGCCGCCGGAGCGGCTCACGTCCAGTCCCGCGCCGCCGAAGCCGACCTGCTCCACCCGGAGCCAGCGCGACATCCGGGTCCGGACCACCGCCAGGTCGTACCCGACCAGGTCGGGGTTGGCTACCGCGACGGTTGCGGCCAGCGGCGAGCCCTCGACCAGGTGGGTGTCCCCGACACCGAGTTCCAGCTCGGGCAGCGCGGCGGGGCGGCGGCGCAGCGCGTACGCGGTCCCGAGCGCGAACGGTGTGGCGAGCACCACCAGGTCGATACGGCCGAGCAGGACGGCGGCGACGAGCAGCACGCCGGTGAGCAGCACGGCCCGGCCGAGCGCCCAGGTGGGCGCCCAGCCGCTCGCCGCGTCGGCCCGGTCCATCAGCGTCCGGCGGCGTAGCTGGGCAGCGCGCCGCTGGCCGGGGCGGGCGTCGAGTCCAGCACCTCGCCGACCACGAACGACGGGTCGACCCGGCGCAGCCACATCTCCGGCCGCAGCGTGATCCGGTGCGCCAGCGCGGGCGCCGCCACCGCCTTGACGTCCTCCGGAACGACGTAGTCCCGGTTGGCGAGCACCGCCCGCACCCGGGACAGCAGCAGCAGCGCCAGCGAGCCGCGCGGCGACGCGCCGACCAGCACCGACGGGTGCTCCCGGGTGGCCGCGGTGAGCGCCACGATGTACCGGCCGACCGAGTCCTCGACCACCACGTCCTCCAGCGCGGCCTGCATGGCGCGCAGCGTGGCGGCGTCCACCACCGGCTTGATCTCCGCCTCCTCGCGGCGGCGGGCGATCCGGCGGCGCAGCACGTCCCACTCCTCGTCGTGGGTGGGGTAGCCGAACGACACCCGCAGCAGGAACCGGTCGAGCTGCGCCTCCGGCAGCGGGTACGTGCCCTCGTACTCGATCGGGTTGGCGGTGGCGAGCACGTGGAACGGCTCGTCCAGCCGGTAGGTCACGCCCTCCACCGACACCTGCTTCTCCTGCATCGCCTCCAGCAGCGCCGACTGGGTCTTCGGCGGCGTCCGGTTGATCTCGTCGGCGAGCAGCAGGTTCGTGAACACCGGCCCGGCCCGGAAGGCGAAGTCGCCGCTGCTCTGGTCGTAGAGGAACGAGCCGGTCACGTCGGCGGGCAGCAGGTCCGGCGTGAACTGGAGCCGCCGGAAGTCCAGCCCGAGCGCCTGCGCGAAGGAGCGCGCGGTGAGCGTCTTGCCCAGGCCGGGCAGATCCTCCAGCAGCACGTGACCACCGGCGAGGATGCCGGCCAGCACCAGCTCCAGCGCGTCCCGCTTGCCGACCACGACGGTGCCGACCGCGTCCAGGACGGTCCGGGCGAGCCGGCCCACCTCGGCGGGGGGCATGCTCCGGTCCACGTCGTTCATCAGATCTTCTCCAGTTCGGCGACGATCGCCGCGAGGTCGCGCGGCGACGGAGGGCGGCGGACGGGGGTGGCGAGAAACGTCCACAGTGGTTCGCCGAGCACCGCCCGGGCGCGGGCCGGGTCGGACTCACGGGTGACGCCGTGGCGCTGGCGCAGCCGTTCGTCGGCCAGCTCGCCGAGGCGGGGCAGGATGCGCTCGGTGAACCGCTCCCGGTTGCCGGCGCACCAGTCCAGCGGGCGCTCCCAGCCGTTGATCGCGGTACGCAGCGCGTCCCGCGCGGACCAGTTCCAGGTGCCCGGCTCCTCACCGGCGGGCGCCCGGGCACCGGCGCGGGGCGGTGGCGGGGGTGACAGCGCCGTGGTGACCCGGCGTACGGCGAGCACGGCGAGTACCCCGGCCACGATGATCCAGATCGGCACCTTCAGGCCCACCGCGCGCAGCCCGACCACGACCACCACGACGACGGCGGCGGTGACCGCGGCGGTCCGCAGCAGCAGGCGCGCCCGCCCGTCGCCCGAGGGCCGCACGTCCTCCCCGGCGGGCTCCTCGCCGAACGAGAGCAGGTCGTCGATGCTGGTGCTCACGACGGCTCCCCCGCCAGGCTGGTCAGCTCGCCGCGCAGCCGCCGCAACGCGGCGCGGGCCTGATCCCGGGTGCGCTCGTCGACCGGGTGCGTGGCGTACCGGGCCTCCCGGTAGACGTGCGCGAAACCGTCGAGCACGTCGGCGCTGGCGATCGCCGGGATGCCGGCCTCCGGGTCGCCGCGCAGCAGCCGGGCGACCAGGTCGGTCGGGGTGTCGCCGGTGTGCCGGGGCACGCCCGCGTCCTCGGCGGCCTCCTCCAGGCGTACCCAGCAGGCGATCACGGCGGTCCGCGGGTCGGTGGAGCGGTCGTCCAGTTCGACGAGTCCGGCGTCGAGCGCGGCCACCACCTCGCGGGCGGTCCCCTCGGCGGTACGCCTGGTGCGCCGCACCGGCACCGCCCGGGTCGTGCGCCGCAGCGCGCCCCGGACCACGTTCCACAGGACGTACCCGACGGCGCCCAGCACCGCCGCGAACAGCAACGCCACGGCGGCGGTGGCCAGCCAGTCGGGCACACCGCCCGACGTGGACTCACCCACGTCGCGGGGTTCCACCGGGTACGACGGCACCGCCTCGGGCGACGGGTACTCCGGCACGTACGGGATGGTGTCGGCGGCGGGCGGGATCCGGCTGGCCCCGATGGCGGAGTGACCGGCGGCGAACGCGGCGAGCGCGAGCAGCACCGTCACCGCGGCGACCGGCCACCACCTGCGCAGTACGCCGAAATCCATCCCACCGCCCCAGGTGCTCCTCAGTCCACCCCGGCCAGGTGCTTCGCCCGGGTGAACACGTCGTCCAGCATCGCCGGTGTGAGCCGTCCGGTGAACGTGTTCTGCTGGCTGACGTGATAGCAGCCCAGCAACGCCGGCACCGACTCGCCGGACCAGTGTGCCCCATGACCGAACACCGGCCGCGGCGTGGGCGGTCGCTGCCCGTACACCTGGCGCAGCACCGGCCACCACGCGGCCCACGCGAAGGCACCCAGCGCGACCACGACGCGCAGCGTGGGCCGGATCAACTCGACCTCGCGGTGCAGCCACGGCGCGCAGGTGTCCCGCTCGCCCGGGGTGGGTTTGTTGTCCGGCGGCGCGCACCGCACGGCCGCGAAGATGCGGGTGTCGCGCAGCGTCAGGCCGTCGTCGGCGGAGACGCTCGTCGGCTGGTTGGCCAGCCCGGCGCGGTGCAGCGCGGCGAACAGGACGTCACCGGACCGGTCCCCGGTGAAGATCCGGCCGGTGCGGTTGCCGCCGTGCGCCGCCGGTGCCAGGCCGAGGACGGCGATGCGAGCGTCCTGCGGACCGAGGCCGGGCACCGGCCGTCCCCAGTAGTCCTGGTCGCGGAACGCGGCCCGCTTGACCCGGGCGACCTCCTCCCGCCACGCCACCAGGCGCGGGCAGGCGAAGCAGTCGCTGACCGCGCCGTCGAGGTCGGCCAGGTCGGCCGCCCGCGCGGCGCGGGCGGCCACGTCCTGCGGGGTACGCGACTCAGCCAAGCTTCGCCCGGAACAGTTCCAGCGTGCGGGCCCAGGCGGTCGCGGCGGCCCGCTGGTCGAAGTGCTCCGGCCGGTCCTCGTTGAAGAACGCGTGCGCGGTGCCCGGGTAGTCGAACGTCTGGCAGGTGCCACCGGCGGACTCGATGGACCGGCGTACGCTCTGCACCCCGTCGGCGGCGGACAGGCCGTCCGCCTCGGAGCAGTGGATGAGCGCTGCCTTCCCCGCGTAGTCGGCCCAGTCGGTGGCCATGCCCTCCCAGGGCAGACGCGGGTAGAACCCGGCGGTGGCCACGATGCGCTCGGAGAACGTGCCGGACCACAGTGCCAGGCTGGCGCCCGCGCAGAACCCGGCGCAGCCCACCTTGCCGGCGACCTCCGACCGGCTCGCCAGGTATTCGGCGGCGGCCGCGATGTCGCTCGCCGCCTCGTCCATCTGGGAGCTGTTCAGCATCAGTCGCGGCTCGGTCGGCTTCACGGCCGGCCCGCCGTGCCGGAAGTCGGGCGCGAGGGCGACGAAGCCGGCCTCGGCGAAGCGGTCGACCACGGCCCGGACGTGGGGCACCAGTCCCCACCAGTCCTGGATGACGATGACCGCCGGGCTGGCCGCACCGCCGGAGGGTATCGCGAGATACCCCTCGCTCGTCCCCCCGTTGCCGGTGAAGCTCACCATCTCGCCCATGGGCCCGTCCTCCTAGCGGTCAGTCATCATTGGCTGGTCGCCCAGTTGGCTGCTACGTGCCGGTAGCGTGCCACGCGGTCACCGGCCCGGGGAAGACGGAACAACAGTGGCATTCACCTCCTGTCGACCTCACAGACGACCGACGGGCGTCCCGTGGCGCAGCCCAGCGAGATCTTGGAGGATTCCGGCCCCTGTCGGGGCCGCTTCCTACCAAGATCTCGCAGGGTCGCCGCGCTCAGGGAGTCGACGTGGGTTGCGCGGAAGCGCTGGGGGTGGACGCAGAGGGCGCGGCGGGCGTCGGGGGCGCGGATGGCGTGACGCTGTCCGTGGGCGCGGGTGCGGGCGGGGCGATCGACGGCGAGGCCGGCGGGCCGAACGGGGCCAACTCCGGGCAGTACGGATAGGCGTTGCGGGGTGCGGGCACCGCGCCGGACGGGTCCAGGCAGTTCGGCCAGCCGAGCCGGATCGGCACGCCGTTCTGGTCGAAGAGCTGCGCGTCGCGGATCAGCCGCCCCTGCTGGTCGTAGACGAAGACGTCCTCGATGCGCTCGTACCGCCGGTCCACCGACGTCTGCTCGTAGCCGCTGTAGACGTCGGAGCTGGCGTTGCGGTCGACGTCCACGAGCACCGCGAAGCCGAACAGCAGCAGCACGGCCGTACCCAGCAGGTGCAGGCGGCGCGGCCAACCGGTGAAGCCCGCGGAACGGCGGCCGAGCCACAGCGACGCGACCACCGCGCCGATGAGCAGCAGCAGCCCGGCCGACGCGTTGTCGTTCGGCCGGGGCAGCAGACCGGGCCGGTCACCGTCCACCATGACGCTGACCAGCAGCGCGGCCAGCCAGCCGCGGAGCAGCCACCAGGCCGGGCGCAGCGGACGCAGGAAGTCGCTCACCGTCTCGTGCCCGAGCAGCGGGCCGAGCTGGCGGTCCAGCAGTCGCACCTGCGTGGCCGCCTGAGCCCGCGCCTCGGCCAGGCGGTGGAAGCGCGCCGGTCGCCGCCCCTCCTCGGCGCCGGCGGCGGCGCGCAGCTCGGCCGCGTACGCCTCGGGGGTGCCCAGCCGGCCCACGAGCGCGCCCTCACCCTCGGCGGCCACCTCGGCGAGGTGTTCCGCCAGGTCCTCGGTCAGCTCGTCGCGGACCTCCGGCGGCAGGTCGGCGAGCGCCGCGCGCACCCGGTCGACGTAGTCCGTGATCTCCTGCCCAGTGACGGTCATGCCGCCATCCCCCGATCGTCGAGCAGTGCGTCCATGGTGGTGGCGAACGAGCGCCAGGTCTTGCCGGAGCGGGTGAGCTGGTCACGCCCGGCGGCGTTCAGCGAGTAGTACTTGCGGTGCGGCCCGGACTCGCTCGGCACCACGTAGGTGGTGAGCAGACCCGCGGCGAACAGCCGGCGCAGCGTGCCGTAGACCGAGGCGTCGCCCACCTCGGCGAGGCCGGCCTCGCGCAGCCGCCGCAGGATGTCGTAGCCGTATCCGTCCTCGTCCTTGAGCACGGCGAGCACCGCCAGGTCGAGCACGCCCTTGAGGAGCTGCGTGGTATCCACGCTCAGCACACTAGTGCGCATTGCGTACTACCGTCAACGACACAGCACCTGTGCGAGCGGTCCACCCGATGAAACGGTCGAACAGGTAGGCCGGATTCGGGTTGGTGCGCAGCAGGCCGGCGACGGCCGACCCAGCGGCGGGCTGACGCCCGGCCCACCTCGTCGACCAAGGAGTTGGCGTCCTCACGGACGCCCCGACCAGGCACAAACTCCTTGATCACCGCCGCGAGAAGCGGCCAGAGGCTAGGCGAGACTCCAGGCGATGCCGTCGAGGATGTCGTGCTCGGAGGCGACCACCGAGGGCATACCGGCCCGCTCCATGATCACTCGCAGCACCAGCGCGCCCGCGCCGATCACGTCGGCCCGTCCCGGGTGCATCACCGGGTACGCCAGCCGCTGCTCGCTGCTCTTGCCGAGCAGGTCGGCGGTCACCTCGGCCACCTGCTCGTACGAGATCCGGGCGTGGTGGATGCGGCTCGGGTCGTACTCCCGGAGCCCTTCCGCCAGGGCGACCACTGTGGTGACCGAACCGGCGAGCCCGACCAGCGTGGCGGCCTCGCGGCCGGGCACGGCGGCGAGCGCGCGGTCGACGGCCGCGGCGATGTCGGCCTCGGCGGCGGCGATCTGCGCCGGGGTCGGCGGGTCGCCGTGCAGGTGCCGTTCGGTCATCCGGACGCAGCCGATGTCCACCGAGATCGCGCCCCGCACGCCGTCGGCGCGGGTGCCGACGACGAACTCGGTCGAGCCGCCGCCGATGTCGACCACCAGGTACGGCGGTTCGGCGTCGACGGGCAGGCCGCGCACCGCGCCGGTGAACGACAGCCGTGCCTCCTCGTCGCCGGTCACCACCTCGGGCGGCACGCCGAGCGTGCGCTCGACCATGGCGCGGAAGTCGGCGGCGTTGGAGGCGTCGCGGGAGGCCGAGGTGGCGCACATGCGTACCCGCTCGACGCCGGACTTCTCGATCTCCGCCGCGTAGTCGGCGAGCGCCACCCGGGTCCGCTCGATCGCCTCCGGGGCGAGCATGCCGGTCTGGTCGACGCCCTGCCCCAGCCGGACGATCTCCATCCGCCGGCTGACGTCCACCAGCGGCGCCGTCTCCCCGGCCGACGCCTCCGGCAGGTCGGCGATCAGCAGTCGGATCGAGTTGGTCCCGCAGTCGATGGCGGCCACACGCGCACTCACGGCGCCCACCCTACGGCAGCCCGCCCCCACCCCCCGCGCGATCATGAGGTTGGCGGCGACAAACCGGACGCCGGACGCCGCCAACCTCATGATCGACGAGGCAGGGCAGGCAGGGCAGGCAGGGTCAGAGGCGCAGCAGCATTCGGGTGTTGCCCAGGGTGTTGGGCTTGACCCGTTCCAGGTCCAGGAACTCCGCGACGCCCTCGTCGTACGAGCGCAGGAGCTGCTCGTAGACGGGCTGCGGGACGGGTGCGCCGTCGATCTCGCGGAAGCCGAACGAGCCGAAGAAGCCGGTCTCGAACGTGAGCACGAAGATCCGGGCGATGCCCAGCTCCCGCGCCGCGTCGATCAGCTCACCGACGATCCGGTGCCCGATCCGGTGACCCCGGCAGGACGGGTCGACCGCCACCGTGCGGATCTCGGCCAGGTCCTCCCACATGACGTGCAGCGCGCCGCAGCCGACCACCGTGCCGTCCGACGTCACCGCGACCCGGAACTCCTGCACGTCCTCGTACAGCGTCACGGTCGCCTTGCTGAGCAGCCGCCGGTCGTCGGTGTAGGTGTCCACCAGCCGCCGGATCCCGCGTACGTCGGTGGTGCGGGCCCGGCGGACCGTGATCTCGTCGGCGCTCATCTCACTCCGCCGCGGGCACGTCCACGCAGGGCCCGGCCGCCCACCACTTCTCGACCAGCGCCAGCGTCTCGTCGCCGAACGGGTTGACCCCCGGCCCGGCCGCGAGCGCGTGCCCGAGGTGTACGTGCAGGCACTTCACCCGCCCCGGCATGCCACCGGCCGAGATGCCCGCGATCTCCGGCACCTCCCCGATCGCCTCCCGGCGGGTCAGGTAGTCCTCGTGCGCCGCCCGGTACCGCGCCGCCAGCTCCGGATCCTCGGCCAGCCGCTCGGCCATCTCCTTCATCAGCCCGGCCGACTCCAGCCGGCTGCACGCCGCGGTGGCGCGCGGGCAGGTCAGGTAGAACAGCGTCGGGAACGGCGTGCCGTCGGCCAGCCGGGGCGTCGTCTCCACCACGTCGGGCAGGCCGCACGGGCACCGGTGGGCCACCGCGCGGGTGCCGCGAGGTGGGCGTCCGAGCTGCGCGGCCACCGCGGCCAGGTCGGCCTCGGTGGCCGGCTGGCGTTCCGGCGGGGGTACGGAGTCCGCCGCCGGCTCCTGCGGTGGTACGACGCTCAAGGAAGTGCCTCTCGAATCAAAGCTCACTTGTCGGGGCGCTCGGCGTTGGCCGCCCGCACGCTCCCCCACAGGGTGTCGTACCAGGGCTCGGGCGGCTTCGGCGCCCCCGGCTTCGCGTCCTTGCCGGCGTCCTTCGCGGCGCCCTCCGGGTCGGAGAGCACCACGAGCAGCGTCTCGCCCGGCTTGCCCATGAAGAACCGCTCCCGGGCCTGCGTCTTGACGTACTCCGGGTCCTTCCACTTGGCCGCCTCGGCGGTGAGCCGGTCGATCTCGGCCCGCTGGGCGGCCTGCGCGGCCTCCATCCGCTCGATGTCGGCCTGCTGGTCCAGGTAGACCCGGACCGGATAGGTGTACGCCAGGGCGAGCGCGATCAGCACCGCGAACAGCACTGTGGCGCGCCCGGTGAAGCGCCGGGGTTGGGGTGCGGTGAGCCGCTTGACCGGGCCACCGGCGGCGGTACGCCGGGCCGCGGCGGGGCGGCTCGCGGAGCGTACGCCGTCGGTGGCACGAGACGCGCCGGGTGACCGGCCGGCGGCGCGCGCCTCCGCGCGGACACCGTTGTCGCGTGCCGTGGACCGGACCCGGGCGCCGCCCGCCCGGCCGGGCTGACCCGGCCGACGGGCGGGCCGCTGGCCACCCGGTGTGCGGCGCTGCTGCATCGTCACACCCCTCCCCCGGAGCGCTCGCTCAGGCCGAACGGTAGCGCGGGAAGGCGCCCGCGCCGGCGTACCGCGCCGCGTCGGCCAGCTCCTCCTCGATCCGCAGGAGCTGGTTGTACTTGGCCACCCGGTCCGAGCGGGCCGGCGCGCCGGTCTTGATCTGCCCGCAGCCGGTGGCGACGGCCAGGTCGGCGATGGTGGTGTCCTCGGTCTCGCCGGAGCGGTGGCTCATCATGCACTTGAAGCCGGCCCGGTGGGCCAGGTCGACGGCGTCGAGCGTCTCGGTGAGCGAGCCGATCTGGTTGACCTTGACGAGCACCGCGTTGGCGGCCCGCTCGGCGATGCCCCGGGCGATGCGCTGCGGGTTGGTCACGAACAGGTCGTCGCCGACGATCTGGATGCGGTCGCCGAGCGCGGCGGTGAGGGTGGCCCAGCCGCTCCAGTCGTCCTCGGCCAGCGGGTCCTCGATCGACACGATCGGGTAGTCGCCGGCGAGCTTGGTGTAGTAGTTGCTCATCTCCTCGGCGCTCTTGGCGCTGCCCTCGAACGTGTAGGTGCCGTTGTCGAAGAACTCGGTGGCGGCCACGTCGAGCGCGAAGACGATGTCGGTGCCGAGCCGGTAGCCGGCCTTCTCGACCGCCTCGGCGATCAGGTCCAGCGCGGCGGCGTTGGTGGGCAGGTTCGGGGCGAAGCCGCCCTCGTCACCCAGGCCGGTCGACAGGTCCTTCTTCTTCAGCACCGACTTCAGCGCGTGGTAGACCTCGGCGCCCGAGCGCAGCGCGTCCCGGAACGTCGGCGCGCCGATCGGCGCGATCATGAACTCCTGGATGTCGACGTTCGAGTCGGCGTGCGCGCCGCCGTTGAGGATGTTCATCATCGGCACCGGGAGCAGGTGCGCGTTCGGGCCGCCCAGATAGCGGAACAGGCTCAGCTCGGCGCTGCCGGCGGCGGCCTTGGCCACGGCCAGGGAGACGCCGAGGATGGCGTTCGCGCCCAGCTCGCCCTTGTTGTCCGAGCCGTCGATGTCGATCATCTTCTGGTCGATCAGCCGCTGCTCGCTGGCCTCGTAGCCGATGAGCTGGTCGACGATCCGGTCCTCGATGTTCGCGACCGCCTTCTCGACACCCTTGCCCAGGTAGCGATCCTTGTCACCGTCGCGCAGCTCGACCGCCTCGAAGGCGCCGGTGGAGGCGCCGGACGGCACCGCGGCGCGGGCGATCGTGCCGTCGTCGAGCCCGACCTCGACCTCGACCGTCGGGTTGCCCCGCGAGTCCAGGATCTCCCGGGCGACGATTCCCTCGATGGTTGCCACTGAGTCGCTCCTCGTTTGTGTGGTTCCGGTCCGGTATGGGCCGCGACGGTGCGGCTGAGGCAGGTGTTGAACGCAGCGTATCGGTCCCCGCTCTGCCGCACCCCGCTCGGGGCGGCCCCCGAGGCGCTTGCTGAGACGGACATTCCCGGATTACCGGTCGTCAACCGGCAACCGGTTTGCGAGACGTTGCGTCGATCGACAAGGCTGGGCATCATGCCTGCCGCCTCGACGACTCTCCGCGTGCTCGCCGCCTCGGTCATCGCGTCGCTCTCGGTCACCGGCTGTCAGGCCCTGGACGACGCGAACGTCGCGCTCGGTCGCGCCGACCTGGTCAACGACCTCGCCGCGCGGATGGACCGGGCGCTGGAGCAGACCTGGGCCGCCGACTACCAGATCGACGGCGGCCGGACCGCCTCGATCGCGCAGACCAAGAAGCCGCTGCGGTCCACGTACACCTGGCCCGGCGGCAAGATCACGGTGACCCAGGAGTCGGTGACCCGGTGCGCCAGCACCGCCGCCCGTACGTCCTGCACCGTCTCGCCGCCCGTGCTCACCGCCGGGAAGCCGTCGGTGATCGTCTACGACGAGGCGCGCAAGCAGGGCCTGGTCACGCCGCCCGCGGTGATCCGGCTGCTCACCGACGCGGCGCTGGCGCCGGAGGCGGCCATCGAGCAGAGCGACACCACGCTCGCCGGCCGCCACGCCACCTGCGTCGACGTCACCCACGACGGGGAGCGCTTCAACGCCTGCGTGACGAACGAGGGCGTGCTGGCCAGCTTCTCCGGCACACTCGACGGCAAACCCGCCGAGGTGACGCTGAGCCGCTACACCGAGAGCGTCGAGGCCGCCGCATTCGCGGTGCTGGACGGCGCCGGCGTGGTGGACCGCCGCCCGTCCACATCGTGACCCAGCCCGGCGGTTCCGCGTCCGGCGCCGGGACTCGGGCCGTTGTCGCTCGCCCGTCGGGCCCCGGATTCCTGCCCGCAGCCGATCACGGGCGGCCGCCGCGGCCCGACGACCTGGCGTTGCCGGTGGCCGGCCGGAAGCTGCTGACCGGCCCGGACGAGCAGCCGCTGCGGGTCGGCGCGCTGCCCGGCGACCTCGCCTGGACCCCGGTCGGCACGCTCGACGGCATCCCGGCCTGGGCGGCCGAGGTGACCGATCCGGAGTCGCTGCCCGGCCGCTGGCGGAGCTGGCGGGGCCTCGCCGCCGAACTGCCCGCACCCCGCGCCGACCTGGCCGGGCGGGCGCTCGCCGTGGTCACCTGGCGGCGTACCCACAGGTGGTGCGGCGCGTGCCGGGCCGCGCTGGCCGACGTGCCGGGCGAGACCGCGCGGCGCTGCCCGGAGTGCGGCCTCACCGTCTTCCTGCCGCTGTCGGTCGCGGTGCTGACCGCGATCACCCGCCCCGGCCCGGCCGGTGGCCCCGGCGAACTGCTGCTGGTCCGCCACGCCCAGGGGCCGACCGAGTTGTGGGCGCTCGTCGCCGGATTCGTCGAGGCCGGCGAGTCGCTGGAGGCGGCGGTGCACCGCGAGGTCGCCGAGGAGGTCGGCCTGACGCTGCGGCGACCGGTGTACGTGGACAGCCAGCCGTGGGCGCTGTCCGGACCGGGCACGCTGCTCGCCGGTTTCACCGCCGAGGTGACCGGCCCGGCCACCGAACCGGTTGTCGACGGCACCGAGCTGACCGAGGCGCGATGGTTCCCAGTGGACGCGCTGCCCACCGAGCTGCCGCCCGCGTACTCCCTGTCGCGCTGGCTGATCGACGCGGTCGCCGCCCGGCGGTGACCGCAGGTCGGGTCGCCGCCCGGCGGTGAGCCTCACACCCCCAGCAGCGTCCGCAGGTGGCGCGGCGGCGGGCAGTCGTGCGCCAGCATGGCGTCGTGCCAGTCGCGCAGCGGCACCCCGTCCGGCCGGGCGGCCGCGATGTCGGCCATCTCGCTGTAGCCGACGAAGTACGTGGAGAGCTGCGTCGAGGTGAGCAACGCCCGCCGCCACTTGCCGGCCGCCTCGCCCTCCTCCTGGAAGCCGCGCCCGGTCATCAGCGCCATCGCCTCGGACTCGGGCAGGTCGTCGCAGTGCACGAGCTGGTCCAGCAGCGCGTTGATGGTCATCCGGAGCTGCATCTTGAGCTGCTGCAACCGCACCGGCAGCCCGCCGAAGCCGAGCCCGGCCATCAGCTCCTCCGCGTAGACCGCCCAGCCCTCGATGAACACGCCCGACTCGGTGAGCGCGCGTACCCGCGTCGGGCCCTCGTAGCGGCGGGCATGGGCGAGCTGGAGGAAGTGCCCGGGCATCGCCTCGTGCACGGTCAGGTTGCGGATCATGTGGTCGTTGTACTCGCGGTAGAACGACTCGACCCGCTGCGCCGGCCAGTCCGCCGGGGTGGGCGAGATGCAGTAGAACGTCGGCACGTCGGCCGTCTCCAGCGGACCCGGCGAGTCGCAGTAGGCCACCGCCACGCCCCGCGCGAACTCCGGCATCTCCTGGATGACGCACGGGTCGCTGACCATGCTGACCAGGTCGTGGTGGCGGACGAAGTCACTCGCCTCGTCCAGCGTGACCGAGGCGAGGTCGACGATCGTGGCGTCGTCCGGGTGTTCGGCGGCCAGCAGGTCCAGCGCCCGGCGTACCGTCTCGTCGTCGGCCGGACCACCGACCAGCTCGACCGCCGCCGCGCGGATCTCCTCGGTGACCCGGTCGAGGTTGGCCCAGGCGCGGCGCTGCACCTCGGCGGCGCTCAGCTCGGTGTCGAGCGTGTGCCACAGCCGCGCCTCCCACCGCCGCCGGCCCAGCCGCGGGTCACGCCCCGGGCCGGCGTCGGCGGCCAGGCCCTGCCGCAGCCAGGCCACGAACTCCTCCAGCGCGGCGATCGCCTCGGTGGCCGCCGGGCCGACCCGGTCGCGCAACGCCGGCGCCTCGGCGAGCAGCCCGGGCACCTCGTCGCGGATCAGCGCCGCCGTACCGGTGAACTGCCCGACCGCCGTCTCCGCGTGGACCCGCGGCATGTCCCGCAGCGTCGCGCGCGCCGTCGACAGCGCATCGGGTACGGCCGACAGACGCCCGGCCAGGCTGGTCAGGCGCTCCTCGGCCGGGGCGAAGGGACGGGCCAGCAGGGCGTGCAGCAGCGGCCCCGGATTGTGGCGCAGCGGATCCCACTCGTGGGTGCGGATCTCGGTGGCCTCGAACAGACCCCGGTCGACGAGGCTGGTGAGCAGCGCGTGGTCGACGCTCTCCGCCGGGTCGAGCGCATCCGGGTCGATCTCCGCGAGCGCGTCGGCCGCGTCCTTCAGCATCGCCTGGTCGGCGGCGAGGGCGTCGGCGGAGAGATCGGGCAGCCGGTCGTCGTACCGGTGGTCCCCGGCGGAGGTCGCCAGCCCGGGCCGGCTCTCCAGCAACGCCTCCACGATCCGCTCCGCCAGCGGCCCGAACGACTCCATCCCCCGACCCTACCGACCGCCCCGCCCCTCCCCCTCCCTCCCTCCCTCCTCCCTCCTCCCTCCCCGTCGCGTTGATCAAGGAGTTTGTGTCCTCGTCACCGTCCAATCCCGACACAAACTCCTTGATCACCGCCCGGAGGCACTCGGAGGCGGTTGTCTCGACCGGGCCACCCCCGTCCAGGACGGCGGGCGAGCACCACTCCCCGGACGGGCTGTAGATCTTGGTACGAAAAGGCCCCCATGAGGGCACTTTCCTACCAAGATCTACAGCAGCGTCCGGAATGTGGACGACATGTCCCGCGTGACGGGAGGCGGGGCGACCGTCTGCGGCGATCTTGCACTTTGTGCCCGGGCGAATGGGGCTATTCGCGACATCCACGGCGCAGCAAGTGCAAGATCGCGGGCGCCGGGCGGGCCGGGGAAGCCGAGCCGAGGCGGCGGGGCGCGCCGGGCGGGGAGGGCCTGGGTCAGGTGGGGTGGTTCGGGGTGGAGCGTTCGGCGGCCCGAACCGCTTCGGCGTACGCCAGGGTGGCCCGCCGCAGCGCGGCCTCCGGGTCGATGCCGGCCTGACGGGCAGCGGCGACGGTGGTCAGCAGGCTCGCGCCGAGCCGGGCCTCCGGGTCCACCTGCGACTCGGCCAGCGGGGGCGGTACGGCGAGGCCGACCCGGCCGGCCCGGTCCAGGATCTTCGCGGCCAGCGAGAGCGCGGGCTGGCTCAGCGCGATGCCGTCCAGCACCGATTCGCGGGTCTTCTCGGCCCGCTTGATGCGTTCCCAGTTCGCCTCGATCTCCTCGATCGAGCCGGCCGGTTCACCGGAGAACACGTGCGGGTTGCGCCGCACCATCTTGTCGACCAGGGTGCCCGCGACGTCGTCGACGGTCCAGCTCTTGCCGTCCGGCAGGTTCTCCGCCAGCCGGGCGTGCAGCAGCACCTGGAGCAGCACGTCGCCCAGTTCCTCGCGGAGCGCGTCGGTGTCGTCGGTGCTGATCGCGTCGTACGCCTCGTAGCACTCCTCCAGCAGGAAACCGGCCAGGGTGCGGTGGGTCTGCGCCCGCTTCCACGGATCGCCGCCCGGGGAGGCCAGCCGGTCCATCACCTCGACCGCGTCGAGCAGCCGGGCGCCGGGCGGATCCCACGAGCCGTACATGAGCTCCAGCTCGGCCAGGCCGGGCTCGCGGGCCAGCCGCAGCCCCAGCTCACGGGCCAGCGTCTCGTCGCCGGCCGGGCCGGCGAGCCACACCGCGCCGCCCTGCGCGGCGGCGGCGCCGAGCAGCGCCTGGGTCGCACCCTCGGTCACCACGCTGACGTCGGCGCCGGCCGTCCGGACCGCGCGGGTCAGCTCGCTCTCCGCACCGGCGAGGACCGGCGCGGAGCGTACGGCGTCCCAGGCGGCCGAGGTCAGCAGACCGGCGGGCAGCCGGGGTGAGGTGACGAGCAGGACGATACGCGCGGTCATACGGCTCCGGGAGCCGGCGAGTCACCGGCCGGCGCCTCCGGCGTCGAGATGTCGGTGACCGGGCCGTCCTGGTCGACGTACGGGAGGGAGTAGAAGACGAACGACTGGCCGGTGTTGACCAGCGACGGTACGCCGGTGACGCCGAACCGGGGGTTGACCCGGACGTTCGACTTCTCGGCCTGCTCCTGCAGCGCGCTGCTGAGCGCGGTGGCGGTGCGGACGAACCCGGCCTCGCCGAACGCCTGCCGGACCTGGTCGACGCTCAGGCCCGGCTGGATCGCCCCGGTCTTCTCGAGGGCGTGGTAGACGGCCATCAGGGACTCGTCGCTGAGGTCGGCCGGGGGCAGGCTCTGCTGGAGCGTGCCGGAGAGGTCGACCCACTCGCCCCACAGCTTCGTGTACTCGGTGGCCGCCGGCATGCGCAGCGCCTGCTGGATCTGCTCCGGGGAGATCTGGTCGGTGACCTGGAGGCCCTTCTCGGCCGCCACACGCTTACCCAGGTCGATCGCGACCAGCAGGTTCAGCACGTCCTGCCGGGTCACCGAGGACCGCAGCTCGGCCGGCGACGGCGTCTGCGGCGCCTGGCTACGGACCGCGTCCGCGTACTGCCGCTGCGCGTCCTCGTAGATCGCGTCGACCCGGTCGACGGAGTACCGGGTGTCGCCGACATAGGCGGCGACGTCCGGGGCGGAGCGGCCACAGGCGGCGAGGGAGAGCGCGGCGAGGGCCGCGACGCTGACAGCGACGAGGGAACGGCGAGCACGCATGAGGGTCACTCTCTCACGCCCCGTACCGGCCTGTGACTCCGCCCACCTCATCGCGCACCCACCGCCGACCGGGCAACACCGGGAACTCCTCGGGCTTGCTGTGTCATCGTCCGCTCGCCACTGCGGGGCTGGCAACACCGGCCAGCTCCTCGGGCTTGCCGAGGACGTCGGCCAGGAGCTGACCGCACCACTCCAGCAGCGCCTGGTCGCGCAACGGCTCGCCGCCGATCCGCCGGGTGCTCGGCCGGGGCACGCTGACCTGGTCGAGCGCCTGCTTGTAGACCGAGTCCGGGTGGTAGCGCTTGAGGCGCATCTGCTTCGAGTCGGGCAGCGGCAGCGGGCCGAACCGGATGTGCTTGCCCTGCATCGACACGTCGGTGAGCCCGTAGCGGCGGGCGAGCAGCCGGAACCGCGCCACCGCGACCAGGTTCTGCACCGGCGCGGGCGGCTCGCCGTACCGGTCGGTCATCTCGGCGACCACCTCGCGCAGCCGCTCCTCGTCGCGGGCCTCGGCGAGCTTGCGGTACATCTCCAGGCGCAGCCGCTCCACCGCCACGTAGTCGTGCGGCAGGTGCGCGTCGATCGGCAGGTCGACCTTGACCTCCGTCTCCTCCTCAATGCTCTCGCCCTTGAAGGCGGACACGGCCTCGCCGACCATCCGCACGTACAGGTCGAAGCCGACGCCCTCGATGTGGCCGGACTGCTCGCCGCCGAGCAGGTTGCCGGCGCCGCGGATCTCCAGGTCCTTCATCGCCACGTACATGCCGGCGCCGAGTTCGGTGTGCTGGGCGATGGTGGCCAGCCGCTCGTGCGCGTTCTCGGTGAGCGGCTTCTCCGGCGGGTAGAGGAAGTACGCGTACGCCCGCTCCCGACCCCGGCCGACCCGGCCGCGGATCTGGTGCAGCTGGGCCAGGCCGAGCAGGTCGGCCCGCTCGACGATGAGCGTGTTGGCGTTCGGGATGTCGATGCCGGACTCGACGATGGTGGTGCAGACGAGGACGTCGAACTCCTTCTCCCAGAAGCCGACCATCACCTTTTCCAGCGCCTCCTCGCCCATCTGGCCGTGCGCCACCGCGACCCGGGCCTCCGGCACCAACTCCCGGAGCTTGCGGGCCGTCTTCTCGATCGACTCGACCCGGTTGTGCAGGTAGAAGACCTGACCGTCGCGCAGCAGCTCACGGTGGATGGACGCGGCCACCTGCCGGTCGTCGTACGCGCCGACGAACGTGAGCACGGGGTGTCGCTCCTCCGGCGGGGTGGCGATGGTGGACATCTCCCGGATGCCGGTGATCGCCATCTCCAGCGTGCGGGGGATCGGGGTGGCCGACATGGCGAGCACGTCGACCGAGGCGCGCAGCGTCTTCAGGTGCTCCTTGTGCTCGACGCCGAACCGCTGCTCCTCGTCGATGATGACCAGCCCCAACTGCTTGAACCGGGTGGACGCCTGGAGCAGCCGGTGGGTGCCGATGACGATGTCGACGGTGCCGGCGGCGACCATCTCCAGCGTCTGCTCGGTCTCCTTCGGCGTCTGGAACCGGGACAGCTGCCGGATCGACACCGGGAACTGGCTCATCCGCTCGGCGAACGTGTTGTAGTGCTGCTGCACCAGCAGCGTGGTCGGTACCAGCACGGCCACCTGCTTGCCGTCCTGCACCGCCTTGAACGCCGCCCGTACCGCGATCTCGGTCTTGCCGTAGCCGACGTCGCCGCAGATCAGCCGGTCCATCGGGACGGTCTGCTCCATGTCCCGCTTGACCTCCTCGATGGCGGCCAGCTGGTCGGGCGTCTCCTGCCAGGGGAACGCGTCCTCCAGCTCCCGCTGCCACGGGGTGTCGGGGCCGAAGTTGTGCCCCTTGGACGCCTTGCGCGCGGCGTAGAGCTGGATGAGCTGCGCGGCGATCTCGCGGACCGCCTTGCGCGCCCGCGCCTTGGACTTCTGCCAGTCCGAGCCGCCCATCTTGTGCAGCGTGGGCTGCTCGCCGCCGACGTAGCGGGACAGCTGGTCGAGCTGGTCGGTGGGGACGAACAGGCGGTCGCCGGGCTGGCCGCGCTTGCTCGGCGCGTACTCGATGACCAGGTATTCGCGGCTGGCGCCGTTGACAGTGCGCTGCACCAGCTCGACGTAGCGGCCGATGCCGTGCTGCTCGTGCACGACGAAGTCGCCGGCCTTCAGCTCCAGCGGGTCGATGGTGTTGCGCCGCCGGCTGGGCATCTTGCGCATGTCGCGGGTGGAGGTGCCCCGGCCGCCGGTGACGTCGTTGCCGGTGAGCAGCACGAACTTCGACGCCTCGTCGACGAACCCGGCGGTCAGGCAGCCGCAGGACACGAGCAGCTCGCCCGGTGCGGGCGCGGCGGGCACCTCCTCGGTGAGCCGGGCGCCGAGACCGGCGTCGCGCAGCACCTCGACGGCCCGCTGGGCGGGACCGTGCCCCTCGAAGACGAGCGCGATCGACCAGCCCTCGCCGGCCCAGCGCTTCAGGTCGTCGACCACCCGGGCGGTCTCGCCGTGGTAGAGCGGTGCCGGCTGGGCGGCCAGGCTCACCGCGATGGCGTCGTCGGGGGTGACGTCGACCTCGGCCGGCTCGTCCTCCCAGGGCTGCCGGGCCGGTGCCGCGTCCGCCTCGACCAGGCCGAACGGCGCGAGCGTCCACCAGGGCTGGCGCAGGGCGCGGGCTGCCGTGCGTACCTCGGCCAGGGTCTTGAAGGCGGCGGCGCCGAGGTCGACCGGGGCCTGGCCGCCGACGGCGGCCGCGGCCCAGCTGGCCTGGAGGAACTCCTCCGAGGTACGGACCAGGTCGTGCGCGCGGGTGCGGATGCGCTCGGGGTCGCAGAGGAGGACGTGGGTGCCGGCCGGCATGCAGTCGACCAGCAGTTCCAGCGCGTCGGCGCCGATCAGGGCCGGGGCGAGCGACTCCATGCCCTCGACCGGGATGCCCTCGGCCAGCTTGTCCAGGATCTCGGCCAGCTCGGGGTGCTCGGCGGCGAGCGCGGCGGCCCGCTTCCGCACGCCCGGGGTGAGCAGCAGTTCGCGGCACGGCGGCGCCCACATCTGCGCGACGCCCTCGATGGTGCGCTGGTCGGCGACCGCGAACGTGCGGATCTCCTCCACCTCGTCGCCCCAGAACTCGACCCGGGACGGGTGCTCGTCGGTGGGCGGGAAGACGTCCAGGATGCCGCCGCGTACCGCGAACTCGCCGCGCTTGGTGACCAGGTCGACCCGGGCGTACGCCATGTCGGTGAGCCGGCGGGCGACCTCCTCCAGGTCGGCCTCGTCACCGGCGGCGAGCTGGACGGGCTCCAGGTCGCCGAGGCCCTTGAGCTGCGGCTGGAGCAGCGACCGGACCGGCGCGACGACGACCCGCAGCGGCCCGGTGCGGCCGTGCGCGTCGGCGGCGTCCGGGTGGGCGAGGCGGCGCAGCACGGCGAGGCGCCGCCCGACCGTGTCGGAGCGGGGGGACAGGCGCTCGTGCGGCAGCGTCTCCCAGGAGGGGAAGACCGCCACCTGCTCCGGCGGCAGCAGGCTGCCCAGCGCGGAGGCCAGGTCGTCGGCCTCCCGGGTGGTGGCGGTGACCGCGAGCACGGGGCGGCCCGCGCCGCCGGCCGGCTCGTCGGCGGCGACCGCTGCCACCGCGAACGGGCGCAGCGCGGCGGGGGCGGTGAGGTCGAGCCCGTCGACCTGCGCGGCACCGGAGCGCGCCAGGTCACGCGCCCGGGCCAGCCCCGGGTCGGCCAGGGCGGCGGAGAAGAGTCCGGTGAGCATCAGTGATCACTTCCAGCGGATCGACACACGACGACGACCCCGCGTCCAGCCGGACGGGGGGTGCACCGTCCGAGCCTATCCCCCTCCACCGACGATCCGGGCCAGCCCGATGTTGGATCTTGACCGGCCGTGACCGGGCGTGGTGCGGTGGGCGGATGGTCGAGTATCGGGCGGTCTTCGACGCCGAGGTAATTTTCTCCAACGGTGGCGGTCTGCGCACCGACGGGTTCCGGCTGGACGTGCCGCACCCGGACGTCACCGACGACGAGGTGGGCGCGCTGCTGGTCCGGCACCTGGGGCTGCTCATGGTCGGCGAGGTGCGGATCACCAACCGGACCGTCGTCGAGGAGCCGCACAAGGGCGGGCGGGGCCTCGATGTCCCGGCCTCCGGTGGGCGGAGGCTCGTCGAACTGAGTCACGTGGTTACCGACGGCATGGTCACGCTGCCCGGCTGGCCCGGACCGGCGATCACCGACTGGCTGACCCGGGAGGACTCCCGGGGGCGGTACGCGCCCGGTGTCGAGTTCCACGTCGCGCGGATCGACATGATCGCCAACACCGGCACGTACGTGGACACGCCGTCGCACCGCTTCGCCGACGGCCCGGACCTGACCGGGGTGCCGCTGGACCGCCTCGCCGACCTGCCCGGCCTGGTGGTACGCGTGCCGGCCGGCACCCGGGCGGTGGACAAGCTGATGCTGGCCCCGTACGACGTCGCCGGGTGCGCGGTGCTGTTGCACACCGGTTGGGACGCGCACTTCGGCACCGACGCGTACGCCGCTCCGGAGGCGCCCTACCTGACCGGTGACGGCGCGCAGTGGCTGGCCGAGGCGGGCGCGGCACTCGTCGGCATCGACTCGATCAACATCGACGACATGACGGCGGCGGCAGCGGGACAGCGCCCGGCGCACACCGGTCTGCTGGCCGCCGGGGTGCCGATCGTGGAGCACCTGACCGGCCTGGACGCGCTGCCGCCGACCGGTTTCCGGTTCACCGCGGCGCCGCCGCGGGTGGCCGGCATGGGCACGTTCCCGGTCCGCGCGTTCGCCGTCGTGGCCGCCTGACCCACGCCGCCAAGCGCCGCCAAGCGCCGGGTGGAACGCCATGGGTGTCAAAAGGGCGCTGAGACACCCATAGCGTTCCACTGACCGCCCCTTCGATGCGTGAGTGGAACGGCATGGGTGCCAAACGGGGACGTAGACACCCATGCCGTTCCACCGAGCCGACGAGCGCCGGGCTCAGTAGCGCACGGCGATCTGGCGCTCCACCGCGTCCACGCGGATCTCGCCGCCGTACGGGATGATCAGCTGCGGGTCGGTGTGGCCCAGGTCGACGTCGAAGACCACCACCGGGTCGTCGGCGTACGGCCCGATCGCCCGCAGGATCGCCGCCCGCTGCTCCTCACCCCAGGCCAGCCGCTCCGTGACCGAGTGCGGCCGGGCGAAGTCCCATGCCTTGGGGCGGCCGACCACGATCGCCGGGAAGCCGGCGAGCAACCCGCGCTCGCCCAGGTTCCGCACGATCCGGAAGACCTCCTCGGCCGGTGGCATCTCCTCCGAGGTCTCCACCACGAGCACCGAGCCGGCCAACTCGGCGGCCGACGGCACCCGGTCGGCGGCGGCCAGCCAGTGCACGATCTCCAGGTTGCCGCCCCACGTCCGGCCCTGCACCACCCGGGCCGGGCCGTGCCAGCGCCAGCCGTCGGACGGATACATCGGCGGCTCCTCGGCCAGCGTGGCCGGGTCACGCCAGTCGCACGGCTCGTCCCCCCACTCGGGGGCGGGAGTCAGCTCGTACCAGCCGGAGGTGAACAGCGCGGCGCGCAGCGAGTCGAGCGTGAGCGGGTGCGGCTTGCCGGAGCGCCCGAGGTGCACCAGCACCGAACCGCCGTGGTAGCCGACGACACCCAGCCGGTAGAGGTGGTTGAGCACGTTGGTGTTGTCCGAGTAGCCGAAGTACGGCTTCGGGTTGGCCCGCAGCACCTCGTCGTCCAGGTGCGGGGTGACGGTGATCAGGTCGTCTCCGCCGACTGTGGCCAGCACGGCGGTGATCGTCGGGTCGGCGAACGCGGCGGTCAGGTCACGCGCCCGGTCGCGCGGGTCGGCGCCCATGACCCGGGTGGTCGGATACTCCACCGGTTCCAGCCCCAGCTCGTCGCGGAGCCGGCGCAGGCCCAGCTCGTACACGTGGGGGAAGAGACCCGGCAGGCCGGCGGAGGGTGAGACGACCGCGACCCGGTCGCCCGGCTGCGGTTTGGCGGGATAGACAGGCACCGTCATGGCCCGACGCTATCGGCCTGGGCCAGCGGTTTTCACCCGACAAACCCCACGAGCCGGGCATATGACCGCAATAGGCTGTGGCCGTGGACGACGAGCCGGAGCTGCGTACCCGGGACTGGCTGCCCCGCACGGCGGCGCTGATCCTCGGCACCCTGGCGCTGGCGAGCGCGTTCATCGCCGCCTACGTCGGCGCGCTGCACAAACCGGACCCGCGCGACGTGCCGGTCGCCGTCGTCACGAGCGACCAGCAGGCCCAGGCCGTGATGTCCGCCGTCCGCGCCCGCACCGACGTGATCAAACCCGTCGGGTACGACAGCCGCGGCGCCGCCGGGGACGGCCTCACCGACCGGTCGGTGTACGCGGTGCTCAGCTCCGCCCCGGAGGGCGGCCTGACGCTCGCCACCGCCAGCGCGGGCGCGCCCGCCGCCACCGAACTCGTCACCGACGTGTTCACCGAGGCGGCCCGGCAGGCCGGGGTGCCGCTCCAGGTCACCGACGACGTGCCGGTCTCCGCCGACGACCCGCGCGGCCTGGTCCCGTTCTACCTGGCCGTCGGCGTGGTGCTCGGCGGCTACCTGGCGTCCACGGCGCTCGGCATCTCGCTCGGCACCAGCCCGCGCGACCTGCGCCGGGCCGGGCTGCGGATCGCCACGCTCGCGGTGCACGCGATCCTGCTCGGCGTCATCGGCGCGATCCTGGTCGGGCCGGTTCTCGGCGTGTTCGAAGACCGCGTGGCGACGGTCGCGGTGGTCGGCGCGCTCGCCGCGTTCGCGGCCGGGATGGTGGCCGCCGCCGTGCAGGGCTGGCTCGGGCTGCTCGGCACCGGCATCGTGATCCTGCTGCTCGTCGTGCTCGGCAACCCCGGCTCCGGCGGCATCTACGCGCCCGAGTTCCTGCCGCCGTTCCTGCGCGGGATGCACCGCTGGAACGTGCCCGGCCTGGCCACCGACCTGTTCAAGTCGGCCATCTACTTCGACTGGCGCGGCGGCGGCTGGGCACTGACCGGCCTGCTGGTCTGGGTGGTCGCCGGCCTGGCCGGTCTGCTCACCGCGACCATGTTCCGCGCCCGCCGCCGCCCGGAGCGAGATCGGCACGCCGTCGAGCGGGGCTGACCGGCGGGCCGTCCCAGAGTGCAGATCATCACGCCGTCCCCCTCCTGTCCGCCGGGGCCGCGCGGATACCATCCAGAGGAGTCGGACAGCGCTGTCCTTCGTCCTCGCGTAAGGAGCGCAACCGTGACCGACCAGCACGACCACGACGGCCCCGACGCCGCTCTCCGGGCCGACATCCGCCGCCTCGGCACGCTGCTCGGGCAGACCCTCGCCCGGCAGGAGGGCCGCCCGCTGCTCGACCTGGTCGAGGAGATCCGCGCCCAGGTCCGCTCCGACGCGCCGGCCGCCGCCCAGCGCCTCGCCGGGCTCGACGTCACCACCGGCACGAAGCTGGCCCGCGCCTTCTCCACCTACTTCCACCTGGCGAACATCACCGAGCAGGTGCACCGCGCCCGGGACCTGCGCCGCCGCCGCGCCACCCACGGCGGCTGGCTGGACCAGGCGGCCAAGATGATCGCCGAGCGGGGCGTACCGGCCGAGGAGATCGCCGCCGCGGCCCGGCGGCTGGCCGTACGCCCGGTCTTCACCGCCCACCCCACCGAGGCGGCCCGCCGGTCCATCCTGTCCAAGCTGCGCGCGGTGGCCGACGAACTGGACGCCGAGACCGCGAACGCGATCCTCTACGGCGCCAGCGACGAGGGCCCGGCGAACCGCCGCCTGGCCGAGCTGCTCGATCTCATGTGGCAGACCGACGAGTTGCGGCTGGACCGGCCGGACCCGACCGACGAGGCGCGCAACGCGATCTACTACCTGCGGGACCTGTACGCCGAGGCCGCGCCGCAGGTCCTCGACGACCTCGCCGACACGCTGCGCACGCTCGGCGTGGAGACGTCGCCGACGTCCCGCCCGCTGAGCTTCGGCACCTGGATCGGCGGCGACCGCGACGGCAACCCGTTCGTCACGCCGGTGGTCACCCGCGAGGTGCTGCGCATCCAGCACGAGCACGGCATCGCCGCCACCGAGAAGGCGATGGACGAGCTGATCACCGAGGTCAGCGTCTCCCGGCGGCTGCGCGCGGTGTCGCTCGACCTGTCCGCCAGCCTCGCCAAGGACCTGGACGCGCTGCCCGAGGTGGCGCCCCGGTTCCGCCGGGTCAACGCGGAGGAGCCGTACCGGCTCAAGGCGCGGTGCGTGAAGGCGAAGCTCGCCAACACCCGGGAGCGGCTGCGCGCCGGCACCCCGCACGTGCCGGGGCGGGACTACCGGGGCTCGACCGAGCTGATCGCCGACCTGGAGCTGCTGCGCGCGTCGCTGGCCCGCAACTCCGGCCAGCTCACCGCCGTGGGTCGGCTCGCCTCGGCCATCCGTACGGTGTCCGCGTTCGGCCTGCACCTGGCCACCATGGACATCCGCGAGCACGCGGAGAAGCACCACGAGGTGCTGGCCCAGCTCTACGAGGCGGTCGGTGAGGTCTCCGACTACCCGGCGCTGTCCCGGCTGGAGCGCACCAAGCTGCTCGCCGACGAGCTGACCGGCCGCCGCCCGCTCTCCACCCAGGACAGCCCGCTCACCGAGTCGGCCCGCAAGACGTTCGACGTGTTCGCTGCCGTCCGCGAGGCGCAGGACCGGTTCGGCCCCGAGGTCATCGAGTCGTACATCATCTCGATGACGCTCGGCGTGGACGACGTGCTCGCCGCCGTGGTGCTGGCCCGTGAGGCCGGCCTGGTGGACGTGCACTCGGGGCGCGCCCGCATCGGCATCGTGCCGCTGCTGGAGACGCCGGCCGAGCTGAACTCCGGTGGCGAGCTGCTCGACGAGCTGCTGTCGCTGCCCGCGTACCGGGCGCTGGTGGCGGCGCGGGGCGACGTGCAGGAGGTGATGCTCGGGTACTCCGACTCCAACAAGGAGGCGGGCATCACCACCAGCCAGTGGTCCATCCACCGGGCGCAGCGCGCGCTGCGTGACGTGGCCGCGCGGCACGGCGTACACCTGCGGTTGTTCCACGGCCGGGGCGGCACCGTCGGCCGGGGTGGCGGCCCCACGCACGACGCGATCCTGGCCCAGCCGTACGGCACGCTCGACGGCGCGATCAAGGTGACCGAGCAGGGCGAGGTCATCTCCGACAAGTACACGCTGCCGGCGCTGGCCCGGGAGAACCTGGAACTGACGGTGGCGGCGGTGCTCCAGGCCACGCTGCTGCACACCGCGCCCCGGCAGCCGGCCGAGATGCTGGAACGCTGGGACGCGGCGATGGACGTGGTGTCGGAGTCGGCGTTCCGGTCGTACCGGTCGCTGGTCGAGGACCCGGACCTGCCCGCGTACTTCTGGGCCTCCACCCCGACCGAGCTGCTCGGCGCGCTGAACATCGGCTCCCGGCCGGCGAAGCGCCCGAACACCGGCGCCGGCCTGTCCGGGCTGCGCGCCATCCCGTGGGTGTTCGGCTGGACGCAGACCCGGCAGATCGTGCCGGGCTGGTTCGGCGTGGGTTCCGGGCTGGCCGCCGCGCGGGCGGCCGGGCTGGCCGACGTGCTCGCCGAGATGAACCGGAACTGGCACTTCTTCCGCACGTTCCTGTCGAACGTCGAGATGATGCTGACCAAGACCGACCTGACCATCGCCCGGCGGTACGTGGAGACGCTGGTGCCGAAGAAGCTGCACCCGATCTTCGACAAGATCGAGCAGGAGTACGAGCTGACCAAGCAGGAGGTGCTGGCGGTCACCGCCGCACCGGCGCTGCTGGACAACTCGCCGGTGCTCCAGCGCACGCTCGCCGTGCGGGACACCTACCTGGAGCCGCTGCACCACCTCCAGGTGGCGTTGCTGCGGCAGTACCGCGAATCAGGCGCCGCCGGGCGGGCGGTGGTGACCGCGCCGGGCGGGCGGCGTGCCCCGAACGACGGTACGGCGCTGGAGCGGGCGCTGCTGACCACCGTCAACGGCATCGCCGCCGGCATGCGCAACACCGGCTGATCCGTCCCGGGCGGGGCACTCGCGTGAGCGGGGGCCCCGCCGGGGCCGGCTACCAGTCGCCGCCGCCGAAGTCACCACCGAAGTCCCCGCCGCCGAACCCGCCGAAGTCCCCACCGCCGAAGTCGCCACCGGCGTAGTCCCCACCGCCGCCCATGTCACCGCCCATGTCGCCGCCCTGGTCGCCGAAGTCCTGGCCGTCGCCGAAGCCCTCCTGGTAGCCGGCGTCGTACCCGGGGTCGGCGAACGCGGGCGAGAACAGCGCGTCCGCGATCAGGAGACCACCGACCACACCGACGCCCGCGCCGAGCGCGGTCTTCCACCACGGCGTGGAGTACCAGCCGGCCGGCACCGGCCGCCCCTGGAACCGCCCACCCGGGTAGTAGTAGGGCGTCGCGTTCCCCGGCTGCGGGCCGGCCCGGAACGTCTGCCCCTGCACGTCGACCTGGCGCTCCTTGGTGAGCGCGCCCGCGCCCTGGGCGGCGGCGAGCGGCGGCAGCTCCGGCCCTGGGTCGATGCCCATCGCGGTCCGCGCCGCCCGGATGTACGCCAGCCCCTCCAGCGCGGTCTCCCGGGCCAGCCCGAACTGGCGCGGCGTGGTCGCCTGCTCCAGCTGCGAGCCGGCCGCGTTGTACCGCTCACCGGCGTCGGCGAGCGCCTGCCGGACCGCCGGGGCGTCGCCGTGCAGGTTCATCAGCTGGCCGCCGAGCCGCTCGTACCACCGCTGTGCCTCGGCGCGGGCGTCGGCCAGCTCGCTGGACCGACGCGATCTGCTCCCCCTCCGCCAGAACACGAACGCACCTCCGAGCAGCAGGATCAGGACCAGCCACAACGCGAACTCCATGACTCGAACGTACCCACCGGGCGCTCGTCGTACCCGTTTGGCAAGCTCTTGGCCATGAGCTTTGCGACGCTGGCCGTGGTGGTGCTCTGCCTCGCCGCGGGCGGCGCGGTGGGCTGGCTGGCCGCCCGGGCGCGCGCCGCGGCGGACATCGCCCGCCTGGAGGCGACACTGGCCGCCACCCAGGCCGGCGAGGGCCGGCTGGAGCAGTCCATGCGGGCGCTCAGCTACGAGGCGACAGCGCAGTCCCAGGAGGCGGTGGCCCGCGCGGTCGCGCCGCTGCACGACACGCTGCGCCGCTACGAGCAGCGGGTGGCGGAGCTGGAGCGGGACCGGGTCGACGCGTACGCCGAGCTGCGCGAGCAGGTGCGGTCCATGAGCGCTGTCTCCGGGGAGCTGCGCACCGAGACCAAGCAGCTGGTCGCCGCGCTGCGCGCGCCGCAGGTGCGGGGCCGCTGGGGCGAGCACCAGCTCCGCCGGATCGTCGAGGCCGCCGGCATGCTGGAGCACTGCGACTTCAGCGAGCAGGTCACCGCCGCGACCGACCACCAGGGGGTACGCCCCGACCTGGTGGTGCGCCTGCACGGCGGCCGGACGGTGGTGGTGGACGCGAAGGCGCCCTTCGACGCGTACCTGACCGCGATGGAGGCGCGCGACGAGCGCGGGCGCGACACCCACCTGGACGCGCACGCCCGGCACCTGCGCGCGCACGTGGACGGCCTGGCGGCCAAGTCCTACTGGTCGGCGTTCGACCAGACGCCCGAGTTCGTGGTGCTGTTCGTGCCGGCGGACCCGTTCCTCGACGTGGCGCTGCAACGCGACCCGTCCCTGCTGGAGCACGCGTTCGCCCGCAACGTGGTGCTCGCCACGCCGGCCACGCTGGTGGCGCTGCTGCGCACCGTCGCCTACTCGTGGCGGCAGGAGGCGCTGGCACGCAACGCCGCCACCGTCCACTCACTGGCCCGCGAGCTGTACGGGCGGCTGTCCACACTGGGCGACCACGTCGGCAAGCTCGGCAGCTCGCTGAGCGGGGCGGTGACCGCCTACAACCGGGCGGTGGGCTCGCTGGAGGCGCGGGTGCTCGTGAGCGCCCGCAAGCTGGCCGAGCTGGGCGTCTCCGACGACGAACTGGCCGCCCCGGCGCAGGTCGAGCTGGCACCGAGGCAGCCGCAGGCTCCCGAGCTGCTGAGTGCGCCGTCCACATCGGCCGAGAGGTCGACGGACGTCGACGCCTAACACGCCGCACGTGATGACGTAGACCGATTCTTGTCACGGACTGATCACAAACCCAGGCCGGGTAGTGACACATGTCGTCGTGGCACGCACGATCACCGTCACACGTGCCCTGCCCCTCGAGGGCCCTGTTCTCTGGAGGAAGAGAACGTTGAGTAAACCCCGCACGCGAAGCCGGCGACCGTCCGCCGCGCTCCTGGCCTCGGTCCTCGCGGCCGGCGCCCTGACCGTCGGAGGTGGCGCCGGTACCGCGAGCGCCGCCCCCGCCACCCAACCCTCGCAGCCGACCGCCGCGAAGGCACTGGGCGCACACGACGCCAAGCTGCTCGACGAGGCCGAGGCGAAGAACGCGCCGACCGTCACGATGATCATCGCGGCGAAGAAGGGCTCGGCCAAGAAGGTCGTCGACGGCCTGACCGGCCTGGGCGCCACCGTCAGCCAGCGGTACGACCAGATCGGCTACGTGCTGGCGAAGGTCCCCACCGCGAAGGCGCTCAAGGCCGCCACGCTGCCCGGTGTCGCCGCCGTCGACCTGGACGAGACCATCAAGCTCCCCGACCCGGCGCCCGAGGCGGCACCGAAGGGCGCGAAGACCGCCGCCCAGGCCCAGGCACTGGCCGGGCCGGGCGGTGACACCGGCGCGGTGAACCCGTACATGCCGACCAACGAGACCGGCGCGGAGGCCTTCAAGGCCGCGAACCCGCAGTGGGACGGCCGCGGCGTCACCATCGGCATCATGGACTCCGGTGTGGACCTCGACCAGCCGGCGCTCCAGACGACCACCACCGGCGAGCGCAAGATCGTCGACTGGGTCACCGCCACCGACCCGCTGGAGGACGCATCCTGGCGGCCGATGCTGACCGAGGTCAGCGGCCCGGAGTTCACCACCTCGCTGGGCACCTGGACGGCGCCGGCCGGCAACTACCGGTTCAACGTCTTCCGCGAGAACATCACCGCGAACAGCGACGCGCGGGGTGACCTCAACCGCGACGGCGACACCACCGACTTCTGGGGCGTGCTCTACAACCCCACCACCGGTGACGTGCGCGTCGACGCGAACCAGAACAACGACTTCACCGACGACGAGGTGATGCGGCCGTACAAGGAGAAGTTCCAGGTCGGTCACTTCGGCACGGACAACCCGGCCACCGCGGTACGCGAGCAGATCCCGTTCGTGGTCGAGTACCGGCGCAACGTGAACACCGCCCCGGTCGGCGGCCCCGGCCTGGTCGACTACGTCAACATCGGCATCATCGAGAGCACCCACGGCACCCACGTCGCCGGCATCACCGCCGCCAACGACATGCTGGGCAACAGCGCCTTCGACGGCGCAGCCCCGGGTGCCAAGCTGGTCTCCGCCCGCGCCTGCTCGTGGGGCGGCGGCTGCACCGCGGCGGCGCTCACCACCGGCATGGCCGACCTGGTGATCAACCGCAAGGTCGACGTGGTGAACATGTCGATCGGTGGTCTGCCCGCGCTCAACGACGGCTCGAACGCCCGCGCGGTCCTCTACAACGACCTGATCAACACGTACGGCGTGCAGCTGTTCATCTCGGCCGGCAACTCCGGTCCGGGCGTGAACACGGTCGGCGACCCGTCGGTCGCCACCGACGTGGTGAGCGTCGCGGCGAGCATCAGCAAGGACACCTGGCTGGCCAACTACGGCTCGGTGGTCCGCAAGGACAACGCGCTGTTCAACTTCTCCTCGCGCGGCCCGCGTGAGGACGGCGGTTTCAAGCCGAACGTCACCGCCCCCGGCTCGGCCATCTCCACCGCGCCGACCTGGCAGCCGGGCAACCCGGTGCCGGAGGCGGGCTACCCGCTGCCCCCGGGCTATCAGATGCTCAACGGCACCTCGATGGCCGCCCCGCAGGCCACCGGCGCCGCCGCGCTGCTGCTGTCGGCCGCCAAGGCGACCGGCAAGGGCGTCACCCCGGCCGCGCTGCGCCGGGCCGTCTACACCTCGGCCCAGCCGATCACCGGCGTCCCGACGTACGCGCAGGGCTACGGCATGTTCAACGTGCCGGGCGCGTGGAGCCTGCTCGCCAAGGGCGTGCCGACCCGCACCTACACCTCCGAGGCGCCGGTCTGCACCGAGCTGTCGCCGAACCTGACCCGCTACGACCGGGCCTCCGGCACGTTCGTGCCGAACCCGAACGTCGGCACCGGCCTCTACAACCGCTGCGCCGCCGACCGTGGTGGCCAGAAGGTCAAGGAGAGCCGCCACTACGAGGTGAAGCTGACCCGTACCAGCGGCCCGAACAAGGGCATCAAGCACGAGGTCGCCTTCCGCGGGAACGACGGCACCTACAGCGCCCCCAAGGTGGTGTGGCTGCCGCTGAACAAGACCGTCACGGTCAAGGTGAAGGCCAAGCCGATGACGGCCGGCGCGCACGGCGCCATCATGACCGTCGACGACCCGGCCACCAACGTGGTCGACTTCGAGGTCGCCACCGTCGTGATCGCCTCGAACCCGGTCGCCGCTCCGGCGTACTCGTTCTCGGCCGACGGCTCGGTCGAGCGCAACGGCTTCCGGTCGTACTTCGTGACGGTGCCGCCGGGTGCGGGCGCGCTCCAGGTCAACCTGTCCGGCATCGCCACCGGCTCGCAGACCCGGTTCATCGCCATCAACCCGTACGGCGTGCCGGTCGAGAGCACCGCCAGCACCGCCTGCTACACCAACTTCTCCGACGCCGCGGTCTGCAAGCCGCAGGAGCGGGACTACCAGAACCCGCTGCCGGGTGTGTGGGAGATCGAGGTGGAGGCGCGTCGCACCTCGCCGGCGCTGGACAACCCGTTCCGGCTCCAGGCGCGCGTGCAGGGCGTCACGGTGGAGCCGGCCGTCGTCCAGCTCCCGTCGGTCACCGCCGGCACCCCGGCCCCGGTGAGCTGGAAGCTGACCAACACGTTCGGCCCGGTCCAGGTGACCGGCGTCGGCGGCCCGCTGGCCAGCGTCCGCACCGAGCGGCCGAGCATCACCGAGGGCGCCAGCCAGGAGTACGTGGTGGAGGTGCCCGCGGGCGCCACCTCGTTCACCGCCCGGATCGGCAACCCGTCCGACCTGAGCGCCGACCTGGACCTGACCGTCTTCCGCGGCACCACCCAGGTGGGCCAGTCGGCCGACGGTGACTCGGAGGAGGCCGTCACGCTGACCAACCCGACGCCCGGCACCTACCGGGTCGTGGTCGACGGTTACTCGATGAGCGACCCGAGCACGGCGTACGACTACCGGGACTCGTTCGCGTCCCCGGAGCTGGGCACGCTCTCCGCGCCGTCCACGCCGCTGTCGCTGGCCAACGGCGCCACCGCCACCCTCACCGGTGCGGTGACCGCCCTGTCCACCCCGGCCGCCGGCCGGGAGCTGTACGGCGACCTGGCCGTGACCACCACCGAGGGCGCGGTCGTCGGCCGCGGTTCGGTCGAGGTCCTCGCGGTCAACTGATCCGCTGACACGACGGAGCCCCGTCCCCTCTCGCAGGGGGCGGGGCTCCGTCGTCTCGTCAGGCGGGGCGGGCGGACTCGACCACGAACGGGGTGCCCTGCTGGCAGGTGGTCATCATGCCCGGCTCGGGGCGGCCGGTGACCTCGACCCGGGCGCCGGCCTTGAGCACGTCGCGGGGGCCGCCGACGAGCAGGTGGCCGTCGAGCAGCAGGCAGTTCGGCTCGACGCCGGCCTGCACGGTGCCGCTGATGACGGTGCCGCCGACACCCGGCGGGGTCGACGGGCCGCCCTTCCAGGAGGGGTTCGGACGGCTCGGGCTCGTGCCGGGGTCGGGCTGGCTGGTCACGGGGGCGGCTCCCGTCGTACTCGGGCTGGGGCTGGGATCGGCGGACCCGTCGCCGGGTGCGGCGCAGGCGGTCAGCGCGAGACCGGCGAGCAGTGCGACGAGCACCGTACGAGGAGTCTTCATGGTCGGTTGGACGCGGCGGGCGGCCGATCCGTTCCCGGTCAGCCGCGGGCCGCGGCGGCGGCCTTCATGTCGCGCTTGAGCTCCTGCGGCAGCGAGAACGTCAGCCGCTCGTCGGCGGTGGTGATCTCCTCGACGTCGCCGAAGCCGCGCTCGGCCAGGTGCGCGAGCACCTGCTGGACCAGCTCGTCCGGCACGCTCGCGCCGGAGGTCACACCCACGGTCCGGGCGCCGGTCAGCCAGGCGTCCTCGATCTCGTGCGCGAAGTCGACCAGGTGCCCGGCGCGGGCCCCGGCGTCGAGCGCCACCTCGACCAGCCGGACCGAGTTCGAGGAGTTGCGCGAGCCGACCACGATCACCACGTCGCACTCGGGGGCGATCTCCTTGACCACGTGCTGGCGGTTGGAGGTCGCGTAGCAGATGTCGTCGCTGGGCGGCGACTGGAGCAGCGGCAGCCGCTTCTTGAGCCGGGCCACGGTCTCCAGCGTCTCGTCCACCGACAGCGTGGTCTGGGACAGCCAGACCACCTTCTCCGGGTCGCGCACGGTGACCTTGTCGACCCCGTCCGGGCCGTCGACGAGCTGGATGTGGGCGGGTGCCTCACCGGCGGTGCCGATGACCTCCTCGTGCCCCTCGTGGCCGATGAGCAGGATGTCGTAGTCCTGCGCGGCGAACCGGCGGGCCTCGTGGTGCACCTTCGTGACCAGCGGGCAGGTCGCGTCGATCGCCCGCAGCGAGCGCTGCTCGGCCTGCTCGTAGACCTCGGGGGCGACGCCGTGGGCGGAGAAGATGACGGTGGCGCCCTCCGGCACCTCCTCGTTCTCCTCCACGAAGATCGCGCCCTGGGCCTCCAGCGTGCGCACCACGTGCTTGTTGTGCACGATCTGCTTGCGCACGTAGATCGGCGCGCCGTAGAGCTTCAGCGCCTCCTCGACGGTCTGCACCGCCCGGTCCACTCCCGCGCAGTAGCCGCGGGGGTTGGCCAGGAGCACGCGCTTGCCGGTCCGGGGAGTCGTCTCAGCGTCAGTCACCCGCCCATCGTACGTGCCGCTCTCCCGCGCGGCAGCGGCCGCGAGGCGCACGCGGGCGCTGTCGGTCCCGCGCCGTAGGGTGGGCGGGTGAGCGCGGGAGAAGACGGCCGGGGAGCGCCGGACGGGCGGAGCACCCCGGACGGGCGGAGCACGGCCGAGGAGCCGTGGCCGGTCCGGGTGGTCAGCCAGAAGGTCGGCGCCTGGATCGCCCGCCTGGGCTGGGTGTGGGTCGACGGCCAGGTGGCGCAGATCAGCCGCCGCCCCGGCGCGAGCACCGTCTTCCTCACGCTGCGCGATCCGTCGGCCGACCTCAGCCTGACCGTCACCACCAACCGGGACGTGCTCGACTCGGGCGCGCCGGAGCTGCGCGAGGGCGCCCGGGTGGTGCTGCACGCCAAGCCCGAGTTCTACGCCGCGCGGGGCACGCTCAGCCTGCGGGCCGACGAGATCCGCCAGGTCGGCCTCGGTGAGTTGCTGGCCCGGCTGGAGAAGCTCAAGAAGCTGCTCGCCGCCGAGGGCCTGTTCGACCGGTCCCGCAAACGGCGGCTGCCGTTCCTGCCGGGCCGGGTCGGCCTGATCACCGGCCGCGCCTCGGCGGCCGAGCGGGACGTGCTGACCAACGCCCGGCGCCGCTGGCCCGCCGTCGACTTCCGCACGATCAACGTGGCGGTGCAGGGGGCGAGCGCCGTGCCGGACATCGTCGGCGCGCTCAAGGTGCTCGACGCCGACCCGGCCGTGGACGTGATCGTCATCGCCCGGGGCGGTGGCGGCATCGAGGATCTGCTGCCCTTCTCCGACGAGGCGCTGTGCCGGGCGGTCTTCGCCTGCCGCACGCCCGTGGTCAGCGCGATCGGCCACGAGACGGACGCGCCGCTGCTCGACTACGTGGCCGATGTGCGCGCCTCCACCCCCACCGACGCGGCGAAGCGCATCGTGCCGGACCTGACCGAGGAGGTCCGGCTGATCGGCCAGGCCCGGTCCCGGCTGGAGCGGGCCGTGCGTCACCTGGTCGACCGGGAGCAGCACCGGATCGACCTGCTGCGGTCCCGTCCGGTGCTGGCCCGGCCGCAGGTGATGGTCGAGCAGCGGGCGGTGGACGTGTCCGCGCTGCGCGACCGCGCCGGCCGGTCCCTGGAGCACCGGCTGCGGGGCGCGACCGACGACCTGCGGCACACGCTGGCCCGGCTGCGCGCGCTGTCCCCGGCGGCCACGCTGGAGCGCGGCTACGCGATCGTGCAACGCGCCGACGGCCACGTCGTCCGCGCGGCCTCCGAGGTGGCCAAGGGCGATCCACTGCGGGTACGCCTCGCCGAGGGCGAGCTGACCGCCACCGTCGACGGCTGAGGGAAGAGAGACGATGACCGGGACGAAGCAGGACGAACAACTCAGCTACGAGCAGGCCCGCGCCGAGCTGGCCTCGGTGGTGGAGCGGCTGGAGGCGGGCGGCACCTCGCTGGAGGAGTCGCTGGCCCTCTGGGAGCGCGGAGAGCAACTCGCCGGGGTGTGCCAGCGCTGGCTGGACGGCGCCCGCGCCCGCATCGACGCCGCCCGCCAGCGCGCCGAGGACTGACGGTGGGGTTCGGCGTGATCGTCGAACCCCACCGACGGCCTCAGTTGAACAGGTTGTACAGCTCGGCGGGGGCCTCGACGACCTGGTCGGCCGGGGGCTTCTGGGCCGCCGACGCGTTGCCGTAGTCGGTGTAGGTGATCTTCAGGTCCTGCGCGGCGCTCTGGCCGGCGGCCGGGATCTTGAGCACCATCTCGCTGAGCCGGCCCTGCGTGTCGACCTTGGCGGTGAACGGCACCGACTGGGCCTGCGCCCCGAGCGCGGTGATCACGGCCGGGTCGAGTGAGCCCGCCTCGGCGGCCTTCGACACGTCGACTGTGCCCTCGTACGCGCCCTCGCCGGTCTGCCGTACCTCGGTGATGCCCTGGGTGAGCACGGCGCTGCCGGCCGGGTCGAGCTTCTCGAAGTCGAAGCCCAGCGCCCGGTTGCCCTTGATCCGGTTCTGGTCGAGGTGGTGGTACTTGCCGGTGTTGAGGTTCTTCACGCCGGGGATCTGCGAGGCCGCCGTGCCGCCGAGTTCCAGCTTGACCCAGCTGTCCGGCTTGGCGTGGATCAGGTCCAGCTTCATCATCAGGTCCGACGACGGGTCGCCGATGGTCATCCGCATGTCGGCGCTCTGGCTCGGCTCGTGCACCTGCCCTTCGGCGGTGGAGCCCGCGCCGGTCATGGAGAACTTGAAGTTCCCCTCGCGGATCGCGTTCGTGGAGTCGAGCAGAGCCTGCTTGGCCGCGCTGCTGGACGCCGTGGCGCTCGGTGCGACGCTGCCGGAGGCGCTCGGGGTCGCGGAGGCGTCGGACGTCGTCCCGTTGCCGTTGCAGGCCGCCAGGCCGGGAATGAGCAGCGCCGCGGCGAACGCGGTGGCGCTGAAGCGTCGTATCTTCACGTCAACCTCTCCAGGTGGGTCGTCCGGGCTCGATGTCCCTTCTGTTCCCGGAAGCGGGGTTCCGCAATCCCGCGTCACCCGGAGGGAGGACGTCAGCGCAGCGACGTGGCGAGCTTGCGCAGCTCGGTCTCGCCCGCGTCACCCACCACGATCACCGTGCGGTTCGGCTCCAGCAGGACGAGCGCATGCTCGTTGCCGCGTGCGGTGTAGCGCTGCCAGCTCAGCCCGCCGGGCAGGTCGGCCGCGCCCTGCGGCTGCCCCTCGGTCAGCTCGGCGGGCAGCAGCTTCTCCGCCGGGACGTTGCTCTCCACGAGCTGCGCGCCCCGGCCCTCCGGGGTCACGTACCCGATCCGCAGCGTCGAGCCGTCCGCCTCGGTCCGGAAGCGGGCGTTGACCGTACGCCAGTCGTCGCCCAGCCCGGTCGGCTCGCTCACCGGGAAGGCGTTCGCGGAGCGGGCCTGCTCCAGCGCGGGCGCCGGGTCGACGGTGACCGGCGAGTCGCCGCCGAGGAAGCCCCGGTAGAAGGCGAGCAGCAGCGCGATCGGGACCAGCAGGATCAGCAGGGACAGCGCCATGTCCTTCGGCGACCGCTCGGACCGGGCCTTCTCCCTGCCGGCGGGCGGCGCGGGGTTGTCCGCCTCGGCGGCCGGCTCGCCCCGGTCCGCGACGAGCGCGGGCTGACCTTCGGACGGGGCCGGGCCGCCGTCCGGTCGGACCGGCGGCTGTCCCTCCGGCGGGGTGGCGTCGGTCGGTGTGCGGTCGGCAGGCTGTGCGGCTTCCACCCGGCCATTGTCGCAGCCCACCGGGTGACGTGATCCTGGCCTCCTCCGCCCCGCCGGGACGGCGAACCTGAGATCGTGTGAGGATCAGCGACAAAACCGGCGGCGGTGACCGCCGGTCCCACCCCGCAACGTCGCGAGGAGGCCGCCATGACAACCACCAGGACGCGGACGCCCCAGGATCTCGACCGCAACCTCGCCCTCGATCTGGTCCGGGTCACCGAGGCCGCGGCGATGGCCGCCGGCCGCTGGGTCGGCCGGGGCGACAAGGAAGGCGGCGACGGCGCAGCAGTCGACGCCATGCGAAAGCTGATCAACTCGATCCCGATGCGCGGCGTCGTGGTGATCGGCGAGGGCGAGAAGGACAACGCCCCGATGCTGTTCAACGGCGAGGAGGTCGGCGACGGGACCGGCCCCGAGGTGGACGTGGCGGTCGACCCGATCGACGGCACCACGCTGATGAGCAAGGGCATGCCGAACGCGCTGGCAGTGCTCGCGGTGGCCGAGCGCGGGGCGATGTTCGACCCGAGCGCGGTCTTCTACATGGAGAAGCTGGCGGTCGGCCCGATGTACGCCGACGTGGTGGACATCAACGCCGGGGTGGCCGAGAACATCAACCGGATCGCCAAGGTCAAGGGCACCGACGCCGCCGAGGTGACAGTGTGCGTGCTGGACCGGTCGCGTCACGACGACCTGGTCAAGCAGATCCGGCGTACCGGCGCGGGGATCCGGTTCATCTCCGACGGCGACATCGCGGGTGCCATCGCGGCGGCCCGGGGCGAGTCGGACGTGGACGTGCTGATGGGCATCGGCGGAACCCCGGAGGGCATCACCGCCGCCTGCGCGCTCAAGTGCATGGGCGGCATGATGCAGGCCAAGCTCTGGCCGAAGGATTCCGACGAGCGCCGCAAGGCGCTGGACGCCGGGCACGACCTGGACCGGGTGCTGTTCACCGACGACCTGGTCACCGGCGACAACTGCTTCTTCGTAGCCACCGGCGTCACCTCCGGCGACCTGCTGCGCGGCGTGCGCTACCGCTCCGGCGGCGCGTACACGCAGTCGATCGTGATGCGTTCCAAGAGCGGCACGATCCGGGTGATCGACTCGTACCACCGCCTGGAGAAGCTCGCCCTCTACTCGGCTGTCGACTTCGACGGGCGCCCGCTGGCCGAACAGGAGTGAGCAGAGCCGGGACGGCGGCACCACCGGCACCGCCGACGCTGTCGACCGGGCGACGTGTCGCCGGTGTCGGGTTGGCCACCGCCTCGGGCGTGATGGTCGCCGTCCAGTCCCGGATCAACGGCGAGCTGGGCGTACGCCTGGCCGACGGGATCGCCGCCGCGGTGGTCTCGTTCGGCGTGGGCCTGCTGATCCTGCTGGTGCTGGTCCCCGCCACTCCCGGTGGCCGGCGGGGACTGGCCGCCCTGCGCGGCGCGCTGCGGGCCGGGACGCTGCGCCCGTGGCAGTGCCTGGGCGGGGTGTGCGGCGCGTTCCTGGTGGCGACGCAGGGGCTGACCATCGGCGCGCTCGGCGTCGCGGTCTTCACCGTCGCGGTGGTGGCCGGGCAGTCGGGCAGCAGCCTGCTCGTCGATCGGGCCGGCATCGGCCCGGCCGGGCGGCAGCCGGTCACCCCGAACCGGCTGATCGGTGCGGTGCTCACAGTGCTCGCCGTCCTGCTGGCGGTGGGCGACCGCCTCGGTGACCCGCAGGCGCTGGCGCTGGCCCTGCTGCCGCTGGCGGCGGGGGTGGGCATCGCCTGGCAGCAGGCGGTCAACGGGCGGGTCCGGGCGGCGGCGGGCAGCGCCATGACCGCCACGCTCGTGAACTTCACGGTCGGCACGGCGGCGCTGCTCGTCACCTTCGCGGTGGACCTGGCGGTACGCGGCCGGCCGGCCGGCGCGTTCCCGGACGAGCCGTGGCTCTATCTCGGCGGCCCGCTCGGGATCGTGTTCATCGCGCTGGCCGCCGCCCTCGTCCGGTTCACCGGGGTGCTGCTGCTCGGCCTGGCCACGATCGCCGGGCAGATCGTCGGCGCGGTGCTGCTGGACCTGGTGCTGCCGACCGCCGCCTCGCACCCGGGGCTGGACACGCTGCTCGGCGCGGCGCTGACCATGGTCGCCGTGCTCGTCGCCGCCTTCGGTCCGAGCCGCCGCCCCTAACGGGCGGCGGCGGGCGCGGCGGCGCGCAGACCGGTGACCATCTCGTCGACGACCCGGTCCAGCGGCGTCCCCTCGATCCCGAACGTCTCGCTCGCGGCGGTGGAGTCCATCACGAACGGTCCGGCGAACTGGTGCGCGGTCTCCCGCAGTTCCCGGGCGAACGGGTCGGCCAGGCCGCCGAGCCAGAGCACCGGGTAGGGCATCCGGGTCAGCCGGGGCGCCGGCGCCCCGGCCCGCGCCGCCGCCCGGTCGGCGAGCGCCCGCATGGACATCGGGGGCGCGCTGGGCACGTGCCAGGCCCGCCCCCAGGCCCGCGGGTCGGTGGCGGCGGCGACGAGGGTACGGGCGACGTCTCCCACGTACGTCCAGGTGTGCGGCGCGTCCCAGGCGACCGGCAGGAACACCCGCCGCCCGGCGAGCACCTTGGGCAGCACCATCATGGGCAGCGAGTTGCCGCCGAGGCCGATGTAGTCGGAGCCGCGTACCTCGGTGATCCGGGCCCGGCCGGCGCGGTGGGTGGCCAGGGCGTCGGCCCACATCCGGTTGCGGACCCGGCCCTTGACGCCGGTGGCGGCGAGCGGGGTCGCCTCGGTCATCGGTGCGTCGACCGGGCCGTACCCGTAGAGGTTGCCGACCGTGGTGAGCACGGCGCCGCTGCGCTCGGCGGCGGTGAGCAGGGCGGCGGCGAGCGGCGGCCAGTCGGTCGGCCACGTGTGGTACTCGGGGTTGGCGCAGTTGTAGAGCGCATCCGCGCCCTCGCTGAGCGCGGTGAGCCGGTCCGCGTCGGCGGCGTCGGCGGCCACCCGCTCGATCGCCGGGTGCTCGGGGCCGGTGCCACGCCGGGTGACCACCCGCACCCGTTCGCCGCGTTCGGCGAGGAGGCGAGCGGTGGCGGTGCCGACGGGGCCGGCGCCGACGATCACGTGCAGTGCCATGACAGGTCCACCTTCACTGAAGCAGTAATCCGAATCGAGAGCACCGCTCTCGCAACAGAGCATGACCCATGCGGGCGGATCGCGTCAAGAGCAGTGCTCTCTCTTTTGAATGCTGCTCTCATCCGTGGCAGAGTGAGGGCATGGTCGCTCCCTCGCTCCGCGCCCGGGTCCGCGCCGGGATGATCGAAGAGATCAAGACGGTCGCCCGCCGCCACCTGGACACCGACGGCGCGAACCTCTCCCTGCGCGCTGTCGCCCGCGACCTCGGCATGGTCTCCTCGGCGATCTACCGCTACTTCCCCAGCCGCGACGACCTGCTCACCGCGCTGATCCTGGAGGCGTACGACGCGCTCGGCGACGCGGTCGAGGCGGCCGACGCCGCCGCCGACCAGGCCGACCTGCGCGGACGCTGGCTCGCCGCCTGCCGGGCCGCCCGCGCGTGGGCGCTGGCCCACCCGGCCGAGTACGCGCTGCTCTACGGCAGCCCGGTGCCCGGGTACGCGGCACCGGACGACACGGTCGCGCCGGCCCAGCGACCCCCGGTGACCCTGGTCGGCATCCTGCGCGACGGCCTGGCCTCCGGCCGGCTCACCCCGCCCGACGAGGAGCTGCCCGAGCCGCTGCGCGGCGACGTGGCCGAACTGGTCGGCCTGCTCGGCATGGACGTGCCGCCCGCGCTGCTGGCGCGCGGCATGGCCGGGTGGACCCAGTTGTTCGGGCTGATCAGCTTCGAGCTGTTCGGCCGGATCAACCGGGCGCTACCGCACCGCGACGAGTACTTCGACCACCAGATCGGCCTGATGGCGGACCTGGTCGGCCTGCCCTGACACCGATCGGCGTCAGGTGCCGTCGGAGGAGTGACCGGGGAACAGGTGCACGGTCGGGTCGATGACGACGGCCGCGTTGTTCACGGCGGTGGCGGCCTCGCCGAAGCCGGTGGCGATCAGGCGGACCTTGCCCGGGTACTCGGTGATGTCCCCGGCCGCGAACACGCGGGGCAGGTTGGTGGCCATCGCGCTGTCCACCACGATGTGCCGCCGGTCGAGGTTCAGCCCCCACTCGGCGAGCGGGCCGAGGTCGGCGGTGAAGCCCAGCGCGGCCACCACGGTGTCCACCGGCAGCGTCTCCACCTCTCCGCCGCGTACGGTCAGCTCGGCGCCGGTGACCGTCTCCTCGCCGTACAGGCGGCTCACCTCGGCGTTGACCACGATCCGCACCGGCAGCGCGCGGACGCGCTCGATGGTGGCGGCGTGCGCCCGGAAGCGGTCCCGCCGGTGCACCAGCGTCACCGACCGGGCCAGCGGGGCGAGCGTGGCCGCCCAGTCGAACGCCGAGTCGCCGCCGCCGACGATGAGCACGTGCCGGTCGGTCAGCTCGGTCGGCTGCGGCACGAAGTAGACGATCCCGCCGCCGGTGAAGCTCTCCGCGACCGGCAGCGGCCGGGGCGTGAAGCTGCCGAGCCCGCCGGTGACCAGCACCGCGCCGCAGCTGAGCTGCTCACCGCCGGCGAGGCCGAGCACCGGCCGGCCGTCGAGGTAGGACAGCTTCTCCGCGCGTACGCCGAGCCGGTAGTCGGGGTGGAACGGCGCGGCCTGGGCGACCAGGTTCGTGACCAGCTCGCGGCCCTTGATCGCGGGGAAGCCGGCGACGTCGAGGATCAGCTTCTCCGGGTACATGGCGGTGACCTGACCGCCCGGCTCGGGCAACGCGTCGATCACCGACACGGAGAGTCCACGGAAACCGGCGTAGTAGGCGGCGAAGAGCCCGGCGGGACCGGCCCCGATCACGGCGACATCGACCTCGCGCATGGCGCACCGTCACTTTCCGCTTCGGGGTCACCCCGTGCTGATGCGGAAACGGTAGGCGGGCGGGTGGCCGCGGGCAAGCACGTCCCGCGGTTCGATCAACGCGCCGTCAGGGCAGCGTCATCCTCGGTGAGCCGAGGCGATCGGCGTCGCCGGTGTCGTTGCGGCGGCGGAACAGGATCGCCGCGACCACGCCGCCGAGCAGCCCGAACAGGTGACCCTGCCAGGAGATGCGCTCGTCGGTCGGGAGGATGCCGAGCAGTTGCCAGCCGTAGAGCAACCCGACCAGCAGGCCGACGGCGAAGTTCCACCAGCTCCGCTCCACCACGCCCCGGGTGAGCAGGATGCCGAGATAGCCGAAGATCACGCCGCTGGCTCCGACCACCACCGAGTTGGGTGAGCCGGTGAACCAGACGCCCAGGCCGCTGACCAGGATGATGACTCCGGTGGACCAGAGGAACCGGCGGGTGCCCGCGGCGAGCACGAACGTGCCGAGCAGGATCAGCGGGATGCTGTTGCTGTAGAGGTGGTTCCATCCGGCGTGCAGGAACGGCGAGAAGAAGACGCCGTCCAGGCCCTGGAGCCGCTGCGGGATGATGCCGGCGGTGTAGTCCAGGCCGAGTCGCAGGCCGACGTCGAGCGCCTCGATGAGGAACAGCACCGGCACGACCGCGCACATGGCGACGAAGGCCCGGCCGAGCGCCGCGTAGAACGCATCGGTGCCGAACCGGTGGGGGTCGCCACTTGGGCCGTACCAGGTCACCTACCAAGAGCTATCAGCAAATGCGGCGGCCCGCCAGTCGGGGCGGCACGACGACGGCGGGACACCCGGGTCTGCCCGCGTGTCCCGCCGTCGTGGTGATGTCAGTACCAGCCCGAACTCTGCGACTTCTGCCACGCGCCGCAGGGGGTGTCGTACCGGCCCTTGATGTAGCCGAGGCCCCAGGTGATCTGGGTCGCCGGGTTGGTCCTCCAGTCGTCGGCCACCGAGGCCATCTTGCTGCCCGGCACCGCCTGCGGGATCCCGTACGCCCCGGAGGAACTGTTGGAGGCCTTCGGGTTCCACCCGCTCTCCTTGGTCCAGAGCTTGTCCAGACACGGGAACTGGTCGATGCCGAAGCCCTTGTCGAGCATGACCGCGCAACCGATCTTCCGGTTGCCGCTGTACTCCGCGCACGAGGACGGGATCGGGCCGTCGTACGGCTTGATCTTCGCCTCCGCCTCCTCGGCCGCGGCCCGCTCCTTCTTGCGGGTGGCGGCGGCCGCCTCGGCCTTCCTGGCCCGCTCGGCGGCCTCCTTCGCCGCCGCGGCGGCACGCAGCTTCGCCTGGTACTCGGCGGCACGCTGCCGGGACGAGTCCACGCGGTGGTCGGACAGCCGTTCGCGCTGGTACGCGTACTCCGCCTGGTCGACCTCCAGGCCGACCTGCGCGGTCAGGCCCTGCTGCTGGGTCTGTCGATCCTCACCCAGATAGAAGCCGCCGGCGACGCCCACGGAGAGCAGTGCGACAGCGGCCGTGCGGGCGCCGAACCGGCTCCACAGCCGACTCACGAAGTTTCCCTTCGTCGGGGGCAGGGACACGGCACGCGCATGGCCGGGTCGGGTCACGCCGGTGCCGTGAGCGCACCGGTACCGGTGTGACTCCGGGCCGTGTCCGGCTCCTGAGTGGTAGGTGACGCTCGATGGACACCATCGCGCACAGTGAGGCCGGTGGGAAATGGCCGGGCCTAAAAGTGATCTGCGTCACCCTGAAAATGCGGACAAAGTAGGACGAAAGCGGCGGTCAGCCAGGGATGTCCTCCAGCAGATCGGTGACCATGGCGGCGATCGGAGATCGCTCCGATCGGCTGAGCGTGACGTGCGCGAAGAGGGGATGCCCCTTCAACGCCTCGATCACCGCCGTCACCCCGTCGTGCCGGCCGACACGCAGATTGTCCCGCTGGGCCACGTCGTGGGTGAGCACCACCCGCGACCCCTGGCCGATGCGCGACAGCACGGTGAGCAGGACGCCCCGCTCCAGCGACTGCGCCTCGTCCACGATGACGAAAGCGTCGTGCAGGCTCCGGCCACGGATGTGGGTCAGCGGCAGCACCTCCAGCAGCCCGCGCGAGGTGACCTCCTCCAGCACGTTCTCGTGCACCACCGAGCCGAGCGTGTCGAAGACGGCCTGCGCCCAGGGCGACATCTTCTCCGACTCCGACCCGGGCAGGTAGCCGAGTTCCTGGCCGCCGACCGCGTACAGGGGACGGAACACGATCACCTTCTTGTGCCGGCGCCGCTCCATCACCGCCTCCAGGCCGGCGCAGAGCGCCAGCGCGGACTTGCCCGTGCCGGCCCGCCCGCCCAGCGACACGATGCCGATGGACTCGTCCAGCAGCAGGTCGAGCGCGACCCGCTGCTCCGCCGAGCGCCCGTGCACACCGAACGCCTCCCGGTCGCCCCGGACCAGCCGGATCGTCTTGTCCGGCAGCACCCGGCCCAGCGCCGAGCCCCGCCCCGAGTGCAGCACCAGGCCGGTGTGGCAGGGCAGCCCCGCCGCGGCGTCGACGTCGAGCGTCTCGCCCGCGTACAGCCGGCCGATCTCCTCCTCGGCCAGGTCCAGCTCGGCCATCCCGGTCCAGGTCGGGTCGCTGGCCTGGCCGTGCCGGTACTCGTCGGCGCGCAGGCCCACCGAGGCAGCCTTCACCCGCAGCGGCATGTCCTTGCTGACGAGCGTGACCTCACGCCCCTCGGCGGCCAGGTTGAGCGCCACGGACAGGATGCGCGCGTCGTTCGACTCGTTGCGGAAGCCGGGCGGCAGCACCCCGTCGTCGGTGTGGTTCAGCTCCACCCGCAGCGTGCCGCCTTGGTCGTTGGCGGGCACCGGGCGGTCCAGCCGACCGTGCCGCACCCGCAGCTCGTCCAGCATGCGCAGCGACTGACGGGCGAACCAGCCCAGCTCGGGGTGGTGCCGCTTGCCCTCCAACTCGGAGATCACCACCAGCGGCAGCACCACCTCGTGCTCGGCGAAGCGGTGGAACGCCGCCGGGTCGGACAGCAGGACCGAGGTGTCCAGGACGAAGGCCGGGCCGGCTGGTCGGGGCTCCTCAGCCTCGGCGGCGGCGCCACGGCGGCTACGGGTGGTCCGGCGGGTCGGGGCGGTCGAGGCCGGGGTCTGCTCGGCTCCGGCGGGGGTACGGCGAGTGGTCACAGGCCTGCTCCGCGGATGGGCACCCGGCCACCCGAGTTCCGCCTCTTCCGGTGCCCGGAGGACACGGGGTCGGATGCGGGCCCCGTGCGCGAGGACGCAGGTCCGGGCTGTCCGGCTGGCCCGGGAAAACCCCGCGCCATGCCTAGACGCTAATCGCCGCGGGGCCGCTGGGCTAGAGGTGCGCGTGGATCATCGCGTGGTCCTCGCGGGACGTACACCTGTTCGGGTGACGGGCGGACCGGAACCGGCCGGGATGCATGCCCCCTGCGCGCACCCCGGCCGGTCGTCCACTGCGGCGCCGCGACGCGGCGCGGGTCTCAGCCCTGGCGGCGCACCAGGGTGCCGGCCCGCGGTCCGGCGCCTGCCGCGCCGAACGACGATCCGGTGTACGTGGTGCCCACCCGGCCGACGGCGCCGAGCTGGGCGGTGGCGGTGACGCGTACGGCCGGGGCCGAGCCGGGCCGGGCGGCGACCGCCGCGGGTACGGAGGTGCCGGCGAACGGCACGGCCGAGCGCCCGGCCGAGGTCACCACGGTCGGGCCGGGACCGGACAGCGCCGAGGCGATCGCCGCCTGGGCGTCGCGCCGGCGGCGGTTCCAGGCGCCCCGGTCGCCGTCGAAGTAGCCCTGGCGGTAGCCGAACCGGTAACCGATGCGGTAGCTGAGCTGGCCGTGCAGGCGGCCGGCCGCGTAGCAGGTGGAGCCGAGCACGAGGACGAGCACCACGGCGAGAAAAGGGGTCATCGCTCGTCCGCCCCGGGCAGTGGGTCGACCACCAGCAGCCGCTCCAGGTCGTCGGTGCTGACCTCCTCGACCAGCTCGACGCTGATCCGGCAGCCGTCGAGGATCACCTCGGCCACCGACGCCCGGCGGATCTCCCCGCCGGAGTCGTAGACCCGCACGCTCAGCTCCGGGCAGCCGAGGTGGGTCCGCCAGGCGTCCCACTCCCCCCGGTCGCCGACGCTGAGTGAGAGGTACCGGCACCCGCGGGCGAGATAGAGACGCCAGGGGGCGCTCAGCCCGGCGGACACTCCGTCCGCGATCAGCCCGAAGGCCTGGGCGCGGGTCGCGAGCTCGGTCACGAGACCCCCTCGGCACCCGCGGAGTGACGCATGTGAGCACTCGTCGTCTCAAGCACGTGACACACCGTAAGTTGTCTCATGAGCGTGACAGTATCAGCTTTTCAGGCCTTTGCCGCCGTACTGGCGTCCATCTATTCTGCCCGGGTGACACCCCTCAGGAGCAGCACTGGATCGTTTACCGGAAATCCCGGATCGGCGTCACGTCGGCGTGACAGCAGCGTGCCGAGCCGCCCTCTCGGGACCGACTGGCCGTACCGTCACGGGGTGACCGAGACGACCAACGCACGGAAGATCGCGTTCGCCACCTTCGTCCGGCGCGCGCTCGACGACGCCCGCGCGCTACGGGCCTGGAGCGGCACCGAGGTCTCCCGGCGCACCGGCGTCTCCCGCCAGACCATCAACCGATGGGTACGCGGCGACTGGGCCAGCGACCCGGAGGCGGAACGGGTGGTCGCCTTCTGCGAGGGCCTGGGGCTGGATCCGGCCGCCGCGTTCACCGCGCTCGGCTGGGACCGGGCCGCCGGACCGCGTACCGCGCCGGCCCCGCCCCCGATGGACCCGGACGTGGAGGCGCTGCTGCGCCGGCTGGTCGACCCGAACGTGTCCGACGCGGAGAAGTTCCACATTCGAGAAACCATTCGTTACCTCGCATATCGCCCGACTCTGCCGGGCGGTGTCCGAAATAGGGGTAAACAGGCGGGCTAGTTCCTCAGATGGCGAAAGAACGGAAGGTCGGACCCGATCGTTTCGCCGCGGGGACGGATCGGACCCGCTAGCGTCCACGTTTGTACTGCTAGGGGCTCGTCATCGGCGGGGGGACGGGACAAAGCCGAACCCAGCCCTGCGGGACAGAAGGAGGGGTCTGTCCATGACCCTGAAATGGTTGGCAGTCGTGGTCGCGGTGGTGTCGCTGACATCGTGCGTGACCGGCAACGTGGTGGTCGGCGTACTGGACGGCGGACAGCTTCCCCTGGTCGTCAACCTCTTCGCGCTCACCACGGCCGGCACCGCGGTGATCCTCGCCGTCGTCGCCGAACTGCACGATCGGCTCAACGACCGGGTCAGCGCGCTCACCGAGTTCCTGGTGGCGCGGCTCAACGAGATCGAGGCGCACACCGGCGACCGCAACACCGGCTTCGTGGAGGGCTACCTGCTCAGCCACGGGCAGGAGGCGGCCGTGGTGCCGTTCGGTCGCCGGGGACGAGGAGCCGCCGAACGCTGATCCCCACGTCGTTCCGACGTCACATCTCGGCCACGAATACGCCGCCCGGCGCGGGGTACGCTGACGCGCGTGCCGCCGTTGAATCTGGGCAACCAGCAGCCGAAGACCCCGTTGAACGCGGAGCACGCCTGGCGTGCGACCGCCGCCCGCGCGGGTGACGTCGTCCTCTTCTTCGACTTCGACGGCACCCTGGCGCCCGTCGACGACGATCCCACGGCCGTACGGCCCGCGCCCAACGTGCTCACCGCGCTGGAGGCGCTCGCCCCGCACGTCCGCCGGATCGCGATCGTCTCCGCCCGCCCGGTGGACTTCCTCCGCGACCACCTCGGCGGGCTCGCCGGCATCGACCTGTACGGGCTCTACGGCCTGGAGCACAGCCACTCCGGCGGCGAGACGGTCACCGAGCCGGCCGCCCTGCCGTGGGTGCCCACCATGTCCGAGCTGGCCGAGCAGGCCCGCGCCGAACTGCCGCCCGGCGCACTCGTCGAGTTCAAGCGGCTCTCCGTCGCGCTGCACTGGCGTACCGCCCCGCAGCTCGGCGACCTGGTGCAGGAGTGGGGCCGCGCCCAGGCCGAGCGGCTGGGCCTGCGCGCCCAGCCGGGCCGGATGGTGCTGGAACTGAAGCCCCCGGTCGACCGGGACAAGGGCATGGTGATCGGCGAGACGGTCCGGGACGCCGGTGGCGCCTGGTACTTCGGTGACGACGTCTCCGACATCAAGGCGTTCGCCGCGCTGCGCGCCCGCGCCGCCGCCGATCCCGACTTCCTCGGTGTCTGCGTCGCGGTCGCCAACCCGGAGACCGGTCACGAGGTGGCCGACGCCGCCGACCTGACCCTGGACTCCCCGGCGGCCCTGGCCGACTTCCTCACCGCCGCCCTCCCCCACCTCCGCTGACCCCCGGTCCGCGCGGGCCGGGCTTGCCCCTCGCGATCTTGCACTTGCTGCCCCGGCGAAGGGGGCATAAGCCGCGCCCTCGGGGCCGAAAGTGCAAGATCGCCGAGGCGGGCCTGCGGGCGCGGGCGGGGTGGGGAGGCCGCGGTGGGTCAGGTGCCGAAGCGGCGCTGGCGGGTGGCGTAGGAGCGCAGGGCCCGCAGGAAGTCGACCTTGCGGAAGTCGGGCCAGTTCAGCTCGCAGAAGTAGAACTCCGAGTGCGCGCTCTGCCAGAGCATGAAGCCGGAGAGCCGCTGCTCACCACTGGTCCGGATGATCAGATCCGGGTCCGGCAGCCCCTTCGTGTAGAGGTGCTCGGAGATGTGGTCGACGTCGATCGAGGTGGCCAGCTCCTCGATCGTGCCGCCGTTGGCCGCGTGCTCCAGCAGCAGCGAGCGGACCGCGTCGGCGATCTCGCGCCGCCCGCCGTACCCGACCGCGATGTTGACCTGAGCCCCGCCGTCGCGGTCGCGGGTGCGTTCCTCGGCGGCCTTGAGCGCGGCGGCGTGCTGCGCCGGCAGCACGTCGAGCGCGCCGACCATCCGCAGCCGCCAGGGGTTGCCCTCCTCGGCCAGCTCGGTGGTGAGGTCCTCGATGATCTGGAGCAGCGGGTCCAGCTCGGCGGCCGGGCGGGAGAGGTTGTCGGTGGAGAGCAGCCAGAGTGTGACGTGCCCGACGCCGGCCGCGTCGCACCACCGCAGCAGCTCCTTGATCCGCTCGGCGCCCATCCGGTGGCCGTCGTTCGGGTCGACGAAGCCCATCTCCCGGGCCCATCTGCGGTTGCCGTCGCACATCACGCCGACGTGTGCGGGTACGGGCTTGCCCGCGAGCTTCGCCGTCAGCCGGCGCTCGTACACGGAGTAGAGGAGTTTCCGCAGAGTCATCACCTTGCAGGGTAGCGACCCGCGGGAGAGATCAGTGTCTCGGTGGCATATCACCTGACGGTGAGACGGTCCGGCGCGGTCGCGGCAGGTCGGCCCCGATCGCCATCAGGGTGCGGGCGTCCAGCCGGCCGTCGCCGAGTCCCAGCTCCACCACCGTGCGGTAGACGCGCTCGTCCCGCCCGGCCGCGCCCACCGCCGCGTCGACCACCCGGCGCCGCCGGGCCAGCCACGCGGCCACCGAGCTGTGCCGCAGGTGGGTGCCGAGCCGGGCGCGCAGCGTGGCGGCGTACGCCCGGGCGGCCTCGGCGGGAGAGCCGGCCGCCGCCGCGCCGGCCAGCGCGCCGGAGCGCAGCGCGTAGAAGATGCCCTCGCCGGTGAACGGGTTGATCAGCGACAGCGCGTCCCCGGCCAGCAGCACCCTGCCCTGGCCGGGCGCGGCCCGGTGGGTGGACAGCGGCAGGTGGTGCGCCCGCAGGCCGGTCACCGTCGCCGGGTCGACGTCCGGCAGCAGCGCGGCCATCCGGTCCAGCAGGTGCGCGCGGGTCAGCGGTTCGCCGCGCAGCACCTCCCCGTACCCGACGTTCGCGCGCCCGTCGCCGATCGGGAAGGCCCAGGCGTACGCGGGCCAGCGCGCTGCCGAGGTGACGATGAGCTGTTCGGGCGGTCCGGCCGGTGCGGGCGCGTAGCCGCGGATGGCGAGGGCCAGGTGCCGGTCCGGGTTGACCGGGTGGCCGAGCGCACGCCGTACCACCGATCCGGCGCCGTCCGCGCCGACCACCGCCCGCGCGGACAGCTCTCCGTCGAGCAGCACCCGGTCGGCGGCGATCTCCACCCGGCGTACGGTGTGCCGCCGCAACTCCGCGCCTGCGGCCACCGCCGCCGCCACCAGGCGTGCGTCGAACACCTGGCGGGGCACCGTGTACGCGGGCCGGGGCAGCGTCCGGGCGACGGTGCCGCCGCCGGGGCCGACCAGGCGCAGCGCGGGCAGCGGCGCGTAGCCGTCGACCGCCCCGGTCACGCCCAGCTCGGCGAGGACGTCCAGCGCGTGTGCGGCGATGCCGTCCCCGCACGCCTTGTCGCGGGGGAAGTCGGACCGGTCGAGCAGCAGCACCCGCGCGGCCCCGGCACGCCGTGCGCCGAGCGCCGCGGCGGCCCCAGCCGGCCCCGCCCCCACCACCACGACGTCCCACACCCCCTCATCCTGCCCCGCCGCGCCCCGCCACGGGCGACGATCATGAGGTTGACGGCATCAACGGAGATCGAAAACGCCGCCAACTTCATGGTCAACGGGGTGTGGTGGTGGGCGTGGGGGTGCGGGTGGCTCGGTTCAGGGACCAGAGGGTGAGGGCGGCGGCCGTGACCAGGGGGGCGCCGTCGCGGATCAGGCCGTCGGTGCCGAGCAGCCACCAGCACAGCGGCAGGTCGATCGCGAGCACGCCGAGGGTGACGACCACCAGGGCCTTCCGCGCCCACGCCTTGTCGCGCAGCAGGAAGGCGGTGCAGAACAGCACGGCGTAGCTGACCGCGATGCCCGCGCCGAACCAGAAGATCACTGCCGGTACGGCGACCAGCCGCCCGTCCAGCACGGCACCCGTCGCCACCAGCGCCGGCACCAGCATCAGCGGGCTGTAGGTGAACGCCGCGACCCGGGCGGTGAGCAGCCAGCCGTTCGCCTGCGGGCGCTTCGGCGCCATCTCCCGCCAGGCGATCGTCCCGCCCTCGACGACCAGGCCCTTGCGGTGCCGGACCAGGTGGGCGCGGATCGCCTCGGAGCGGTACAGCAGCACCACCACGGCGACGCAGAGCGCGGTGAGCACGGCGAACCCGACCAGGCCGGGCAGCGCGGGCACCCCCTGCCGGGGTACGATCAGCCGCCCGACCGCGAAGATCGTGGTCACGGCCAGGATCAGCCCGAACGGCCGGGCGCCCACCCGGCCCTTGTTCACATGGCCGATCAGCAGCAGGAAGCCGAGCGACCGGAGCATCGCCCAGCCGGTGCGTACGGCGAGACCGAACTCCTGCTCCGGGGCGTACCAGTAGTTGAGCAGCTCGACCACGACGGTGGCCGCCGCGGTCACGGCGAGCAGCGTGGTGAGCGCCCGGACGGCGGACGGCCGCCGGACCTCGACAGGTTCAGCGGCCGTCCTCATGGCATCCGATGTTGCCCGGCAGGGGCAACAGGCACACCTGTTACTTCTGCGGCTCCGCGTCCAGCCGGGCGCGCAGCGCGTCCAGCTCGGCCCAGAGCACGCCGGGGAGCTTGTCCCCGAACTTCTCGAACCACTCGGTGACCAGCGGCAGCTCGTTGCGCCACTCGTCCGCGTCGACCTTCAGCGCGATCCGGACGTCCTCCGGGGTCATGTCCAGGCCCTCGACGTCGAGCGCGTCCTGCGCCGGGACCATGCCGATCGGCGTCTCCACGGCCTCGGCCCGGCCCTCCAGCCGCTCGATGACCCACTTGAGCACGCGGGAGTTCTCGCCGAAGCCCGGCCAGAGGAAGTTGCCCTCGGCGTCCTTGCGGAACCAGTTGACGTAGTAGATCTTGGGCAGCTTGGACTCGTCGCCGTCCGCGCCCTTGCCCATCTCGATCCAGTGCCGGAAGTAGTCGCCGGCGTGGTAGCCGATGAACGGCAGCATGGCCATCGGGTCGCGGCGGACCACGCCGACCGCGCCGGAGGCGGCGGCGGTCGTCTCCGAGGAGAGCGTGGCGCCCATGTAGACGCCGTGCACCCAGTCGCGGGCCTCGGTGACCAGCGGGATGGTGTCCCGGCGGCGGCCACCGAACAGGATCGCGTCGATCGGCACGCCGTTCGGGTCGTAGTAGTCGTCGGCCAGGATCGGGCACTGCGTGATCGGCGTGCAGAAGCGGCTGTTCGCGTGCGAGGAGAGGCTCTCGCTCTCCGGCGTCCAGTCGTTGCCCTTCCAGTCGATCAGGTGCGCCGGCGGCTCACCCATGCCCTCCCACCAGATGTCGCCGTCGTCGGTGAGCGCCACGTTGGTGAAGATGGAGTTGCCCCGGTCCAGCGTCCGCATGGCGTTGGCGTTGGTCTTCCAGTCGGTGCCGGGAGCGACGCCGAACAGACCGTACTCGGGGTTGATCGCGTAGAGGCGGCCGTCCGCGCCGAACCGCATCCAGGCGATGTCGTCGCCGATGGTCTCGACCTTCCAGCCCGGGATGGTCGGCTCCAGCATGGCGAGGTTGGTCTTGCCGCATGCGGACGGGAAGGCGCCGGCGATGTGGTAGACCTTGCCCTCCGGCGAGGTGATCTTGAGGATGAGCATGTGCTCGGCCAGCCAGCCCTCGTCGCGCCCCATCACGCTGGCGATGCGCAGCGAGTAGCACTTCTTGCCGAGCAGCGAGTTGCCGCCGTAGCCGGAGCCGTACGACCAGATCTCCCGGGTCTCCGGGAAGTGCGAGATGTACTTGGTCTCGTTGCACGGCCACGCCACGTCCTGCTGGCCCGGCGCGAGCGGGGCGCCGATGGAGTGCAGCGCGTGCACGAAGTCGGCGTCGTCGCCCATCGCCTCCAGGATCGACGACCCCATCCGGGTCATGATCCGCATCGAGGCGACGACGTACGGGCTGTCGGTGATCTCCACGCCGAACATGGGGTTCTCGGCCTCGACCGGGCCCATGCAGAACGGGATGACGTACATGGTGCGCCCGCGCATGCTGCCGCGGTACAGCTCCGTCATCGTCCGCTTCATCTCGGCCGGCGCCATCCAGTTGTTGGTGGGGCCGGCGTCCGCCTCGTCGGCGGAGCAGATGAAGGTGCGCTCCTCCACCCGGGCGACGTCCGTGGGGTCGGTACGCGCGTAGAACGAGTTGGGCTTCTTCTCGGGATTCAGGCGGATCAGGGTGCCGTTGGAGACGAGTTCGTCGGTGAGGCGGCGCCACTCCTCATCAGACCCGTCCACCCAGACCACGCGGTCCGGGGTGGTCAGTTCCGCGACCTCACGTACCCAGGCGAGCAGCTTGGGGTGGGACGTCGGGGCCTGATCGATACCCCGAACAGCAGCCGGAGCAACCATGTCACTTCTCCTTGTGGTCGACGCTGACCGATCTATGGGGTGCACGAGTTCCGGCGGGCTGGTACGCCGCCTCGTGGAAACCTGGGATTGGGCTCAGCGTAAACCGGACTGCCTCGTCAGTCAGTGGGACTGGTTGTGAAGAACTGCACAAGGTACGGCCACGCTGCGGCATCACGATCTGATACCCGCTTTCGCGCGCAGTTTCACGCAAATCCTGCGGTGAACCTTCGACGGCCGGGTCCGGCAGCGGAGTGACCGCGAGGCCCGATCGCGGGGAAGCGTACGAACATGTCGCGAAAGACGATTCCGTGATGCGCTCCACAGATTCGCACAGCGCGTTACGCTCTGCTCACGGACATCGAGAACGGGCGACGCCTCTCCGACGCGGGCGGCCCGAGCGAGACGGCCACGGCGAAGCCGTCGTCGGCCGACTCGCCGTTGCAGTCCGCCCGGTTACCGCACAACCGGTACTCTCGGCGGGTGGCCGCGACGATGACCGGAGACCAACCGGGGGCTCCGCAGACCCGCCGGGGTCCGATCGGAGCACTGCTCGACCGTTTCGGTCATCTCATCCACGAGCTGAGCAAGTTCGCCACCGTCGGCGGCCTGGCCTTCGTCGTGGACTTCGTCCTCTTCAACTACCTGTCGAGTGGCCGGGACATGCCACCGCTGGCCGCGAAGACCATCTCCACGGTGATCGCCGCGACCGTCGCCTTCCTCGGCAACCGGTTCTGGACGTGGCGGCACCGGCAGCGGTCGAACCCGGCCCGCGAGTACGCGCTGTTCTTCTTCTTCAACGCGGTCGGCCTCGGCATCGCGGTGGCCTGCCTGGCGATCAGCCACTACGGGCTGGGTGCGATCTGGCCCGCGGTGTTCCAGACCCCCCTGGCCGACAACATCGCGAGCTTCATCGTCGGCACCGGCCTGGGCACGCTCTTCCGGTTCTGGTCGTACCGACGGTTCGTCTTCGTCGAGGCGGGAACACCTCCCGTTCCGGCAACGAGCCACGACCGAGAGTCCGGGGCGTGACGAACCGCCCATCCCGACCCGCCGGGCCGAGCCGGCCCAGCCAACTGCCTAAGGTGTTCCGCATGCCTGGAGTCCGTCTGCTGCCCGAGCGCTGGCAGAAGTTCATCCACGAGGCGCTCAAATTCGGCATCGTCGGCGGCATCAACACCGTCATCAATTACGCGGTGTTCAATGCTCTGGCACTCACGGTTTTCCGCGACGGCCAGCTGAAGGCGACGGTGATCGCGACGATTGTCGCCACGATCACGTCGTATCTGATGAATCGTCACTGGACGTACCGCGATCGACCGAAATCGGCACTCCGGCGCGAATACGTCCTGTTCTTCCTCTTCAACGGCGCGGGCCTGGTCATCGAACTCGGCGTCCTGGCCCTGGCCAAGTACGGCCTCGGCGTACACGGCCTGCTCGCGCTGAACGTCGCCAAGACCATCGGTGTCCTGCTGGCCACGCTGTTCCGCTTCTGGTCCTACCGGACGTTCGTCTTCCAGCCCGTTCCCAAGCACGCCGAGGAGACCTGGCACTCGGTGCCCCGTGACGAGTGGGACAACGTCGCCGAGATGGACCCGGTGGCCGAGCTGGCCGAGTCGGTCAGCGAGCTGGAGGAGGAGGAACCGCCTCCGGGCACCGGCCGGGCGGTCGACTTCCCGCCACCGCGCGGCCGCCCCGCACCCGCGGACGCCGGACTCGGGGACGCGCTCGGCGCCGACCTGGACGCCGAGATCGCCGCGGAACTCCAGCCCCGCCGCGCCCGCCGCTGAACGACGAGAGGCCGGCACCCCTGACACGGGGGTGCCGGCCTCTACCGTCGGCGCGTCAGGGCTGGTCGCGCAGGGACTTGCCCTCGGTCATGTCGGCCAGGATCTCGCGCATCTCGCCGTCACCCAGGCTGTGCTTGTCGTGGTGCGCCTCGACCAGCTCGTAGAGCTTCGTCTGCACCCGGTCCACGCCCGGCACGTCGTGCAGCACCGACTGGCCGCGCTCGCCCGCCGACTCGATGGTCAGCGTGCCGCAGCCGAGCAGCCGCTCCACGAAACGCTGGTGCATGGCGTGGTCGTTGATCCGGGTCAGCGGCAGATCCCGCCGGTTACGCGACAGCACCCCCTGCTGGAGCAGCACCCGCTCGTTGGTGAACAAATAGTGCGTGGTGCGCCAGACCAGAAACGGCCACAGACCCAGCCACAACACCAGCACCAGCGCGACCACCGCGATCGCGTAGAGCGCGATCGTGCCGCCGCTGCCGTCGGGCAGCAGGAGCCACCCGGCGACGACCGCCGCGACGGCGAGCACGAGCACCAGGACCGGCCGGATCAGGGCCTTCCAGTGCGGGTGCAGGTGCAACACGACGTGCTCGTCCTCGGTGAGCACGTCTTCGGGGAACGCCACGGCGGAACCTCCTCGCAGAACCGGACGCGCTGACCGTAACCGGTCGGCGCATCCGGCCGGCATCGGCCGCGCGGGCGGTCGGCGACGGTTGTTGCGGTGATCTTCCCGGGCGCCTCAGCGCAGGTGCAGCACGTCGCCCGCGGCCAGCCGCAACGTCTCCCCGTCGGCGTCGACCAGGAGCTGCCCGTCGGCGTCCACGCCGGTGGCGGTGCCGTGCGCCTCGCGGCCGTCGGGCAGCAGCACCCGCACCCGGCGGCCGACTGTGGCGCACCCCGCCAGGTACGCCTCACGCAGCCCACTGGCCTCCGCGTCACCGCCGGCGTCACGCCACCGCTCGTACCAGTCGGCGAGCGAGCGCAGCAGCGCCCGTAGCAGCGGATCGCGGTCGGTGGCGGTGGCGCCGGCGAGCTGGAGCGAGGTGGCCGGCAGCCCGGTCGGGTTCTCCGGCAGCTCGTCGGCGCGCAGCGTCACGTTCAGCCCGACACCGACCACGATCGCCGGGGGTCTGTCGATCTCCCCCGGCACCGCCTCGGCCAGCACCCCGGCGCACTTCGCGCCGTCCACCAGCAGATCGTTGGGCCACTTCAGCCGCGCGTCCAGCTCGGCCAGCAGGCGTACCGCCTCGACCAGCGCGACGCCGGCGAGCAGCGGCAGCCAGCCGTACCCGGTGGCGGGCACGGGCGACCAGCCGCGCTCCGCGACCGCCTCGCCGGGCCGCAGCAGCACGCTCGTCGCGAGACCCGCGCGCGGCGGCGACTGCCAGACGCGGCCCCGCCGGCCACGGCCGGCGGTCTGCCGCTCGGCGACCACCACCAGCCCCTCCGGCTCGCCCGCCCGTGCCGCGGCCACCGCGTCCGCGTTCGTCGAGCCGGTCTCGGCCAGCAGCTCCAACCGGCGCCAGGGCCCGTGCGGCGCGACGAGCGCGCGCCGCAGCCGGGCCGCCGACAGCGGCGGTCGGTCCAGATCGGTGTACGGCGAGCCGGGCATCCCGCCAGCCTACGGCCCGAGTGAGGCGCACTGCACAGCCTCTTCGACCTGAACCATCGTTATATTCCACGGGTGACTACCGAGACCGGGTTCAACATCCACACGACCGCCGGCAAGCTGGCGGACCTGGAGCGACGGCTCGACGAGGCGGTGCACGCCGGGTCGGCACGCGCGGTCGAGAAGCAGCACGCGCGGGGCAAGAAGACCGCCCGCGAGCGGATCGAGATGCTCCTCGACGAAGGCTCGTTCGTCGAGCTGGACGAATTCGCCCGGCACCGCTCGACCAACTTCGGGCTGGAGAGGACCCGCCCGTACGGCGACGGCGTGGTGACCGGATACGGCACCGTGGACGGCCGGCAGATCTGCGTGTTCGCGCAGGACTTCACCGTCTTCGGCGGCTCCCTCGGCGAGGTCTTCGGCGAGAAGATCGTCAAGCTGATGGACCTGGCCATGAAGATCGGCTGCCCGGTCGTCGGCATCAACGACTCCGGCGGCGCGCGGATCCAGGAGGGCGTCGCGTCCCTCGGCCTCTACGGCGAGATCTTCTTCCGCAACGTACGGGCCAGCGGCGTCATCCCGCAGATCTCGCTCATCATGGGCCCGTGCGCGGGCGGCGCTGTCTACTCCCCGGCGGTCACCGACTTCACCGTCATGGTCGACCAGACCTCGCACATGTTCATCACCGGTCCCGACGTGATCAAGACGGTCACCGGCGAGGACGTCGGCATGGAGGAACTGGGCGGCGCCCGCACCCACAACGCCCGCAGCGGCAACGCGCACTACCTCGGCACCGACGAGGAGGACGCGATCGAGTACGTCAAGGCGCTGCTGTCGTACCTGCCGTCGAACAACCTGGACGAGCCGCCGGTCTTCGACGCGCCCGCGATCCTCGACGTCACCGACTCCGACCGTGAGCTGGACACGCTGATCCCGGACTCGGCGAACCAGCCGTACGACATGCACCGGGTCATCGAGCACGTGCTCGACGACGCCGAGTTCCTCGAGGTGCAGCCGCTGTACGCGCAGAACATGGTGGTCGGCTTCGGCCGGGTCGAGGGACGCCCGGTCGGCGTGGTGGCGAACCAGCCGATGCAGTTCGCCGGCACGCTCGACATCGCCGCGTCGGAGAAGGCGGCCCGGTTCGTGCGCACCTGCGACGCGTTCAACGTCCCGGTGCTCACCTTCGTGGACGTGCCCGGCTTCCTGCCCGGCACCGGCCAGGAGTGGGACGGCATCATCCGCCGCGGCGCGAAGCTCATCTACGCGTACGCCGAGGCCACCGTCCCGAAGGTCACAGTCATCACCCGCAAGGCGTACGGCGGCGCGTACGACGTGATGGGCTCCAAGCACCTCGGCGCGGACCTGAACTTCGCCTGGCCGACCGCGCAGATCGCGGTGATGGGCGCGCAGGGCGCGGTGAACATCCTCTACCGCTCGGAGCTGGCGAACGCCGAGGACCCGGCCGCCGTCCGTGCCGAGAAGATCGCCGAGTACGAGGACACGCTCGCCAACCCGTACATCGCGGCCGAGCGCGGCTACGTCGACGGGGTGATCCCGCCGCACGAGACGCGTACCCAGATCGTCCGGGCGCTGCGGGTGCTGCGCACCAAGCGCGAGACACTGCCGCCGAAGAAGCACGGCAACATCCCGCTGTAGTACGCCGGGTGCCCCCGCCGTCTCGGCGGCGGGGGCACCCGCCGTCAGCAGCCCGGGTTCGCGGCCACGCACATCCGCTCGGCGGCGACCCGGGCCATCTGCCGTACCTGTTCCTCGGTCACCTGGGCGCCCGGGACGTCGGTCCGCAGCCCGCCCGACAGGATCAGCACCGTCACCAGGTCACCCACCCGTACGACCAGCCGGTCCTCGAACGACGGCGCATAGCCGGGCGGCCGGCCGGTCGCCTCGTCCGGCGGCACGCTCGCCTCGTGCCGCAGCAGCAGCGCCTGATCTCCGGCGAAGCCGCTCGCCGCGACGTACCAGCGGTGCACGACGTCGGCGCCGACCATCCCCCGTTCGGTGTAGACCTGGCCCGTCGTCCGCCACGCGCCGCAGGCCGCGACGGTGCCCTCCAGGTCGGTGAGGAACCCGCCCGCCGTCCCGGATTCCATCCGGTAGACGTCCTGGGTGAGGACCGTTCCGATGGTGGTCGCGGGCTCGGTCGGCGGTTCCATCAGGGTCTGCGACCGCGAGTAGCGCGAGCGCGGTTCCTCGGCCGGCCGCCCCTGCTCCCGGGCGCAGACCTGGAGGAGATCGTCGACCCGGACCGGCTCGGCGAGGCCGGTCTCGCCGAGCCGCTCCCCGGTCGGAGCGGGGATGTCGGCCGGTTCCAGCATCGCCTCGGCCACGATCTCTCCCGGCCCGTCGACGGCAGCGGCGGACGGTGGCGGCGCACCGGTCCGGTCCACCAGGGTCGCGGTGAGCGCCGCCACGACCACCACCGAGACCGCGGCGAGCGCGGCGGAGCGCCGGCTGCGCCGCCGGGCGGTGGCCCGGAGGGCCCCCGGCTCCGGCCAGGTGACGTTGCGCAGATCCCGGTGCAGCAACTCCACGAGCGCGACGTCGTCAGGCATCTGCCGCCTCCTCTTCCAGGTCCACCACGGCGAGCAGCTCGGCGAGCGCGGTCCGCCCCCGGGACAGCCGGGCCTTCACGGTGCCGATCGGGGCCTCGGTCTCCCGCGCCACCTCGGCGACCGGCATGCCGAGCAGGTAGTGCATGGCGATCGCGGTGCGCTGGGCTTCGGGCAGCCGGCGCAGCGCGGCGACCACCTCCAGCGTCTCGGTGCTCGGCGCCGGCACGTCCGCCGCCGCGCCGTGGCGCAGGTAGGCGCGCGCCCGGCTGCGCAGGCTGCGCCAGCGGCTCACCGCGATCCGGCTCGCCACCACCCGTACCCATGCCTCCGGGTCGTCGTACCCGCGCACTGTGGACCACCGCTGCCAGGCCCGGATGTACGCCTCCTGCACGGCGTCCTGCGCCTCGGCGAGGTCACCGGTGAGCACGTAGACGAAGCCGAGCAGCCGCTGTCGGCTGCCCCGGTAGAACTCGTCGAAGCCTTCGCTGTCGGGCACCTGCCACCTCCCCGTGTTCGTGAGGGGACACGCCTGGCGGCGCGGCGCGGGTTGCCCGCTCAGCCGAGCAATTTCTCCAGTTCGCCGAGCGGGAAGCCGCCGGCCGGGCTCCGGTCGCGCACCGCCCGGCGTACCGCGACCTGCACCGCCGCGTTGGCCGGGGTGGGCACGCCGTGCAGGCGCCCGAGCAGCACGATCTCGCCGTTGAGGTGGTCCGTCTCGACCGAGCCCGCGCCCCGGGCCAGGCTCTGCCAGGTGGAGCCGCCGGACCGCTCCTCGCCGCCCACCGGCCGGTGCGACACCAGGTCACCCCGTTCGGCGGCCTCCTCCTCGACTGTGGTGTGGGCGATGCCCGCCGCAGCGAGCGCCGCCTCTCCCTCGGCGCGTACCCGCTTCGACAGCGACTCGGGCACGTCCCGGCCGAGCAGCGCCTGGAGGCCGTTGCCGAGGTTGGCGAGCAGCTTGCCGTACTTCCAGCGCATCACGTCGTCGCGGACCGGCGCGACGAACCCGGCGGCGGTCAGGTCGGCGGCGACCGCCCGGCTGGTGTCGTCGGCGCCGCCCGGGTAGCGGCCGACGTGCAGCATGCCCGGATGCGGATGGCCGTTGGCGACCACCACGCCCGGCTCCAGGTGGGTGGCGGGCAGCCACACGCACACCGGGTGTACGCGGGCGAAGCGGCGCAGCGCGGCCGGCTCGTTCGCCACGCCGTTCTGGGCGAGCACGACCGGCAGCCGTTCGCCCGCCGTCCCACCACCCTCGACCGGGGCGTCCGCCCAGGTGTCGAGCGCCGCCACGGTGTCCTGCGACTTCACAGTGAGGACCAGCACGGTGTCGGCGGCCAGCGGCGGCCCGTCCGGCCCGGCCACCGCGGACAGTCGGCCGGTCACGTCGCGGTCCGGCGTGCGCAGCGTCAGACCCCGCTCCCGCAACGCGTCCAGGTGCGCGCCGCGGGCCACGAGCGTCACGTCGTGGCCCGCGTCGGCCAGGAGTACGCCGATGGTGCCGCCGACCGCGCCCGCTCCGATGATCACGTATCGCACGGATCCGATTCTGCCCTGCCGGGAGGCGGCCCGCCTCGCGACGCGATGCGGATCGGCGCGGTCAGGCGGTGAGCCCCGTGTCGGCCAGGATCGGGCCGGCCAGCAGCAGCGCACCTGCGGCCAGCGCGCCCACGCTCACCAGCAGGAACAGGCCCACCCAGAACAGCGCCGGGAACGGCGTGATCCGGGCGAGCTGGTCGGCGTCGGACTGCGGCATCCGGCCCCGGGCGCGTTGCCGGTGCAGCTCGAACACCGGTCGTACGCCGCCGATCAGCAGGAACCACACCGACGTCCAGGCGAACGCGGCCTGCACCTCGGGCGAGGTGTACCAGGAGACGGCGAGCACCACGCCGCCGGTGACCAGCAGCGACAGCACGCCGAACAGGTTGCGGATCATCACCAGCATGGCCAGCAGCAGCGCCACCGCGAGCCACAGCAGCAGCGTGATCCGGTTCCCGGCCAGCAGCCACGCGCCGCCGAGGCCGAGCAGCGACGGCGCGACGTACCCGGCGAGCAGCGTGAGGATCATGCCGGGCCCGGTGGGACGACCGGCGGAGAGCGTCAGCCCGGAGGTGTCCGAGTGCAGCCGGATGCCGTGCAGCCGCCGGCCGGTGAGCAGCGCGACGAGCCCGTGGCCGCCCTCGTGCGCGATGGTCACCGCGTTACGGGCGATCCGCCAGGGCAGCCGGGCCACGACCACCGCGAGCGCGATCACGGCGGTGGCCACCACGAGCAGCGGCGGCGGGTCCGGCTGGGCGCTGGTCAGCGTGTCCCAGAGCGTGGTGAGACCGTCGATCAGGGGCATGGGCGGGGAGCCTACCGCCCCGAGCCGTGTCGCTCGACCGACGTGCTCTGTGGGGCGGTCACACTTGGCCGGGCAGACGCGGGAACGGAGATGGGATCACGTGGATCCGGTAGGCGGTTCGTCCGTGACTCCGCTGACCGAGGTGCCGACTACCTCGCGGCGGACTACGGTCGTCATCGCGTCGAACTGCTCGACCGGGGACTGATCGTCAGTCCCGCCCCCGACCTTCGGCATCAGCGGGTGGCGCGACGGCTGGCGAACGCCGTCGAGTCGGCGGCCGCGCCGGCCGGTCTCCTCGTATATCACGGCGTCAACGTTCGGCTCGACGTCGACCGGGTCATGATCCCCGACCTCGTCGTCACGGCTGCACAGGAAGAGGGCACAGTCCTCGAGGCGAAACGTGTCGCGCTGGTCGGCGAGGTCGTCTCGCCCCGGAACGCAGGCGTCGACCGGGTGTTGAAGACGCAGCTCTACGCGATCGCCCGGATTCCGTGGTACCTGCTGGTCGAGCAGGACGGCGACAGCCACTCGCTGCGGCTGCACCGGCTCGACGGCGCGCACTACGTCGAGGATGCCGTCGCCAAGGCGGGTGAGACACTCAGCGTCACCGAGCCGTTCCGCTGGGCGATGGACCCGAGCGCCCTGCGCTGATCCGCAACTGTCGTGCCACCTGGGCGAACGACGACCCTCGATGAAAATTTCCTTTCATCCTATTGCGATCTAGGGCACTAAGCTCCAAAGATGGGCGTCAATAGACGGACGTCCCTCTGGAGGCAACCATGCCCAGCACCAGACTCTCCGTACGCCGGCTTCTCGCCGCCGGCCTGGCCGCCGCCGCCACCGCGGCCGCGGCCCTCGTGGCGACCGCCGGACCGGCCGCCGCCGCGACCACGCCCGGGATCGACGTCTCCCGCTACCAGGGCAGCATCAACTGGACCAGCGTGCGCAACGCGGGCATCCAGTTCGCCTTCATCAAGGCCACCGAGGGTACGAGCTACAAGGACCCGAACTTCAACGCGAACTACGTCAACGCGTACAACGCCGGGGTGATCCGCGGGGCGTACCACTTCGCCCGGCCGAACATCTCCGCCGGCTCCACCCAGGCCAACTACCTGGCCAGCAACGGTGGCGCCTGGTCGGCGGACAGCCGTACGCTTCCCGCCGCGCTGGACATCGAGGGCAACCCGTACAGCGGCGGCTACTGCTACGGCCTGAGCACGACCGGCATGCGCAACTGGATCCAGGACTTCCTGAACACCTACCGCTCCCGCACCGGCCGGTACGCGGTCATCTACACCACCACGAGCTGGTGGAACCAGTGCACGGGCAGCTGGACCGGCCCGTGGGCCAACCACCCGCTGTGGCTCGCCCGCTGGGCCAGCTCGCCCGGCACGCTGCCGGCCGGCGCCCCGTTCTGGAGCTTCTGGCAGTACACCAGCACCGGCGCCGTCTCCGGGATCAGCGGCAACGTCGACCGCAACTACTGGAACGGTGACCGCAGCCGGCTCATCGCCCTGGCCAACAACACCTGACGTACGCGCGACACAAAGTGGGACCGCCTCCTCACGAGGCGGTCCCGCTGTCGTCGTACCCGGGTCAGGCTCTACGGCGCGCGGTGGCCGGGACGGGCACCGGCGTGCGGCGCGTCAGGCGCCACGCCGCCACGCCCACGACCGTGAGCGTCAGCACGCCGAGGACCGCGACCGGCGCGGACAGGCCGGCGCTGATCAGGAGCAGTACGACGTCGCCGAGCGCAACGAGCATCCACAGTGCCAGCCGCAGGCCGGTGTACCTCCGTCGGTGACCCATGTCGCGCCTCCTTCCGTCGTCGGGGGATTCATACCCCCCAGGACGGAAAGCCATGCGAGCGAGTTTCGTGACCGGCGGGATTCCCGGTCAGTTCTTGCGGTCCGGCACGAAGCCCTTGGTGATGATCTCCCAGTTGGCCAGGTTGGCGTCCCAGTCCTTCGCGGGCACCTCCCAGCGCAGCGCGAAGCCCCGGTTGCTGGCCGTCGCCACACCCCGGTTACGGACGTGGAAGCGGGTGCCGTCGTCACGGGTCTCCAGCCAGTCCCAGTCGGCGTAGGTGCGGTAGTAGCCGTCGCACTTGGTGATGCCGACCAGCTTGTAGTTGCGCACGTAGTTACGCCGGCTCGACTCCTGGCCCTTCCAGTCGGCGTACGCGTCGGGCTTCGGGTTCGACGTCCACTGGATGAACAGCACCCGCCGAGCGCCGCCGACCTCGTAGAGCACGACATTGTCGCTGCGGACCCGCGCCTCGAAACCGTTCGGGATCGGCACCTTGAAACCGTTCGGACCGGTGTAGAGACGCCATCCGGCCGGCAGCGTGAACCCCGACGCCGACGGGCTGGCCGACGGCGTGGGGCTGGCCGACGCGCTGGCCGCCGGGGCGCTCGGCGACGCGCTCTCGCTCGGCGCGGGTGGCGCCGCCGCCGACGCGGAGGTGCCCGCCGTCGGCTCACCGCCGTCGCCGTCGTCACCGTTGTTCAGCAGCGGCACGGCCACCACCAGGCCGACGAGCAGCAGGAGGACCAGCGCGCCGATCAGCAGGTTGCGCCGGTTGGGCGCGGACTTCTCGACCGGCAGCACCGTCGCGCGGCCGGTCGACGACGCCTCCTGCACGGGAGCCGGGCTGACCGGCGCGGAGCCGGTCACGGGCGGGCTCACCGGCGCCGGGGTGTCGGTGACCGCCTCGCCGTCGAGCCGCGTCTCGTCCAGCGCCGGGTCGACGCCGTCCACCCGCGCCTCGTCGTCCACAAGCGTCTCGTCGGCCGAGGGCGCCGGGTCGAGCTTCGCCGTCGGGTCGGCGGGCGGCGGGGTCACCTTCGCGGTGGGCCCGGCGTCCGAGGTGGGCGCCGGCACCTTCGCCGTCGGGTCGGCGGCTGCCGCCGTACCCCCGGTTGCGGCGACCCCGGACGCGGCACGTTCGGCCTGGTCGGCGGGGCGCGGCGCGGGCACCAGCGGCGGGCGCGGCACGCGCGGACCGTTCGGCCCCGGCCGGCGTACGCCGTCCAGCAGCGAGATGCTCTTGGCCCGCCGGCCGGCGGCCTTGCGCAGCATGCGCTCCGCCACCTCGGCGGTGATCCGCTCGTCCGGGTCCTTGCGCAGCAGGCCCTGGAGCACCGGCTTGAGCGGCCCGGCGTTGCGCGGCGGCGGCATCGGCTCGGTGGCGAGCGCGGCCAGCGTGGCGATCGCCGACGGGCGCGCGTACGGCGACTTGCCCTCGACGGCCGCGTAGAGCGTGGCGCCGAGCGACCAGAGGTCCGCCTCCGGACCGGCCGTGCCGTCGCGGGCGCGCTCCGGCGAGATGTACGCGGGCGAGCCCAGCACCATGCCGGTGCGCGTCACGTTCGGGTCGCCGGGGATGGTGGCCAGGCCGAAGTCGGTGAGCACCACGCGGCCGTCCTCGCCGAGCAGCACGTTGCCCGGCTTGACGTCGCGGTGCATGATGCCGGCCTTGTGCGCGGCCTTCAGCGCGTTCAGCACGCCGAGGCCGATCTCGACCGCCTTGGCCGGGGTGACCGGGCCGTCCTCGGCGATGGTGTCCTGCAACGACTTCGACGCCACGTACTCCATGACGATCCACGGATCGCCGTCGGTGCGCAGCACGTCGAAGATGCGGACCACGTTGATGTTGTTGAGGCGGGCGATCGCCCGCGCCTCACGCAGCGAGCGCTCGCGCATCTCGCGGCGCTCCTCCGGGGTGAGGCCGGGGGGCGGGACCAGTTCCTTGATGGCCACGTCCCGGTGCAGCACCTCGTCCCGCGCCTTCCAGACGCGGCCCATGCCGCCCTGACCGAGCGGCGTGAGAAGCCGGTACCGGTCGGCGACGAGTTGGGGGAGCGCGTTCGACATCGCAGAAACCGTACCCGGCCGCTGCGACGCCCACACCGTCGGCACGCCACTGTACGGCGAAGGTCGAATTCGCGACGCGTACCCTTGGGTCATGTCTGCCGAGGAGCCGCTGTTCCGGATCGTCCGTGGCGTGCCCACCGCCGAGGAGCTGGCCGCTCTGGTCGGCGCGATCGTGGTGCGCACCCGCCCGGCCCAGGCCGCCGCGCCGGCCCCCGTGTCGCAGTGGGCGCGCAGCGCACGCCCCGCCCTGGCCGGGCCCATCGCGGGCCCCGGCGCGTGGCGGGCCTCCGGCCTCCCCCGCTGACCTCGCCTCCCGCCCACGGCGACGTTGCGGGGCTGCCGGGATCAGCTTCGAGCCATTAACCTCACTCAGGGAAACCGTGTGGTGACGGGCAGGAGGCTCCGATGATCCCGGAGGACAACCAGCCAGCCGGCTGGCTGCGCGGCTACGGCGGCATCGAGGCCGACATCCGACAGATGCGGGAGTTCGCCGACCGCCTCCAGGACGAGGTGACACGCAACTACGCGCCGCACCTGTCCTACATCGCCGACGACATGAAGGCGCCGGTGCCCAACCCGGCGGACGCCTTCATCGAGCTGGTCCAGTTCCTCCAGGCCCACCACGACACCCAGACCGCTGCGGTGAGCGCCGTCTGGGATCTCGCACCGGCGACCGGCCGCCTCGCCGACGCCGCCGGACAAATCGCCGCCCGCTACGGCGACGCCGACGCGTTCTCCTCCGCCCGGGTGGCCGACGTGGAACGAGCGCTCGCCGGCCCGTCCAGCACCGTCGCCCGCCCGATGCCGCCGCTGGCCGACCCCACCGCCCCCGAACAGAGCCGGGTGATCCTGCCGTGATCGAACGGGGCAGCGGACGCACGTCCGGGCTGACCGACTGGCGGCTGATGGACGTCCTCAGCATGTGGGCGTGCGTGCAGGACCAGGACACCACCGGCCAGTGGAAGCAGGTCGCCGGTTGGCGCAAGGTCTGCGACCTCGCCCTGGCCCACCTGAGCCGCCTGCGCGAATACCGTCGCGGCCTGGCCGAGGCATGGCCGCCCGAGACCAACACCGCCGCGCGGGCGTACATCGGCGAACTCGACCAGCTCATCGACCGCGTGCAGCGTACCCACGACGCCGCCGCCGCGAACTACGACGCGCTGGCAGCCGCCGCCCGCGCCATCGGCAGCGCGCGGGCCGAGCTGCAACCGCTGCACGAGGAGTACGCGAAGAAGCTGCGGCAGAAGCAGGCGTACGAGGCGACGATCGCCGACCCGAAGGCGGTGGCGGGCAGCCGGTTGCCGGAGCGGCCGCCGGTGACGGACGACGACCTGGAGCAGCTGAACGTACGGGCGCGCGGGTTGATGACGGGGTTGAGCGGCGAACTCCAGCACGCCCAGGTCATGCTCCAGCGCCCGCCGGCTGTTCCTCGGCCTGGAATCGAGACGAACAACCCAGATGTCTATGGGGCCAGCGGGGCAACACCTGTTATTCCACCAATCGTTCCGGTTGCAGTCACAAGTTCAGGTTCCAGGCCAAAGCCAGTGCCGCTAACCGGCACTTCCAGCCAAAGGCCACCAACTCCCCCCACCGTAGGTGTCGGGCCTGTCCTTGGCAGCGCCGGTTCCACCCTGGCCCCTTCTCCAAATACCGCCACACCGACCGCTCCATCGACTCCCCCAGCGTTGCCAAACTCGGCCCCCCTTCCGCCAACCACTCCTGGCTCTAACTCATTTTCGCGTGATGCGCGACCGCACCCCTTCACAGGCAGACCAGTTTCAGGCGAGGCGCCGAAGAACGCGCTCCCCCGGGCGCAGCCGAACGGATTAATCGGTCAGCCATTCGGCCCAGGTCTCGTCCAGCCATCCCCTCCTAATGCCACGCCCCGCAGGGTGAATCCCGTGGGTGGCGTCATCGGAGGCGGCGGCGCGGGTACAGCACCCGCTGGCAACGCTGGGTCGCGCCCCGGAATTGGCAGAAGCTCAATGATGGGTCCCGTGGGCGGATCACCTCTGGGCGGCTATCCCTCTTCGAGCGGCCGATCCGGTCGCCAGAATGAAACGAGTGGAGTACTTCGACCATGGGATCCAGACCACCCATGGGAGACTGATCAAGGGGTTAATCCAGTCGTGCTGCCTCCGCCCGACGACGGTCCGATCGATCCTGGACCAGCCATCGGTCGAGATCGTTGACTGATTCGGTATGCGTGCAGCCCTCTCGATCTTGGCCATAGTCAGTTTCATCTCAGCCCAGGCAGTCCAGCCAGCCGCCCCGGAGGATGCCTCCCGCGTCCGCAAAGATCAGTGGCATCTGACCTTCCTCAAGGTACCCGAAGCTCATAAGATCTCTCGCGGCGCAGGGGTCCTAGTGGCCGTCCCTGATACTGGCGTTGACCCTCATCCGGACCTGTCCCAAAACCTGCTTCAGGGCAGGAATATTCTGACGGGCACCAACGACGCCTTACATGACACAAACAGCCACGGAACCGCCATGGCAGGACTCATCGCAGCCCATGGCTCTGCCGGGGAAATCGGCGCACTCGGCATAGCACCGGAAGCCAAGATTCTCCCAATAATATCGTCCACATCAGACAACTACGGCGAGGCCGACAAGCTCGCCGAGGCGATAGATTATGCAGTCACGCAACATGTCGAAGTTATAAGCATCTCGAGCGCAGGCGTCACAAGTGAGAAATTGATTCGCTCAGTTAAGAATGCGCTGGCCGCCGACATAGTCGTCATTGCGGGCGTCGGTAACCTCCCCGAAGCCGCCGCAATCGGCTATCCAGCCGCAGAGGAAGGCGTCGTCGCCGTAAGTGGCACAGATCAGGCCGGCAACCATGCTCCAATCTCGGTCACAGGATCCAAGATTGATATCGCTGCCCCTGCCGTTGATATCTACAGCACCAGCTACGACGGCAAGTACTCGAAGGGCACAGGGACTTCCAGCGCCACCGCGATCGTTGCCGGGGCTGCTGCTCTCATTCGCTCTAAGTACCCCGACCTCCCCGCCCAGGAAGTCGCCCACCGGCTGACCGCCACCGCCGTCGACAAGGGACCACCCGGCCGCGACGACCAGTACGGCTACGGCGTCATCGATCTGGTCGCCGCGCTCACCGCCGACGTCCCCCCGCTCGGCTTCGAGTCCTCGAACGTCACGCCACCGGCGTCGGCGGAGGCAGCACCCGAGAAGGGCGGCGACAAAGCCGCCACCGCACGCGGGCTCGCCACCCTGGGTGTCCTGGTGGCGGCGGGCGGCGGGTACCTGTTTTGGCGGCGTCGCCGACGCGCCGACGACCCGCCGCCGAGGGTCAGCCGGTAGCGTCGGCGGGGTGTCGACCTCCGTACCGGTGCGCCTCGTGCTCGCCTCGCAGTCCCCCGCCCGCCGCAAGCTGCTCCAGGCCGCCGGGATCGAGCCCGACGTGCTGGTCAGCGGCGTGGACGAGTCGCAGGTGGTGAGCGACCGGGCCGAGGATCTGTGCCTGGAACTGGCCCGGCTGAAGGCGCAGGCCGTACGCGATCGGCTGCGGCCCTCGCCGGACGAGCGCACGCTGGTGCTCGGCTGCGACTCGGTGCTCGCCTTCGACGGGGAGATCCTCGGCAAGCCTGACGACGCGGCGGACGCGACCCGGCGGTGGCAGCGGATGCGCGGGCGCAGCGGTGTGCTGCACACCGGGCACTGCCTGATCGACGTGACCCACGAGTCCCGGGCCGAGGCGGTCGCCTCGACCACCGTGCACTTCGCCGACATCAGCGACGAGGAGATCGCCGCGTACGTGGCGACGGGCGAGCCGCTGGCCGTGGCCGGCGCGTTCACCATCGACGGACTTGGTGGGGCGTTCCTGACCGGGATCGAGGGCGACCCGGGCACGGTGGTGGGCTTGTCCCTGCCGCTGCTGCGCCGGCTGCTCGCCGAGGTGGACCTGAGCATCGTGGACCTGTGGACGAAGGTCGCGCCCGGGGGCCAGGAGATCGAACATCTCGGCTAACGTCCGGACATGACCACGAAGCCGCTGCCGCTCACCCCGGAACTGCACGCCTATCTGGTGGCCCACGGGTCAGCGCCGGACGAGATCGTCCGGGAGCTGGCCGAGGAGACCCTCGCGGCCCTGCCCGCCGAGGCGGTCATGCAGGTCGCGCCGGAGCAGGCGGCGTTCCTGACGTTCCTGACCCGGCTGCTCGGCGTACGGCAGGCGGTCGAGGTGGGCACGTTCACCGGCCTCTCGTCGCTGGCGATCGCCCGTGGGCTGGCCGAGGGCGGCCGGTTGACCTGCTTCGACATCTCCGAGGAGTACACGGGCGTGGCCCGGCGCTACTGGGAGCGCGCCGGCGTGCAGGACCGCATCGAGCTGCGCATCGGCCCGGCCGCGCAGACGCTGCGCGAGCTGCCCCGCGAGCGTCACCTGGACTTCGCGTTCATCGACGCGGACAAGGTCGGCTACCCGATCTACTGGGACGAGCTGGTGCCCCGCATGCGTCCCGGCGCGGTGATCGCCGTCGACAACACGCTGCGCGACGGCCGCGTGCTCGCCCCGCGCAACGCCGACGACCGGGCGATCGCCGCCTTCAACGACGCGGTGATCGCTGACGTCCGCGTCGAGGCGGTCATGCTGCCGATCGCCGACGGCGTCACGCTCGCCCGGGTGCTCTGAGCCGGCCGAACACAATCTCGCCGTGGTGGCGGTACCCCTGATCTCCGGAAGCCGCCACCTCGCCGTAGTGGAGTCGATCAAGCCGCGCGGACCGGCGCAGGCAGGGCACGCCCCAGCCGCACCGTGAGCAGCACCGCCACCGCGATCAACGCGGGCAGCAGCAGGAACGCCGGGTGCGGGCCGACGCCGTCGGCCACCCACCCGAGCGCCACCGGCGCGATCCCGAAACCCACACCCATCGAGTACGCGGACCAGCCCGCCGCCTTGTCGGCGGCCGGACCGGCCACGGCCAGCGCGATCGAGATCGCCAACGGGTAGTGCAGCGCGTTGCCGAGCCCGAGCACGACCAGCCCGGTGACCGCCAGCCAGCCGACCGTGCTGGCCCAGAACAGCCCGAACCCGGCCAGTGAGACGGTGAGCGCGCCGAGCAGCAGCGGTACCGGCGCCCAGCGCAACGCGGCCCGGCCACCGGCGATCCGGCCGGCGAACATGCCGCAGACGATCGCGGCGACCGCGGCCGACGCCCCGCCCGCGCTCAGCCCGGCGTGGGTCCGCAGCACATCGGCCGTCCACAGCGACAGGCACACTTCGATCGACCCGGTGACGGACATCAAGACCCAGGCGATCCAGTACGCACGCGGCAGCCACCCCGCCGCACCGGAGCCGGAGGAAACGGGCGTCCCGGAGGCGGGAACTGCCGAAGCCGGGACGGAGTGAGCGGGCGCGGCGGCTTCGGCGGCACCGGAGGCGGGAACGACCGAAGCGGGGACGGCAGGAGCGGGCGCGACGGCCTCGGCCACCCCGGGAGCGGGGACGGCGGGCACCCGGGTGGGGGCGGCGACGGGGACCGGCATGCCGGCAGCCGCGGCAGCGGGGGCGCGTTGCGGCACGCGTACCCGGAAGGTCAGGGCCGCGAGCGCGACCAGCGTGATCATCCCGACCTCGACGGCCATCAGCGGTCGCCAGCCGAGACCGGCGTCGACGCTGGCGCCGATGGTCAGCGGCGCCAGGATGCCCATGCCGGCGCAGGCCGCGTTGGCCTCGGTGAGCGCGGCGGGGGCGGCGGGTCCGTGCCGGGCGGTGAGCACCACGCTGACGCCGCTGACGACCATCATGCCGAAGGTGGCGATGACCGCGACGGCGGCGAGCGTGGCGGGCAGCGGGCGGAGCAGGCCGAGCGCGGTGACGCCGGCGGCGACGCCGGCGAGGCCGAGCCAGATGGCGGGGCCACGGCCGAGGCGGCGGGCGACCGGGGCGAACAGCGCGCCGCCGGCGAGCGCGCCCACAGCGATGCCGGTGCTGTGCAGGCCGGCGACGGCGGCGCTGGTGCCCTGTTCATCGCGGAGCAGGGGTACGACCGGGCCGAACCCGTAGAGGAAGAAGCCCCAGAGACCGAGCTGGGCGTAGGTCAGCCAGGTGATCCGGTCACGGGTGAGGCGGGGCACCGGCCCACGCTACGCGCGTGACACCGGTGCCCCCTGCCTGCTGAGAGGTACGTCTCCCCTGCTCAGCGGACGCTGCGGGCGAACTGGCGGGCGGCCCAGAACACGCCCGCGGCGGCGAGCACCGCGATGATGCCGAGGCCCTGCCAGACGCGGTCGTTGCCGAGGTCGCCGTTGAACAGCGCGCGGGTCCCCTCGACCGCCCAGGAGAACGGGTTCCACTTGGCCACGCCCTGGAGCCAGCCGGGGGCGAAGGTGAGCGGCAGCAGGATGCCGGAGAGCAGCAGCACCGGCTGCGCGACGGTGTTCATCAGCGGGGCGAGCGCGTCCTCGCTCTTGACCTTGAGCGCGATGCCGTAGGAGACGGCCGAGGTCATCAGCGCGATGAGGGCGAGCATCAGGTACGCCAGGAGCAGGTTGCCGATGAACACCCGCAGGTCGAACGCGAGCGCCAGCAGCGTGATGATGATCGCCTGCGCGATCAGCGAGACCACGTCGCGCAGCGAGCGGCCGAGCAGCAGGGCGAGCCGGCTGACCGGGGTGACCCGGGAGCGTTCGATCACGCCGGCCCGCAGCTCGGCGATCAGGCCGAAGCCCTGGAACAGGCCGCCGAAGATGGCCAGCAGCACGAGCAGGCCGGGCACGAAGATCTTGTACGCGGCGGCCTGGGTGGGCGCGTTCAGCGCGGGCTTGAGCAGCGGGGCGAACAGGAGCAGGTACATCACCGGCTGGAAGACGCCGACGAAGATCCAGACCGGGTTGCGCAGCAGCAGTTGCGTCTGGCGCTGGAAGATCAGCCAGGTGTCGCGGGCGAGTTTCATGACAGCTTCTCCGGGGGTCAGGACTCGCGCAGCGAGCGGCCGGTCTTGGTGAGGAAGACGTCGTCGAGGCTGGGGCGGTGCAGCTCGATCGAGCGCAGGTCCAGCCCGGCATGGTCGAGACGGCGCAGCACCTGCGGGATGGCGGTGGCGCCCTCGTCGACGTAGAGGCGCAGGCCACCCTCGTCGACGGTTTCCAGCTTGCTCACGTACGCCTCGGTGTCGAGCAGCTCGGCGGCGCGCGGGGTGCTCGGCGCGTCCAGGCCGACGATCACCACCTCGCCGGAGATCTCCCGCTTCAGCTCGGCCGGTGTGCCCTCGGCGACCACCTCGCCGTGGTCCATGATCGCGATTCGGTCGCAGAGGGCGTCCGCCTCGTCCAGGTAGTGCGTGGTGATGAAGACGGTCATCCCCTCGGTACGCAGCCGGCGGATCTCGTCCCACATGTGCGCGCGGCTCTGCGGGTCCAGGCCGGTGGTCGGCTCGTCCAGGAAGACGATCTTCGGCTCGTGGATGATGCCGAGCGCGATCTCGACGCGCCGGCGCTGGCCGCCGGAGTAGGTCTTGCACTTGCGGTCGGCGTACTCGACGAGCTGGAACGCTTCGAGCGCGCGCTCGGCACGGCGGTGCGCGTCGGCCTTGCCGATGCCGTAGAGGCGGGCCTGGAGCACCAGCTCCTCGCGGGCGCTCGACTCGTCCCAGGTGCTGCCGCCCTGGGCCACGTACCCGATCCGGCGGCGCACCTCGGCCGGGTCCTTGCGCAGGTCGGCGCCGGCCACGGTGGCCTCGCCGCCGTCCGGCTCGATGAGCGTGGCGAGCATCCGCAGCGTGGTCGTCTTGCCGGCGCCGTTGGGCCCGAGGAAGCCGAAGATCTCCCCCGCTGCGACGTCGAGGTTGACGCCGCGGACCGCGTCCACTGTCTTCGTCTCGCGACCCGCGCGGGAGCGGTACGACTTCCGCAACCCCCTGGTCTCGATCATTTCTGCTCCTGGTCGTCCGGGCGGACCTGAGCGGCCGCCGATCGTCCGCGAGGACGCACGAATCCCCCGCGATTCCCGCTGAGGCTAACGCGATATAGCTCTTCTGGTCAACGTTGATTATGTCGTGTCACCGTGATCCGTCGGACCAGCCCGACCAGCCCTCGGCCCGCTCCATCCCATCGGGCAGGTACGACACTCCCGACTCGATCCGCTCCGCGATCCGCTCGCACCAGGCCGTCTCCGCCTCGGCGCGGGCCAGCCACAGCTCGAACATCCACCCGACGTGCACCGGCTTGCGGGTGCGCACCCAGTCCGAGTCGAGCGAGGCGCGCATCGACTCGACCCCAGCCCGGAGCAGGTTCGCCCGGTTGCGCAGCGCCGCCGCGGCCTCCTCGCGCGGCATCGCCGGCAGGAACGAGAACGCCGCGACGAACGGGTCCGGCGGCTCCTGGACCTGCCACCACTGCGCCCGCAGCAACGTCTCGAACTCGTCCTCCCCCTTCGGCGTCACCTCGTACGTGGTGCGGGCCGGGCGGGCGCCCACCTGCTCGACCGAGACGGTCCGGAGCAGGCCCTCGTCGGTGAGTTTGCGCAGCGCGTGGTAGATCGAACCGGGCTGCACGTTGGCCCACTTGTCCGCACTCCAGCTCAGCAGCTCACGGCGCACGTCGTAGCCGTGCACCGGCTGCATCCACCTGACCAGACCCAGAATCATCATCCGTGTTGCCGACACGGGACAAGCGTAATAACCAAGTTTGACTACAGTGCCGCATCCCACACTGAGCGATCGTTAGGCTCCGCAGCTCGGCCGCTAAACTCCCGGCAACGACCTCCCGGGAGGAGCCACAAGGTGCGCAAGGTTCTCATCGCCAACCGCGGCGAGATCGCCGTCCGCGTCATCCGCGCCTGCCGCGACGCCGGGCTGGCCAGCGTCGCCGTCTACGCGGACTCCGACCGGGACGCCCTGCACGCCACGCTCGCCGACGAGGCGTACGCCCTCGGTGGCGACACCGCCGCCGACAGCTACCTGCGCATCGACAAGCTGATCGACGTGGCGGCCCGCTCCGGCGCGGACGCGGTGCACCCCGGCTACGGCTTCCTCTCCGAGAACGCCGACTTCGCCCAGGCCGTCATCGACGCCGGGCTGACCTGGATCGGCCCCACCCCGCAGGCGATCCGCGACCTGGGCGACAAGGTGACCGCCCGGCACATCGCGCAGCGGGCCGGTGCGCCGCTGGTGCCCGGCACCCCGGACCCGGTCGGCAACGCCGACGAGGTGATGGCGTTCGCCGTCGACCACGGCCTGCCGGTCGCCATCAAGGCCGCCTTCGGCGGAGGCGGGCGGGGCCTCAAGGTCGCCCGCACCATGGAGGAGATCCCGCACCTGTTCGAGTCGGCCACCCGCGAGGCGGTCGCCGCGTTCGGCCGGGGCGAGTGCTTCGTCGAGCGCTACCTGGACAAGCCGCGCCACGTCGAGGCGCAGGTGCTGGCCGACCAGCACGGCAACGTGATCGTGGTGGGTACCCGGGACTGCTCGTTGCAGCGCCGCCACCAGAAGCTGGTCGAGGAGGCGCCCGCGCCGTTCCTCACCGAGGCCCAGCGGGCCCAGATCCACGACAGCGCCAAGGCCATCTGCCGGGAGGCCGGCTACCACGGCGCCGGCACCGTGGAATACCTGGTCGGCGCGGACGGCACGATCTCGTTCCTGGAGGTCAACACGCGGCTCCAGGTCGAGCACCCGGTCACCGAGGAGACCGCCGGCATCGACCTGGTGCGCGAGCAGTTCCGCATCGCCGACGGGGAGAAGCTGCGCTTCACCGAGGACCCGACGCCGCGTGGGCACGCCATCGAGTTCCGGATCAACGGCGAGGACCCGGGCCGCAACTTCCTGCCCGCCCCGGGCACCGTCACCGCCCTGCGCCTGCCCTCCGGGCCGGGTGTGCGGGTGGACACCGGCATCTCGGCCGGCGACGTGATCGGCGGCAACTTCGACTCGCTGCTGGCGAAGGTGATCATCGTCGGCGAGACGCGTACCGAGGCGCTGGAGCGGGCCCGCCGCGCGCTCGACGAGATGGTGGTCGACGGCATGGCCACCGCGCTGCCCTTCCACCGCCTGGTGATCCGCGACGAGGCGTTCACCGCCGAGCCGTTCACCGTGCACACCCGGTGGATCGAGACCGAGTGGGACAACACCGTCCCGGCCTTCACCGCCGCCGCGGGCGCCGCCGACGAGCCGGCCGGGCGCGAGACCGTGGTGGTCGAGGTGGGCGGCAAGCGGCTGGAGGTCGTCCTCCCCGCCGGGCTCGGCGCGGGTACGGCGGCAGCCGCGCCCGCCGCGAAGAAGCCGGCCCGCCGGGGTGGCGGCGGCAAGGCGGGCGCCGCGGTCAGCGGCGACACGCTCACCTCCCCCATGCAGGGCACGATCGTGAAGATCGCCGTCGCCGACGGCGACGAGGTGGCCGAGGGCGACCTCGTCGTGGTCCTGGAGGCGATGAAGATGGAGCAGCCGCTGCACGCGCACAAGGCCGGCACGGTGAGCGGGCTCGCCGCCGAGGTCGGCGCGGTGATCACCGCCGGCGCGGCGATCTGCACCATCGCCTGACGACGCGGGCCGGGGGGTGGTGTGAGCCACCACCGGCGGCGGGACCGCGCTCGGGCGGGAATGATGGCCGGGTGCGGTTCCTTCACGGCGCGGTCCCCGCGCACGACCTGACATACAACGACGTCTTCATGGCGCCCAACCGTTCCGAGGTGGGCTCCCGGCTCGACGTCGACCTGGCCACCACCGACGGGACCGGCACCACGATCCCGCTCGTGGTGGCGAACATGACAGCCGTCGCGGGCCGGCGGATGGCCGAGACCGTGGCCCGGCGCGGCGCGGTGGCGGTGATCCCGCAGGACATCCCGATCGAGGTCGTCGCCGACGTGGTCGGCTGGGTCAAGCAGCGGCACCTGGTGCACGACACGGCGATCACGCTCGGCCCGACCGACACCGTCGGCGACGCCATCCACCTGCTGCCGAAGCGCTCGCACGGCGCGGTGGTCGTGGTCGACGCGGACGGCCGGCCGATGGGCGTGGTGACCGAGGCGGACACCGTCGGGGTGGACCGCTTCGCCCAGCTCCGGCACGTGATGTCGACCGAGCTGCACACCGTTGGGGCGGACGCGGACCCGCGTACCGGATTCGACCGGCTGTCGGCGGGCCGGCGGCGGATCGCGCCGGTGGTGGACGGCGACGGCCGCCTGGTCGGGGTGCTGACCCGGCAGGGCGCGCTGCGCGCCACGCTCTACAAGCCCGCTGTGGACGACCGGGGCCGGCTGCGGATCGCCGCCGCCGTGGGCATCAACGGCGACGTCACCGGCAAGGCCGCCGCGCTGCTGGAGGCGGGGGTGGACACGCTCGTCGTGGACACCGCGCACGGGCACCAGGAGCGGATGCTCCAGGCGCTGCGGGCGGTCCGACGGCTGGACCCGCCGGTGCCGGTGGCGGCCGGGAACGTGGTGACCGCCGACGGCGTACGGGACCTGGTGGACGCGGGCGCGGACATCGTGAAGGTGGGCGTCGGTCCGGGCGCGATGTGCACCACCCGGATGATGACCGGCGTGGGCCGTCCGCAGTTCTCGGCGGTGCTCGACTGTGCCGCGGCGGCTCGTTCGCTGGGGCGGCACGTCTGGGCCGACGGCGGCGTACGGCACCCGCGGGACGTGGCGCTGGCGCTCGCGGCGGGCGCCTCGAACGTGATGATCGGCTCCTGGTTCGCCGGCACCTACGAGTCCCCCGGCGACCTCTACACCGACGCCGACGGGCGGCGCTACAAGGAGAGCTTCGGGATGGCGTCGTCGCGTGCGGTGAGCGCCCGGACGGCCGAGGACAGCGCGTTCGACAGGGCCCGGAAGGCGATCTTCGAGGAGGGCATCTCCTCGGCCCGGATGTACCTGGACCCGAACCGGCCCGGCGTCGAGGACCTGATCGACGAGATCATCTCGGGCGTGCGCAGCGCGTTCACGTACGCGGGGGCGCGCAGCCTGGAGGAGTTCCACGAGCGGGCGCTCGTCGGCGTGCAGAGCGCCGCCGGGTACACCGAGGGGATGCCGCTGCCGACGAGCTGGTGACGCCCCGGCCGGTCCGCCGGATCAGTCGAACAACCGCCCGATCACGGTGCGGGCGGCGGCCTCCGGGTCGTCGCCCACCCGGGGCGGCAGTGCGCCGGAGAGCCAGAGCGTGGCGAAGCCGTGCACGATCGACCAGGCGGCCAGCGCGTCCGTGTCCGGCTCCCGCCCGGTGTGCCGGGCGACGCCGCCGCGCAGCAGTTCCCCGGACCGCGTCCGGGCGGCGACCAGCTCCGGGTCGTCGGACCGGTACAGCTCGGGCCGGAACATGACGTCGAAGTGCGCCCGGTGCCGCACCGCGAACCCGACGTAGGCCACTCCGGTGTCGAGCAGGTCGTCCCCGGCCTGCCGCAGGGCGTCGGCGAGCAGGTCGAAGCCCTGGGTGGCGAGCGCGGTGAGCAGCCCGGCCTTGTCGCCGAAGTGGTGCGCGGGCGCGGCGTGCGAGACCCCGGCGCGCCGGGCCAGCTCCCGCAGGCTCAGCGCGACCGGCCCGGACTCGGCGATCGCCTCGGCCGCGGTGCTCAGCAGGACGCGGCGGAGGTCGCCGTGGTGATACGAGGCCATGCCGCCACCCTAACTTGTCATTGACAAGATGGCACCCGTCGCGCAATCTTGTCACTGACAAGATACTCGTCGGAGGGATCGACAATGGCACCCCTGATCGCACTCCTCGCCGGCACCGCGCTGGCCCGGATCGCCGGCCTGCTCGGCGTGGACGCCCTGGACGGGTGGCACCCCGCGCTGCGGGTCGGGCTGGCGCTGATGTTCGTGCTGACCGGCGTGGCCCACTTCGCGTCCCGCCGGGCGGACCTGATCGCGATGGTCCCGCCGTCCCTGCCCCGGCCCGCCCTGCTGGTCACCGTCACCGGCGTGCTGGAACTCGCCGGCGCGCTCGCCCTGCTCTTCCCGGCCACCGCGCGCTGGGCGGCGGCCGGGCTGGTGCTGCTGATGCTCGCCATGTTCCCGGCGAACGTGTCCGCCGCACGGCGTCGCCTCACGCTCGCCGGCCGTCCGGTGACCCCGCTCGGCGTGCGTACGGCGCTCCAGGTCGCCTTCGTGGCCGCCGCGCTGGCGGTGGCCCTCGGCGGATGAGCCGAGGTCCGGGGACGGTCCCGGGCCGGCTCGGCCTCGGCGGGTGGGCCGTCCCCGGCCTCCTCGGCGCGCACCGTCGGCAGGCCAGGCCCGGCGCACCCCGGGCGCGCGCCGACCGCGGCTGAGGAGATTCTCAGAAATAGTTTGGGCCCTGATGGTTCGGGAGCTAATCTGACGCTCGTGAACATGGGACCGCTCGTCCGCTTCCCCGACGCGTTGCACCACGCGCCACTCGGCCGGCTGGTCTCGATCGCCGGTCACGTCGTCGAGCAGCACTGGGGGCGTTACCTGGCCGAACACCACGGCCTCACGTCCGCCGGCATGCGGGTCCTGATGATCCTGCTCCGCTCCGGCGACGTGAGCCACCGAGAAATGGCGGAGCTGTGCTTCGTCCGGCCCGCCACGCTCACCGGCATCGTGGACACGCTCGAACGCGACGGCTTCGTCAGCCGCCGCCGCGCACCGGAGGACCGCCGCACGGTCCGGCTCACGCTGACCGACAAGGGCGGCGAGCACGCCCGCGCCATCATCGACATGATCCACAGCGACCGGCCGTTGACGTCGGTCGACGCCGACCCGGCCAACCGGGCGGTGATCCGCGAGTTCCTGATCGAAATCATCACCGGCATGTCCGACGGGGACCTCCGTCGGTTGAACCGGGACAGCGAGTCCGACACCGAGCCGCCAACGGGGAGCCATCCGTGTTGATCCGCCTGCTCCGCACACATCTGCGCCCGTACCGACGATGGCTGGCCGCCGTGGTGGCGTTCCAGTTCGTCGGCACCATCGCCTCGCTCTACCTGCCGAGCCTGAACGCCGACATCATCGACCGGGGCGTCGCCGTCGGCGACACCGACCAGATCATGCGTACGGGCGGATGGATGCTGGTGGTCAGCCTGCTCCAGATCGCCTGCTCGATCGCCGCCGTCTACTTCGGCGCGAAGACCGCGATGGCGTTCGGCCGCGACGTACGCGGCTCGATCTTCCGGCGCGTCAACAGCTTCTCCGCCCGCGAGGTCGCCCGGTTCGGGGCGCCGTCCCTGATCACCCGTAACACCAACGACGTCCAGCAGGTGCAGATGCTGGTGCTGCTGAGCTGCACCATGCTGGTGGCCGCGCCGATCATGAGCGTCGGCGGCGTGGTGATGGCGCTGCGCGAGGACGTCGGGCTCTCCTGGCTGATGCTGGTCTGCGTACCGGTGCTGGCAGTCGCGCTGGGCCTGATCATCCGCCGGATGGTGCCGGGCTTCCGGCTCATGCAGACCCGGATCGACACCGTCAACCGGGTGCTGCGCGAGCAGATCACCGGCATCCGGGTGGTCCGGGCGTTCGTCCGCGAGCCGTACGAGACCGACCGGTTCCGGGTCGCGAACACCGACCTGACCACCACCGCGCTGCGGATCGGGCGACTCCAGGCGCTGATCTTCCCGATCGTGATGCTGGTGCTGAACGTCTCCAGCGTCGCGGTGCTCTGGTTCGGCGCCGCACGGGTCGACTCCGGTCAGATCCAGGTCGGCGCGCTCACCGCGTTCCTGCAGTACCTGATGCAGATCCTGATGGCGGTCATGATGGCCACCTTCATGCTGATGATGGTGCCCCGGGCGGCGGTCTGCGCCGAGCGCATCGAGGAGGTGCTGGACACCGACTCGTCGGTGGTGCCGGCGGCCGACCCGGTCACCGAGGTCACCGGCCGGGGCGAGCTGGAGTTGCGCGGCGCCGGATTCCAGTACCCGGGCGCGAGCGCCCCGGTGCTGCACGACATCTCGTTCCGCGCCGGACCGGGCCGGACCACGGCGATCATCGGTTCCACCGGCGCCGGCAAGACCACGCTGCTGACGCTCATCCCCCGGCTGGTCGACCCGACCGCCGGCGCGGTCCTGGTGGACGGCGTGGACGTACGGGACCTGGCCCCGGACGAGCTGTGGCGGCGGATCGGGCTGGTGCCCCAGCGGCCGTACCTGTTCACCGGCACCGTCGCCAGCAACCTGCGCTACGGCAACCCGGACGCCACCGACGCCGACCTGTGGGCCGCGCTGGAGATCGCCCAGGCGCGCGACTTCGTCGCCGAGATGCCGGGCGGGCTGGAGGCGCCGATCGCGCAGGGTGGCACGAACGTCTCCGGCGGCCAGCGGCAACGCCTGGCCATCGCCCGCGCGCTCGTCCGCAAACCGGAGATCTACCTCTTCGACGACTCCTTCTCCGCGCTCGACCTCGGCACGGACGCCCGGCTGCGGGCCGCCCTCAAGCCGGTCACCGCGGACGCGGCGGTGGTGATCGTGGCCCAGCGGGTCTCCACGATCGTCGACGCCGACCAGATCATCGTGCTCGAGGACGGGGGTGTCGTCGGGATGGGACGACATGAGGAACTGCTGGAGAGCTGCCCCACGTACGCCGAGATCGTCGCGTCGCAGCAGACGGCGGAGGTGGCCGCGTGACCTCGTCGGTACCGCAGCAGAAGAACGAGCCGACGCGGCTGCCTCCGGCCGGGCGGCGGCCCGGCGGCGGCCCGCCGCACATGAGCATGGGCATGCCGGCCGAGAAGGCGATGAACTTCGGGCCGTCGGCGCGCCGGTTGCTGGGGCGGCTGCGGCCGTACCGGCTCCAGCTCACCGGCGTGCTCGCGCTGGCCCTGGCCAGCGTCGGGCTCAGCGTCATCGGGCCGAAGGTGCTCGGCCACGCCACCGACATCATCTTCAGCGGCGTGATCGGGCGGCAGCTGCCACCCGGCACCACCACCGAGGCGGCGGCGGAGGCGGCCCGCGCCGAGGGCAACGGCAACTTCGCCGACATGCTGGCCCGGATGGACGTGATCCCCGGCGCCGGCATCGACTTCGACGCGCTGGGCCGGGTGCTGGCGTTCGCCGTCGTGCTCTACGTCGGCGCCAGCATGCTCCAGTGGGCGCAGGGCTGGGTGCTCAACGGCGTGGTGCAGCGCACCGTGCTGACGCTGCGCGCCGACGTGGAGGACAAGCTCAACCGGCTGCCGCTGCCCTACTTCGACAAGCAGCCCCGCGGTGAGCTGCTCAGCCGGGTCACCAACGACATCGACAACGTGTCGCAGACGCTCCAGCAGACGCTGAGCCAGTTGCTCACGTCGCTGCTCACCGTCGTCGGCGTACTCGGGATGATGTTCTGGATCTCGCCGCTGCTGGCGGTCGTCGCGCTCGTCGCGGTGCCGCTGTCGGTGGTGGTCACCGGCCAGATCGCCAAGCGGTCGCAGGGCAAGTTCATCGCGCAGTGGAAGCACACCGGCGAGCTGAACGGCCAGATCGAGGAGGCGTACACCGGGCACGAGCTGGTCAAGGTCTTCGGCCGGCAGAAGGAGGTCGAGGCCGCCTTCCACGCCAAGAACGAGGAGTTGTTCCGGGCCGGATTCGGCGCGCAGTTCGTCTCCGGGCTGATCATGCCGGCGATGTTCTTCATCGGGAACCTCAGCTACGTGGCAATCGCCGTCGTCGGCGGCCTGCGGGTGGCGTCGGGCTCGATGAGCCTCGGTGACGTGCAGGCGTTCATCCAGTACTCGCGGCAGTTCACCCAGCCGCTCACCCAGGTCGCGTCGATGGCCAACCTGCTGCAGTCCGGCGTGGCCTCGGCCGAGCGCGTCTTCGCCGTGCTCGACGCCGGCGAGCAGAGCCCGGACCCGGCCGAGCCGGCCCGGGTCGCCGACCCGCACGGGCGGGTCGAGTTCGAGCACGTCTCCTTCCGGTACGACCCGGAGAAGCCGCTCATCGACGACCTGTCGCTGGTCGCCGAGCCGGGTCACACGGTCGCCATCGTCGGCCCCACCGGCGCCGGCAAGACCACGCTGGTGAACCTGGTCATGCGGTTCTACGAGCTGGACGCCGGGCGGATCACGCTGGACGGCGTGGACATCTCCACGATGCGCCGCGACGACCTGCGCGGGCGGATCGGCATGGTGCTCCAGGACACCTGGCTGTTCGGCGGGACCATCCGGGACAACATCGCCTACGGCCGGCCGGACGCCACCGAGGAGGAGATCCTCGCCGCCGCCCGGGCGACGTTCGTGGACCGGTTCGTCCGCAGCCTGCCGGACGGCTACGACACGGTGATCGACGAGGAGGGCAGCAACGTCAGCGCCGGGGAGAAGCAGCTCATCACCATCGCCCGGGCGTTCCTGGCCGAGCCGTCGCTGCTGATCCTGGACGAGGCGACCAGCTCGGTGGACACCCGGACCGAGGTGCTGCTCCAGCGCGCCATGGCGGCGCTGCGCTCGGACCGGACGAGCTTCGTCATCGCGCACCGGCTGTCCACCATCCGTGACGCCGACCTGATCCTGATGATGGAGCAGGGCCGGATCGTGGAGCAGGGCACCCACGAGCAGCTCGTCGCCGCCGGTGGCGCGTACGCCCGGCTCTACCGGGCGCAGTTCAGCGGCGCGGTGATCGAAGACGAGGTGCCGGCACCCGCTCCGGCCGGCCCGCCGGGAATGCGTGCCGGCGCCGGCACGCCGGTCGGGAACTGACATGGACCCGGCCACAGGTCCGACACCGGGCCCCGTCCGGGTGCCTCACCGGCACCCGGACGGGCCGGGGTCAGGCCGGGAGCAGCCCCGCCGACCGGCTCGCGACCACCGCGCCGACCAGGCCCAGCGCCTGCTCGGCGGGCATCGGGTCGAGCACCCGGCCGTCGCGCAGGCGCAGCGAGACCGACCCGTCGGCCGCCTCCCGGGGGCCGAGAACCCCGGTGTACGGGACGCGGCGGCGGGACGCGTCCCGGATCCGCGCGCCGAGCGAACCGGCGTGGTCCACCTCGGCCCGCAGCCCGGCCGCCTCGGCCCGTCGGGCCAGCCCGACAGCCGCGCCGGCCTGCGCCGCGTCCACCGGGAGCAGCAGCAACTGCACCGGGGCGTACCAGGCGGGGAAGGCACCCTCGTGCACCTCGATCAGGTACGCGAACAGCCGCTCCATGCTGCCGACGAGGCTCCGGTGCACCATCACCGGCCGTTTCCGGCGGCCGTCCGAGTCGGTGTACGACAGGTCGAACCGCTCCGGCTTGTCGAAGTCGAGCTGGACGGTGGAGATGGTCGACTCCCGGCCGGCCGCGTCCACGATCTGAATGTCGATCTTCGGGCCGTAGAACGCGGCCTCGCCGGGCGCCTCGACGACGTCCACCCCGTCGAGCGCGGCGCGGAGCAGTTCCTCGGCGCGTGCCCAGCCGGCGTCGTCGCCCACGTACCGATGGTCCGGCCCGCGCAGCGACAACCGGAACCCGGCGGGACGGACGCCGAGCGCGGCGTGCGCCTCGCCGATCAGCCGCAGGATCTCGCGGACCTCGTCGCCGACCTGCTCCAACGCGCAGAAGTTGTGCGCGTCGTTCAGCGAGATGGCGCGCACCCGGGACAGTCCGCCGAGCACACCGGAGCGCTCCGCCCGGTACATCCCGCCCAGTTCGGCGATGCGCAGCGGCAGTTCCCGGTAGGAGCGGCCGCGGGCGCGGAACACCAGCGCGTGGTGCGGGCAGAGCGCCGGGCGCAGCACGAACTCGTCGTCGGCGCTCAGCCGCATCGGCGGGAACATGTCGTCGGCGAAGTAGCCCAGGTGCCCGGACAGCTCGAACAGCTCCCGCTTGCCCAGCGGCGGCGAGTAGACGTGCCGGTAGCCGGCCCGGCGCTCCAGTTCCCGGACGTACTCCTCGACGGCGTGCCGGGCGGCGGCGCCGGCCGGCAGCCAGATCGGGAGTCCGGCGCCCGCGAGCGGGTCGGAGACGAAAAGCTCCAGCTCCCGGCCGAGCCTGCGGTGGTCGATCATGTCGCTCTCCTTGATCGGGTACGACCCGGAGGCGAGCAGGCCCGGAACGCCGCGAGGCCCCGGAGCGGATCGCCCCGGGGCCTCGTCGACGGAAACGTCAGTGCGGCACGCCGGGAACACCCGGCGTCGTGGTCACTACCGCGCTGCGCACGCCCGAACGATAGGCACGCGGACATCGACGGCGCATCTGAGTTTCGGAGAGTGGGTGCGGGTCGCCGGCACGGGACCTGCCGGCGAGGAGCCGGTCATCAGCACCATCTACCTGCGGCGACACGCCGCCAAGATCGTTGGGAACACGGCGGGTACAACTTGGAACAGATCCGCCGGTCGGCACCGAGCGCCGTCGCTCGTCCGTGAGTACGCCGAGGGCATGTGGTGGGGCTTCTGCAACCCCGGCCAGGCCGTGCGCGAGGCGTGGTTCGACTGGCGCCGCTCGCAGGGCCCGCGCCCTCCTGTCGTCGAGCCGACGCCGCCAACGGCGAGCACTCCCGGCAGCGCTCGCGCCAGGGTTCTCGACGCGGCCAGGCGGGCGCACGACAGTATCTGCGCGTGCGACCCGAAGTACGTGATGTCGTGCCCGAGCATGGCGAGGGCGATCCTGGCGCTCGGCCCTCGGCCGAGCTGAACCGGGGGGAGCAGGCTCGGGCGGGCGGCGGGCTCAGTTCGAGTCGAAAAGGTCCGGGCCGCCATGCTTGTAGGGCTTGTCCACCCAGACACCCTCTACGTTGGTGCCGCACGGGAAGTCGCCGTCGAAGGTCATGAACGCATCGGCCCCGCCCACCACTGCTGAGGCAAGGTGGATGGCGTCTGCTGGCTTCAACTGGTAACGCCAGGTCAGATCCCGGGCCTTGAGCGCGACTGTCCGGTCGAACTCAACGAGGAGCAGGCGCGGGTTGTCGATGAGCCGCCGAACATAGTTCTCCCGGCTGACGTCGAAGGCCGCAGACCGTTCGGCTCCGCGGACCTCGACCAGGATCAGCGGTGACGTCAGGATCGTCACTTGCCCGGCGTCGGCGATCCGCAGGAGGTCAGCGACCGGCTCGAAGCCCTTGGTGCCGTTCAGGACGTAGAGGAAGGCGCAGGAGTCAAGGTAGACGGTCTCGGGGGTGTTAGGCCGACCCACGTAGGCCCTCCAGGTAGGTGACAGGGTCTTGACCGCCGGTCAGGTCCGGGAACGCGCCAGCCAGCTCGACCAGTGGCTCCGTAGCCTCTGGGAGGGGCTCGATGCTGGAGGCCCGCAGCAGCAGGATCTGTCCCGCGTCGTTGCGTCGAATCCGTCCACGAACGGTCACGTCTTTGCCGAGTGCGTCCCGCGCGACGTCGACGAGGTCGTCGCTGGGCAGGTCTACCTGGATACGGCGTCCGCCGCGCTTGGCCCAGAGGCCTGCGTACGGCTTCTTGTGGACGCTCATGCTGTCGATGCGCCCGGTCACCGAGCCGATCGACTCGCGGCGGATCTGGAGCGCGCGCGTGAGGTGCACGGATGAGCGCCGCGTTACGAGGATCGTCTTCTTCGGCAGGCCATCGACGATGAGCGAGAGTCGCATGCCGGACTGCTCGGTCACACCGAAGTGCCGGGTGAGCGCTCGGGCCTTGCGCGCCGCGGTGACACTCCAGCCGTCCGGGACGATCTCCTCCTCTTCCGCCTGGAGGAAGCCGTCGACGGCACGAACGGGCACTTCATCCATTGCGTCGAAGGATCCGCCCGGGCGGGGTTCGAGCGGCGCAAGCGCGGCCCGGATGCTGCCGAGGCCGAGGTCGGAGAAGGTCCAGCGGCTTCGCGGGGCGGGTCGCCGGCGGCCGGCGGCGTCCTCGATTCGCTCGCCTGCTTCAAGCTCAGCGAGGAGGTCGAGGAGGCCTTCGAGCCGCAGCAGCGCACTGCGCGCGTCGACTGCGGCGTGGCCGCTGTCGAGCGTCACTTGCAGTTCGGTCCCCACGACCGCAGCGTCGCATATTCGAAACAGCGATGCACGCCCGAGTGGGCAAACACGCATTATGGCGCAAAACGCGAGATTGACATTCGAGGTATATCGGATTCAGTTCTTTAGCCCATAGATCTGCGTTGGCCGGCCGGTCGCTTGAGCGCGGCGTCGACGAGCGTCCGCACCTGCTCGGTCGCCTCGGGCCATAGCCCGGCGTAGGTGTTGAGCGTGATGGTCGGGTTGGCGTGCCCGAGCGCGAGCTGCACGGTGGTGACGCTCGCGCCGGCGGCGATCAGCAGGGTGGCGAAGTAGTGCCGTAGGGCGTGCATGGTGTAGTCCTCGGGCAGCCCGGCCGCCGCCACGGCGCGCCGCCACGGCTTGCTGAAGCTGCCGCGGTGGATCGGCTTCCCGCCGGCGTTCAGGAAGACGAGCTTCGCCAGCCGGGTGCGTGGGCGGCGCGGGTCGGTGAGGTCGTCGACCTCCACCTCCCGGATCGGGTACCGCTTCAGGTGCTCGGCGAGCGCCTCGGCGGTGACGTCGGGCAGGTCCAGGTCCCGGACGCTGGTCGACGTCTTCGGCGGCGCGAGGAACGGCTTGCGCCCTGAGACCACCTTGAGCTGCTGCACGACGTGGATGCGCCGGCGCAGGAAGTCGACGTGCTCCAGCTCCAGGCCCCAGATCTCGCCCTGCCGCAGGCCCGTGCCGGCGGCGACGTACACCTGCGCGCGGTAGTGCCCGCCCTGCGCGTACGGCCGGCCGGCCGGGGCGAAGCCGTCGGCCAGGGCGTGGACCTCGTCGGTGGTGGCGATGTACCGCTTGGCGACGACCAGCTCGGGCAGGGTGATGCCCTGGCATGGCGAGTGGCCGATGACCCGGTCGAGGACGGCGGCGCGGAACATGCCGGCCAGGTAGGCGTAGACCGGGTGCAGAGACGACGGCTCCAGCACCTTGGCGCGGTCGAGCACCCACGCCTGGACGTGGCTGCGGCGGGCCTGCGCGATCGCCATCCGGCCGAGCGGGGTGGGCGCGATGTGCAGCCGGTGTGCCCACTCGGTCTTGATCTCGGTGGAGTCGGCGTGCAGCTGGAGCTTGCGCCACTCGGCGAAGTAGTTCGCGACGGTGACCTTGCCGGCGGTCGGGTCGATGTAGACGCCGCGGCTGACGTCGGCGCGCATCCGGGCGTCGTGCGCGTCTGCGTCGGCCTTGCGCTCGAACAGCAGCGCCTTGGGCCGGCCCTCGTCGTCGATGTAGCGGACGCGCCAGCGCTTGCCGCGGCCGTACCGGGCCGAGCGCAGGCGCTCGTCATTGGGGCCGCGCTTGGTGAGGTACCAGAGGTCGTCGACGGGCACGCCGCTCCCCCGTTCGGTCAGGTGGTCCGCGCGACCCGGCGAGCCATTGCCAGCAGCCGCTCGGCGAACGAGGCCCGCTCGTCGACGTGCTGCTGCTGGAGCCGGCGGATCTCACCGACCAGGTCGGCCTTCACATCCTCGGGCAGATCCGAGGCCATGATCATGCGGATCGACTCTTCGTCCTCGGCGGGCAGATCGCTTGGGGCAGCCACGCCCAGATCGTCGTGGCTATAGAAGCCGACGTCGATGAGCAGCTGCGTCGTATTCAGGTCGAAGACCTTGGCCACCTCGCGGACGCTTTCCTCGCTGACGTCGACCTCTTGGTCCAGCCAGCGACGGACGGTCTTGATGTCGACGCCGACGTCGCGGGCGAACTGTGCCTTGTTGCGGCGCGGGATGGTGTCGAGCGCGGCATTGACGATGCCGGCCCATGCCGCACGGTCGACTCCTCCTCGGCGCATAGAAGCACGATACCGGACACGTATGCCCTTAGAAATGGGCGGACGTGTCCGGGCGTGCGCGCCCGCTTTCACTCCTGGGCTCTCCGGCCGGGTGATCGTCATGCGTCGATGACTGGACATGTGGGGAACAGTAGCGGGGCACGCATGCCCTGTAAATGGCGCGAACGAATTCTGCCGGTGCACTGGACAGGGCATGCATGCCCTGTTTAGAGTGCCCTCATGAGTCAGGACATGGATGCCACGGAGCAGGGCGCGCAAGCCGCGATCCGGCTGCGGGAAGAGCAGTTCGACGCCATGACAAGCCTGCTCGGTTACGGCAACGACACCACCCGCGCCAAGCTGATCGGCGTCTGGCCGAAGACCGTGCGCCGTGCTCGCGAGGGCATCATCGGCGAGCGGTTCATGGCCCAGACCGTGGCGGCGCTGGGTCAGCACGCCGACCGGCTGGCCGAGTACAACCTGCGTCCGACCCTGAACGACCTCTTCGAGGTCGTCTCGGCGCGCGCCGACCAGGCGGCCTGAGATGCCGAAGACGACCGCGCCCCGCCGTGAGCGCATGGCGTCGGTGACCGAGGTCGCGGAGTACCTCGGCATCAACCCGCAGACGCTCTACAACTGGCGGGCCAAGGGCGTCGGTCCGAAGAGCTGCAAGGTCGGCGGCCGGGTCAAGTACCGCCTGGCGGACGTCGACGCCTGGCTGGAGTCCGGCGCTCGCGGTGATGCCGCATGACCGGGGTGTCGCTCGCCGCGGGCACCAAGCCAGGCCCGGCCCGGCCGGCCGACACTCGGCCGCCGGCCAAACCGGCTCAGCCCGCCAAGCCCGCCAAGCCCAAGCGCAACGAAGGGGTCACGCCCGCTGGAACGGCCGTGACCCCGGAATCCCGTACCCGCACCAACCCACTCAGGAAGGAACTGGTCGAGATGTCCAACGTACAGCCCGCGCCCGAGGTGGCGCAGCTCCCGCACGTCGACCGCGCTATGGCCGACGCCGCCGGGCAGGACGCCGTGCTCCGGATCGCCCGCGCCGGGATCCTCCGGGCGATCAGCCGCGAGTGCTACGCCGTGGACCAGGCCGCGCTGCCCGCGCCCGAGACGGTGACGGTCCACGGCGACAACCGGGTGTCGCTGCTGTTCGACACGGCCGCCGAGGTGATCGCCTGGGCGGAGCGGCACGGCAACGCCGGCGACGTCCGGGAGACCCACCAGGACGGCCCGGAGGGCCGCCGGTGGCACTTCACCGCGGCCCGGATCGCGTGGCGCGGTTTCAACGTGTCGCTGGGCGCCGCCGAGCGCACCTCGGCGGTGGCGGCATGACGGCGGCGGAGCGTCCGACGTACGTGCCGGGCGACCTGGTGGCGATCGCCATCCGCCAGGCAACGGTTCTGCAAGTCGGTCAGTCCGGCAACTGGATCCGCGTCTCGGGCGACGACGGGGCCCAGTACGAGATCCCGCTGCACCACCAGGACGTGACCGTCGAGCGGGTGGCGCCGGCGGAATGGCCGCCGGTCCTCGGTGACCTGTGGCGCGACTCCGGCGCCGACCTGTGGTTCGCGACGCTGAAGGCCGCCCGGGTCGGCGACGACGGCCGCGTCTTCGAGAGCGCCCGGCTGGTGATGGCACCGGCGCGGGAGACGCCGCACCTCTACCGCGAGCAGCGCATCGCCCCGGACAAGCTGCTCAGCCAGTACGGCCCGCTGGAGCTGGTCCACCGGGAGCCGCAGCCCGACGACGCGGACGGCGACGAGTGATGGCCGCCGAGATCCTGGCGGGCATCGCCACGGGCATCCGCGAGGCCGCGGGTGAGGTCGCCGGCCTGGCGCTGATCACCGCCGTCGTGGCCGCGCTCGCCTGGTACGGCCGCCGGCAGGAGGTCCGCCGCGCGGCCGAGCGCCGTGCTCGGGCGGAGGCCCGGCGGCGGCCGCCGGCGCTGGACCCGGCCGAGCTGCCCGACGCGGTGGACTTGTGGCCGGACGCCAACGACGACCACGAGATGTTCCGGCTCAACCGGTGGGACGTGCTGCTGCCGGCGGGTGTGTGGTGACCGCGCCGACGCTGGCGCGGGTGCCGGCCCAGCCGGGCCCGCCGCGCGCCGAGCAGGATCCGGAGGCCACGTGGCACCTGGTGACCGCGGCGCAGGCCGGTGACCGGGAAGCGTTCGGGCATCTCTACGCCCGCTACCGCGACGTCGTCTTCCGCTTCATCTACTTCCGCAGCGGCAACCGGTTGTTCGCCGAGGACCTCACGTCCGAGACGTTCATCCGGGCGCTGCGCCGGATCGAGACCGTGCAGTGGCAGGGCCGCGACATCGGCGCGTGGTTCGTCACGATCGCCCGCAACATCGTGGCCGACCACTACAAGTCCGGCCGCTACCGGCGGGAGTACATCACCGCCGACGTGCACGACCCCGATTCCGGCATGGACCGCTACGACCGCAGCCTCGAAGGGGATCCGGCCGGGGCCACGGTCGCGCACCTCGTCAACGTGGAGCTGCTCACCGCCGTCAAGACCCTGACGGTCGAGCAGCAGGACGTGATCGTCCTGCGGTTCCTCCACGGCCTCTCCGTCGCCGAGACCGCCGCCGCGGTCGGCAAGAACGAGGGCGCCGTCAAGGCCATCACGTACCGGGCCTGCCGCACCCTCGCGCGGCTGCTGCCCGCCGACCTCCGGGAGACCTCGTGATCGACCTGACCATCACCGCCGGGACCATCGTCGCCGTCTTGGCCGCCGGCCTCATCGTCGGCGCGATCCTGGCCAGCCTCGCCCACCGCAGCCGCCAGCTCGACGACGACGAGCGCCACGGCCGCGCCTTCCGCGCCCTGATCGCGCTCGCCCGGGAGTGCGCTGACCCGGTCCACCTCGCCCGGCTGATGCGCGACGCCGGACAGATCTGGGACAACGTCCGCCCCGACGGTCTCGCCCTGGAGGTAACCGCTGCGCCGCCGCTCACCCCGGCGTACGCGCACCGGCTGCTCGACGCCTACGCCACCGGCGACCCGCTCGACTTCTCCGGCTGCTGGGTGCCCCCGGACATCCAGGGCCGCGTCCGGGCGATCGTCGCCGGCGCCAGCGAGACCACCGCCCGCATCCCCCGCCCCGCCGGCGACGACCGGCTGGCCCGGACGAGGACCACCGATGGGTGAGCCCCCGCGCTGCTCCGAGTGCGGGCGCCGCCTCCGCACGGCAGCCAGCCGCGCCCGGGGCATCGGCCCGGTCTGCGAGGCGAAGATCCGCCCGCCGCAGCCCGCGCCGGCCACGCTGCCCGGCCTGTCCGGGCAGCGTGGTCCGGCTGGCCAGGACGGCCCGGACCTGCTCGACACCGACGACGAGGACGGTCCGCAGTGAGCGCCGCGAAGATCACCCCGGCGCCGCGGCCCTGCCCGACGTTCGATCCGGACCCGGACCTCGGCGCCGACTGGCGCGGCAAGGAGATCTGCCGCAACTGCCGCCGCCCGGGCACGGCGGACGACGCGGCCCACCGCCCGCCGCCGCCCCCGCCCGTCCCGCAGCCCCGCATCTCGCCCGCGCTCGCCGCGGCCGCTCAGGCCCGCGACGCCGCGATCCTCGGCGAGCACGACCCGGAGGAGTGATACCGGTGAGCGACGAAACCCCGACCCCCGTCGACCCGGCCCGCGTCCGCGCGGTCCTTACCGTGATGGGCTGGCCCGACGACAGCAAGCTACGGCGCGCAGCCTTCCCGGGGCCGCGCTTCTACTGGGAGTTGGCCGAGGAGATCATCCGGGCGGCCGACGCGGCCAGCTCGGAGACGCACGTCATCGAGATCCGGGCCGACGGCTGGACCATCCAGCACCCGCTGTCGTGCCGGCCGGACCTGTTCAACTGCCCGGTGAACCGGGTGGGCGAGGCCGAGATGGCCTCGCTCGACTGCCCGCCGGCCCCGCCCGGCCGCTACGAGTGCGGCATCAACGACCTCGGCGACCGGTTCCTGCTCGGCGACCGCGTCGACCAGGAGGAGGTGCGTACCGATGGGTGAGCGCCTGACCGACGACGAGTGGCGCGCGGCGACCGCCAGCCGGCCCGGCTACGCCACGTACCCGGACGGCCGGCCGGGCCAGCGCGAGCGCCTCGGCCAGCTGCCGCCACTGCGGCGGCCCCTGCCGGTGTGTTCGCACGGCTACGTGGCGCTGGTAAACCGCAACGCCGTGATCGTGCACCCGGACGGCGTGCAGTGCCACAACCCGAGGCCCTGGCGCAGCACCAGCACCAGCACCGAGGCCGCCGCGGAGCAGCCCGCGCCGGCCGCGCTCCCCACGGTCGAGCGCGTCGTCGAGGTGCTCGACGCCCGGCCACCGACCACGGCCGCCGCACCGCCGCCGGCCACGCTGGCCGCGCTGCCGCCCGCTCCGGTGTTCGATTTCCAGCCGAAGCGGGTCGCCCACCGCCGGTGGTGGCAGCCCAGATGGCATTGGGCCGTCATCGCCGCGGACAACGGCGTGCGCCACGGCTACGCGTGGACCGAGGCCGGCGCGCGCCGCCGCACGGCACGGGCGGCCCGGAGGGCAGCGCGGTGACCGTCGACGAGCTGACCGAGCGGTCCACCGAGCCGGCCGCCCGCGAGCGCGCGGAGCGGATCCGCGCCGGGATCCACAACTACCTGGAGACCCTCGCCGAGATCGCTCTTGCCTGGGAGCGCCGCGACTGGCAGGTCCTCGGGTACGCGGACTGGCAGGCGTACGTCGACGGCGAGTTCGGCGCCGAGCGGCTGCGCCTGCCGGTCGAGCATCGGCAGCGTGCCGTCGCGGAGCTGCGCCTGGCGGGCATGGCCCAGCGGGCGATCGGCACGGTCCTCGGCGTCGACCAGTCGACCGTGCAGCGGGACCTGGCCCGAGGTGATGCATCTGCATCACCTGCCGTGGTGCGCGGCGCGGACGGCAAGGCGTACGCGCCGACCCGGCCGACGCCCGCCGCGCCGCCGCCCGCGGCCGGTCCGGAGCCCGGCGAGCGGGTGTGGGTCGCGGCCGCGCGTAAGGGCATCGCCGCCCATGCGATCAAGTCGTCGATGTTGACCCGGTGCAGCCGGGCGACCCGGACCGGGCTGACGCTGGCCGCCGAGCAGGCGGCCGACCGCTGGCAGGCGACCTGGTGCCCGATCTGCTGGCCGCAGGAGGAGACCACCCGTTTCGCGGCGGGTGAACCGGTCCACGCGGGGCCGGCCGACGAGACCCACGACCCCCGGGCCTCGCGGGAAGCCGGGGCGGAGCGTCGCGACTCCGCCCCGGCAAGCGCCACCGAGACGGCCGCCGGCGACAGGTTCCCGCCGGCGGATGGAGCGGCTGAGACCGACGGTGATACCAGGAGCGTCGCCGTCAGTGAGTCCGCTCCAGCTCCCGCCCCGCCGGCCGCTTCCCTGGCCGGTGGGGCGGGGGTAACCCCCGTCGACGAGCCGCGGCTGACCGTCGACCAGATCGGACGGCTCCGCGCCGCGTTCGACTGGGCCCGCGCCGGCCTGGCCCGGCACCCGAAGTTCGGCAACGCGCCGAGCCGCGGTGTGCCCCGGGTGCTCGGCCGCGAGTACCTCGGCGAGACCGCTCCCCGCGCACCGCGCGGATCCAGCGGCTCGGCCGACCAGGTAGAGCACGTCGAGATCGATTGGAACGACGACGGAGAGATCAGCCTGTCCTACCGCTCCGACCGGTACGTCATCGCCGACACGTCGATGTGGGTTCCCGGCGTCGACGAGGCCCTAGACGTGCTCTGCGCGCTCGGCATCCTCCCGGCCCGGCTCTCCCGCCAGTACGCCGCCGGCGTCCAGGACGGCCTGCGCCGCGGCGCGGCGATCGACGGCGCGCTCATCGAGGAGGACGAGGATGCCTGACCTGCCTATGTACGAGCGCTGGCGGGACGTGCCGGACGGCCTCTACACCAAGACGCAGCTGGCGGACCTGGACCTGCCCCGCCAGCCCGGAGGGCCGGTGGCCGCGCACGTGGTGATCCGGGACTGGCGGGACAGGAAGACCACGGTGCCGCTGTACGCGTGGCAGGAGTCCGTGCCGTCGCCGGCGAGCCTGGCGCAGCTGGAGGCAGCCCGCCGCCGCGGCGGCGCCGGCCGGGTGTGCGACGGGTGCGGGGCCCGGCCGGACCGGCCGACGATCGCCGGTGACGGCGACCGTCACTGGTGCCCTGCCTGCGCCCGGATCCAGCGGCTGCGCTCGGCCGTAGCGGCTGCGGCGGCTGGCCGGATCGACGCCGTGCTGTGGGCCGCCGACCTGCTCGCCCCAGACGCGCCGCCGGCGGTCGTGGTGCGCGTCCGGCAGATCACCCGGCCGCCGAGCCCGGCCGGCCGCCGCAACCCGGAGCCGATCGCCGCGCGCGTTGACGCGGTCGACACCACCGGCACCCGCCTGGTCGACGCCACGCTCCGCCTCGCCGGCCCGCGCGTGCGCGCGGTCCCGGACGACGCGGTGGACCCGGCCGGGCTCGCCGGACCGATGCGGCGGCTGCTGACCGAGCCGGTGATCGTCACCTGGTCCGGCGGCGAGATCGACTCGCTGTGGCGGCTCTACGACGTCGACCGGCCTCGGCTCTGGCCGCCCGCGTACATCGGCGGGAATCCCGACGCCCTGTGGCGACGGGCGACCTGCTGGCGAGGGGAGGTCGACGTCGACGATCCACGACTGGAGCTGCGCAGCGCGCTCGACCCGGGCAACGCGGAGCGGACACTGCTGATGCTGCGCCGCATGGCCGCCACCGACCTGACCGCAACAGCCAGCCCATGACCGCCCCGCTGCTCGCCCGTCGCGGTACGTGGCTGGTGGCCAGCGCCGCGCTGGGCCGCCCGGTCACCGCCGCCGAGAACCCGCACATCTGCGGGACCACGGTGTGGGAGACCTGGTCGGGTCAGCCATACCGCTACGCGAAGCGCGACTGCCCGGCCTGCCCGCCACGCGCCCCGACCGGCGGCCCGCGGTGACCCGCGACGAGCTGCTCGACGAGCTGCTGGTGGAGCGGTACGGGCCGCGCCAACTGCCACCGGTCGTCCCGGAGCCGCTCGTCCGGCCCGGCGTCGACCTGGCCACCCCGCCGTCCCCGCCGCGCCGCCGCGGGCACCTGGTGGTGCTCGACGGCGGCACCACCACCAACGCCGCCTGACCTCGCACGAACGGAGACACCCTGATGGAGATCACCCTGGACACCGACCAGGTGCAGCTACTGGTCGCCGTCGAGCAGAACCGCGTCCACATGGACCCCCGCTACACCCGGCCGGACTTCGAGCGGGACCCCGGCCCGCCCGTCGCCCTGAAGCGGGCCACGCAGCGCCTCCAGCCGCTCAAGCGCATGCGCCTCGTGCAGTTGGCCGACGAGAGCGAGACCGACGAGGGCGAGGCCGACCGATACGGCGTGCGCCTCTACCAGCTGACCGAGCGCGGCGAGCAGGTCCTAGCCCAGGTCCGCGACATGGAGGCCACCGCCCGCGCCGAGGCAGGTGCCTGATGGCCTCGCTCTCGCCCACCTACGGCGTGCTGGCCGAAGTGCTCGCCGAGCGAGGGCGGCAGGACGCTAAGTGGGGCCAGCAGAACCACCCCGACGCGGATCCCGACATCCTTCGCCGGCTCACGGACGGGCCTGGCGAGTGGTGGGGCGAGCCGACAGAGGTAGCGCGGCGACTCTCTGACTTCTACGAGATTCCGGTGGCCTCCCGCGCTCGCTACAACTGCCAGCACGAGGCAGGCCACCGCGGACCCACCTGGGTCGGCATCGCCATCGAGGAGATGGCCGAGGTCTTGGAGGCCACCACCAGCGACCCGGCCACGTTGCGCGCCGAGTGGGTGCAGCTCGCCGCGGTGGCGGTCGCCGCGGTGGAGGCCATCGACCGGCGGATGGAGAACGACGCCGCCGAGGAGGACAGCCGTGGCTGACTGCTACTCGATGCGGCTGGAGGTGCGCGACTGCGACTCGGGTCTGCTGCTCTCGGTCGATGTTCGGACGATCGAGTCGCGCGCAGAGTTCGACGCGGCCGCGGCCGCGATCGCGGACCGGCTGAAGCTCCGGCAGCTGGTGTCGAAACCCGTCCAGCAGCCGTGGGAGATCCGTGCGGCGGCGACCGGCGGCGGCCCGTGCTCGCGCTGCCAGCGGCCGTTCTACACCCACGTCTGCCTCGGCTGCTCACCCGACTACCAGACACCCGGACCCGGCTGCGTCAACTGCCGTAACACCGGCATGGACCAGACGCCCTGCTTGCCACCGAAGCAGCCGCGGCCTCCTGACGATCCGGTGTAGCGGCGCGTCTGCCGTTCCGCCGTCTGCTCAACCTCGGCGCGGCCACCCAGCGCGGTGGCCGCGCCGAGTGCTACCGGGAGAACCATAGATGTTGATCACTAAGGCGGTGGCTGGGTGACCTGGCTCAAGTCCAGCGACACGTCCGGGATGAACCCGCGCGTGCTGGCCCCGCTGGCCTGGCAACGCGGCCCCGACGACGACCTGGACGGCTGGGACCTGCGCCTGCCCGCCATCGCCGGCCTCGCCTGGCTCTGCGCCACCTACTCCGCCGCCCAGGAAACCGACTACGTGGTGCCCGACGCCACGGTCGCCCTCTACGGCGGCCCGCAGTGGCAGCACCTCGCCCGGTGGGTCGAGCGCGCCGGCATCTGGACCCGCGTCGACGGCGGCTGGCTGCTCGCCGACGACTCCGAGCACCTGTTCCACATCCGACTCAAGGCCGAGATCGCCTGGGAGCGCCAACGCAAGAACGACAACGGCAACCCGATCCTGACCGTCCCGGTCCGGCTCCGCGACGGTGACGCCTGCCGCTACTGCGGCCGCATCGTCAACTGGGACGCCCGCACCGGCGGGCTCGCCGGCACCTACGACCATCGCCACCCCGGCCAGGCCGCCCGCGGCCCCGACGACCTGGTGGTCTGCTGCAACCAGTGCAACGGCCGCCGCGGCCAGGACCCCCAGCCCAACCGCTGGCACACCCTGCCCGCACCCACCAGCCCCTACTACGGCAAGACCACCGTGGAGCACCTCGCCAACCACGGCCACCAGGTGCCCCTGAGTACCGGACCGCGGCCCCCGGTACCGCCCGGCGGCCCCCGCATCGACGCGCGACCCGACGACCAGCCGGACCCCGCGCCCACCCCGACCAGGCGACCCGGCAGCCAGCCGGACCACGCCACCGGCGACCCGGCACCCGGCCGGACCACGCCCACCCGCACCCACCGGGCGGCAGCCAGCCGCCCGGCACCCAGCGCGACCCCGGCCCCGGGACACCGCGCTCGCACCACCAGCGCGACCCCGGCGCCACCGCCGGGACACCGCGCTACCCGCGCGACCCCGGCCGCCGACCCGGGACACCGCGCACCGCGCGACGGCACCACCGCCACACCGCGCAAGCAAGATCAACACCCCCGGCCGGACCCCGGCCGGAAACCGGCCGGATCGTCAGGACCCAAGCCTCCAACGGCTAGGGCCCCGGGTCGGGTCGGGACGGGACGGGTCGGGTCGGGCGCTCCCGACCCCTCCCTCCCGACCAACCGCAAACGGGGACGACGGGCCCGCCGCGCACGACCCGGCCCCCCGCCCACTCCACCGCGACCCGAGGACCACCACCATGGCTGAACCACATCTGGACCACCCTGGAGAGATCCACTGGTTCGAGGGCGAGGGCCCCGCCCCGATCGTCGGCCCCTGTCCTCACACCGACTGCCGGCACCTCGGGCAGGGCGTCATCGCCTGGGGGCCGTCCCTCGACCGGTACGAGCTGGTGGAGTGCGGCATCCGGACGGACACCACCGGCTGCGCCGCCACGTGCCGAGCCTGGGTCGACGGGCACGGCCGTGTCCAGACCGACTGGCTCCAGGTCGCCGCCCCTGAAGGCGAAGCCGGATGACCCGCCACCTGGTCGTCGCCGAGATCGCCGGCTACGCCCACGAGCTGGCCGACACCTACCGCACCCAGACCCCCGCCTACACGAAGACCCGGGGCGGCCGGATCAAGCTCACCGGCGTCCACTCCACCGAGCAGGACGGGCTGCTCGTCCAGCTCGCCGAGGCGGCCGCGTACGGCATCACCTCACCCGACGACGTCCACGGCGCCCGCCCGGTCCCGCAGTCCCGGCCACCCGGCACCTGGGAGGCCCTCGCGCTGCACTCCACGATCAGCACCGACGCGGCCCGGTGGACGGCCAACCTGGAGCTCGCCCACCGCGACACCGTCCAGGCCACCGTCCGGCAGCTCGCCGCGGCGGCCGCCGAGCCCCGCGTCCTGGACGACACCGTGGCGGCCGCGCTCGCCGGGGCGATGCGACGGTGGCACGTCCGGGCGCAGGCCCTCATCGGATGGATCACCGAGCCGTACCGGCCGCGGGCGACGTGCCCGGTGCTGACGTGCGGCCGGCGGGACACCCTGCGCGTCAACGTCGCCCGGAAGGCGGCGTACTGCGCCGGCTGCCTGTCGATCTGGGACGACAGCGACGGCAGCATCCGCGTGCTCGCGCAGCACATCGAGGCGCAGACCAACAGCCGGGCCGTCCAGGCCGAGCGGGTTCGGTCCGGGTACGCCGGCCGAGGCGGCGCGTGGTCGGTACGAGAGGGCGAATGACCACCCAGCAGCTCGCGCTCGACGTCTTCGCCGCCGCGCGCATCCTCGGCGTACGCCACACCCTCAGTCCGGGGCAGCACCAGCGCGGCTGGATCACTCTGCCACGCTACCTCGCTGACTTCACGCCGCCCGGCACGGTCATTCCCGCCTGGCTGTGCTGCATCTGCGGCGGCGTCGAGATCAACAGCTACGGCGTCGAGCGCAGCCACGGCTGCTGCGACCCGAGCACCGTCAACATGCCCTGCGCCCGCCGCGACCGCTGGCCCGGCTGGACCCGCGACTTCGACCCGCACTGGACGCTCCACCATCCCGAGCGGCGATGACCCGCCCGGTCTGGCCGCAGCAACGAGTGATCTACGGCGCGCGTCCGCGAGCCGCTTGCGCAAATGTCCGATTCCGATGCATGATCGCGGTGCAGGATTCTGTCCTGCGCCACGATCTACCGTTTGCGCGTACGGCGCATGACAGTGCCGGGCACCAGCCCGGCCCGGCGAACGCCCCGGCCTTCCGTCCGGGGCGTTCGTCGTGTGCGGGGGTGAGTGGATGCCGACCCGGGCGCCGAGGCGGTGCACGACCACGGGCTGCCGGGGCAGGCCCGGTGATGACGGCGGGAAGTGCCCGGGCTGCCGGGCCCGGCTGGCTCGGGCCGCGGATCAGCGTCGGGGCAGCCCGTCCGATCGGGGCTACGACCAGCAGCACCGCGACGTCTTCCGCACGGCCGTGCTGGCCCGCGATCCGGTCTGCGTGTTGTGCGAGGCGCGGCCGAGTGTGGTGGCTGACCACTGGCCGTTGAGCCGCCGGGAGCTGGTGGTGCGGGGGCTGGACGCGAACGATCCGGATCGGGGTCGTGGGTTGTGCCAGCCCTGCGATCGGGTGGACAAGGCGAAGCGTCAGCCGGGCGGCTGGAACAGGAGGCGACCATGACTCATCCGCTGGTGCCGGCCGAGCAGTCGATCACGATGCTGCCGTGCTCGGGCCTGGTGGTTCAGCCTGGTGACAGCCTCGTGATCGGACTGGCGGGCAACCCGTCCAACGAGGTGGCGCACCAGGCGAGGAAACAGCTGGAGGCGCAGCTGCCCGGCGTCACGGTGGTGCTGGTGGCGAACGTCGCGACGATGGCGGTCTACACACCGCCCGTGCCCCTGCTCGCGGACGACTGGGTCGGCGAGCCGGGCATCCGTTCGGTCAGTGTCGATGCCCCGGTGGGAGGGGCGGGTCGAATCTCTGCTGGTGAAGGCCCGTCTACCCCGCGCTGAGGTGCCTTTTCACGCTGACGAGTTTCGACATTCGCCGTATCCGGGGAGGTGTCCACAGTGGGTAGTCGTGGTCCGAAGCCGGCGCCGACCGCGCTGAAGCTGGTCCGGGGCACCCGGGCCGACCGGGTGAACACCGACGAGCCGGTGCCGTCGCCGGCGGCGCGGGAGATCGAGCCGCCGGCGTGGCTGGGCGACGAGGCGGTGGCGATCTGGGAGGAGTACGCCCCGGACCTGATCCGGAAGGGCGTGCTGACGGCCTGGGACGTGGAGGCGTTCGCGGTGACGTGCGACGCCGCCGCGCGCCGACGCAAGGCCGCCGCGGCGCTCGCCACCGAGGGCGAGGTCGTGCAGCTGCCGGTGTTCGACAAGAACGGCAAGCAGACCGGCCACCGGGTCACCCGGAACCCGTGGACGGTGGTGCTCGGCCAGGCCGACCGGCAGCTGCAGAGCTGGGCGGCGCGGTTCGGGCTGACGCCATCGGACCGGGCGCAGCTGACGGGTGGGGATGGCCGGCGTGACCCGCACGAGGACCTCCTCACCGGCTAGCGCGCCGCGGTCGCGGTCGCGGGCCCGACCGGGTCCGGTCGACGATCCGATCCCGGATCACGACAAGCGGTGGCGGCCGCGTGACCGCAAGGGCCCGGTCTGCGCGTACACGTTCCGGGACACCAGCTGCGCGAAGAAGGGTGCCCACTACTGCCAGCCGCGGGCGGACCGTGCGGTGGCGTTCCCGGCCGAGCTGCTGCGCCACATCAAGGGCCCGTACCGGCGCAAGCCGTTCGTGCTGCGGACCTGGCAGGAACACGAGATCATCCGGCCGCTGTTCGGCGAGGTGATCTGGTCGACGGAGTGGCAGCGGTACGTGCGCCGCTACCGGCGGGCGTTCATCATCGTCGGCCGCAAGAACGGCAAGAGCGAGATCGCCGCGGCCATCCAGCTGCTGCTGTTCGTCGGCGACGACGAGGAAGCCGCCGAGGTCTACAACGCGGCCAAGGACACCAAGCAGGCCGAGAAGGTGTTCGGTCCGGCGCTGCGGATGGTGCAACTGTCCCCGGTGCTGGCGCGGCGCCTGAAGTACTACAAGAACGAACGCCGGCTGGTCGACGAGAAGTCCGGGTCGATCTACGAGGTCATCACCTCCGACGCGAAGGGCGAGCTGGGCCACAACCCGCACGGCTTCAACCTGGACGAGGTGCTGTCGCAGCCGGACGGGTCGCTGTGGGAAGCGATGGACACCGCCGACGGCGCCCGCGAGCAGGAACTGCTGTTCGCCACCTCCACGGAGACCGACGAGCCCCACTCGTTCGGTGCGTCGCTGATCGACGAGGCGGAGAAGGTCCAGGAGGACCCGCGCCGCGCGCCGCACGTGTTCACCTTCATCCGCAAGGCCCCGGCCACCGCGCAGGAGCTGGCGCGGCTGCACCGCGTCTTCAAGGGCCACCCGCACCTGCCGGTATCGACCGATCCGTGGGACGAGCGGAACTGGAAGTGGGCCAACCCGGCCCTGGATCAGTTCAAGAGCCGGGAGGCGCTGCGCCGGCACGCGCTGGCGGCGAAGACGAACGCCGCGAAGGAGAAGGCGTTCCGCCAGTTCCAGCTCAACCAGCGCGTCCAGCAGCTGTATCGGTACATCCCGCTGGACCTGTGGGACGCCAACGCGGGCGAGCTGGCGGCCAACCCGGCGTGGCGTGACGGGCAGCTGGCCGGCCGCAAGTGCTGGGCCGGTCTGGACCTGTCGAGCAAGCTGGACCTGACGGCGTGGGCGTTGCTGTTCGACGACGGGTCGATCCGGTGGCGGTTCTGGGTGCCCGAGGCGGTGGTGCCGGCTCTGTCGGAGCACACCGACGGGGCGTTCCAGCAGTGGTGCGACGCCGGGTGGATCACGGTGACCGAGGGCAACGTCATCGACTACACGTCGATCTACGACGGGATCGAGGACGACCACGCTCAGTTCGCGATCGCCGATGTCACCTACGACAAGTGGTCAGGTGAGCCGGTGCGGCAGGAGATTGTGGAGCGCACCGGTCTGGAGTGCTACGAGTCGTCGACCACCTACGACCGGATGACCGGACCGATGACGGAGTTCACCCGGGCGCTGCACGCCCGGGAGTACGCGCACGGCGGCAACCCGGTGGCCCGGTGGATGGCCGAGCACCTGAAGGGCAAGAGCCCGGCCGACGATCCGGACCGGGTACGGCCGGTGAAGCCGGACCGCCGCAAGGAGCACGTGCGTATCGACGGCATGCCGGCGCTGTTCTTCGCCATCGACGGGCAGATGCGCGGCGGTGAGGACGACGTCCTGGACTACCGCGGCCTGGCCACGGTCGGCTGACCCCTGGGAGGGATCTGTGAGCGAGGAAACCACGACCGAGGCCGTCCCGGCCGGCCGGGACGGCCTGGTGGCCACCGCGGCCCGGTCCGCCGGCGCCCGGGTCGCCGCCGGCGTCGACCGGGTCGACCTGGTGGTGCTGGCCGGGCTGGTGCTGCTCGGCGTGGGCCTGGCCCTGTGGTGGTCGCTGGGGGTGGCGCTGTCGGTCGTCGGCGCGCTGGTGTTCGTCGTCGGGATCGCCGCGGCGCTGCCCGCGGCCGCCGCCGGTGAGCCGGACGCGCAGCGGCGTGGGGCCGGGAGCTGACCGTGGGTTTCTTCCGCTCGGTGCTGTCGCAGCGGGCGTCCTCCACCGGCGCGTCCGGGGTGGCCACCCCGGAGAAGTGGGTGGAGGAGTGGTTCACCGGCGGCTCGTCGACGGCGTCCGGGCCGTGGGTGTCGGAGGACACGGCGCTGCACTACAGCCCGTTCTTCGCCGGGGTGAACGCGATCGCCACCGACGTCGGGAAGCTGCCGCTGCCGCTGTACGAGCGCCTGGATCGGGGCAAGCGGCGGGCCCGGGAGCACCGGGTCTACCGGGTGCTGCACGACCAGCCCAACCCGATCATGCCGCCGGTCGTGTTCAAACGGACGCTCCAGGGGCACGCGCTGACGTGGGGCACCGGGTACGCGCACGTGCTGCGCAACGGTCGCGGTGAGGTCACCGAGGTGTGGCCGATCCGCCCGGACCGGATCACCCCGGAGGTCACGCGCACCGGCCCGGGGAAGCTGAAGGTCACCTACCGGTACGCCGACGACGTCAACGGCATCTACACCCGGCTGTTCCCCGACGAGGTCCTGCCGATCGGCGGGCTCGGCTACGACGGCATCCGCGGCTACAGCGTGGTGAAGCTGGCCCGGCAGTCCATCGGGATGGGCCTGGCCACCGAGCAGTTCGGCAACTCGTTCTTCTCCAACGGCGCCCGCCCGGGCGGTGTGCTGAAGACGGCGAAGAAGATGTCGCCGGAGGGCCACAAGCGACTCCAGGCCGACTGGGAGAACCTGCACCGCGGCCTGGACCGCGCCCAGCGGGTCGCGATCCTCGAAGAGGGCCTGGAGTGGCAGGACATCGGCATCCCGCCGGAGGATGCCCAGTTCCTGGAGACCCGAAAGCTTCAGGTCAACGAGATGTGCCGGTGGCTGCGCCTGCCCCCGCACAAGATCGGTGACCTGGAGCGGGCCACCTTCAGCAACATCGAGTGGCAGTCGCTGGAGTACCTCCAGGACACCCTGCTCGGCTGGCTGGTGACCTGGGAGCAGTACACGAACATGCGGCTGCTCACCGAGCGGGAACGGCCGCGGTTCTTCGCCGAGCACATCGTCGACGCGATCACCCGCGGCGACCTGAAGTCCCGCTACGAGGCGTACGCGATCGGCCGGAACTGGGGCTGGCTGTCCGGCGACGACATCCGCGAGCGGGAGAACGAAAACCCGCTGCCCGACGGCCGGGGTGAGACGTACCTGGTGCCGCTGAACATGCAGCCGGCCCCGGCCCCGAACGACCCGCCGCAGCCGGGGCGGGCCTGCCCGGTGCACCCGGGCTGCACCTGCAACGCGACGGAGCACACCACGTGAGCGACGAGCAGCCCACCCACGACCAGGACCGCGACGACGACGTGCGCGGCCGCCGCCAGAGCCGGCCGCGGGCGGACCGGCAGCAGCCGGCCGCGCCCCGCGACCGCCAGGCACGACCGGAGGTGAACCGTTGAAGCAGATGGCCTTCCACCGGGCGTTCATGGTCCGCGACACCACCGCGGATCCGGACGGCCCGCTGCGGTTCATCGGCGCGACCGAGGGCGAGAAGGGCGACGGCATCTCGCTGAAGATGGACGGCGCCCGCCTCGACCGGTACCGCGCGAACCCCGTCTTCGGCTACGGCCACCGCTACTGGGGGCGGGACTCCCTGCCGATCGGCCGCTCGGTCAAGACCGAGGTCGACGACAAGAAGCGGCTGATGTTCGACATCGAGTTCGACCGCAAGGACGACTTCGCGGTCACCGTCGAACGCAAGTACCGCGACGGGTTCCTCAACGCCGTGTCGATCGGCTTCTCGGTCGTCGAGTGGGAGGACCCGAAGACCCAGGACTACTGGAGCGGCGGCGTCGCCGTGGACTGGGAGCTGTACGAGCTGTCGTCGGTGCCGCTGCCGATGGACGCCAACGCGGTGGTCGAGTCCGGCCGCGCCGGTCCCCTGGCCGTCGACGAGCAGCTGCTCGACAGCGTCCGCGGTCTGCTGCACCGGCTCGACGCCGACAGCATCGCCGCGCTGCGGCAGCTGCTCGACCGCACCGGCCAGCCCGCCCCGGCCGACCCCGCTCCGCCAGCGCCGGCCGCCGAGAGCAGCGGCCGCGCCCTGGACACCGTCCGCCGCCGCCTCCAGATGGCCGGCGCGCTGTAGACCGCCGGCGACGGCGGGGTCCGGGAAGCCCTCCGCCGTCGCCGGCCTGCACCACCTCCGCCCCTGCCGGGCGGCAGTCACCACACCCGAGAAAGGACCACGGCGTGGACATCAACGCCAAGCGGCAGGAGCGCGCGGGCCTCGCGAAGCAGGCCCGTGACATCCTCACCGCCGCGGAGAACGACGGCGGCCGGAACCTGACCGCCGAGGAGTCGTCCAAGTTCGACCGGCTCATGGAGCAGGTCGACGGCTGCGACGCCCAGATCGAGCGCGAGGAGAAGCTGCGCGCGAAGGAGCGGCGCATCGACGACGAGCCCGGCGACCAGCCCGGCCGCAGCGACGACGACCGCAACGGCGGGGAGCGTAACGGCCCCGACGGCAGCGGCGACGCGCAGATGCGCGCCTTCCGCCAGTACCTGATCGGCGGCCGCGCGTCGCTGTCGCCGGAGCAGTCCCGCACGCTGATCGCCGGTTCGGACCCGGAGGGCGGCTACCTGGTCGCCCCGCAGCAGTTCGTCACCGAGCTGGTCCAGGCCGTCGACGACGCCGTGCAGCTGCGCGGCCTGGCCACCGTGCACCGGCTCACCGAGGCCGCCAGCCTCGGCATCCCGACGCTGGACACCGACATGAACGACGCCGAGTGGACCAGCGAAGTCGGCACCGGCAGCCAGGACGACGCGCTGCGCCTGGGCAAGCGGGAGCTGACCCCCAACCCCCTGGCGAAGCGGACCAAGATCTCCCGCAAGCTGCTGCGGCTGACCGCGAACCGGGCGGAGAACCTGGTGCGCGAGCGGCTGGCCTACAAGTTCGCCGTCTCCGAGGAGAAGGCGTACATGGTCGGTGACGGCAACAAGAAGCCCCTGGGTGTGTTCACGGCGAGCAGCGCCGGCATCCCCACCTCCCGAGACGTGGAGATCGGTACCGGTGGCGCCATCCCTACCGCGGCGGGCAGCTTCACAGTCGCGGATCAGCTGATCGACGCGAAGTACGCGCTGAAGGCCGCCTACTGGCGGCGGGCCCGGTGGCTCTACCACCGCGACCTGGTCAAGACGATCCGCAAGCTGAAGACCACCGACGGGCAGTACATCTGGAAGGCCGGCCTGTCCGACCAGCCGGACACGATCCTCGAGGTCCCCTACGTGGTGTCGGAGTACGCCCCGAACACCATCACCGCCAACGGCTACGTCGGCATGATCGCCGACTTCAGCTTCTACCACATCGCCGACGCCCTGAACCTGGAGATCCAGCGCCTGGTGGAGCTGTACGCCGAGGCCAACCAGGTCGGGTTCATCGGCCGCCGCGAGGTCGACGGCATGCCGGTTCTGGCCGAGGCGTTCGTGCGCCTCAAGGTCAAGGCCTGATGCTGCCGTTCACGTCGCTGTCCCAGGCTACGACCGCCCCGGCGGTGGGCGTAGCCCGGGACCTCGAAGCCTCGCTCGGCAACCACACGATGCTCCTGACCGTGACCGGGTCACCGACGTCGTGGCAGGTCGCGCTGGAAGGTTCCCACGACGGACAAACGTGGTTCTTCCTGAACGCCGGCGGCAGCTCGTCCGGGCCCCTCGTTCACGCAACCCAGGTGGTCCGGCACATCCGGGCCAGACTCAGCTCCCTGACCGGCGGCGAATCACCATCGGTCAGCGCCACGATCGCCAGCGTTTAGGCGAGGAAGGAAAACGAGATCATGCGCAGTGACCTGAAGAACGACGTCGCCCTGGCGCAGTCGCTGAAGGCGACCAACCAGGCCGACCCGGCTGTCCCGGTCAACGGCAGCGGGGTGGACCTGGCCGGGTACGACGCGGCGGTGGTGTGCATCGACGCGGGCGCCATCACCGGCGCCGGAGCGTCGCTGACCTTCGAGGTGCAGCACTCCGACGACAACGCGGCGTTCACCGCTGTCCCGGCCGCCGACCTGGACGGTACGGCCCCGGTCGTGACGTCGGCGAACCACAACCAGGTCTTCAAGATCGGCTACCGGGGCATCAAGCGGTACCTGCGGGTGTCCATCACGGCGAAGGCCGGCACCACGCCGACGATGGCCTGCGCCGCGGCGGTCGTGCGCGGCAAGCCGCGCGTGCGCCCGGCGGCCTGACCGCCTGGCGGATCCACTACACAACGCTGACCGGAAGGCCCGGCCGATCACCGGCCGGGCCTTCCACGCGAAAGGGGAACACCGGTATGCGGATCACGATGAAGACCCTCTACGCCACCCCGGAGCGGTCGATCGCCGCCGGCGAGACCGCCGAGGTGCCGGACAAGGAGGCCAAGGATCTGATCGCCAAGGGCTACGCGGTGCCCGAGGGCGACGACGAGGCCGATGGGAAGGCGCCGGGCAAGGCGCCCGCCCGAGGCCGCGGCCGCGCGAAGCCGCCCGCGGGCGGCAAGAACGACGGCGGCACCGGCAATCCGGACGGCCAGGGAGACGGCGACGGCCAGGGAGACGGCGGCGCTGGCGACGACGCCGGCGGCGGTAAGTAGCCATGGCGGTGCGGCTGCCCGCGGCCTCGCGTAACGCCGCCGTCGACGCCGTCTGTGGGCGGCTCAACGGCGGCACCGTCGAGATCCGCACCGGGGTGCAGCCGGCCACCGCCGCTGACGCCGCGACCGGGACGTTGCTGGCCACGTTCACCATCAACAACCCGGCGTTCGATGCCGCAGCGAACGGCGCAGCGGCGCTGGTGGTGACTCCGCAGCTCCAGGCGGCGGGGGCGGCCGCCGGTGACGCGGGCTGGTGGCGTGCCAAGACGTCCGGCGGCGCCACGGTGATGGACGGGTCGTGCTCGGCGACGGGTGGCGGCGGTGACCTGACCCTGAACACCGTGGCGGTCAGCGTCGGGCTGGCGCTGCGGTTGACGGGCGGCACCGTGTCCATGCCCGCAGGCTGACCGGGCGAGCATCCTGGTGGCGGCCGTCGTCGTGGGTGCAGCCTCGGGTAACACCGGTGCCGGCACCGTCAGTACCCCGATCGCCACGGCGTTCCACGCTGACTGGCAGCCCGGCGACCGCGCGCTGCTGTTCGGGCACCCGTCCGGCGCGGCGCTGGCCCTGACCTCCTCGGCGGGCTGGTCGGCTCCGGCCGGCCCGTCGTGGCCGGTTTCTGAGGGCAGCAACTCGCGGCTCTACGCGTGGACGCGAGAACTTCAGAGCGGCGACGCTCCGCCGACCCTGACCCCGTCCGGCGCGATCACCTGCGCGTGGACGATGGTTGTGCTGCGCGGCGTCGGCGGCATCGCCCAGGTCGCAGTCAGCTCGGCGGCCGGCAGTCCGCTGACCTTGCCGACGCTGCCGGGCGTCGCCGCCGGCGCGGCGCTCGTGGCTGCCGCTCACTGCCGGGTCGCCTCCAGCACCATCCCGACCGTCATCACGCTGCCGGGCGCGTACACGAAGCCCGTCGACCACGCGACCAGCCGGCCCACGGCCAACGCGAACATCCGCGCGGCCGCCGGCCACCAGGTGGCCGCCGCGTCTGGCTCGTACGGCGGTGACCTGGTCACCTCGGATGTGACCGGGTCGATGCTGGCGCTGCTGGTCGAGCTGCCGGCCCTCGGCACCGACGCCGCGCTCACCGCGACGCTGCCCGCGCTCACCGGCCAGATCGCCGCGGCCGCCGCCGACGACGCCGCTTTCACCGCCGCGCTGCCCGCGCTGGGGGCGCGCTGGTGGGGGCAGGCCGGGTCGTCGTCGGGCGCCGCTGCCCGCATCGTCACGGACACCACGGGCGGGCGACTCACCACGGACTCTGCCGGGAGGTGGATGTGACCAGCCGCGATGTGGGTGACCGGATTGACCTGCGGCACCGGGTCCGCGACGCCGACGGTGCACTGACCGACGCGACCGTGACCGTCGTCGTGACCCGGCCCGACGGCACGCTGCTGTCTCCGGCTCCGGCCGTGTCCCGGGCCTCCCTCGGCGTGTACGACGCGTCGTTCCTGGCTGACTCGGCCGGGCAGTGGGCGTGGACGTGGACGGCGACGGGCCTCGTCGATGACGTCACGCACGGCAGTGTCGATGTCGGTGACCCGGCTCCGCCCACGTACATTCCGCTGTCCCTGCTCAAGGAGAGCTTGGGGATCACGCCCACCGACGCCACGCGGGACGTGCTGCTGGGGCAGAAGCTGGCCGCGGCGTGCCGCAGCATCGACGACCACTGTGGCCGCTTTTTCTACCGCGGCCGTACGGTCATCACCCGCAGCATGCCCACGGCGGGCCGGCTGCTCGACGACAACAACCCCGACGGGCTGCTGCTGCTAGTCGACGACATCGCCGACACCACCGGCCTGGTGGTACAGGTGCGCACCAGCCGCACCGGTGCCTGGACCACCTTCACCGACTTCGAGCCGGAGGAGCCGGTCCGGCCGGGGTGGCCCGTGACCGGGCTGCGCGGCAACTGGACCAGCCGCAGCCGGGTGCGGATCACCGCCCGGCCCGGGTGGCCGGCGGTGCCGGACACGGTCGCCGAGGCGGCGCTGCTCCAGGCGAGCCGGCTCAACAAGCGCAAGGACACCCCCGAGGGGGTGTTCGGGTCCGCCGACTGGGGCGGGGCCGTGCGCATGGCCCGCGTCGACCCGGACGTGGCCACCCTGCTCGTCCCGTTCACCCTGCGCTGAGGAGCCGCCACGTGAGCACAGACACCGATCCGATCCTGGCCGCGCTCGCTCGTCAGCGCGACGAGCACGCGGCCGCCGGACAGCTGGCCGAGGTGCACCGCGTCGACCAGCAGATCATCGCGGTGCAGACCCTGGCCCGGCTCGACGCCGACCGCGCCGCCGCCGAGCAGGCCGGCGACGCGGACGCGGTCGCCGCGATCGACGCGCAGGGCCGTTTCTGGGCCCGCCAGGTCGACCTGGCGGCCCTCGCGGAGGCCGCGGCCGCCGGCGAGCACGGCGGGACAGACGCCCGCCGCCGTGCTCCGCTGGCCACCCCGCCCGCCGAGGAAGAGGACAGCCCGCAGCTCCCGGGCGGCGCGGCGAAGCGCAAGGGCAGCTGACCGGTGGACTTCGCCGCGGTCTCCGAGCGCCTCGCGGACACCGGCAGGAAGGTGCCGGGGATCCTGCGCGCGGATCCGTTCGTGCCGGACTCGGTCGAGCCGCCGCACCTGTACGTGGGTGAGTGGGTCATCAACTACGACCAGAGCTTCGGCGGCCTGGTCGACGCCGAGGTGCTGGTGCGGCTGCTGGTCTCCCGCGCCGACGACCGATCCGGCCAGGCCCGGCTCCAGCAGTTCATGCGTCCCGCCGGGCCGGCCAGCGTCAAGGCCGCGCTGGAAGCCGAGCCGACCCTCGGCGGGCAGATCCACGACCTGCACGTGCGCCGATTCCAAGGGCACCGGCTCTACCGGGTCGGCGACGTCACCTTCTACGGCGGTGAGTGGCCGGTGCGGGTCATCGGGTTCGACAGCGGAGAGGGGTAGGCCGTGGCGGAGATCCTGAAGAACGTCCGGCTGTTCAACGGCGGCGTCGACCTGACCGGCCGCGCCAACAAGGTGGAGCCGCAGGCCGAGGCCGAGGAACGCGACGTGACCACGTTCGGCTCCTACGACCCCGCCACGGACAAGGTGTGGAAAGAGGTCATGGCCGGCACGAAGTCGGCGAAGCTGACCGCTTCCGGGTTCTGGGAGGCCGGTGACCCGTCGAAGGTCGACGACGCGCTGTGGGCCGCGCTCGGTGGCGTCGGCGCGTGGACGGCGTGCCCGCGCGGCGCCGCCGTCGGTGACACCGCCTACGTGATGGCCGCGATGCAGGGCCAGTATCAGCTGCTCGGCGGGCAGGGCGAGGTCGCGCCGTGGTCGGCGGCCTGGTCGTCGACGTCGCCGCTGGCGCGCGGGGTGCTGCTGCACCCGCCGGGCCTGGCCCGCACCGCGACCGGGACCGGCGCGTCGGTGCTGCACGTGGCGGTGCCTGCCGGCGGCGAGCTGGTCGCCGCGCTGCACGTCCTGTCCGTCGCCGGCACTGGCTCACCGTCCCTGGCAGTGAAGATCCAATCCGACGACGCGACCGGTTTCCCGTCCCCGACTGAGCGGGTCGCGTTCACCACCGCGACCGCGGTCGGTGGGGAGGCCCGCCGGGTGGCCGGCGCGAGCACCGACACGTACTACCGGGCCAGCTGGACGATCACCGGCACCGGCCCGTCGTTCCTGTTCGTCGTCTCGCTCGGCGTCTCGGCCTGAGCATCACCACCACGAAGGAGATACGCCATGCCGCTCATGGTGCTCAAGGCCGCGTACCTGGCCGTCAACGGTGTCGACCGCTCCGCCAACACCTCCAAGTGCGAGGTCACCGCGGAGGTCGAGGAGAAGGACGTGACCACGTTCGCGTCTCAGGGCTGGAAGGAGGTCCTCGGCGGCCTGGCCTCCGGCGGCGTCGCGGTCACCTTCAAGAACGACGTCGCCGCGTCGGCGCTCGACAGCGCGATGTGGGCGCTGTTCGGCCAGGTCGTGACCTTCGAGGCCCGGGCGACCAACGCGGTGGTGGGTACCTCGAACCCGAAGTACACCGGCAACATCCTGATCAAGAACTGGACGCCGATCTCCGGCTCGCCGGGCGACGTCAACGAGGCGTCGTACACGTTCCCGTCCTCCGGCCCGATCAGCCGGGCGACGGCCTGACGATGGACCACGTCGTCGTCGAACCCGACCACCGGTCGTTCGCGCGGGTGGCCCGGGCGCTCGACGACGAGGCCGGCGGCGAGGAATGGCGTACCGAGCTGGCCGCCGAACTGCACGCGGTGCTGGAGCCCGGGGTGGCCGCGGTACGCGGCGCGCTGATGGGCATGGCCACCGGTGGCCTGGACGACGGCCACGAGCCGCTACGCGCCGCGGTCGCCGCCGGCGTCGAGTCGCAGGTACGCGTGGACGGCCGCCGCGCCGGTGTCCGGATCCGCGCCCGGAAGATCATGCTGCGCAACTTCGCGAACGCGCCGAAGCGGCTGAACAGCCGCCGGGGCTGGCGGCACCCGGTGTTCGGCGACACCGAGACGTGGGTGACGCAGATCGGGCAGCCGGGCTGGTTCGACGACCCCCTGCGGCGCCTGCACGCCCGGCTGCACGCGGCGGCCGCCCGGGCGCTGGACAACCGTGCACGACGAATCGCGAGGAGAGGCTGAATGTTCCTGGTGTACCGGCCGGAGGACGGCGAGGAGCAGCGGTGGGAGTACCGGCCCGGCCGGCTGCGGGTGATGGAGATGGAGGCCATCGAGAAGCACACCGGCCTGGCGTACGCCACGGACTTCAAGGCGCAGCTGCTCAAGGGCCAGACCAGCGCCAGGCGGGCGCTGCTGTGGACGATGCTGCGCCGCCAGCATCCGACGCTGAAGTACGCCGACGTCGACTTCTTCGACGACGAGCTGCTGCTGGAGCGCACCAAGAGCGAGATCGAGGCCGAGATCGCCGAGGTGGAGAAGCTGCCCGACGGTGACCTGTCGCCCGAGGACCGGCTGCTGACCCTGGCGGTGCTGCGCCAGCAGCTGGCCGACGCCCCGGACGACCCGGGAAAAGCACCCTCGCCGAGCGACGCCACGCCTACGCCCTGAGCATCGCGTCGCTGCTGCACATCCCCCCGTCCGAGCAGGACCGGCTGACCGTCGACCAGTTCCTCGCCGCGTGCGACCAGGTCGACCAGGCGCAAGCCGAGCTGGCCAAGCAGAAGTAGGGAGGTGACCTCGCCGTGTCGGATACCAGCCTGGTGTTCAACACCGTCGGCCGCGACCGCGGCGTCAGCCAGCTGCTGACCCGCACGGCGGGGCAGGTGCGTGCGGCGAACCTCGCCTCGGCGGCGTCCACGGTCGTGCTCGGCGGGGCGATGGCGTCGGCCGGCGCGCACGCGATCGCGCTTGCCTCGTCGGCGGCTGGCGCGGCCGGGGCGATCTGGCTGATGCCGGCGGCGATCGCCGGCACCATCGCCGCTGTCGGCGCGGCCCGCGCCGTCACCTTCGGGCTGGCCGACGCGTGGAAGGCGACCGGCCAGGCCGCCACGGGCGGCGGCGGGTCGGCCGCAGGCGCGGGCCGCCGAGTCGCTCAGGCCCAGCGGGAGGTGAAAACCGCAACCGACGCCCTGGCCGACGCCCAGCGGGCTGCGCTGGCCGCGCAGGCAGCCGTGACCCGGGCCCGGCAGGAGGAAGCCGAACGCCTGGACGACCTGTCGCGCAGCGTCCGTGAGGCCCGCCTTGACGAGGAAGACGCAATCGCCGGGGTCGCCGACGCGGAGCGGGATCTGATCCGGGCTCGGCAGGGCGGGGTGCCGGAGGAGATCGCCAAGGCCGAACGCGCCTACGAGCGGGCGAAGTTGGCCGTGGAGCAGGTCAAGGACCGGGTCGAGGACCTGGCTGCTGAACAGGAGGACGGCGCCCGCAAGGGCGTCGAGGGCAGCGACGCGGTGCAGGCTGCGCTGGAGCGCCAGCGTGACGCACAGCGGCAGGTGGAGCAGGCCGCGCAGCGCCTCGCTGACGCGCAGGAGGCGGTGCGGGAGTCCAGCGCCGGCGCCGCGTCGGGCGGCATCGACCCGGCCGCCGAGGCGCTCGCGAGGCTGTCGCCGGCGGGCCGCGCCGTGATCCTGACGCTGCGGGCGCTCGCGCCGGCGTGGGCTGGCGCGGCGCGGGCCGGCCAGCAGGCGACCTTCCGCAACGTGGCCGGTGACCTGCGGGATCTCTCCGGCATCTACCTGCCCCGGGTGACCGGCTGGCTGGGGCGGATGGGCGGCAGCTTCAACCTGGCCATCCGGCAGTCGGGGGGGCTGCTGCGCACCAGCGCCGGCGTGCGCGACGTCGACCGGCTGCTCGACAACACCGCGAAGACCACCGACCGGCTGGCCCGGGCGGTGCGGCCGGTGGTCAACGGGCTGCTCCAGTGGGTGGCTGTCGGCTCCAATTTCCTGCCCGGGCTCGCCGGGAACGTCGGCACGATCGCTACTCGCTTCGAGCAGTGGTCGATCAACGCGCGCCGTTCCGGCGATGCCCAGCGGTGGATCTCCACCGGGCTGACGGCGCTGCGGCAGTTCGGTGCGCTGGCGTGGAACGTGGTGATGTCGGTCAAGGCGGTGCTCGGCGCCGGCGACAACGGCGGCGGCACCCTGGACGCGCTGGTGGCCGGGTCGGCGGCGATGCGGCAGTGGCTGGAGTCCGCCGAGGGTCAGGAACGCGTCGGGCAGGTTCTGTCGACGCTGCGGTCGATCCTGACCGGTCTCGGGCAGGTCATCCCGGTGGTCGCCGCGCACGGCGACGAGTTCAACGACGGCCTGAACGTCACCGGCCAGGTCGTGTCCTTCGCCGCGAGCCACCTGGACACCCTGGCCAAGTTGCTGCCGGTCATCGCCGCCGGCTACGTGATCTCGAAGACGGCGCAGACCGCGGCGAACATTGCCGCGGTGGTGGCCCTGCCCATCCGGGTAGCTGAGGTGGCCGCGAACTGGGGCATGCGCGCTGCCCTCCAGGCGCAGACGCAGGCGCTGATCGCGAACACCGCGGTGCACCGCGGCGCGACGGCGGCGGCTGCGGCTGAGACTGCGGCGACCAACGGCGGGATCCTGGCCCGGGCCCGCGCCGTGGTGGGCATGGCGGCGCAGCGGGTGGCGATGGTGGCGACCAGGGCGGCGACGCTGACGTGGGCGGCTGCGCAGTGGGTGCTTAACGCGGCGATGACCGCCAACCCGATCGGTCTGATCGTGCTCGCGGTCATCGCGCTGATCGGGATCATCGTGCTGATCGCCACCAAGACGACGTGGTTTCAGACCGCGTGGCGGGTCTCCTGGGGCGCGGTCAAGGCGGCGGCGGCCGCGGTCGGCGACTGGTTCGTCAACACCCTGTGGAGGAAGTGGATCCTGGGCGCGTACAACGGGATCGTCTCCGGCGGCGCCCGGTTCCTGAACTGGTACCTGTCCCTGCCGGGGCGGCTTGGGCGCGGCCTGGCCAACGTCGGCCGGATCATCCTCGCGCCGTTCCGGTGGGGCTTCAACCAGATCGCCTCGTTCTGGAACCGCACCGTCGGCCGGCTGTCGTTCCGGGCCCCGTCGTGGATCCCGGGCGGCATCGGCGGGATGGGCTGGAGCATGCCGACCCTGCCGATGCTGGCCCGCGGCGGCAACATCACCCGCGGCGGCGCGGCGATCGTCGGTGACGGCGGAGAGCCGGAGATCGTGGATCTGCCCACCGGCGCCCGGGTCACCCCGCTGTCGCAGGCCGGCGGCGGGGGTGTGACCACGCTGCGGCTGGAGTCTGACGGCACCCCGATGGCCGACTTCCTGGTGGAGATGCTGCGCGCCGCGGTGAAGGTGCGCGGCGGCAACGTGCAGGTCGTGCTCGGAAGGAGCGGCTGATGGCGTTCCCGGCGAGCCCCCTCGGTCTCACCACCGAGCTGCACCTCGGCCCGTCTCTCGGCTGGGTCGACGTCACTCCCGACGTGCGTGTCGGATCCGCCAGCTCCGGCGGCGGGGTGTCGATCAGCCGGGGCCGCCCGAACGAGGGCAGCGAGGTCGAGGTGGCCCGCTGCGGCCTGGTCCTGAACCACCGCGACGGCAAGTATTCGGGCCGGAACCCGGGCAGCCCGTACTACGGGCTGCTGGGCCGCAACACCCCGATCCGGGTCCGTGTCGCCGAAGCCGGCCCGGGCGGGGCGCTGGCTGTCGACGGGCGGCGCGGCGCCGGCGCTGCCGCTCAGGGCGCCGCCGTCACCGGCCCGCACACCTCACTCAACGGCACCGGTGATCTGGACGTGCGGGTGTGGCTGCGGCTGCCGCAGTGGACCGACCACACCCGCGCGTTCATCGCCGGGAAAGACGACGCCTGGGCATTCGCGGTCGGCGACGCCGGGAACCTGGAGTTCTACTGGGTCAACGGGTCCAGCGTGCTGACCGGAAGCAACTCCGGGCAGTTCCGGCCGGCGCCGCTGCCGGACGGGTCGCTGGCGTTGCGGGTGACCCTGACCGTGGCGACCGGCGTGCGGACGTTCTACACCGCACCCACGATCGCCGGGCCTTGGACGCAGCTGAGCCAGGGCACGTTCGGCGCCACCAGCGTCAAGGCCGGGCCGTACGGCGTCGAGGTCGGCCGGGTGTCGTCGTTCGGCGCGTGGGGCATGAACGGCGAGCTGTACGGCTTCGAGCTGCGCCACAGCGGCGTTCTGGTCGCCTCCCCGGACTTCACCACCCTGCGGGCCGGGGACACCCAGCTCGTTGATGCTCAGGGCCGCACGTGGACCTGGTCCGGTGGGGCCATACCCATCGACCGCGGCGCCCGCTTCCACGGTGAGGTGAGCGCGTGGCCGCCCCGCTGGGACGTGTCCGGCAAGGACCGCTGGGTGCCCGTCGAGGCGGCCGGCGTGACCCGCCGCATGTCGCAGGGCAACTCCCCGGTCATCTCGCCGCTGCGGCGGACGCTGACCGCAGCCAATCCGGCCGCGTACCTGCCGCTGGAGGACGGCGAGAACGCGACCCGGCCGACCAGCGCCGCCGCCGGCATCGGCGCGGGCAGCTCCTACAAGGTGACCTTCGGGGTCACGAGCGGGCGGCTCGGCGGGACAGTGGCTGCGGCCCAGATGACCGACTTCACGTCGTTCATCAGCTCGCCCGTCGTCGCCCGGCCCGGGTCGTCGACCTGGTCGCTGATGCTGTTCATGAAGCTGCCGTCGCAGCCCAGCGGCGGCGACGTCACCTACCTGCGGCTGCACACGAGCGGCGGCACCGTCGCCCGGTGGGATTTGCAGGCGTCCTCGGGCGGCTTCCGGTTCGTCGGGTACAGCCGCACGGGCGCGGTCGTCGACGACGAGGGCATCCTCAACGGCGGGGTGCTGCTGACGAGCTGGTTGCTGATGTACGTCGAGTTTTCCCAGGTCGGCGGGAACGTGTCCTGGCGGCCGTACTGGACGAACGCCGGCAACAGCTTCTACGCGTCGCCCGGCTCGCCGTTCACCTACGCGGGCACCTTCGGGTATCCGACCAAGGTCGAGGTCGTCGGCTCTGCCTACCTTCAGGACGGCCTGGTCTCCCACCTGGCCGTCGCCGACCAGCGGCTGTTCCTCGCCGAAAACCTGGCCCAGGTGTCCACCGGCTACGCGGGCGAGACCGCCGGTAACCGGATCATCCGCCTCGCCGCGGAGGAAGGCGTCCCCGTGACCGTGTGGGGCTACCCGCACGACACGGAGGTCATGGGGCCGCAGCCCATCGCGCCGCTGCTCGACGTGCTGAGGGATGCGGCCAAGGCCGACGGCGGCATCCTCACCGACGCCCGCAGCCACCTGGGCCTCACCTACCGGACCCGGGCGAGCCTCTACAACCGGCCGGCGGTGCCGCTCGACTACGCTGCCGGGCACATCAGCCCGCCGTTCGACCCGGTCGACGACGACGACGCGACCCGCAACGACATCACGGTCAGCCGCCCCGACGGCGGATCCGCGCGGGCCGTGCAGACCACCGGGCCGCTGTCGACCGCGAACCCGCCCGCCGGGGTCGGCACCTACGACACGTCGGACACCGTCAACGTCGCCACCGACGACCAGCTCCCCGATCAGGCGGGCTGGCGGCTGTGGCTCGGCACCGTCGACGAGGCCCGCTATCCGCGCATCCGGGTAGACCTCGCCGCGCAGGCGCTGGCATCCGATCCGGCTCTGACGCAGGCGGTGGCGCGGGTCGACGCCGGCGACGCCCTGTCGCTGACGACCCTCCCGCCGTGGCTGCCGCCCGGTCCGGTCAAGGTGCTGGCGCAGGGGTACGCCGAACAGCTCGACGTCTACGACTGGACGATCACCTACAACGCGTCTCCCGGCTCGCCGTGGGACGTGGCGGTGGTCGACGGCGCGGCCCGCGTCCCGGCCGACGGCAGCACCACCCTCGGCCTGGCGGCCGGGAACATGTCGATGCTGCTCGCGTCCACCGACGAGAACGGCCCGTGGACCGAGGACGCCGCCGATTTCCCGCTGAGCCTGCGGGTCGGCGCCGAACAGGTCGCCGCCTCGGCGATCGGCCCCGCCGCGGCGGACACGTTCACCCGCACCGTGTCGAACGGCTGGGGCGCGGCTGACACCGGGCAGGCGTGGACCGTGTCCGGCGGCGCGACGTCGGACTACAGCACCAGCGGCACCGTCGGCCGGATCTCCAACGGCACCGTCAACGTGCTCCGGTACGCCCTGGTCGACCTCGGCACCACCGACCCGACGCTGCTGGTGGAGATCACGAACCCGCTCGCCGGGCCGACCGGCGCGCCGGTGACGCACTGGGTGCTGTTCCGGGCGGCGGACACCAGCAACTACTACTGCGCGCGGCTGGACATCAAGGTCGGCGGCGGCGTCGACCTGGTCCTGCTGAAGCGTGTCGGCGGTGCCCTGTCCGGCAGCCTCGCGTCGGCGGCCGGCATCGGCACCCACGCGGCCGGCGCGACGTGGCGGGTGGCCGTGTTCGCCCGTGGCTCGCTGCTGCGCGCGAAGGCGTGGCGGACGACCGTCGCGGAACCGGGCTGGCAGGTCGAGGCGACCGACGGCGATCTGACGTCGGGCACCCTCGGCGGCCTGGCGACCCGCCTGGAGTCCGGCAACACCAACACGCTCCCGGTCGTGGTGTCGGTGGACAACGTCCGGCTGATCAGCCCGCAGCGGGTGACCCTGTCCGCCCGCGCCGTCAACGGCGTGACCCGGACCTGGCCCGCCGGCACCGAAGTCGACGTGTGGCAGCCCGCGGTGCTGTCGCTGTGAGAGAGGGGACCTGACGTGCCCATCACCGTGCGGTCGGGCATGCGGTTGACCCCGGCCCGGCTCAACGACCCTGCCCGCGGCCAAGCGTTCTCGCCGACGGCGCAGACGGGTGTCTCAGCGGAGGCAGTGTCCCTAACCGTCACGAACATGGTCTTCAAAGGCGGGTGGGCGTACCGGGCATACCTGAGGGGCCTGCTCTACGCGTCCGCCGCCGGCGTGCTTGCCCACTTCCGGCTGCGGCAGACCGGGCTGAGCGGCACCGACTACGGCGAATACGGCCGCGTCGAGGCGAAGGGGTCAACGGTCGGCACCTCGGTGATGGTGTCCGGCACCGTCGTGTTGACCCGCTCCGCGGCCTCCGACCTGACCACCGACGTGGCGCTGACGGTCGCGGCGTCCACCGGCACGGTCAACGTGCACGCCTCGGCGGCCTCGCCCCGATACCTGTCCATCGAACCGATCGGCCCGGCGTCGGAGTACCTCGGGCTGGGAGTGGATGTCTGATGACGCTGATCGGCTGGTGCCCGGGCGGCCGGAAGGTCGCCGACATGCTGGATACTTACCGGGGCACCGGGGTAGCCCGGATCTTCGTCGGCCGGGGCGATCCGCTGCCGGCGTGGGACAGTCTGGTACTTGGGCCGCTGGTCGCCGCCAGCGTGCCCGTGCACCTGTCGTACAAGACCAACCCGGTGCCGGACGTCGTGGCCTGGTCCAGGCGGAAGCCGCCCGGACTCCGGCTGTTCCTCACCGAGGACCACGAACCGGAGCAGGGCCCTGAGTCCGGCGACCCGACCCTCGACGAGTTCCACGCCGCCTGGGGCACGCTGGTGCCGGCGTTCGACGCCCACCCGATGCGGGACGAGATCTGGCTCGGGCCGGTGTTCACGCGCTACTGGTGGCAGAAAGTGGCCGGTGACCGCCGCCGGTGGCTGCCGAAGGTGCCGGTGGATTTCGTGGGCTGGGACGTCTACTCCGACGTCGGCTACCGCACCCCCGACGACCTGCTCACCATCCCCCGCGCGGTGGCCGCCGAGACCGGCGTGCCGTACCTGGTTGCTGAGTTGGGCGCGAAAGCCGGCCCGGGCCGGGCGGCATGGATGCGCGCGATGGTCGAGGCCATCGCGGCGGACGGCGCGCTGACCTGCTGCTGGTTCCACAAGGACGAGTGGGACCTGAGCAGCAGCCCAGACCGGACGACCTGGCAGACGATCATCCTGGAGGAGGCGCCGGTGACTACCACCGCTCCGAAGAACCTGCTCGACGCCCGCCGGCTGCTGCTGAACCACCTCGACATCCACCCCGGCAAGGTCGTTGCGGCCGACCTGGACCCGGCGGAGGTCGGCATCGTCGGCGACCCGGCCCACCGCGGCGGCTACCACTGCGGCTCCGACCGGGTCGTCCCCCGGGACTACTCGGTGATCGAGTCGGCCCGGGACCGGGCCGGCCTGGCGAAGTGGGCGTGCGCGCTCGACGTCGGCGAGTTCTCGGTCCGCTCCGGCGGCACGACCCACAACCTGCGGACCTTCTCGGCCTGGCTGGTCGCGCAGTGCAAGGCCGGGACCGCCGACACCCGGGACATCCGCGAGGTCATCTACTCGACCGACGGCAAGACCGTCCGCCGGTGGGACCGTCTCGGGAAGCGCACCACCGGCGACAGCAGCCACCGGTGGCACACGCACATCTCCTACTTCCGGGACGCCATCAAGGCGGGCCGGGACCAGACCGCGCTGATGCGCCGCTACCTGACGCACATCGGCCTCATCAAGCCGCCGGCACCGCCGCCGGCCCCGACCCCCGTGGAGGACGACATGGAGCAGACCGACAAGCTGACCGGCCGCACCGACAACGCGAACCGCACCGTCGGCGCGGTGCTCGCCGATTTGGCGAACCTGCGTAACTGGCTCCTGTCGCCGGTGGGCGCGCAGGACGGCTACACCGCGCCCGCTCCCGGGTCGCCGCTGGCGCTGCTGCTCTCGATGGCGGCCGGCTTCCCGGCGGCCACCGACGGGATCCGCGAGCGCCTCGACCAGGTCGCCGCCGAGGTGGCGGACAAGGTCCTCGCCGGGCTGCCCGACGGCGACACCGGCCCGGTCAGCCGGGCGGAGCTGGTCGCCGCGATCCGCGAGGTCCTCGCCGGTCTCGCCGTCCCGGCGTCGTGACGTTGCAGACGTGGGCCGCCGCCGGGGTCATCCTCGGCGTCGTGCTCACCGCGCTGACGCTCGCCGCGGTGATAGGTCGGCCGCTGCGCCGGCTGGCCCGGCAGAACGACGAGTTCCGGGAGGACTGGTACGGGGTGCCGGCTCGGCCCGGGCGTGCCGCGGTACCGGGTGTGCCGGAGCGCCTGGCGCTGATCGAAAAGGAGCTCAAGCCGAACTCCGGGTCGACGCTGCGCGATGCGATCGGTCGCGTGGAGACCCGGCTGGAAGACCACATCCGATCCCACGGAGGAGCATGATGGACCGCCGTCCCCGCCCTGTCCTGATCATCACGATGACGCTGGCCGCTCTCACTGCCGTGACCGGGTTCGCCGGCCTGGCCGATCTGCTACCCGCCACGGCCATCCTGTGGCTGCTGCTCGTCCAGGCCGTCGCGGTCGCCGTCGCCGGCGTGTACCTCCAGTCGGTGGTGACGCCGCTGGCGGACCCGCGTGACGACGCTGGCCGTCGGCTGGCTGCGGTCCGGCCCGGCGACCGGCGCGAGCTCAGCGACTGAACCTGCTCGAAGACGAAGCGCCCCCGCTCGGCTGCGGCCGGGTGGGGGCGCTTTCGTGTGTCCGGTCCCCCGGAGAAGTTGACCTTGCAAGAGGGCGGCGGAGGACCGGCTGGGGCCCGGTTTCCCGGGCCCCTCCCTTGCTCAGCTGATCGGGTCGTAGCCGAGGCGGGCCACCACCTGCTCGTACCGGCGGACCGTGTTCCGGTAGCCCATCCCGTCTGGGGTCATCGTCTTGAGCTGGTTGGCCAGGCGGCGGGCCTCGGCGAGGTCGCGGGCGTCGGCGTCGGTGGCGCTGGCCTGGATCGTGGTCTGCATCTCGGTCTCCCTCTCGCTCTCTGTACCTAAATTCTACAGTGCCCTAGCATTCCGCGCAATAGGGTGGCCTAGAATTTCCCGGCGGAGGGCGACCCGCACCCTCGCCCGCCGCCGGCCCGCCGATTGCTCAGTAGAGGTAGCCCCAGGCGCGCTCCGCTGCCGCCTTGCAGGCCGGGTGGGCGACCTCGCCGGTCTCGGCGCAGATCGCGTGGACCTCGCCGGGGGCGATCTGGCCCAGACAGCCGGTGCACTGGCTGGCGGTCTCGCAGTCGGGGCAGGCGTGGCTGGCCTTGTGCGCCTCGGCGTCGCAGAACTTCTTGCTGCTGTGCCAGGTGAAGCTCGCCATCTCGGTGCCCCTCTCGCTGTCTGTGCCTAAATTCTATAGCGCCCTAGCATTATCCGCAATAGGGTAGTGTAGAATTTTGGCATGGACACGCTTCGCGCTCTGGCCGACCAGCTCGCCGCCGCGTCGGCGGCCGCCGACCCTCTGGACCGCTACCAGGATCTTCACGCTCTCGCCCCGGCGCTGAAGGCTGCGCTCGCCGCTGAGATGGACGCGGCCATCGCCGAGGCCCGCGACGCGCTGCCCGAGGACCAGGTCGCCGACCGCGCCGGCGTGACGGTTCACGAGGTGCGTCGTCGGGTCACCGCGCACCGCAAGCGCACGGGTCCGCCTCGGCGGCCCGGGCGCCCGGGGAAGTCGGCCGAGTAGCGCGCGTACGCGAAGCGCCCCGCCTGGCTGCGGCCGGGCGGGGCGCTCTGCTGCTGCCGGGTCTCGTCACCGTGCGTTGGGTGGCGCATACTGTGGGGCGTGACTACCACTGGCTGGCGGCTGAACCCGCCCGAGTCCTACCGCCGCGCCACTGTGCGGCAGCGGATCCGGCTCGCCCTGGCCCGGTTCGCCCGCGCCATCACCGCGAGGTCGTGAGCTTGCACTGCACAGTCCCGGCCGCCCGGTCCCGGACCCGGGTGGTGCCGTCGGTGATCTCGCAGGACAGCGGGTCCGTGCGGTGCCCGGTGGCCGTGATCGTGATGGTGATCCGCAGCCCGGAGGTGTAGTCGAGGGTCTGCCGGTACGCGCCGCCGGCGACCGACTTGCGGGTGTAGTCGCCCCGGTCGTCGCCGGCCTTCGCCGCGCGGACCACGACGGAGTATGGGCCGTCGCCGCTGGCGTTGATGACGGCGGTCATCTTCCGCTTCGGGTCGACCTGCCGGTCGGCGGGGTCGCGGTCGCTGCGGGTGCCCTCGCCGTCGCAGGCGAGTCCGACGACGAGCAGGGCGACGGCGGCCGCGACCTTGACGGCGCGGCGGGGGTGACGAGAATCGAGCATGATGATCAGGCCTCCTTGGTGGTCTGGTCGAGGCCCCGGCCGGCGCTGCGATCGCCGCGTCCGGGGCCGCCCCTGTGCGGGGGCGGGCTGGTGGGCGTCCGCCGGGGCGGTACGCGGGTGGCCGGCGGCCGCGGCTGTCCGCTGGCGGGCCGGGCGGCGCGCCGGGTGGCCGGGCTGGACAGGACCTCCACGCCGGCGGTGACGTCGATGTAGAGCTCGCGCTTGGCGGTGGCGTCACCCGCCGCGTTGAGGACGTAGCCGGTCACCCAGGCGCTGCCCTCGTAGGTCGGGCGGGGGTCGACGGAGACGACCCGGATGGTGAGCGCGCGGTCGCCGCCGTACTGGACGCCGGCGGCGCGGCCGATGCGCAGCACGGTGCCCGCGGTCCAGGTCTTGGCTACTGGGTCCACGAGATGAACCGCTCGTTCAGCTCGTGCGCCGGGGTGGCGGTCAGTTTGGCCGCGGCAGCGAAGAGCAGCTGCCCGACGTAGATGGCGAGATCGGCGCGGTCCGGGCCGTACGCCTCGGCCAGGATGGTGCGCGCCGGCGAGCATGGCCAGGCGGCGCCGCCGCAGGCCGGGCAGGTCCAGGCGGGCTGCTCGGGTACGTGGGCGCCGCCGAGCAGCTGGGGCAGGGCTTCGAGGCTGCGGGCGATGGTGCGCGGACTCATCAGGTCGCGGTCCGCCTGGGCGCGGTGGCGGCGGGCGAGCCATTCCGTCATCGTGCGCCTCCCCTCGGTCATGATTTGCGTACGCAAAACGCTGTGCTACCGAGTGTGAGGAGGATCTGCTGGCCCGTCAAGGATTTGCGTACGCATACTGGTGGCGTGATCGGACGAAGGGAGGATCCATGACCGGGTATCGGGAGATCGCCGCGCAGCTGCGCGCGGCGATCGAGTCCGGGCAGTACCCGCCGGGCAGCCAGCTGCCGACCGAGCACGACCTGGCCGCGCAGCACGGGGTGTCCCGGGAGACGGTGCGCCGCGCCCTGGCCACGCTGAAGGCGGCCGGCTTGCTGACGTCGGCCACCAAGCAGGGCACGACGGTGGCGCGGCCACCGGTGCGGCTGGAGCTGGCGCACTACGCCGGGTCCGCCGACCCGGCGCGGCCGGGCCGGGAGCTGGGCCCGTGGGAGACCGCGTGCGCCGAGCAGGGCGTGGCCGGCCGCGCGGAGGTGGTCGACGTCGCGGTGGTGCCGGCGTCGCCGGCGGTAGCCGCTCGGTTCGGGGCCGCGGCCGGGACGCCGCTGGTCCGGCGGACCCGGCGGATGTACGCCGGTGACGACCTGGCCCAGCTCCAGGAGTCGTACGTGCTCGAGGAAATCGCGGCGGGTACGCCGCTGGCCGGTGAGGGCAAGCTCGTCGGCGGTCTGTACGCGGCGATGGCAGCCGTTGGCGTTGACCTGGCCGACGCCACCGAGGAGGTCGCGGCACGGCTGCCCACGGCGGCCGAGCAGGACGCGCTCGGGCTGCCGGACGCGGCATGGGTGCTGGAGACCTGGCGGGCGACCCGCGACCGGGACGGCCACGTCGTCGAGGTGCTGCACAGCGTCTCGGACGCGCGTCGGGTGGCGCGCGTGTACGGAGCGCTGCCCATCGGCTGATCCGCGCGCTGATCCGACCCCCCTCTGCCGGCCCCGTGTGGCCGGCTTACTCATGCTCACGTGCCCACGTGTGGACGTGAGGATGACGCGCCATAGCGTGACCGTCCATGATCGACCCTGCGTCGGGTGTGCCCGCGTGGCGCCAGCTCGCCGACGATCTGCGGCGGCGGGTCGTCACCGGCGAGTGGCGGCCGGGCACGCGCCTGCCGTCGGAGACCCGACTCATGCAGGAGACCGGCGCCGGCCGGACCACCGTCCGCCGGGCGATCGCCGCGCTCCGCGCCGAGGGCGTGGTGGAGGTGCTGCACGGCTGGGGCACTCGCGTGCCGGAGCGGCGGGAGCCCGAGAGCGTTCAGGCGGGACCGGGCTCGGTGATCACGACCCGGATGCCGACGCCACAGGAACGCGCGACGTTCCGGGTGCCCGACGGCGTGCCGATGCTCGTGGTGACCGGCCCTGACGGGCTGGCGGACGCTTATCCGGGTGACCGCGTCCGGGTCGAGGTGCAGTGGCCATAGCACCCCGGCTTCCGATATAGGCTCTTTACGCGATTTTGCAAGTCTCGCCACAAAGAATTGATGAGGCGACAAGCTGCATTGATGGGCACCTTAGTGATCGCTCACGCTCGGTGCATGGTGCTGGGATGCTGACAAGCTGTCAGCTACAGATCGTGTCCCCGGTAGCATCGATACCCGGCGCTGTCCAGACCCCCGTAGGGCCGACAGCCGCCGCTCATCTGATCGGGGGTACCGCGCTCCGGCAGGCCGGGTGTTTGATCAGTCTCCTTAACTCTTCATTAAGCAAAATTTTGCGTGGGGGAAATGAGGGGATCCTGGATGCCGATCAAGGGATTAGTCGCCGGCGTTCTGGTCGCGTGGATGCTGGTGGCAACCGTGGGAGCGCGATACCTCAGCGACCGCGCTTTTGTGCTCGCCGTCAGCGCCGTAATGGTGGTCACGCTTCAGGTGGCCCAGCGGCCGGCGGTGCTGCTGGAGGTGCTGCGCCTGGGCGAGTGGATCGGGTGGCGCCGCGCGCAGGCGTCTCGTCGTAGCCTCGTGGACTCCCCGACCGTTGACCTGAGTCAGTACCGTCAGCAGCGGCAGCAAGATCGACGGGTACACCACGGGTACAACTGAGGCCGGTAAACAAGGGTAGAACCGAGTAAAGTCCGGTAGGTGAAAGTCCAGCTCAGACCGCAGATCACGCGGTGAGTCGAGGCCATGAAGAGGCGGGTCGCCGGCACGGGACCTGCCGGCGACCCGCGGCGGCCCGGTCGTCAGGAACGGGGGACCCGACGACTCCGGTGCCGCGTCCGATAAACGGTACGCCGGGAATCGACGATGCGCCGCCCCGCCCCGGCGCGTGCGCCCCGGTGACCCGTCACTCGCGGGCGGGCCGCCTCGTTCCACATCTACGGCCTGCCGGTGTCGGCTGTCACCGTGCGGCGGGGCCGGAGGTGGTGACGCCGGACACGACGTCAGGCTCGATCCGGTCGAACGGAGAACCCCGGCGAGGTGGCGGTCGTGGCCGAACTCATCTCTGACGTCGCGTCGCCCATGTGGGCGTACGCGCTGCTGCTGATCCTGCTGATCGCCGACGCCTTCGTCCCGGTGGTGCCGACCCAGCTCTTGATGATCACCAGCGGGGCGCTGACCGTGTACGGCGGGCTCAGCCTGCCGCTGACCATCGCGGTCGGCGCGGCCGGTGTGTTCATCGGTGACCTGGCCTGCTATTTGATCGGACGCAGCACGCCGACCCGCCGCGCGGCACGCGCCACGCCACCCGGACGGGCCCGCCGGGCGGTCACCCGGGTCACCCGTGGACTGCGCGAACCGGGACCGCTGGTGATCCTGCTCTGCCGTTTCGTGCCCGGCGGCCGGATGGCGGCCTGCTTCTCGGCCGGGCGCAGCCGCTACCCGTACCGCCTGTTCCTGCCCTACGAGGCGGCGGCGGCGCTCGCCTGGTCCAGCTACGGCACGCTCGTCGGCCACCTGGGCGGTACGGCGCTGACCCACTCGGCGTGGCGGCTGCTGCTGATCGGCGGCGTGGCCGCGGCCGGGTTCGCGCTGGCCGGGTGGGCGATGACCTGGATCAGCAGCACCCGGCAGACCCGCCCCAAGGCCACCGCCGACTCCACCGGCAGTTGACCCTGTTCTCCGGGGACCGGTAGGGGACGACCCGGGGACCGAAGTGGGTGGTGGTCCCGGATCCGTCTGGGGCGGTTGCGGCGACAGGCTGGCCGTATGCCTGGAACGCGGAGAAGCGGCCTGCTGGCCCTCGGCGGGATCGTCCTGGCGGCGGTGCTCGCGGTGATCGGTCACCTCGAGGTGAGCAACGACCTGGATCCCTGGTCGCTGACCGTCAGCGACTTCGCCGTCTCGGACCGGGGCGGCGTCATCGACACCGCGATGGCGGTGCTCGCGGCGGCCAGCCTCGTGCTGCTGCCGGCGCTGCGCCGGGCCGGTGCGGGTCCGGTGCCGCTCGCGCTGCTGACCGCCTGGTCGGCCGGGTTGCTGGCCGCCGCCGTGGTGCCCACGAACGAGCCGGGTACGCCCATGGACACCGCCGCGTACGTGCACCGGTACGCCTCGGTGCTGTCGTTCCTGGCCCTGCCGGTCGCCGGCTGGCTGCTGGCCCGCCACCCGGTTGCCGGAGCCGCCGCCTGGCTGCGCGGCCTGACCGCAGCCAGCCTGGTGCTCGCCGGCGCGATGATCTGGTCCGCCTACCTCGGCGACCGGGCCCTGCTGGGCCTGATCGAGCGCCTGCTCATCCTCACGGAGACAGCACTCCTCATCACCCTCGCCTTGCACCTCGTCCTGACCAGAGTCGTCGATCATGGAGTGGTGGCCCCGCACAGACCGGGCATACCGGTCGGATCGGGGGCCGCAACTCCATGATCGACGAAAGAAGGTGCGCGACCCGACTACTCCAGTTCGTGGAGCATGAGCTGGCGGGCGGCCTCGGTGATGGAGCCGGACAGGCTCGGGTAGATGGTGATGGTGTGGGCCAGCTCGTTGACGGTGAGGTTGTTCTCCACCGCCATCGTGATCGGCAGGATCAGCTCGCTGGCCTTCGGCGCCACCACCACGCCACCGATCACCTGACCGCTCGCCGGCCGGCAGAACAGCTTGACGAAGCCGTCGGCCAGGTCGTCCATCTTCGCCCGGGCGTTGCCGGACAGCGGCAGCATGACCTGACGGGCCGGGGTCTTGCCGGCGTCCACCTCGTCCTGGGAGACGCCGACGGTGGCCAGCTCCGGGTCGGTGAAGACGTTCGCCGCGACGGTACGCAGCCGCAGCGGCCGGACCGCCTCACCCAGCGCGTGCCACATGGCGATCCGGCCCTGCATGGCGGCGACACTCGCAAGCGGCAGCACGCCGGTGCAGTCGCCCGCCGCGTAGATGCCGGGCACATTGGTACGGGAGACCCGGTCCACCGTCACGTAACCGCCCCGGGCCAGCTCCACGCCGTACTCGGCCAGGCCCAGGTCGGCGGTGTTCGGGATCGAGCCGACAGCGATCAGCGCGTGCGAGCCGGTGACCTGCCGGCCGTCGGAGAGCACCACCTCCACCCCGTCGCCGACACGGCGGACCGCCTCGGCGCGGGAGTTGTTCAGGATGCTCATGCCCCGGTTGCGGAACACCCGTTCGATCGCCATCGCGGCGTCGGCGTCCTCGTGCGGCATGACCCGGTCCCGGCTGGACACGAGCGTGACCTTGACACCCATGGCGAGGTACGCGCTGGCGAACTCGGCGCCGGTCACGCCGGAGCCGACCACGATCAGGTGCTCGGGAAGCTCGGGCAGGTCGTACACCTGGCGCCAGGTCAGGATGCGCTCGCCGTCCGGTACGGCGGTGGGCAACTGGCGGGGGGTCGCGCCGGTCGCGACGAGCACCGTCGACGCGGCGATGGAGTACTCCTCGCCGCCGTCGGCCGGGGTGACGATCACCCGGTGGGTGTGGCCGAGCGTGTCCTCGCCGAGCCGGGCCGTGCCGGCGACGAACTCGACCCCGGCCTTGACCAGCTTGGTGTGGATGTCGGCGGACTGGGCCAGCGCGAGCCGCTTGACCCGCTCGTGCACCGCCCGGGCGTCGACGGTGACCGCCTCCAGGCCGTCCGAGTGCACCCCGAACTCCTCGGTGTCCCGGTAGCCGGTGACCACCTCGGAGCTGGCGATGAACGTCTTGGAGGGCACGCAGTCGGAGAGCACGCAGGCGCCGCCGGCACCCTCCGCCTCGACCACCGTGACATCGGCGTCCAACTGCGCGGCGACCAGAGCCGCCTCGTACCCGGCCGGCCCGCCGCCGATGATCACGATCTGGCTCACGGAGCCGTCCCTTCGTTCGCGACTGCGGGGCTCCGCTCCGCTGCACTCCTCGCGCTCACGGAGCCGTCCCTTCGTCTGTGCTCACAGTGACTTTCTTCTCCCCGTCGGGTTCGACACGCACTGTCGTATTCTCCCCCACCCGCCAGCCGGGCTATCGTCGTCGCCGTGCGTCTCTACGCTGCTTACGGCTCGAACCTGGACCCCGCCCGCATGCGCGCCTACTGCCCGCACTCGCCGATGGTGGGCACCGGCTGGCTTGAGGGGTGGCGGCTCACCTTCGCCGGCGAGGACGTCATCGGGTGGGAGGGCTCGGTCAGCACCGTCGTCGAGTCCCCCGGTGACCGGGTGTTCGTGGCGCTCTACGACATCCACCCGTACGACGCCGCGCAGCTCGACGAGATCGAGGGCGTGACCGCTGAGACGTACCGCAGGCTGACCGTCCGCGTCTCGACGCTCGACGGCGACGTGACCGCGTGGGTCTACGTGTTCGACGGGTACGAGGGCGGGCTGCCCACGGCGTGGTACCTCTCGGAGATCGCCAACGCCGCGGAGAAGGCGGGCGCGCCGGACGACTACGTCACCGAGCTGCGGTCCCGCCCCACCGGCACCGCGTCCGCGTAGCGCGTCTCCCACACCCACAGTGTGCGCCGCGCGGCCTGCCGGTCGCTCGTCGACCCCGGTTCGGGGGTGCCGGGTCACACCCGCGAGGCGGGCACGCTCCGCTCGTACATGTCGGTCCAGCGCTCCTCCACCAGCCCGACGGAGCGGTAGAGCGTGACCGGCGCGGTCGGGTTGGCCAGGTCGACGCCGAGCCCGGCTCCGGCGCGGCCCTTCGCCGCGTAGACCGCGAAGGCCCGGCGCAGCAGCGCCGCACCCACCCCGCGACGCCGGTACGCGGGCAGCACCGACAGCGTCCGCACCCACCCGAGGTCCTGGTCGAGCGCCTGGTCGGAGGACTGGAGCGCACCGGCCGGCTCGCCGTCGACCTCGGCCAGGAACCACTCGTCCCAGACCTTGCCGTACGACGGCAGCAGGTCCCGCCACTGCTCGAAGTCGAGCGGGTCGTGGTCGGGGGTGTCCCGGAACGCGGTGTCGTAGATCCGGTGGAACAGCCGCAGGTCGCTCTCGTCGTCGGCGCGCAGCGGCCGCACGGTCACCCCGGGCGGGGGCGCCGGCTCGGCGGGCAGCCCGGCCAGCGAGCGGCTCATCCGGATGTAGCGCTTGATCCGGGTGAACCCGGCCTCGGTCAGCTCACCGGCCCAGCGGGTCTCCGGCGCGTACACGCCGGTGCGGGCGGTCAGCGCGGGCAGGCCCCGCTCGGCGGCCCGTTCGGCGACCCGCTCCAGCAGCCGCGCCAGCAGCGGCGCGCGCAGGTCGGCGCCGCGGTCGGGGTCGACGAGGACGTCCACCCACTCCCGGCCCACGCCGCTCGGGTTGGCCAGGATCGACCAGGCCACCGCCGTACCGTCCGGGTCGGTGACCAGCCAGGAGTCGCGGGCCGGGTCGACGTACGGCGCGGTCAGCGCGGACCGCACGTCCTCGTCGTCGAAGTCGGGGTAGCCCACGGCGAACGTGTCGGCGGCGTGCACCACCGCCAGGATCGCGGGCACGTCGTCGAGGGTCGGGCGGCGGGCCGACCAGCCGGCGGGGAGCGTCACGGGCCAGATCCTGGCAGCCCGACCGGCCGTGTCGCCTCCCATTTATCCGCCGCGGGCGCGCTGCCTCGCGGCGCCGAGCAGACCCAGCAGCTCAGCGCCCTCGGCGGTGCTCAACGCGCGGAACGCCGCCGACGCCAGCCGGTCGGTCACCGCCTCGGCCCACAGCCGGCGCCGCACCAGCGGCCCCACCGGCGGGTACGGGGGCACCCAGCCGCACGCGGCCGCACCCGTCTCGCCCTCCGGCCCGGCCAGCACCGCCTCCAGCGGCGTCAGCCCGGCCGCGCGCACCGCCAGCAGGTACGCCCCGGCGAAGTGCTCACGCAGCAGCAGCATGCCCACAGCCGCCCGCGCACCGGGCGACGGATCGGGCACCGGCATGGCCCGCCAGGCGGCGAACAGCGGCATGCCGCTGCCGTCCGCCGCGTCGACCGCCCGGCCCAGCAGCGCGGCGAGCCGCGACGACTCGGCGCCGTCGCCCAGCCGGGCGGTGCCCCACCGGCAGCACTCGGCCAGGTTGGCGGCGGCCACCTCCAGCGGCGGGACGGTCCGAGCGGCGGCGTCCCAGCCGTCCGTGACCGCCTCCGGTGCGATGAAGCCGAGCGCCGCGGCGACCGTCTCGGCGCGGACGTCACCGAGCGCCCCGGCCCGGCCGGTGATGTAGAAGGCCCATCCGGAGATGCCGAGCAGCCGCGCCCGGCGCAGCGTGGACGGGCAGCGGGCGAACGCCTCCCCGAGTTCGAGCACGAGCGGTTTGCAGGCGGCGGCGAGTTGTTCCGGGGTCATCGGCCGCCCGTCGCCGTCACTCCACCGTTGCCGTTCATCACGCTCAGTCTGCCGCGTGGTCACCGGTGTCGGCATCCCCCTCTTCGGCGTCGAGCGCCTCCAACACGGCCTCCACCTCACCGGCCCGGCGCCGGGCCGCGGTGACCGCCCGTTCCGCGCCCCGGCGGGCCAGCCGGGCCCGGCTCAGCTCCTGCTCGGCCACGGCCCGGCGACGTTCCAACTCGGCCAGTTCCGTCTCGATCCGGTCCAGCGTCGCGGCGCCGTCCCGCTCGGCCGCGTCGGCCGTCGCCAGCTCCTTCTCGGCCCGGTCCAGGTCCGCGCGGGCCCGGGTCAGCTCCCGGGTCGCGGTCCGCCGCCGCCCGGCCCGTTCGGCCCGCGCCGCCCGCTCGTCGCGGGCCCGGCGCGCGTCGGCCCGCTCGGCCGCCCGATCCGGTACGACCGGCTTCTCCTCGCCCCCTGTCACGAGCCGGAGCTGGGGGCGGGGCACCTCGCCGAACCCGGCGTAGTGGCTGGCCCGCAGCAGGCGTCCGGCGCGTACCTGCTCGGCCACCTCGGTGTCGGACAGCGCGGCGTTGAGTGTCGCCTCCACCTCGCCCAGCGGCAGCTTCCCGGCCGGAGGCGCGGCGGGCTCGGCGGCGGCGAGCCGGCGTACCTCCGACACCAGCGCGCCCACGACGGCACGCCGCTGCGCGGAGAGTTCGCGGAGCTTGCCGCCGCGCAGGTCGCGCTGCGCGGCGCGCAGCGACTCGGCGAGCTGGGTGAGGTCGGCGACCAGCTCGGGCCGGCGGATCGCCAGCAGGTTGACCAGCCAGGCCGCCACGGTGGGGCGGCGCAGCTTGCCGATCTGCCGGGCGGTACGCGGGTCGCCGGACTGCCGCGCCTGCGCGACGGCGGCGTCCCGGGCCGCGACGAACCGGTCCGGCGGCGTGGCGTAGAGCTGCCGGATCACCTCCGCGGGCACCTCGGCCATGGTCAGGCGTCGATCCGGGTGCCCGGCTCCAGACGGCGGTAGTCGGTCTTGGACATCGCCGTGTACTGCCGGTCCAGCACGCCGAGGCCGTTGTCGTTGAGCAGCCCGTCGTGCAGCGCGTACGCCCGGCGCGGCGCGACCGCGCGGATGAAGTCGACCACCTCGGAGAACTTCGACCAGGGCGCGTGGATCGGGGCGAACAGCGTGTCCACCTGCACGTCGTCGGGCACGAACAACGCGTCGCCCGGGTGGTACACCACGTCGGCGAAGAGGTAGCCGACGTTCTGGATCACCGGGATGTCCGGGTGGATGACCGCGTGCTGCCCGCCGTACGCCCGCACCGGCACCCCGGCGACGGTGAACGACTGTCCGGGCTCGACCGTCACCAGCGCCTCGGCGGCGTCGCCGAGCACGCCGGCCAGCGATGCCGGGCCGTGCACCGGCACCGGCCGCCGCTCCAGCGCCCGGGTCAGCGTGCCGACGTCCACATGGTCCGGGTGTTCGTGGGTGATCAGCACCGCGTCGGCCCCGTCCAGCGCCGCCGGATCGCTGAAGACACCCGGGTCGACGACGAGCACCGCACCGTCGTGCTCCAGCCGGAGACAGGAGTGGGCGTACTTGGTCACCTGCATCGTGACTCCTCGATTATCGAATCGTGATGTCCTCAGCGCAGTCTGCCGGAACCGGCGCGACCACGCGTCACGTCCGAGGTATCGGTCCCGGTGCGCGGGGCCGCCGACGATCGGAGTACGGGGTATGGGTGGACGACGACGACTCCGGGGCGTGGCCCTGGTGGCTGTGGGTCTCGCAGCGGCGCTGAGTGTGGGCGCGTGCGGCGCGGGCGGGGACAGTGGCAGCGACTCGGCCGCGCCGGCTGCCGACGGGGGCGCGGGGCGTGAGCAGGCCGCCGAGGGCGGTGCGGACGGCGGTGGCGCGGACCGCGACCAGGCCGCTCCCGGCGGCACCGGCGGCGCGGACCTGCGGGTCGACCAGAGGTCCATCATCTACACCGGAACCATGCAGGTCCGGGTGGACGATGTGGAGGCCGCCGCGCGGGAGGCGACCACCGCTGTGACAGCGGCCGGCGGGTTCGTCGGCGCGGACCGCCGGTCGAGCCGGGCCGCCGAGGCGCGGGCGGCGCTGACGCTGCGGGTGCCGGCGGACCGGTTCACCTCGGTGATCGACCAGCTCGCCGGCCTCGGCCGGCAGGAGCGCCGGGAGATCCGCACCGAGGATGTCACCGAGCAGGTGGTGGACCTGGACGCCCGGATCGCCACCCAGCGGGCGCGGGTGGAGAGCGCCCGCAAGCTGCTCGCGCGGGCCACCTCGGTGGACGAGTTGGTGCGGCTGGAGAACGAGGTGGGCACCCGGCAGGCGGACCTGGCCTCGCTGGAGGCCCGCAAGCGCCGGCTCGCGGACCTGACCTCGCTCTCCACCATCACCGTGACGTTCCTCGGTCAGGACGCCAGCACCGCCGAGGAGGAGGCCGACCTGGGCTTCCTGGCCGGGCTGGGCGGCGGCTGGACGGCGTTCCTGGCCTCGGCCCGGGTCCTGCTCACAGTGCTCGGCGCGGTGCTGCCCTTCGCGGTCGTGATCGGCGTACCGCTGTGGTTGCTGCTCCTGTGGCGGCGCCGGGTGCGGGCCCGGCGGACGCCGCCGCCCGGCCCGAACCCGGGGGCGCCGATGCCGCCGGGGCCGCCCGGCGGTCCGGTCAGCGCGCCGCCGCCAGTGCCCGCAGCGCGGTCTGGACCATGAGGCGTACGCCGGCCTCGATGGCGCGCTCGTCCACGTCGAACGACGCCCGGTGCAGGTCCACGTTGGGCCCGCTGCGGCCGACGCCGAGGCGGGCGAGTGCGCCCGGCACGTGCTCCAGGTACCAGGAGAAGTCCTCGCCGCCCATGCTCTGCGGCGTCTCGGCGATGCCGTCGGGGCCGAGCGCCGCCGCGGTGGCCGCGGTGAGCACGCCGATGGCCCGGGCGTCGTTGGTCACCGGGGGCCGGCCACGCAGGTATTCCAGGTCGACAGTGGCGCCGGTGGGTGCGAGCACGTCCCGCACCACCTGAGCCACGATCTTGGGCGCCTGGTCCCAGGTGTCGCGGTCCATCACCCGCAGGGTGCCGGCCGCGCACGCCTCGGACGGGATGACGTTGTAACGGGTGCCGGCCGAGGCGTGGCCGAACACCAGCAGCAGCCCGCTGTTGGCCGGCACCCGGCGGCTGATCAGCGTCGGCACCTCGGTCACCAGGCGGCCGAGCGCGTCCACCAGGTCGACGGTCAGGTGCGGGCGGGCGGTGTGCCCGCCCGGCCCGGTGAGCCGGACGGTGACGTTGTCGGCGGCGGCGGTGATCGGGCCGACCCGCAGGCCGACCTTGCCCACCGGCAGGTTCGGGTCGCAGTGCAGCGCGAAGATCTGCACCACGTCGTCCAGGCCGCCGGCCTCGATGACCTCCAGCGAGCCGCAGGGCAGGATCTCCTCGGCGGGCTGGAAGATCAGCCGGACCCGGCCGTCGAGGCGGCCCGTGTCGGCGAGCTGGGCCAGCAGCATGCCGACGCCGAGCATCACCGACGTGTGCACGTCGTGGCCGCAGGCGTGGCAGACGCCCTCCACCGTCGAGCGGTACGGCACGTCCTTCGAGTCGCTCAGCGGCAGCGCGTCGATGTCGGCGCGGAGCGCGATCACCGGGCCGTCCGGGCGTCCGTCGATGTCGCAGACGACGCCGTTGCCCTTGGGCAGCAGGCGCGGCTTGAGACCGGCGAGGGACAGCTCGCGGTGTACCAGCGCGGCCGTCTCGAACTCCTCGCCGGACAACTCCGGGTGGGAGTGGATGTGACGGCGCGTTTCGATGAGGCCGGGTACGCGCAGCGCGAGCAGATGGTCGAGCTCGAAGGGCAGGGGCTGGTAACCGGTCGGCGCCTCGGGCCGGGACGACGACAGCAGGCCGCCGGAAGGCAGCGTCAACGCACTCGTCACGTCGAATTCTCGATCACTAGAAGTGGATGGATCTTCGGGTCGGACAGCAGACAGCCTAGACCTCCGGCGGTGACGCTGCGCAACATCTTTCGCGTAGCGGTCGGACCGCGCAGCGTCACGAATCCCCTGGTGAGAGGGCTCGAATATCTGCGGGACAGCAGGTAGATCGCGGTCGAACGCCGTCATCCGCCTCCCACCTCCTACAACGCGTAACCGTTTCAACGGCCACAAATACCGACCCGTCGTTCCGAATTGTCGCATTAGTCGCGGCAATTAACTGCCGCTCCGACAATTGCACGACAACCGTCGGCTGTCGGAAGACTCCCGACGGTGACACGAGCGCCCGACCGCCGACCGCACAGGCTGTCCGTCCCGTTCACCCGATCCGGTTACCCGAATCGCCGAATCGCACACGCGAAGGCGGCCCGCGCCGCACACCGAGGGTGCACGGCGGGGCCGCCTGGGGACGGGGTCAGAACCGGTCGCTGGGCCGGTAGATCCCCCACACCTCGCGCAGCGTCCCGCAGACCTCGCCGACCGTGGCGCGGGCGCGCAGCGCCTCCTTCATCGGGTAGAGCACGTTGGCGTCCCCCTCGGCGGCGGCACGCAGCTCGGCCAGAGCCCGCTCGACCGCGCCCGAGTCCCGCTCGGCACGCAGCCGGGCCAGCCGCTCCCCCTGCGCCGCCTCGATCGCCGGGTCCACCCGCAGCGGCTCGTACGGCTCCTCCTCGTCGATCTGGAACCGGTTGAGCCCGACCACCACCCGCTCACCCGAGTCGATCTCCTGGGCGATCCGGTACGCGGACTGCTCGATCTCCCGCTTCTGGAACCCGGCCTCGATCGCGTCCACCGCCGAACCGTGGTCGAAGACCCGGTCCATCAGCTCGGTGGCGGCCGTCTCCACCTCGGCGGTCATCGCCTCCACCACGTACGACCCGGCGAACGGGTCGACGGTGGCGGTCAGGTCCGTCTCGTACGCCAGCACCTGCTGGGTCCGCAGCGCCAGCCGGGCCGCCTTCTCGGTGGGCAGCGCGATGGCCTCGTCGAAGCTGTTGGTGTGCAGCGACTGGGTGCCGCCGAGCACCGCGCCGAGGCCCTGCACCGCCACCCGGACCAGGTTCACCTCCGGCTGCTGGGCGGTGAGCTGCACGCCCGCGGTCTGGGTGTGGAAGCGCAGCATCATCGACTTCGGGTTCTTCGCGCCGAACTCGTCGCGCATCAGCCGGGCCCAGATGCGCCGGGCCGCGCGGAACTTGGCGACCTCCTCCAGCAGCGTGGTGCGGGCCACGAAGAAGAACGACAGCCGGGGCGCGAAGTCGTCCACGGCCAGCCCGGCCGCGAGCGCCGCGCGGACGTACTCCACGCCGTTGGCGAGCGTGAACGCGACCTCCTGCGCGGGCGACGCGCCGGCCTCGGCCATGTGGTAGCCGGAGATGGAGATGGTGTTCCACTTCGGCACCTCCGCCCGGCAGTAGGCGAAGGTGTCGGCGACCAGCCGCAGCGAGGGCTTCGGCGGGAAGATGTACGTCCCGCGGGCGATGTACTCCTTGAGGATGTCGTTCTGGATCGTGCCGTTCAGGGCCGCGCCGGGCACGCCGTTCTCCTCGGCCACGAGCTGGTAGAGCAGCAGCAGCACCGAGCCGGGCGCGTTGATGGTCATCGACGTGGAGACCTTGTCCAGCGGGATGCCGCCGAACAGCGTGCGCATGTCCTCGATGGAGTCGATGGCGACACCGACCTTGCCCACCTCGCCGTGCGCGATCGGGTCGTCCGAGTCGTACCCCATCTGGGTCGGCAGGTCGAACGCGACGGACAGGCCCATGGTGCCGGCGCGCAGCAGCTGGTGGTAGCGCGCGTTGCTCTCGGTCGCGGTGCCGAACCCGGCGTACTGTCGCATGGTCCAGGGCCGGGACGTGTACATCGTCGGGTAGACCCCGCGGGTGTACGGGAACTCGCCCGGCTCGCCCAGCCGGGCGTCCAGGTCCGCCGGAAGGTCTGCCGCCGTGTAGACGCCCTGGATCGGGAAACCCGACTCGCTTGACCGCGCATCGCTCATTACCGGATGGTAGGACGCGCAGACCGCCAGGCGGGTGAGGGATACCGCACACCTCACGGCGGCGACCCACCGGAGGTGAGCGGCCGACCACATACCGTCGAGTAGGCAAACGCCCGCCGCGTCGGGTTTCGCATCGGGCGTCGGAACCAGCAAGATAGGGGGGTTGTGTCCCAGCCCCCTCGATATCCCCCGGTGGCTTTTCTGTGACTCAGATTCCGACGTGGAGCGGCGGACCGGCCAGTCCCCCCACTGGACGCGCGGCGCCCGGCACCACCATCGGTGGTCGCTACTCGCTGCGCTCCCCCGTGGGCAACGGAGGCATGGGCACGGTCTGGCGGGCCACAGACACGTTGCTGCGCCGTGATGTGGCGGTCAAGGAGGTCGTCCTGCCGCCGGGGCTCGCCCCGAGCGACCGTGACGCGCTCTACGAACGGACGCTGCGGGAGGCCCGTGCCGCCGCCGCGATCCAGCACCCGGCAGTGGTGCAGGTCTACGACGTGGTCACCGAAGGTGGGCGCCCGTGGATCGTGATGGAGCTGCTGGACGCCCGCAGCCTGGCCGACATGGTGATCGAGGACGGGCCGGTCGCACCGCGCGCCGTCGCCAAGATCGGGATCGCGCTGCTCGGCGCGCTGGAGGTGGCGCACGCCATCGGCGTGCTGCACCGCGACGTCAAGCCGGCCAACGTGCTGATCTGCACCGACGGCCGCTGCGTGCTCACCGACTTCGGCGTCGCCCGGATGCCCACCGACGTGCAGCTCACCACGCCCGGCATGGTGCTCGGCTCGCCGCACTTCATCTCCCCCGAGCGGGCCATGGGCCAGGAGTTCGGGCCGCCGAGCGACCTGTTCTCGCTCGGCGTGACGCTCTACACGGCGGTCGAGGGCCGGCCCCCGTTCGACAAGGGCGACCCGATCGAGACCATGCACGCCGTGGTCGAGGACCCGCCCGCCACGCCGCAGCGCAGCGGCCCGCTGACCGGCGTGCTGATGGGGCTGCTGGAGAAGGACCCGGCCCGCCGGATGGACGTGCACCGCGCCCGGGCCAACCTGCGCGAGCTGCTCGCCGGGCCACTGACCAGCACCGCCACCGCCGTCAACTCGGTCACCGACCCGTACGCGGTGGTGCCGGTGCCGCGCCCGACCACGCCGCCGGCGATCGCGGCGGAGCCGAAGCCGAGCGGGCAGATCGGCGGCCGGGCGATGATCGGCCCCGACGAGTCGCTCACCGACCGCCTCGCCGCGCTGCGCCGCGGCGAGCGGCCCCAGGCCGAGAAGGCCGCGGCGGGTGCCGCCGCGCTCGACGAGACCAGCGCCGACGCGCTGGCCGGCCCGCTGCACACCCCGACCGGAGCGATGTCCGGGCCGGGCACGCCGGAGGCCACCCAGCGCATCTCGCCGGACGCCACGGTCCGGCTCGGCCAGGGCGCCGGAGCGGACGCGACCCAGGCGGTGCCGACCGCTTACGGCCGCACGGTCGACGCCACCCAGCCGGTGTACGGCGGCAACCAGTGGTCGGTTCCCGGCACCGGCCAGGCGTGGACCACCCCGGCCACCGCACCGGCCGCCGCCGGTGGTGGCGGCGGCGCGCTCGGCAGCGCCAAGGGCCTGCTCGGCCGGGTGAAGGCGTGGCCGCGCAAGGTCCAGCTCGCCGCCGCCGGTGGCCTCGCCGTGGTGCTGCTGGTGAGCGTGATCGCGCTGACCAGCGGCGGCGACGACGCTCCCCCGCCGATCGTGGGCACGCTGCCGTCGAACTCGGCCGCCGCCTCGCCGGTGGAGATGCAGGAGCAGACCGTCAAGGGCATCACCGTCCAGGTCCCGAAGGGCTGGGACCGCAAGACCGGTGGCGTCTTCGTCGACTACGTCGACCCGCAGGACGAGAGCCGCAAGGTGCGGCTGCTGGCCGAGAACTGGGGCGGTACGTCGGTCAGCTGGGCCGAGTTCGCCTCCCGCAACCTCCGCGACAAGAGCAAGTCGTGCGCCAAGCCCTACGAACAGCTCGCGATGACCGAGACGACGCTGGCCGGAAAGCCGGCTGCCGAGTTCGAGTACACCTGCGGCGAGGGCGACGAGAAGCGGCACGGCGTGTGGCGGGGCGTGGTCCAGGGCGGCAAGGTCTACTCGTTCTACCTCTCCTCCAGCGACGCCACCTTCGCCGAGAGCAAGCCGATCTTCGACGCGATGGCCGGCTCGTTCCAGCTCACGGCGGCCAACTGAGTCGAGGCCGACGGCCGGTGGTGATCCGCCGCCGTGCTTTCATGAGGCAATGGCGGCGGAAACCACTGACCTTGACGACCTTCGCGTACGAGCCGAGCGCTGGCTCGCCGACGACCCGGACCCGGTCGGCCGCGACGAGCTGCGCGCGGTCCTCGACGGGCTGCCCGGCACGGCGGCCGACCTGGCCGACCGGTTCGCCGGTCCGCTGACCTTCGGCACCGCCGGGCTGCGCGGCCCGCTGCGGGCCGGGCCGAACGGCATGAACCTCGCCGTGGTCACCCAGGCCGCCGCCGGGCTGGTCGGCTGGCTCGCCGCCCAGGGCGGCGAGGGCCCGCTGGTGATCGGGTACGACGCCCGGCACGGCTCCCGTGCGTTCGCCGAGCGCACCGCTCAGGTGGCCACCGGTGCGGGCCGTCCGGCGCTGCTGCTGCCCCGGCCGCTGCCCACGCCCGTGCTGGCGTTCGCGGTCCGGCAGCTCGGCGCGGTCGCCGGGGTGATGGTCACCGCCAGCCACAACCCGCCGCAGGACAACGGCTACAAGGTCTACCTGGGCGCGCAGCTCGGCGGTGACCTGGGCGCGGGCGCGCAGATCGTGCCGCCCGCCGACGCCGGCATCGAGGCGGCCATCCGGGCGGTCGGCCCGCTCGCGGCGGTGCCGCTCGGCCCGGCCGGTCAGGTGCTCGGCGACGACCTGGTGACCGCGTACGTCGAGCAGGCCGCCGCCGTGGTGGACCCGGCCGGACCACGGGACCTGAAGGTGGCGTACACGCCGCTGCACGGGGTGGGCGCCGCGGTGCTGACCGCCGCGTTCGCCCGCGCCGGTTTCGGCGTGCCGGGCGTGGTGCCCGAGCAGGCCGAGCCGGACCCGGCGTTCCCGACCGTCAGCTTCCCCAACCCGGAGGAGCCGGGCGCGGTGGACCTGCTGGTCGCGCTCGCCGACCGCACCGGCGCGGACCTGGCCATCGCCAACGACCCGGACGCGGACCGCTGCGCCGTGGCGGTACGCGACGCCGGGTCCTGGCGGATGCTGCGCGGTGACGAGGTGGGCGCGCTGCTCGCCGACCACCTGATGCGGCGCGGCGTGACCGGCCTGTACGCCACCACGATCGTGTCGTCGGCGCTGCTGCGGGCGATGGCGGCGGCCCGGGGCCTGCCCTACGACGAGACGCTCACCGGGTTCAAGTGGATCGTCCGGGCCGGCGGGGGCCGGGAGCCGCTGGTGTACGGCTACGAGGAGGCGCTGGGCTACTGCGTCGCGCCGGGTCACGTCCGCGACAAGGACGGCATCACCGCGGCGCTGACGGTCGCCGAGCTGGCCGCCGGTCTCAAGGCCGAGGGCCGTACGCTCCTCGACCGGCTGGACGAGCTCGCCGCCGAGTTCGGCGTGCACCACACCGAGCAGCTCTCGGTCCGGGTGGAGGACCTGCGGGTGATCGCCGACTCGATGGCCCGGATCCGGGCGGCCACCCCGACCGCGCTGCTCGGGCAGCCGGTGACCGAGGCGTCCGACCTGCTGCCCGACGCGGACGTGGTGATCCTGCGCACCGGCGCGGCCCGGGTGGTGATCCGGCCGTCCGGCACCGAGCCGAAGCTCAAGGCGTACCTGGAGGTGGTGGAGCCGGTGGGCGGCGGCGACGTGCCCGCGGCCCGGCAGCGCGCGCGGGCCGCCGTGGCCGAGCTGCGCAACGAGATCGCCGCCGCCCTGGGGCTCTGACGGCCCGGTGCGTCCGTCGTCGCTCCGGCGGCGACGGACGCACCGGTCAACGGCCTCAGCTCGCGGCGGGCCGCTTGCCGAGGGCGGCGTCCACGGCCTGGCCCAGCGCGGCGATGACCAGGCTGATCGACGGGCGAACCACGCTGTCGTCCAGGCTGACGGTGCCGGAGAACCCGGCGCCGGCGGCGATCTCCTCCAGGCGCCGGCCGGCGTCCTCGGCGGCCGGGCCGGTCAGCCCCAGCGCGGGTTCCATCCGCAGCACCGCGACGAGCGTGGCCAGCGCGGCGGTCCGCTCGTCCGGGAGCTGTCCGCTGGTCAGCGCGTCGGCCAGCCGCTGCCGGATGTCCGCCTCGACCGAGGCGTCGGCCACCGGGTAGCGGTGCACGTGGATGAAGCCCAGCTCGGTCTCGTCCACGTCCCGCACCACGCCCCGGCCGCAGAGGTCGGACAGGATCCGGTCGCGCAGCCCGTGCCGCAGCCGCTGCACCCACGACGACGGCGTGTGCGGGGTGTCCGCGGCGATCTTGGCGAGGACGGCGTCCGCGATCGGCTCGCCGGTCGGGGCCGGGTCGACCACCGCCAGGTTCCCGTCCGCGTACGCGACCCGTCCGGCCAGGGCCAGCTCGACCAGCACGGCGGCGGCCATGCCCAGGTCGAGGCTGATCCGCGGCATGGTGGCCTTGCCGGTTTCGTCGTCATACGCGAGGAGCAGCAGCTCCTCGGCGAGCGCAACACCAGTCATGGCCCGGAACGCTAGCGCCTCCCCGCACCCCCGCGCATCGACTCGCCGGGGCCGCCCGATTCACGCCGAGAGGCCCCTTGCCTCGCGGGAAGGGGCCTCTCCACCGATCGCCGGATCGTCCGGGCGCCGGGGTCGCCGGATCGGAACCGGAGTCCCGGGACGGCCGGGTCAGAAGCGGGGCATGCCGCCGAACTGGCGGTCACCGGCGTCCCCCAGACCGGGGACGATGAACTTCGAGTCGTTGAGGCCCTCGTCGATCGAGGCGGTGACCAGGCGCAGCGGCAGCCCGGAGCGCTCCAGCCGCTCGATGCCGACCGGGGCGGCCAGCACGCACAGCACCGTGATGTCGGTGCAGCCACGGTCGGCGAGCAGCCGGCAGCAGTGCTCCAGCGAGCCGCCGGTGGCGAGCATCGGGTCGAGCACCAGCACCGGCAGGCCGGCGAGGTCGCGCGGCAGCGACTCCATGTACGCGCGGGGCTCGTACGTCTCCTCGTCCCGGGCCAGGCCGACGAAGCCCATCGACGACTCGGGCAGCAGGCCGAGCGCGGCGTCGGCCATGCCGAGACCAGCCCGCAGCACCGGCACCAGCAGCGGCGGGTTCGCCAGCCGGGTGCCCTCGGTGGCGGTGACCGGGGTCTGGATCGAGTACTTCTCGACCGGGAAGGAGCGCGCGGCCTCGTACACCAGCATGGTGGTGAGTTCGCGCAGCGCGGCCCGGAACGACGACGAGTCGGTCCGGGCGTCCCGCATGGCGGTCAGCCGCGTCTGGGCGAGCGGATGGTCAATGACGGTTACGTCCACGATCGCTCAACCTACCGTCCGACGGTCGGGTACAGGGCGGGTGCGGTACGACCAGCGACACCGCTCACGTATGACGCTCACGACCGGTCCGTCGTGAGCAAGATCACTCGACTCGCGGGTGCGTACTATTCGGGGCATGACGGCGACAACGACGTCGGCCCGGTCGGACCTCACCGAGCTGGGACGATCCGAGACCGCTCTGCGGACCTTCCTGCACGGCCTGCCCGGCGTGGACCAGGTCGGCGCGGAGCAGCGGGCGGCGCAACTCGGCACCCGCTCCATCAAGACCACTGCCAAGGCCGAGGCGATCGACCTGGCGATCCGGATGGTCGACCTGACCACCCTCGAAGGGGCGGACACCCCGGGCAAGGTGCGGGCGCTGGCGGCCAAGGCGCTGCGCCCCGACCCGGCCGACCCGAGCTGCCCGCACGTCGGCGCCGTCTGCGTCTACCCGTCGATGGTCCCGTACGTGGCCGAGGTGCTGCGCGGCAGCGGCGTGCACCTGGCCAGCGTGGCGACCGCGTTCCCGTCCGGCCAGGCGCCGCTGGAGATCAAGCTCGCCGACGTGCGGGCGGCGGTCGAGGCGGGCGCGGACGAGATCGACATGGTGATCAACCGAGGCGCGTTCCTGGCCGGGCGCTACTCCGAGGTCTACGACGAGATCGTGGCCACCAAGAAGGCGTGCGGGGACGCCCACCTCAAGGTGATCCTGGAGACGGGCGAGCTGGCCACGTACGACAACGTGCGGCGTGCCTCCTGGCTCGCCATGCTCGCCGGCGGCGACTTCATCAAGACCTCCACCGGCAAGGTCCCGGTCGCGGCCACCCTGCCGGTGACGCTGGTGATGCTGGAGGCGGTCCGCGACTTCCGCGCCGCCACCGGGCGTCAGGTCGGCGTCAAGCCGGCCGGTGGCATCAAGACCACCAAGGACGCCATCAAGTACCTGGTCATGGTCAACGAGACGGTCGGCGCGGACTGGCTGAGCCCGGACTGGTTCCGGTTCGGCGCGTCGAGCCTGCTCAACGACCTGCTCATGCAGCGCACCAAGCTGACGACCGGCGTCTACGCCGGCCCCGACTACTTCACCCTGGACTGAACGCGATGTTCGAATACGCTCCCGCCCCCGAGTCCCGCTCGGTGGTGGACATCAAGCCCTCGTACGGGCTCTTCGTCGACGGCGCGTTCGTCGACCCGGCCTCCGGCGGCAGCTTCAAGTCGGTGAACCCGGCCTCCGAGGAGGTGCTGGCCGAGATCGCCGAGGCGGGCACCGACGACGTGGACCGCGCGGTCCGCGCCGCCCGGAGCGCGTACGAGAAGGTCTGGGGTCCGATGCCGGGCCGGGACCGGGCCAAGTACCTGTTCCGGATCGCCCGGATCATCCAGGAGCGCTCGCGCGAGCTGGCGGTGCTGGAGTCGCTGGACAACGGCAAGCCGATCAAGGAGTCCCGCGACGTCGACCTGCCGCTGGTCGCCGCGCACTTCTTCTACTACGCGGGCTGGGCGGACAAGCTGGAGCACGCCGGGTTCGGCCGGAGGCCGAAGCCTCTCGGCGTGGCCGCGCAGGTCATCCCGTGGAACTTCCCGCTGCTCATGCTGGCCTGGAAGATCGCCCCGGCGCTCGCCGCCGGCAACACCGTGGTGCTCAAGCCGGCCGAGACCACCCCGCTGACCGCGCTGCTGTTCGCCGAGATCTGCCAGCAGGCCGACCTGCCCGCCGGCGTGGTGAACATCGTCACCGGCGCCGGTGACACCGGCCGGGCGCTGGTCGAGCACCCGGGCGTGGACAAGGTCGCGTTCACCGGCTCCACCGAGGTCGGCCGGGCCATCGCCCGCTCGGTAGCCGGCACCCGCAAGAAGCTCACGCTGGAACTGGGCGGCAAGGCCGCGAACATCGTCTTCGACGACGCCCCGATCGACCAGGCGGTCGAGGGCATCGTCAACGGCATCTTCTTCAACCAGGGCCACGTCTGCTGCGCCGGTTCCCGGCTGCTGGTCCAGGAGTCGGTGGCCGACCGGGTGCTGGAGTCGCTCAAGCGCCGGATGGCCCAGCTCCGGGTCGGCGACCCGCTGGACAAGAACACCGACATCGGCGCGATCAACTCGGCCGCGCAGCTCGCCCGCATCCGGGAGCTGTCCGACGCCGGGTCCGCCGAGGGCGCGGAGCGCTGGTCGCCGCCGTGCGAGCTGCCCGAGCGCGGCTTCTGGTTCGCGCCGACCATCTTCACCGGCGTCACCCAGGCGCACCGGATCGCCCGCGAGGAGATCTTCGGCCCGGTGCTGTCCGTGCTCACGTTCCGCACCCCGGCGGAGGCCGTTGAGAAGGCCAACAACACGCCGTACGGGCTGTCGGCCGGGATCTGGACCGACAAGGGTTCCCGGATCCTGTGGCTGGCCGACCGGCTGCGCGCGGGCGTGGTGTGGGCCAACACGTTCAACAAGTTCGACCCGACCTCGCCGTTCGGCGGCTACAAGGAGTCGGGCTACGGTCGCGAGGGCGGCCGGCACGGGCTGGAGGGGTACCTCAATGTCTGAGCGGGTCGCGGTACGCAAGACGTACAAGCTCTTCATCGGCGGGAAGTTCCCGCGCAGCGAGTCGGGACGGTCGTATCTCGTGCAATCCGCGAACGTGTCTCTTGCCTCCCGGAAGGACGCGCGGGACGCGGTCGTGGCCGCCCGCGCCGCGGTGAAGGGCTGGGCCGGGGCGACCGCGTACAACAGGGGTCAGATCCTCTACCGGGTCGCCGAGATGCTGGAGGGCCGGCGCGAGCAGTTCGTGGCCCTTGGCGTCCCGGCCGACGAGGTGGACGCGGCGATCGACCGCTGGGTCTGGTACGCGGGCTGGTCCGACAAGATCGCCCAGGTGTACGGCGGCGCGAACCCGGTGGCCGGCCCGTACTTCAACCTGTCCGCGCCGGAGCCGACCGGCGTGGTGGCGGTGGTGGCCCCCGAGGAGCCCGCGCTCCTCGGCCTGGTCAGCGTGATCGCCCCGGCGATCGTCACCGGCAACACGGTGGTGGTGGCCGCCTCCCCGGCGGCGCCGCTGGCCGCGGTGACGCTGGCCGAGGTGCTCGCGACCTCCGACCTGCCCGGCGGGGTGGTCAACATCCTCACCGGCCGGCTGACCGAGACCGTGCCGGCGCTCGCCGCGCACATGGACGTCAACGCGATCGACCTGACCGGCGTCGCCGACGCCGAGCTGGCCGCCGACCTGGAGATCAAGGCCGCGGAGAACCTCAAGCGGGTGCTGCGGCCGGCTCCGGCCGACCACGACTGGTACGCCGACCCCGGCATCACCCGGATGACCACGCTGCTGGAGACCAAGACGGTCTGGCACCCGAAGGGCGTCTGAGCCGGGTGGTCCCCGGGGGTCGGGAGGGATCTACTACCGGGGGTAGGATTGACGGGTGACTCGGCTGGGGGACCTTGAGCGTGCGGTGATGGACGTGCTGTGGGACGCGGCGCCCGCCTCGTCGGGCGGCGTGACGGTGCGCGAGGTCGCCGACGCCCTGGACGGCCGCGAACTCGCCTACACCACTGTGATGACAGTGCTCGACCGGCTCGCCGGCAAGGGCATGGTGCAGCGCGAGCGGGAAGGGCGCGCCTGGCGTTACCGCCCGGCCGCCACCCGCGAGGCGCACATCGCCCAGCTCATGCTCGAAGCCCTCGACCTCGGCGGCAGCCGGGACGCCGCACTCGTGCGCTTCGCCCGCTCGGTGACCGGCACGGAGGCGGAGGTGCTCCGCGCCGCGCTCGGCGCCGAGGCCGGGGCGACGGTCGAGGACGGACCGACCGGCCGGGTCGAGAACCCCCGGTCCGGTCGGCCGGCGCTCGACGAGGCGACGGACCGGTAGGGCGGCTGCCGTGGCGTACGCCCTGCACTTCGCCGCGATCATCCTGGCCTGCTGGCTGACCGCGCAGGTCCTCGCCGCCGCGCGCTGGACCTGGCGGGCGCCCCGGGTGGCGATCATCTGCTGGCAGGCGGTCGGGCTGGCGCTCGGCCTGTCGGCCATGGGGCTGCCGATGGCGCTGGGGCTCGACGCGTACGACCGGGCGACCGGGTACGCGCTGCTGGCCCTGGCCGACGACCTGGCCCACGGCACGCTTCCGGCCGGGGTGGGCGCGGTGCACCTCAGCCTGGTCGGCGTCGGTATCGGCATCGGCGCGGTGCTGCTCACCACGACGGTACGCAGCCTGCACGGCGCGGTCCGCGCCCAGCGCCGGCACCGGGAGCTGCTGCATCTGGTGGCCCGGCGTGACCCCACCGTGCCCGGCGCGCTGGTGCTCGACCACCCGAGCGCGGCGGCCTACTGCCTGCCCGGGGTGCGTCCCCGGGTGGTGGTGAGCGCGGGCACGCTCGACCTGCTCGACCCGGCCGAGCTGGCGGCGGTGCTCACCCACGAGCGGGCGCACGCCCAGGAGCGGCACGACCTGGTGCTGCTGCCGTTCACCGCGCTGTGCCGGGCACTGCCCTGGTTCCAGTGGGTGCGGGACGCGCACGCGCGGGTGGCGCTGCTGGTCGAGATGCGCGCCGACGACAAGGCCCGGGAGCTGCACGCGGACGCGCCGCTGGCCGGTGCGCTGCGCCGGTTCGCCGCCGCCGGGCACCGGGTCCAGCCGGCCGGCACGCTCGGACTCGGCGACCGCGACCTCGACGTACGGGTGCAGCGGCTGCTCGTCGCGGACCGCCCCCCGCGGGTGCTCGGCGCGATGGCGCTGGCTGTCGCCGGCACGCTCGTCTCCCTGCCGTTCGCCCTGTTCCTGAGCTGACCTGCCCCCTACGGGACTTCTCCGGGTTCGCGCGTCCGTATAGGTAGCGAGGCTACGTGTAGGTTGGCTACGACAAGAGAGCCAACCCATGGGAGGACGACAGTGGACCCGCTGCTCCTCGCCCGCCTCCAGTTCGCCACCACCACCTCGATCCACTTCCTGTTCGTGGCGGTCACGCTCGGCCTGGTCACGCTGCTGGTCGGGCTGCAGACGGCCGGCTACCTGACCGGCAAGCCGGTGTACGAGCGGCTGACCCGGTTCTGGGGCCAGCTCTACGTGATCAACTACGTGCTCGGCATCGCCACCGGCATCGTGATGGAGTTCCAGTTCGGGCTGAACTGGAGCGGGCTGTCGCGGTACGTCGGAAACGTGTTCGGCGCGCCGCTGGCCATCGAGACGCTCGTGGCGTTCTTCCTGGAGTCCACGTTCCTCGGCATGTGGATCTTCGGGTGGCACCGGCTGCGTCGCGGCGTACACCTGGCGCTGCTCTGGGGCGTGGCGATCACCGCGTACGCCTCGGCGTTCTGGATCATGGTGGCGAACGCCTGGCTCCAGAACCCGGTCGGGTACGAGGTCCGCGACGGCGTCGCCCACCTCACCGACTTCGGCGCGCTGCTCACCAACCCCACGTTCGGCATGGCGTTCGGCCACGTCGTCTCGGCCGGCCTGGTCACCGGCGGCCTGCTGATGGCCGCGGTGAGCGCCTGGCACCTGCTCCGGCGCACCCCCGACTACGTGCTGTTCCGCACCTCGCTGCGGCTCGGCCTGGTCACCGCGGCACTCTCGGTCAGCCTGCTCCAGGGCTTCGGCTTCGCCCAGTTCGGCCCGGTCGGGCAACTCCAGCCGACCAAGTTCGGCGGCGGGCCGGACCGGGACGCGCTCGTCGCGGACTGGACCGCGCGGTTCGGTCCCGGTGACTGGGAACCACCGGTGCTCTCCGACGTCGGCCTCGGTTTCATGATCCTGATCGGCTTCACGCTCGGCGCCCTCTGGCTCCTGCTGCCGCTGCTCTGGCGCGACTGGATCATCCGGCTGAAGGCGCCGCTCTGGCTGATCCTGCTCGGCCTGCCGCTGCCCTTCGTGGCGATGCTGCTCGGCTGGATCGCCCGCGAGGTCGGCCGCCAGCCCTGGGCCGCGTACGGGCTGCTGCCCACCGCGCAGGCCGTCTCACCGGTCTCCCCCGGGCTGATGCTCACCTCGCTGATCGGGTTCAGCCTGCTGCTCGGCGCGCTCGCGGTGACCAACTGGGTGCTGCTGGCCCGGCACGCCGCCCGCGGCGCGCACGACCCCGCGCTCGGCCGACCGCCCGCGCCCGACACCGACGCCCACCACCAGCCTGTGTTCGTCTGAGGGAGCCCGCCGTGGAACTCGCCTGGTACGCCCTGCTCGGCCTCTTCTTCGCCACCTACCTCGTGCTCGGCGGCTACGACTACGGCGTCGGCCTGCTGCTGGCCCGGCGCGGCCCGGCACCGGGCAGCCGGGCCACGCTCACCGCGCTCGGGCCGTTCTTCCTCGGCAACGAGGTCTGGCTGGTGGCAGCCGTCGGCATCCTGTTCGGCGCGTTCCCCCGGCTGGAGGGCGAACTGCTCTCCGGCTTCTACCCGGCGGTGCTCGCTGCGCTGGCCGGGGTGGTGCTGGTGACGGCCGGGGTGCAGTTGCGCAGCCGCCCGGCCTCCGCCAAAGCCCGCGCCCGCTGGGACCGGGTGGTGGTCGTCGGCTGCGTGCTCGCCGCGCTGGGCTGGGGCGCGCTGCTCGCCGGGCTGCTCCAGGGCGTGCCGTTGAGCGCGGACGGCCACGTGGTCGGTGTCGGTCATCTCGCCACCCCGTTCGTCGCCGCCGCCGGGCTGTCGCTGCTCGCGCTGGTAGCGGTGCACGGTGCGACGTTCCTCACGCTCCGGCTGCCCACCGCCGAGTCCCCGGCGCTCGCCCGGCTGGCGAGCGGCCTGGTGCCCGCCGCGCTCGTCGCCGTCGCCTCGGCCACCGTCCTGGGCCTGCTCTCCGATCGGGTACGCGCCGCGGTGGCGCGCCCGGCCGTGGCCGTACTCCTGCCGTTGGCGCTCGTGGCGGCGCTGCTGACGGCCCGCGCGGCGCTGCGCCGGGGCCGGGCCGGGGCGGCCTTCGCGGCGACCGCGACGGCGCTGGCGCTGCCCGTGCCGCTGGTCGGAGCCGCGCTCTGGCCCCGGATCCTGGTCTCCACCGCCGACCCGGCGGCGTCGCTGACAGTGGCCGAGGCGGCCGCCAGCCGCCCGACGCTGGTCCTGTTGGGATGGCTCGCGTTACCGCTCCTGCCGGCCCTACTAGGCTTTCAGGCGATGTGCTGGTGGGTTTTCCGGGGACGGATCGACGGCAGGGCACCGGTGTACTGGTGAACCGCCGCCCGTTCGACCCGCGTCTGCTGCGTCGGGTCCCCGCGGCCCGGCGCGACCTCGCCGTGCTCGCGGTGCTGGGCGGGCTCACCGCGCTGCTGGTGATCGCCCAGGCCACCGCGCTGGCGACACTGCTGGCCACGGCCTTCGACGGCCGGCTGCACCGGCCGGCGCTCGCCGGGTTCGTGGCCGCGGTCGCCGGGCGGGCGCTGGTCAACTGGGCGCAGGGCACCGTCGCGGCGCGGGCCGCCGCGACGGTCAAGGCGGCGCTGCGCGCCGACCTGCTCGGCGCGGTCGGCCGGCACGGCCCCACCTGGGTCGCCGGTCAGCGGGCCGGGCAGCTCGCCACCCTGGCCGGGCGCGGACTGGACGCGCTCGACCCCTACTTCACCGGCTACCTGCCGCAGCTCGTGCTGAGCGTCACCGTGCCGGTGGCGGTGCTGGCCCGGATCGTGTTCGCCGACTGGAGCTCGGCGCTGATCATCGCGCTCACCATCCCGCTCATCCCCATCTTCGGCGCGCTGCTCGGCTGGCAGGCGCAGGCCGCCACCGAACGGCAGTGGCGCCGGCTGTCGCTGCTCGGCGGGCACTTCCTCGACATGGTGGCCGGGCTGCCCACGCTGCGCGCGTTCGGCCGGTCCAAGGGACAGGTCGACGTGGTACGCCGGATGGCCGACGGCCACCGCCAGGCCACCATGAAGACGCTGCGGATCGCGTTCCTGTCCGCGCTGGTGCTGGAACTGGTCGCCACGCTCTCCGTCGCGCTGGTCGCGGTGCCGGTCGGCATCCGGCTGCTCGGCGGCGGCATCACGCTCTCCACCGCGCTGCTGGTGCTGCTGCTCACCCCGGAGGCGTACCTGCCGCTGCGCGCCGCGGGCAGCCGGTTCCACGCCAGCATGGAAGGGCTCACCGCGCTGGACGAGGCGCTCACGCTCTCCGCGACCGACGCGCCCGCCACCACCGCCGGGCCCAGCCGTCCGGCACCGGACGGCCGGGGCGAGATCCGCTTCGAGGGCGTCACCGTCGCGTACGACCGGACCACCGCGCTGCGCGACGTCACGCTGACCATCCGGCCCGGCGACCGGGTGGCGATCATCGGGCCCAGCGGCGCGGGCAAGAGCACGCTGCTCAACCTGCTGCTCGGCTTCGTCGCACCGACCTCGGGCCGGGTCACCGTCGACGGGGTGGACCTGACCGGGGTCGACCTCGACGCCTGGCGGCGCGAGCTGGCCTGGGTGCCGCAGCGGGCGCACCTGTTCGCCGGGTCGCTCGCCGACAACATCCGCCTCGGCGCACCGGACACCCCGGACGACGTGCTCGCCGCGGCGGTCACCGGCGCCGCGCTGGACGAGGTGGTCGACGCCCTGCCCGACGGGCTGGACACCTCCCTCGGCGAGCGCGGCCACGGCCTGTCCAGTGGGCAGCGACAGCGGGTCGCGCTGGCTCGCGCGTTCCTCCGGGACGCCCCGATCGTGCTGCTCGACGAGCCGACCGCGCGGCTGGACAGCGCCAGCGAGGCGGTGGTGCTGGACGCGACCCGGCGGCTGGTCGCCGGACGTACCGCGCTGCTCGTCGCGCACCGGCCCGCGCTGCTCGCCGACGCCGACCGGATCCTGCGCGTCGAGGACGGCCGGGTCACCGAGCTGCACGCGACCGCCACCGGACCGGGAGTGGCCCGATGAAGCCCGCCTTCCCCGCCCGACCGGTGGTGTCCCGATGAGCCCCGCCTTCCCCGCCCGCCCGGCGGTGGCCCGGTGACCGCCGGCGACGGCGTGACGCCGGTGGGCCGCGAACCGGCCGGGCCGACCGGGGTTCCGGTGGCGCCCTCCGGCGCGCCGGAACCGCCCGCGCCTGCCCGCCCCGGCGCCGAGCGGGCGGTGCTGCGACTGGCCCGCCCGTACCTGAGCCGGCTGCTCGGCGCAGGACTGCTCGCCGCCGCGACCGAGTTCGCCGGCCTGGCGCTGATGGCCACCGCCACCTGGCTGCTGATGAGCGCCGCCGGCCGGCCTCCGCTGGACCGGCTGACGGTGGCCATCGTCGCGGTCCGGGCGCTGGCGGTCAGCCGGGGCGTGTTCCGGTACACCGAACGGCTCGCCGGGCACGACGCCGTCCTCCGCATGATCACCGACGTGCGGGCCCGCGTCTTCGCCACGCTCGCCGCCCGCCGCGAGACCGGCCGGCGTACCGGGGACGCGCTGAGCCGCCTGGTCTCCGACGTGGAGGCCGCCCAGGACCTGCTCCTGCGCGTCCTCGTGCCCGGCGCGGCGGCGGCCCTGGTCAGCGTGCTCGCGGCCGGCGTCGCCGCGCTGATCTCACCACCGGCCGCCGGTGTGCTCGCGATCGGCCTGCTCGTGGCCGGCGTGGCGCTGCCCGCGCTCGCCACCCGGATCACCCGCCGCGCCGCCGACGAGGTGGCCCCGCTGCGCGGCGCGCTCGCCGTGGACGCGGTCGACCTCACCCACGGCGCCGCCGACCTGGCCGCGTTCGGGGCGACCGGCGCCGCGCTCGCCGCCGCCGACGAGCGGGCCGGACGGCTGGCCCGGCTGGAACGCCGGCTCGCCGCGACCGGCTTCGCGGTGGACGCGCTCGGCGTCCTCGTCGGTGGCCTCACCGCCGCCGCGGTGGTGGTCGTGGCACTGCGGGCCGAGGTCGGCGGCGTGCTCGTCGGCGTCCTCGCGGTCGGCTCGCTCGCCGCCGTGGAGGTGGCGCTCGCGCTCGTCGCGGCGGCCCGCCAGCGCACCCAGCTCCGGACCGGGCTGGCCCGCGTCGCCGACCTGCTCACCGAGCCCGCGACGGCGACGTCCCAGGCCGCGCCGGAGCCCGGGACCGACGGCCACGACGTGCGGTTCTCCGACGTGACGGTCCGGTACCGGGCGGGTGCCGCCCTCGCCCTGGCCGGGTTCGACCTCGGCCTGCCGGCCGGCCGCCGGGTGGCGGTGGTGGGGCCGAGCGGCGCCGGCAAGAGCACGCTCGCCGCGGTGCTCACCGGCGCGGTACGCCCCGACACCGGCCGGGTCACGGTCGGCGGCGTGCCGGTGTCCGACATCCCGGCCGAGCACCTGCCCCGGGTGGTCGGCGGCCTGCTCGCCGAGGCGTACGTCTTCCACGCCACGGTCAAGGAGAACCTGCTCCTCGGCCGTCCGGACGCCACCGAGGCGGACCTGGCCACCGCGACCCGGGCGGCCGGCCTGCTCGACTGGGTACGCGAGCAGCCCGACGGCTGGGACACGGTGGTCGGCGAGCAGGGCGGGCAGCTCTCCGGCGGGCAGCGGCAGCGGCTCGCGCTGGCCCGGGCGCTGCTGGCCGCCCCGCCGGTGCTGGTGCTCGACGAGCCGACCGAGGGGCTCGACCCGGCGGCCGCCGACGCGGTGCTGGACTCCGCGCTCGCCGCCGTCCCGGCCGGGCACTCGGTGCTGCTGATCAGCCACCGGCTCAGCGGTCTGGCCGGGCTGGACGAGATCGTGGTGCTCGAAGGTGGCCGGGTTGTTCAGCGCGGCCGGCACGACGAGCTGGTGGCACGCCCCGGCTGGTACCGGGAGCAGTGGCTGCGCCAGGAGGCGGCCGAGCGCGGCTACCTGGCGATCACGCCCTGACGCCCGGCCGCTCGGGGTTTTCCCTGACGCGGGTGTCGCCCGTCGGTGGCAGGCTTGGCCGCATGCGGGTGCATGAGGAGGCAATGGTCGACCGCCGGCTGCACGAACTGTCCACGCGGTTGCACGGGCCGAACCGGCTCAAGGCCGACCTGCTGGCCGAGGCGCGGCACGCGCTGGAGGACGCCGTCGAGGCGTACCGGGACGGGGGCCTGCCGCGCGCGGAGGCGCAGCGGCGGGCGGTCGCCGAGTTCGGCAGCGACGCTCAGCTCGTGCCGGGTTTCCAGGCCGAGCTGGCCGTCGGCGCGCTGCGCGGGCTGGCGCTGCGCACGCTCGTGGTGGCGGTGGTGCTCATCGCCGCCGGTGACCTGACCTGGCAGGGGTCGAGCTGGAGCGGCGGTCCGCCGCCGCCGCAGAGCTACCTGCTGCTGTCCGCCTCGCTGAACGGCATCTGGGGCGTGGTCGCCGCGTTGGCGCTGGTCGCGCTGCTGGTCGGCCCGCTCGCCGCCCGGTGGGGATCACCGCGGCTCGTCCGCTCGGCGCGACTGATCGGTTTCGGTCTGACCGGCGGCCTGCTGCTCGGCGCGGTCGCCGGGGGCGCGCTGTTCGGCTGGTCGATCGGGCTGTGGGACGCCGCGCTCACCTGGCCTCCCCTGATCATCGGGATGGTGGTGGTCTCGGCGGCCTGGTTCGCCCTGGCCCGGGCGGCCCGCTGCTGGGTGCTCGCCGACCGCCGGCTGGCCGGCTAGAACGACTGGGCTCGGGCCGGCGCCCGCGCGACCGGCCGCCGCGGTCAGGCCGGTGCGGTGGGCGGCTCGTCCGCGCCGAGGAACCGCCCGACGGTGGCGCTGAACTCAAGCCAGCCGGCCCGCTCCCCCGCCAGCGCCCGGCCGCCGGCATCGGTCAGCTCGTAGGTGCGGCGCTCCCGGCCGTTCACCGTGCTCCAGGTGCTCGCCACCAGCCCGGCCCGCTCCAACCGGCGCAGTGCCGGATAGATGGTGCCGGTGGGCAGATCCAGCGTGCCGCCGCTGCGGGCACGCAACGCCTCGATGATCGCGTAGCCGTGCAGCGCGCCCCGTTCCAGCACGGCGAGCAGCAGCGCGTCCAGGTGTCCGTGCAGCGCCTGCGCCTTCATGCGTAGCAACGCTACTTGTCGCGCCGCCACGGCGCCAAGGGGTGCGACTCCCGGTCGGAACCGTCGCCCACTAGGGTATGTGCGCAGAGTCACTCGGCGGCGCGACGCCGCCGGGTGGGCAACCCGAACGCACACGGAGGTCAGCGTGGCCCGCCAGTCGCCCCAACGGCCCGACGCCGACGAGCCCGAGCTCGACGACACCGACGCCGCCGCCGCGGCCGACGAGGTCGAGGAGGACCGCCCGCCGGCCGACCGCGCGCTCTGGGACGAGGTGCGGATCGACCCGGTGGAGATCGCCCTGCCCGCCGGCACCGGCTTCACGCTGCGGGCGTACCGGCAGGCGCGCGAGCTGACCCCGACCGACGTCGCCGAGCGCGACCAGGACGACCCGTTCCTGGCCCGCCGCCAGGTCGTCGAGACCGAGGAGGACGAGGAGGTGGTGATCCTCGACGAGGAGTTCGCCGCCCTCTCCGCCGAGGAGGACGACGAGGACGAGGAGAAGGACGCCAAGTCCCGCCGCAAGGGCAAGGCCGGCGCCTCGGACGACGAGAAGGCCGAAGCCGACGAGGACGAGGCCGAGGACGACGAGGACGAGGACGAGGCCGGCGACGAGGAGGTGCCGGTCTTCCTCACCCACAAGGGCCGGCTCCTGCTGTTCAAGACCCCGGAGTCATTGGTCACTTTCATCCGTTCCGGTGCGCCCAACGATCTGTCCCAGCTGGACAGTTGGAATGAACTGTCCGAACGGCTGGAGCCGGCCGACATCGCCCCGCTGGACGAGGACACGTACGAGCTCGACCTGGTGGTGGAGAACCTGCGCGGCGGCCACGACGCATGGGACCACGAGCTGCTCATCGAAGCCGGTGAGATCGCCCGTGACCTGGCGTACGCCCTGCGGCTACCCGCCGTGCTGGACATGCTCTCCGCCGGCTCCAGCCTGGACGACCTGGACGAGGCGCTGCGCGCTTCCGTCAACGGTGGCGTCGGTGGTTTCCTGGGTCGTCGCCGGCTGAAGAAAATCGGGGCACAAACCGCAAGTTTGGGTTGGCGCACCATTGTCGGCAAGATCTCTGCGGTTGTGGACTGGCGCGACTGACCCGGAGCGGGGAGCATCAGTCTCTGGCAGAGAAAGACCTGTGTCCCGGGAGGAGGACGACGCCGTGGCGCTCGTGCGCGTGTACTGCGGTCTGGCCTCGGCAGATCCGGCCGACCGAACGGCTTCGGCCGGAACGACGCTGACGTCCGCTGTGGTCGACGACGCAGGCCGTCTGCTGCACGTCTGCGAGATCGGTGACGATCCCGCAGGTTACGCCCGGCTGGTCGCGCTGCTGGTGGAACGGTCCGGCGGTCCGAGCGGCGCGGCCATCGCCGCGGACAGCGACGACCACATCGTCACCTCGCTGCTCAGCGCCGCCGGCCGGCCGCTGGCGATCGCGGACGACGACTCGGTCGACGACTTCGCCGAGCGCTTCGCCGACGACGACTCCCTGGAGGAGATGAACTCCCCGCCCGCCGAGCGCCGCGCGGTCGGGCTGGCCCGCGCGCTCCAGGCCGGCGCGCTCTCCGCGGTGACCCTCCCGGCGCCGCGTGAACTCGCCGGATACACGCAGGTCCTGGCCGCGCACGCGGCGCTCGCGAGCGGCCGGCACTCCGCCGCGGTGACGCTGCGCGAGGTGCTCCGCGAGCTCTACCCGGCCGCGCTGCGGGCCTACCCGGATCCTGCCGACCGGGTCGCCCTGGCGGTCCTCGACGCGCTGCCCGAGCCCGGGATGCTCACCGGTCCCGCGGGCCGTGGTGGCCGGGACGGCGCGCTGGCCGCCGACGCGGTCGTCGCGCAGCTGACGGGCGAGGGCGTGGCCGACGCCGACGACGTTTCCGACGCGGTGACCGCGTTGCGTGTCGCCATCTCCGAGACGCCCCGGCGGGCCACCGTCAACCGCACGCTCACTGCGGCCGTCGCCGAGACCGTGCGCCAGGCCGTCGCCTCGGTCCGGACCTGCGACGCCGGCTGCGACGCGCTCGTCGGCGCGCTCGCCGAACGCACCGCTCCCGCCCCCGCGACCGGCCGCCGGGCCGCCGCCCGACGGGGAGAGCAGGTCGACGAGCTGACGCCGGCGTCGGCGGCCGAGCTGCGTCCGGTGCGCTCGATCCCACCGGAGCCGATCGCCGAGCCCCACCTCGGTCGTCCCGAACCGGCCGGCGCACCCGAGCCGGCCGGCCGCCGGGGTCGTCCCGAGCCGGTCCCCGGTGGGCGGCGCAGCCGCCCGGAGCCGGTGTCCGGTCCGGCCGCCACGACGACGCCCCGGCCGCTCGGCCCGCCACCGGTCGCACCCGCGCCGGTGACGCCGCCGCCGGTCGCCCCGGCCCCGGTCACGCCCGTCGCTCCGGCGGCCGCGCTGGGCCGGCCGTCCTCGGCTCCACCGGCGCGGCCCGAGCCGACCGGCGCGCCGCTGCCGTCGCGGGTGGACGGTCCCACCAACCGGCCGATCTCCGCGCCGCCCCCGCCGCCACCCGGGATCACGCCGATCGCCCCGTCCCCGCGCGGCGCCGTGCCGCCGGCCGAGGCCGGCGAGCCGTTCCGCCCGACGCTCACCACCGCGGCGATCAACAAGGCGCGGGCCGAGCGGCAGCGCACCGTCATCCCGCCCCGGCCCAAGACGAACCAGAACCCCGAACCGCCGACCGGTGGGTTCAGCGCCACCGACCTGAGCATCCCGGTGCCGGCCCCGCGTCCGCCCGCGCCGGAGGCGCCGCCGGGCTCCCGGGCGAACTGGCCGCTGGTGAACAACGAGGACGACACCGCGCGGGAGCGGGAGGGCACCACCTACTCGTACGGGCGGGGCGTGGACGCGCCGAGCGACCCCGGCCGGGTCACGCCGCCGTGGCTCGCCGACGACCTGCCGCAGGAGCCGCCGATGCTGCGGCTGGTGGAGCCGCCGCCGCTGGCGGACCGCGCGCTGCGCGACGAGATGAGCCGGTCGGCCGATCCCGGCCTGGACACGCCGCCGCTGCGGCTGGTCGACCAGGGCGACCCGGGCCGCGTCCCGCTTCCCGCCGCGCCCGAACGGCGTCCCGCCCCGAAGGAGCACCGGCCGCCGCCGGTCTCCGACGAGGGTGACGGCGACCTGCTGATCTTCGCGCAGGCCAAGTCCGCCTGGTTCGTCGGGCACGGCGACGAGGCCGACCTGGAGTGGTCGACCACGGCCGACACCGGCTGGCAGGCGGCCGAGCAGGCGGCCCGTCCGGCCGTCGGCGCGGAGACCAAGGCCGGGCTGCCGAAGCGCGTGCCGCAGGCCAATCTGGTGCCGGGCTCCCCGCTGCGCGAGGAGCGTCCGCTGCGGATCGTCCGGAACGCGGCGAGCCTCGCCGAGAACACCACCGGATACTTCCGGGGCTGGCGCCGCGGCCAGGAGATCGGCGGCTTCGCCGTGGGCGGCCGTCCGGGCCGTGAGGCGGCCGGCGGCTGGGACTTCACCCGCGACACCGGTGACCGCGACGACGACCGGGAGTACGAGTACCGCTCGGCGGGCTACCGCTCCTGACCGGGCCCGCCGGGGTGTTCCATCCCACACCGGGACGATTTGACGCTGGGCTGGACCGGCCGGGAACATACCCGGCGGACCAGCGGCGGCGCCTGTTCGCCGGGGTGGGAAGGCGATTCCATTGGCGACACCGGCGTTCGACTCCACTGTGCTCACCCGGCGGGGCGTCCTCGCCGCCGCTGCCGGGAGCCTGCTGCTCGCCGGTTGCGCGCCGCAGGGCCAGCGGCCGGACGACGGCCCGTCCAGCAGCGCGCCGAGTGACCAGGACCTGATCGTCGGCGCGAGTCTGGAGCTCACCGGCGCCGGGTCGCTGCTCGGCGTCGCCCAGCGGCAGGCCCTGCAGCTCACCGCCGACTCGCTGAACCGCACCGGCCTACCGGTCGGGAACCTGGTCCGGTCGGTCCGGCTCCAGATCCTGGACAACGGCAGCAATCCCGAGGTCGCCGCCCGCCACGCCGCCGACCTCACCCGGGCCGGCGCGCAGGCGCTCATCGGCGGCTTGCTCGGCGAGACCTCGACGGCCCTCGCGGCGGCCGCCCAGCGGGTCAAGACGCCCTTCCTGTCGCTCGGGTACGGTGACCGCATCGTGCTGCCGCTGGAGGAGCGCACGTTCACCTACAAGCTCACCCCGGACGCCATCGACATGGCGCGTCGTCTGGTGGAGCTGTTCGAGTCCAAGAAGATCCGGCGGGTGTCGGTGCTCGCCGCCGACGGCCTGCACGGCGACTCGGGTGTGCGGGCGATGCGGGAGGCGCTCGCCGACAGCAGCACCGACCTGGCCCGCACGGTACGCCTGCCGGCGACCGGCCGGCGCTTCCGTGCCGCCGCCGAGCGCGTCGCCGGCAGCCAGCGCGACGGCGTGGTGGTCTGGGGTACCGCACCCGACTCCGGCGTCGCGGCGCGGGAACTGCGCTCCGCCGGCCACCGCGGCCCGATCTTCTTCGACGCCGGCGCGGTCGCCGACGACACCGTCCAGGGGGCGAACGCCGCCGCCGTGGAGGGCGCGTACGCGGTGCACCCGGCCTGCCTGGACGTCTCCGCGGCCACCGCCACCACGACGGCGCAGCTGGCCCGCCGGGACTTCGTCAACCGCTACACGCAGCGCCACGGCGTCAGCCCGGACTTCGCCCCGTACGCCTCGGACGCGCTCCAGCTCCTCGCCACGTCGGCGCGGATGGCGACGAGCCTGGACCGGGGCCGGCTGCGGGCCCTCCTCCAGGCGCAGACGGTCGAGGGCATCGCCGGCGGGTACGCGTTCCGCGCCGACCGGCACGGCGGCATGGAGCCCGACTCGCTCGCCGTGTACCAGGTGTTCCGCGGCACGTGGACCCGGTACGCCTGACTCCGAAGCGCGCCCGGTGGCCGTCCCGCGTGGACGGTCACCGAGCGGTCGCGTACCGTGTCCGACCCCGGACGGCAGGAAGCGCCCGGTGGCCCTGGGGCCGCCGGGCGCTTCCGCGCGTCGGTCAGGCGGGCGCGACGGCCCGCGAGCGCCGCATGGTGAGCACGTACTCGACCAGCGAGATCAGCACGTGCTTCGTGGACTCCCGGTTACGGGCGTCGCACGGCACCACCGGCACGTCGCGGGAGATCGCCAGCGCGTCCCGGACGTCCTGCGGATCGTGGTACTGCATGCCGTCGAAGCAGTTGATGGCCACCAGGTACGGCAGCCGCCGGTGCTCGAAGAAGTCGATGGCGGCGAAGCAGTCGGCGAGCCGCCGGGTGTCGACGAGCACCACCGCGCCGATCGCACCCCGGACCAACTCGTCCCACATGAACCAGAACCGCGTCTGACCCGGCGTACCGAACAGGTACAGGATCAGATCCCGGTCGATCGAGATACGACCGAAGTCCATCGCCACCGTGGTCGTCGTCTTGCCCGGCACCTGCCGGGTGTCGTCGACGCCGACACCGGCGGAGGTCATGATCGCCTCGGTGGTCAGCGGCGTGATCTCGGAGACCGAGCCGACCAGCGTCGTCTTGCCGACGCCGAACCCACCGGCGATAACGATCTTCGCCGACGTCACTCGGCCGCTCGGGGCCGGCGGCCGGTGCGACATGTCAGAGCCTGCGAAGTCCACTCAGCACCCTCTCCAGCAGTTCAGTGCCCACCGCGTCGTCGGAGTCGTCCAAAATGGTCGGCTCGTGGACCGCGACCAGGCCGTCCGTCGCCATGTCGGCGATGAGCACCCGGGCCACGCCGAGCGGAAGCTGCATCCGCGCCGCGATCTCGGCGAGCGACTGCACACGTCCGTCACACAACGCGGCGATGTACTGGTGTTCACGACCGTGGCCACCATTGCCAGTGGCAACCGCTCGGCCGCGCACCGTCGTCTCGACGAGTGCCTCCAGGGCGATGTCGAGCCGGGGACGGGTACGACCGCGGGTAACGGCGTACGGCCGGACCAACGCGCCGGTCGGCTCGTCACGATCCATGTCGCCGCTCACCTCCCTCGTACCCGGCACCGGCTCGCCCCGGTGGCATCCGTCGCTGTCGTAGTTGTTCCCGCACCTGACCCACCGGCCAGCGCGTCATTCAGCCCATCATCCCCACAGCCGTGCGCGGCTGCGGCGTCAGGGCATCGCCCACCCGGTCCACGAGCAGGGCCATCTCGTACCCGACCTGACCCACGTCGCAGCTCCGCGCCGCCAGCACCGCGAACGACGAACCGTCCGAGATGGACATCAGGAACAGGAAACCGTTGTCCATCTCGACGACTGTCTGCAACACCGCCCCGCCCTCGAAGCAGCGGGCCGCGCCCTGGGTGAGGCTGACCAGACCGGACGCGATCGCGGCGAGCTGGTCGGCACGGTCCCGCGGAAGGTCACGGGACGAGGCGAGAAGCAGGCCGTCGGCCGAGACCGCGACCGCGTGCGCCACACCGGGCACCCGGTCGGCGAAGTTGGCGAGCAGCCATCCGAGATCCTGCGTAGTAGTCATCCTTGTTGCTCCTTCTGCCCGCTCCCGGCCACCGGGCCTGAGTCAGACTGCGAGGACTGCTGCCCGCCCGGAGTGCCCTCCGGGCCGGTCGTGTTGCTGTCGGTGTTACGCCCGCGCTGCACGCCCCGATGGTAGGCCGAGAGCAGGCCCCGGACCCCTTCCGGTGTACGCCGCTGCACGGACGCGGAAGGCTTCTCGATGCTGCCCGGCACGAGCTGCGCCATCGGCGTCCGCTTCGGCAGCCCCTTCTGGGTGGTCTCCGCGACCGGCACCTCGGTGGCCGCCGAGGCGGCACGCCAGCCGTCGTCGGCCGCGGTCTGCCACGGGGAGGAGCCCTGCGGCGACGCGGCCGGCTGCCGGGTGGGCAACCCGCCGGTGTACGCGGGACGGGTGTTCCCGTTCGCCGCGCCGTTGTCACGCGGTGCTCCGCCGGCCGCCGGAGTGTGTGCCATCGGTGTGTTACCTGTCGTTGCGGGTGTCGTCTGCGGCACGGGCCGGCCGGCCGTGTCCACCTTGGCGAACTGCTGGGTGGCGGCGCCACCGTTAGTCGTCGCGGCCGGTGCCGCCGACTCCTCGTTGGGCCCGGGCCGGCGGGTACGGAACCACGCCGACTCCAGCTCCCGGAAGATCGGCAGCTCCATCGTCTCGTCCGCGTACCGCTGGCGGTTGCCCGGCTGCTGCAGCGTGGCCGGCCGCGACACCGGCGCCGCCGGGGTGGCGGGCCGGGCCTCGGACGGCCGGCTCGCGGCCGGAGCGGCGGACGGCTGGCCGGCCGTCGGCTGCGGGGTGGCCGGCATCTCCGTGCGCGGCACCCGGGGCAGCTCGGTGGTCATGTCCATGCCGCTCGCCGGCCGTTCCGGCGCCGCCGGAGCGGGCGTCGGCGCGACCGGGGGCCAGACCGGCGGGGCGCTGACACCTGGCGCGGACATCGGGCGCGCCTGCGGCTGGTTCGCCGGCGGCGCGGAGGCCGGGTGACCGGCGGCGGGCTGTCCGGAGACCGGGGCGCCCGACGCGGGGTGCCCGGAGACCGGCGCGGCCGAGACCGGACGGTAGGGCAGCGGGTCGCCGGAGACCGGAGCCGCGGAGACCGGGCGGCCCGAGAACGGGTCGCCGGAGACCGGGGCGGCCGAGACCGGGCGGTACGGCAGCGGATTGCCGGAGACCGGTGCGCCGGAGACCGGGGGCAGCGGCGGCGCCGAGACCGGCGGGACCGGCGGCGCGGAGACCGGCGGCGGGCTGTAGGGCCGCGCCTCCGGGCTGCTCGGCAGCTGGCGCGGGATCGCCGGCTGCTGGCCGCTGGTGCCCGGGTCGTCCTCGCCCGGGTTGCGCCGCTGCGGCAGCGGCTCGAATCCCTGGCCGTTCGAGGTCCGGGAGCCGAAACCGCCGTCCCCACCGGACGGGTTGGCGCCGGTCAGGTCGGACCAGGCCGGCATGGCCCGGCCGCCACCGGCGTTCGCCGGGGTGCCGGAGCCGTTGCGCGGCGCCGGGTCGAAGGCGCGTCCGCCGAGCGTGACCTGGTTGCCCGAGGAACCCGGGTGCGGCGCCGGCGGCAGGCCAGGCGGGTTGTTGTTGCCGAACGCGGCCAGGGCGCCGAAGGCGGGCGTCGGTCCGCTCTGCTGCTGGGTTGCGGGCGGCAGGGCCGGCGCGCCCGGAGCACGGCCGGCGAGGGCGCGCGGCACCAGGACCGAGGTGGGCAGCGTCACGTCGGCGACGGTGCCCCGATCGGCGCCCGGTCGCAGCTCGACCCGGACACCGTGCCGGGCGGCCAGCCGCGCGACCACGACCAGGCCCATCATCCGGGAGACCGCGACGTCCACCTGCGGCGGCGTGGCCAGCCGCTCGTTGAGGTCACGGAGCTGCTCCTGGCTGATGCCGATGCCGCGGTCCTCCACGTAGAGGGAGGCGCGGTCGCCGACCCGCCGGGCCTCCACCATGACCTGGGAGTCCGGCGGGGAGAAGGCGGTGGCGTTGTCGAACAGCTCGGCGACCAGGTGCACCAGGTCGTTGACCGCGTGGGCGGCGACCTCGATGTCCCGGTCGATCACGCCGAACTCGATCCGGGTGTAGTGCTCGACCTCGGACTGGGCGGCGCGGAGCACGTCGATCAGGGCGGCGGGCTCGCGTTGCACACGGGTGGAGTCCGCGCCGGCGAGGACCAGCAGGTTCTCGTCGTTGCGGCGCATCCGGGTGGCCAGGTGGTCGAGCTGGAACAGCTCGGCCAGGCGGTCCGGGTCCTCCTCGCCGCGCTCCAGCCGGTCGAGGTGGCCGATCAGCCGGTCGACCAGGATCTGCGAGCGGCGGGCCAGGTTGACGAACATGGTCGCGACCGACGCCCGCAGGGCGGCCTGCTCGGCGGCGGTCCGGACGGCCTCCAGGTGGACGGCGTTGAACGCCTCGGTCACCTGGCCGAACTCGTCCTTGCTGCGCACCGGCAGCGGCTCGGCGATCTGGTTGGCCAGTTGCACCGGGGAGAGCTGGCCGGTCACCTGCGGGTCGCGCAGCCGGGCGACCGCCTGCGGCAGGCCGTACTGGGCCACCGCCAGGGCGCCCTGGCGCAGGTCGCGCAGCGAGCGGGCCATCGAGCGGGCCACCAGGTACGCGAACAGGATGGCCAGCAGCAGCATGGTGAGCAGCAGGCCGGTCTCCAGGAACACCTGGCGCTGGGTGTCCGAGCGCAGCGCGTCGGCCTGCCGGACCACGTTGCCGTCGAGCCGGGCCTCCACGGTCCGGATCAGCTCGGCGTTGGCGACCATGGTCTGGTCCCACTGGTCCGACCCGAACGGGGCGTTCTCCATCGAGCCGCTGTTGTTGCCCGAGATGAAACTGGTGAAGCGGTCGGCCTTGCGCAGGTCGGGCCCGGAGACGGTCTGCTCGTAGAACAGCTTGTCGGGCTCGGTGGCGACGGCCTGGAAGGTCGCCAGCGACTGCGACTGGCCGGTTCCGCTGGCGATGAACTGCTCGCGCAGCGCGGCGGTGTACTGGTTCTGGGTGAGCGCCTGGTGGACGACGACCCGGCGCTGGGTCAGGTATTCCTTCTGCCGGGCCACGGCGGCCGCCGCGCGCATCCGGTCGCTCAGGTCGTTGTCGCCGGCGAGCTGGGTGGCCGAGTCGCGGATCGCCAGCAGGTCCTCGATCAGCTGCCGGTACGCCTGGTCGGCGTCGTTGATCTTGAGCTTGCCGTTCAGTACCTGGCTGCGGGTCGCCGGAAGGTCCTTGAGCTGGGTGTCGATCGTGTCCAGCAGCCCGACGAAGTTGCGGGGCAGGTCGTCGATCTCGCCACGCTGCCGCAGGTAGGACGACTTCCTCTGGTCCACCCGCTGGTTGGCGCGGTTGTAACCCTCCTGGTACTGCGCCCGGGTCTGGAACTCCTTCGCGCCGAGGAAGAGCACGGCACCGACCCGCTCGTCCTGCACGCTGTCGACCAGGTCACCCGAGTAGCCGATCAGATTGGCCAGATCCCCCGCCCGGTTGGCATTGTTGAGCGTCTCCAGGTGGTCGACCAGACCACTGGTGCCCACCACAACCGTGGCGATGGTCGGCACGATCATGATCAGACCGAGCTTGGACCAGATCGGCATGTCGCGCAGCCGACTCATCGGCCGGCGCAGCCGCGACAGGAAGGAGCCCGCCGTCGTTGGCCGTTTGCTCACGTCACCGCCCTCGCATTACCGCGCCCCGCGCCACCCTGAGGGCAACGCCGAGCGACCGACCCGGCGGGTCGGACCTCCGAGATTCCATCACGCCGCTCCGCAAAGAGAAAGACCAGGTTGTCCCTCACCGGAGGTGTGATGAGATGTTGATGCAATTTGATAGCAATCCGTCTGGCCGGAGTCACTGAAGGTAATGGAACACCCGCACCGCGTCGTCTTGCTCGCCGGCCCCTCCGGGTCGGGAAAGTCATACATAGCCCAGCGAACCGGACTTCCGGTGCTCTGCCTGGACGACTTCTACAAGGACGGCGATGACCCTACGTGTCCGCGTCGAAACGGACGGGTGGATTGGGAGTCCCCCTTGTCCTGGGATGCGGACACGGCGGTGCAAACAATCGCCCGACTGGCTCGTGAGGGCAAGGCCGAAGTGCCGGTTTATGCGATCGGCGCAGACCGTCGGGTAGCCACCCGGCCATTCGATGTCGACGGATCGCCAATCTTCGTCGCCGAGGGGATCTTCGCGGCCGAGATCGTGGCCGAATGCCGGCGGCTCGGGCTGCTCGCCGGGGCGTACGCGCTGCGCCGCCCGCGCGGGGCGACGTTCCTGCGCCGCCTCGCCCGGGATCTCGCCGAGCAGCGCAAGGCGCCCCGGGTGCTCCTCCGGCGCGGGGTCACGCTGCTGCGCGCCGAGCCGGCCGTGCTGCGCCGGCAGACCGGGCTGGGCGCCGAGGCGGCCCGGGCCGGTCAGGTGCTGCGCGGGGTGGCCGCGCTGCTCTCCGGCCACCCCCGCCAGTCGTGATCAGCCGATCAGTTCGGCGTACGCCGGCTTGATCACCTCGTCGATGATCCGCAGCCGCTCGTCGAACGGGATGAACGCGCTCTTCATCGCGTTGATCGTGAACCACTGGAGTTCCTTCCAGCCGTAGCCGAAGGCCTCCACCAGCAGCGCCATCTCCCGCGACATCGAGGTGCCGCTCATCAGCCGGTTGTCGGTGTTCACCGTCACCCGGAACCGCAGGTCGCGCAGCAGCCCGATCGGGTGGTCGGCGATCGAGGCCGCGGCACCGGTCTGCACGTTCGACGACGGGCACAGCTCCAGCGGGATGCGCTTGTCGCGCACGTACGCGGCCAGCCGGCCCAGCACCGGCGGGTTGCCCGGGGTGATGTCGTCGACGATGCGTACGCCGTGGCCGAGCCGGTCGGCGCCGCACCACTGGATCGCCTGCCAGATGGACGGCAGGCCGAACGCCTCACCGGCGTGGATGGTGAAGTGGAAGTTCTCCCGCTGGAGGTACTCGAACGCGTCCAGGTGCCGGGTGGGCGGGAAGCCCGCCTCGGCGCCGGCGATGTCGAAGCCGACCACCCCGGTGTCGCGGTGCCGTACGGCGAGCTCGGCGATCTCCTGCGAGCGGGCCGCGTGCCGCATCGCGGTCAGCAGCGTGCCGATCCGGATCGGGGTGCCCGCCTCGGCGGCCAGCGCGCTGCCCTCCCGGAACCCGGTGACCACCGCGTCGACCACCTCGTCCAGGGTCAGGTTCTGCTCCAGGTGCTGCTCCGGGGCGAACCGCACCTCGGCGTAGACCACACCGTCGGCGGCCAGGTCCAGCGCGCACTCGCGGGCGACCCGGCGCAACGCGGTGGCGGTCTGCATGACCGCCACCGTGTGCGCGAACGTCTCCAGGTAGCGCTCCAGCGAGCCGGAGTTCGCCGCCTCGGTGAACCAGACGCCGAGGGCCGCGGGGTCGGTGGTGGGCAGTTCGTGGCCGACCTCGGCGGCCAGCTCGACGATCGTCGCGGGCCGCAGGCCGCCGTCGAGGTGATCGTGCAGCAGCGCCTTCGGGACCTTGACGATGTCCTCGTACGAGATTGCGACCATGCTCAGACCCTAGTCACCCCCGGTACGGGCGCGGCGGTGGACCGGGCGGGTCAGGGCCGCCAGCCGTACACCCGCTCCACCGCGAGCCGCAGCACCACCCGCCCGTCGGCCACCATGGCGGCCCGGTAGTCGGCCCAGTCCGGGTGCTCGCCGCGGATCCGCCGGTACACCTCGACCAGCTCGTCGACCGTGGCGTCGTCGGTGGCGGCGGCCGGCGGGGTGAGCGTCACGGTTCCCTCGGCGACCGCGTACGCCCCGCCGTCGGCGGTGGTCACGTGGAAGCTGGCCCGGGGGTCGCGGCGCAGGTTGCGCACCTTGGCCCGGTCACCGGTGGTGGAGCAGCGGATCAGGCCCGGCTCGGCCAGGTAGTCGAGGTTGGACAGCTGAGGGCGTCCGTCCCGGCGCAGCGTGACGAGCACACCGCGCCCGCGCTCGCCGAACAGCTCCCAGAGCCGGGCGCTCATGCCGCAACCCGCAGCGGCGCGAGCGCGACGGCCAGCCGGGCGAGCTGGTCGAGCATGAGCGCGGCGGCCTCCTCCCGGCCCGGGTCGGGTCGCAGCTCGCCCGACTCGTCCAGCGCCTGTCGCAGGAAGACCACCACCTGGTCGTTGACCGGGGTCATGTTCAGCGTGGTCACCACCTGCTTGATCATCTGCACCGCGCGCAGGCCGCCGGAGGTCATGCCGTAGCTGACGAAGCCCACCGGCTTGTGCTGCCACTCGTGGTAGAGGTAGTCGATCGCGTTCTTCAGCGGCGCGCTGAAGCCGTAGTTGTACTCCGGCATCACCAGGACGAAGGCGTCTCCGGCGTCGATCTCGGCGCTCCAGGCGCGGGTGTGCTCGTGCAGGTAGACCCGCTCGGACGGGTGGTGCGGCTCGTCGTGGAAGGGCAACCCGATCTCGGCCAGGTCGAGGAGGCGTACCTCGTCGAAGCCGGCGTGGCGGACGGCGGCCGCGGTGAACCAGTCACCGATGCGACGGCCGACCCGGCCGGGGCGGGTGCTGGCGACGACGACGTTCAGGCGGGGCATGGTGAGGTCACTCCTGTCGGGGCGGCGGCCGGGGCCGGCGTGGTGAGTCGGGGAACGAACCAGGCGACGATCGGCCCGATGCCGATCGCGTAGAGCAGGGTGCCGGGGCCGACGGCACCGCCGAGCAGCCAGCCGGCCGCCAGCACCGTCACCTCTATCCCGGTGCGGGCCGGGCCGAGCGGCAGGCCGCGGGCGGCCAGGCCGGTCATCAGCCCGTCCCGCGGGCCGGGGCCGAGCCGGGCGCCGAGGTAGAGCGCGGTGGCGAGGCCGTTGAGCAGGACGCCCGCGACCAGCAGGCCGATCCGGCCGGCGAGCGGGTCGACCGGCGGCAGCAGGGCCAGCGTCGCGTCGAGGGCCAGGCCGACGAGCGCGACGTTCGCCACGGTGCCGACGCCCGGGCGCTGCCGCAGCGGGATCCACAGCAGCAGCACCAGCAGCGCCACGCCGTTGACCAGCAGGCCCATCGGCAGGCCGGTGCGGTCGGCGAGGCCCTGGTGCAGCACGTCCCAGGACGCGAGCCCGAGGTCGGCGCGGACCATCAGCGCCACGCTGACGCCGAACAAGGCCAGGCCGGTGAACAGCCGCACCAGCCGGGACGGCAGTTTGGTTGACATGTCATCAACCTAGACCGCAACTTGGTGACATGTCAACAACACCGGTACGATCGGCGCATGGACGAACCGCGCTGGCTGGACGAGCAGGAGAACCGCGCGTGGCGCGGCTACCGCCGCATGCGCCGCCTGCTCGACCTGGAACTGGCCCGGGAACTGATGCAGGACGCCGGTCTCTCCGAGCCGGACTACGACGTCCTGAGCGACCTGTCCGAGACCCCTGAACAACGACTCAGGCTCAGCGAACTCGCCAACCGGATGCTCTGGTCCCGCAGCCGCCTGTCCCACCACATCTCCCGGATGCAGCAACGCGGCCTGGTCACCCGCGAGGAGTGCGCCACCGACGGCCGCGGCTCGGTCGTCGTCCTCACCCCGGCCGGGCGTCAGGCCGTCGAGGCCGCCGCGCCGGGCCACGTGGCTGCCGTGCGCCGGCACCTGATCGACCGGCTCACCCCGGCCGAGGTGGCCGCGCTCGGCACGCTCAGCCAACGGGTGATCGACCACCTCACCGGCCGCCCCACCGGCCACCCGGAAGCGGAGGGCTGAGCCGTGGACGATCGCGTCCTCGCCCGGCTGCGCTGCCCGGTCTGCGCCGAACCGCTCACCGGGACCACCGCCGGCACCGCCCGCGCGCTGCGCTGTCCGCGCGGGCACAGCTTCGACATCGCCCGGCAGGGATACGTGAACCTGCTCGCCGGCCGCGCCCCGCACACCGGGGACAACGCCGAGATGGTCGCCGCCCGCGCTGGCTTCCTCGCCGCCGGCCACTTCGACACAGTCGCCGCCGCGCTCGCCGGCACAGCGGTACGCGTCGCGGGCTCCGACCCGTACCCCCTGGTGGTCGATGCCGGCGCCGGGACCGGGCACTACCTCGCGGCGGTGCTGGCGGCGCTGCCGGACGCCGCCGGCCTGGCCCTCGACGTCTCCAAGCCGGCGCTGCGCCGCGCGGCCCGGGCGCACTCGCGGGCCGCCGCCGCGCTGGCCGACACGTGGCAGCGGCTGCCGCTGGCCGACCGGTCCACCGCCGTGCTGCTGAACGTGTTCGCGCCGCGCAACGGCCCCGAGTTCCACCGGGTGCTCGACCCCGGCGGCGCGCTGCTGGTGGTCACCCCGGCCGCCGAGCACCTCACCGAACTCGTCGACGCGCTGGACCTGCTGCGGGTGGACCCGGACAAGGCCGACCGGGTCGCCGGCAGCCTCGGCGGCCACTTCGCCGAGGAGTCCGCGACCGGGCACCGGGCCCGGCTCGCGCTCACCCGCGCCGAGGTGACCACGCTCGTCGGAATGGGACCGAGCGCCTGGCACACCGACCCGCAACGGCTCGCCGCGCGCATCGCCGCGCTGCCCGAGCCGGTGCCGGTCACGCTCTCGGTCCGGCTCGGCGTGCACCGCCCGCGCTGACCCGCTCAGGTGGAGAGGTCGACCTCTTCCCAGCCCGGCGGCTCGTCGTGGTACGGCCCGCGCAGCACCACCGCCCACTCCAGCGCCCACCGGCGCTGCCCGATCGCGTTCGCGTCCACCAGCCCGGGCAGCGCGCGGCCGGCCTTCTCGGTCTCCAGGTACGCCCAGTCCAGGCAGTAGTGCAGGTCGAGCAGGGCCGCGGCGTCACCGGGATGCTGCGGAGCGGCCAGGATCCGGGCCCGCCACTGGCCGAACATCTCCCCCGCGACCAGGTTCGGCATGCGCTCGACCAGCCGCTCGTCCACCGGCACCGTCGGGTCCAGCTCCTTGGCCAGTCCGAGCACCCAGGCCAGCGAGAACAGGGCGTCGTGGTGCAGCACGAACGACCTGTGGTCGCCCCGGCCGCCCATCACGAACTGCCACTCCGGCGGCGTGACCGAGTCGACCAGGTGCGACTCCAGCAGCCAGCCCGTCGCCGCCTGCGCGGGCATCCCGAAGCAGCGGGCCAGGATCACGTGCAGCACCGCGATCCGGGCCTCGATCTCCGGGGTCGGACGCAGTTCGATCTCGTCGCCCGGCTCCCACACCAGCGGGAACTGCGGCGGCGGCAGCGGAAGACCCAGCCGGGACAACTCGTCCAGGCTCGCCTCCCGGACGGCCCGGGGATCGGGAGCGGGTACGCGCACGGTCAAGCCCCTGTCTGCTCACCTCGGCTCGTCGCCGGCCGATCCCCCCTGGCCTGGGAGGATAGCGGCTCCGGCCGGGCCGGCACCATGGCCGGTCCCGGTCAGCCGATCCGCTCGACGACGAGAGGCGCCGTGTCCGGCGCGTCCGGCGCGACGCGTACCGCCCGGCGTGCCTCGGCCAGCGCGGCCGGGATCCGCTCGGCGTGCTCGGCCCGCAGCTCGAACAGCGGGTCACCGGCGCGCACCCGGTCGCCGGGACGCCGGTGCAGCACCACGCCGGCCGGGATGCTCACCGGGTCCTCCTTGCGGGCCCGGCCCGCGCCGAGCCGCCACGCGGCCACCCCGATCGCGTACGCGTCGACCTCGGCGACCCACCCGTCCTCGGTCGCGGTGACCACCTCGACCTCGTTCGCGACGGGCATCGGGGCGTCCGGGTCACCGCCCTGCGCCCGGATCATCGTGCGCCAGGAGTCCATCGCCCGGCCGTCCCGCAGCGCCGCGGCCGGGTCGGCGTCCGGCAGGCCGGCCGCGTCGAGCATCTCCCGGGCCAGCGCCAGCGTCAGCTCCACCACGTCGGCCGGACCGCCACCGGCCAGCACCTCCACCGACTCGGTCACCTCGACCGCGTTGCCCACGGCCAGGCCGAGCGGGGTGGACATGTCGGTGAGCAGGGCGACAGTCCGTACACCGTGCGCGCCGCCCAGCTCGACCATGGTGCGGGCCAGCTCGCGGGCGTCGTCGACGTTCTTCATGAACGCGCCGGAGCCGACCTTCACGTCGAGCACCAGCGCGCCGGTCCCCTCGGCGATCTTCTTGCTCATGATCGAGCTGGCGATCAGCGGGATCGCCTCGACGGTGCCGGTGACGTCGCGCAGCGCGTACAGCTTGCGGTCGGCCGGGGCGAGCCCGTCGCCGGCCGCGCAGATCACCGCGCCCACGTCGCGGAGCTGGGCGATGAACTCGTCGTTGGTGAGCGCCGCACGCCAGCCCGGGATCGACTCCAGCTTGTCCAGCGTGCCGCCGGTGTGGCCCAGGCCCCGGCCGGACAGCTGCGGCACCGCCGCGCCGCACGCGGCCACCAGCGGGGTCAGCGGCAGGGTGATCTTGTCACCGACGCCGCCGGTGGAGTGCTTGTCCACAGTCGGCCGGGAAACCGGCGACAGGTCGAGCCGCTCGCCGCTGGCGATCATGGCGGCGGTCCACCGGGCGATCTCCGGCCCGGTCATGCCGCGCAGCAGGATCGCCATGGCCAGCGCCGACATCTGCTCGTCGGCGACCAGACCCTTGGTGTACGCGTCGACCACCCAGTCGATCTGCCCGTCGCTCAGCACACCCCCGTCCCGCTTCGCCCGGATGACGTCAACCGCCGTAAAAGCACTCACCTTTGAGTTCCCATCAATAGATCAACAATCGCCGCGGATCGCACTCTTTCCGCGGACGGTGACCAGGTCCGGCCTGGGCCGACCGTGACCGGCGGAGGGATCAAGCCTGACCGCCCGGAGCCGGGCACGGTCGGCCCAGGCCCCAACCGCAACCCGGGATCAACCCCAACGAACCGGAATCTCCGAAGGAGGCTCACCCTCACCAGCCCAGAAGATCGTCCCCGAAGCGTCCACCACCACCACGCGCGGCGTCCGAGCCAGCCCCCACTCGATCGCCCCGGCCGGGTCGTCCCAGGTCGAACCCTCCTCCAGCACGCCGGTCTCGGCGTCCGTGGTGTCACCGGACGACCGCTCCCAGTACGTCGTCCAGACCTGCTGCCCGGCGGACAGGTCGGGGTGCACGAACACGGTGCCCCGGCCCCGCCAGGCGGCCAGCCGGTCCGGCACGACCGGCACCGGATGCTCGCCGGTCACCGCCTCGATGTCTGCCACGTCGAAGGCGTGCGGCAGCAGCTCCGCCATCCGCAGCGGGCCGCCCTTCGCCTCGACCAGGCACTCCGGGCCGCCCTGCTCCCAGAGCAGCTGCCGGCACCGGCCGCACGGCATCAGCGGCTCACCGGTGGCGTCGACGCAGGACAGCGCCACGATCCGGCCCCCGCCGGTCGCGTGCAGCTGCGAGACCACGCCGCACTCGGCGCAGAGCGTGACGCCGTACCCGGCGTTCTCCACGTTGCAGCCGACGACGACCCTGCCGTCGTCGACGAGCGCGGCGGCACCCACCGGGAACTTCGAGTACGGCACGTAGGCGTGCCGCATCACGTCGGTGGCGGCGGTGCGCAGCCGCTCCCAGTCGATCTCCATCACGACCCCCATTCTGCCCAATTCACGCCCGATCGGTCGCGAGCGCGGCCGGAGACGACGATGCCCGGCGGGTCGCCCCGCCGGGCACGGTGTCGCCGCGGGCGGTCAGCCCTTGATGTACGGCTTGCCGTCGGCGGCCGGCGCCCGGACCTTGCCGACCAGCCCGGCCACGGCCAGGATCGTCGCCAGGTACGGCAGCATCGCCAGGAACTGGCTCGGGATGCTGCTGCCGATCGCGCCCAGGTAGGTGGCGAGCTGGTCGGCGAAGCCGAAGAACAGCGCCGCGAGCAGCGCGCCGGTCGGGCTCCACCGGCCGAAGATCAGCGCGGCCAGGGCGATGAAGCCCTTACCGCCGATCATGTTCTTGGTGAACGAGTAGAGCGCCAGCGTGTACGAGGCGCCGCCGACGCCGGCCACCAGACCGGCCAGGATCACGTTGCGGTAGCGCAGCCGCAGCACCTTCACGCCCAGCGTGTCCGCGGCGGTCGGGTGCTCACCCACCGAACGGGTCCGCAGGCCCCACCGGGTGCGGAACAGCGCCAGGTGGATGACCAGCACCAGCAGCAGGCCGAGGTAGAGGAAGATGTTGCCCCGGAACAGCGCCGGACCGAGCAACGGGATGTCGGACAGCAGCGGGATCTCCCAGTTGCCGAACCGGGGCGCGCTGTTGTACTTCGCCGCGTCGGTCTGCATCAGCCGCTCGTAGAGGAAGCCGGTGATGCCGACCGCGAGCAGGTTGAGCACGATGCCCATGACCACCTGGTCGACCAGGTAGCGGATGGAGAACACGGCCAGCAGGAACGAGATGAACGCGCCGCCGATGGCGGCGGCGACCAGGCCCACCCAGACGCTGCCGGACATGCTGCCGAACAGCGCGCCGGAGAAGGCGCCCATCAGGAGCTGGCCCTCGATCGCCACGTTCACCACGCCGGAACGCTCGCAGAGCACACCGGCGAGCGCACCGAAGATCAGCGGCAGGGCCAGGATGAACGTGCCGCGGACGACGTTCACCAGCGGCATGAAGTTGCGCCCCTCGGGCGCGGCCGAGACCTGCCAGCACAGGAAGCTCAGCACGAAGGCGACCAGCCCGGCGCCGAGCAGCAGCGTGAACCAGCGCTTCGGCACACCGGCCAGCAGCGCGCCCCCGGCCGCGGCGGTGATCAGCCCGAACAGGATCGCGCCGACCGTACCGTTGATCTCCAGGGCGGCCCCGCCCTCGGTCTCGCTGAGCGTGAACCGCGCGTGCTGGTCGGTCGCGAGCGCGCCGAACAGCACCGCCGCGAGCACGCCGAGCGCCAGCAGGACCGCGCCGACCTTCCGGTTACGGGTCCAGAAACCCTCGTCGACCGCGGTAACGGCGACCTCGGGGACAGCGGTGGTGGACATGCTCACCAGCCCTTCGCGAGGCTCGTCTGCAACCGGGCGGCGCGGGCCGCCCGGAGCTGGAAGATCGTCTTCACCAGGGCAGGCGCGGCGATGAAGATGACGATGAGCGCCTGGAGCACGGTGACCAGTTCCAGCGAGATGCCGGAGTACGACTGCATCCGGTTGCCACCGGCCTGGAGCGCGCCGAACAGCAGCGCCGCCAGCAGCACGCCCCACGGCTTCACGCGCCCGAGCAGCGCGACCAGGATGCCGTCGAAGCCGATCTGCGCGATCACCAGCGGGGTCAGCGCGGTCGCGGTGGTGCCGAGCACCATGGTCGAGCCGCCCAGACCGGCCAGCATGCCCGCGAACACCATCACCAGCACGTACGTCTTGGTCACGCTGATGCCGGCCGTCCGGGCCGCGTCCGGGTTCGCGCCCACGGCCCGCAGCTCGAAGCCGAGCGTGGAGCGGTTGAGCAGCCAGGCGATGAACCAGGTGGCCGCCACCGCGAGCAGGATCCCGGCGTGCACCCGCAGATCGTCGCCGAGCAGCCGGGGCAGCTGCGCGGAGGAGTCGACCGGCTTGCTGATCGCGTCCGCCCGGTTCGGGTTCTGCACCCCGTTCTGGACGATGATCCAGGACAGGAAGTAGACCGCCACGTAGTTGAGCATGATCGTGTTGATCACCTCGTGCGCGCCGGCCCGTGCCTTGAGGATGCCGGGGATGAAGCCCCAGAGCGCGCCGCCCAGCGCACCGGCGATCAGCGCCACCAGCAGGTGCACGACGGGCGGCAGCGGCAGCGCGAAGCCGGCCACGGCGGCCAGGATGACGGCGATCGTCGCCTGGCCCTGGGCGCCGATGTTGAACAGGCCGCCACGGAAGGCGAGCGCCACCGACAGGCCGGTGAAGACCAGCGGTGCGGCGTAGGTGAGCGTCTCCGAGATCGGGCTCAGGGCGGCGGTGAAGCCGACCGCGTCCGGGTCGAAGATCGCGCCCTTGAACAGGTTCGCGTACGCCTCGCTGACCACCGTCCAGCTGGCGTTCAGCGCGTCGGCGGGACGGGCGGTGATGTAGCCGTAGGTGGCGAGCACCTCCGGGTCGGACACGATGATCAGCACCGCGCCGACCACCATGGCGAGCAGCACCGCGAGCACTGTCACGGTGAACGTGTTGGCCGCCCAGAGGTTGTCCAGGAACATCCGGCCCATGCTCGGGCGGGCATCCCCGGCCGGGGCCGGCTTCGTCGCGGTCGCGGTGGCGGGCACCGTCTGCTCGGTGTCACCGGCCGGCTGCGTCGGCGTCGCCCGGGCCTCGCTCAGCGACTCCTGCGCCTCGGTCGCCGGCTCCTTGTCCGGCGAGCCCGAGACGGGGTTCGGGTTGGTCATGCCTCGTCCTCGTTGCCAGGGCCGTCCTCGGTCGCGGTGGCGACGTCCGGGGTGGCGGCGTCCGGGGTGATGCCGGCCATCAGCAGGCCGATCTCCTCGCGCGGGGTGTCCGGGCCGACGATGCCGATGATCCGCCCGCGGTACATGACCGCGATCCGGTCGGCCAGGCCGATCACCTCGTCCAGTTCGCTGGAGACCACCATGACCGCGGTGCCGATGTCCCGCTCGCGGATGACCCGGCTGTGGATGAACTCGATCGAGCCGACGTCCACGCCCCGGGTGGGCTGGGCGGCGATGAAGAGCTTCAGCGGCCGGGACAGCTCCCGGGCCACGATGACCTTCTGCTGGTTGCCGCCGGAGAGCGTGCCGACCGCCGCGTCGGCCGACGAGGTACGGACGTCGAACTGCTCGATCCGCTCCCGCGCCGACTTGGCGATGGCGTCGGGCTTCAGCGACAGGCCCTTGCCGAACGGCGGCCGGTCGTAGATGTCCAGCACCAGGTTCTCCGCCACGGAGAACTCCTTGACCAGGCCGTCCACGCTGCGGTCCTCCGGCACGTAGCCGACGCCGGCGCGGAGCACCTTCTTGGTCGACCAGCCGTGCGTCGGCTCGCCGTCGAGGCTGATCGTGCCGGCGAGCACCGGGCGCAGGCCCATGATCGCCTCGATCAGCTCGGTCTGGCCGTTGCCCTGCACGCCCGCCACGCCGAGCACCTCGCCGGCGTGCACGGTCAGGTCGACGCCGTCGACCGCGCGTACCTGCCGGTCGTCGTCCACGACCAGGCCGGAGACCTCCAGGACCGGCTTGCCGGGGGTGGCCGGCTGCTTGTCCACGGTCAGCCGGACGCTGCGGCCCACCATCAGCGCGGCCAGTTCGTCCCGGCTGGCGCTCGGCTCGGCGGTGCCGACGGTCTTCCCGCGCCGGATCACCGTGATCCGGTCGGCGATCGCCTTCACCTCGCCCAGCTTGTGGGTGATGAACACGATCGACTTGCCGGCGGCCTTGAGCGACCGCATGACGGTGAGCAGTTCCTCGGTCTCCTGCGGCGTGAGCACGGCCGTGGGCTCGTCGAGGATCAGCAGGTCGACGTCGCGGGTGAGGGCCTTGACGATCTCCACCCGCTGCTGGATGCCGACCGGCAGGTCCTCGATCACCGCGTCCGGGTCGACCCGCAGGTTGTACCGCTCGGAGACCTCGGCGACCTCGCGCCGGGCCCGCCGCCGGTCGAGGATGCCGGCGAAGGGCCCCTTGACCTGCTCGGCGCCGAGCATCACGTTCTCGGCCACGGTGAAGACCGGCACCAGCATGAAGTGCTGGTGCACCATCCCGATTCCGGCGGCGATCGCGTCCGACGGGCCCTTCAGCTTCAGCGGCTTGCCGTCCACCAGGATCTCGCCCTCGTCCGGCTGGTAGAGGCCGTAGAGCACGTTCATCAGGGTCGACTTGCCGGCGCCGTTCTCGCCGAGCAGGGCGTGGATCTCTCCAGGCTCCACCGTCAGGTCGATGTGGTCGTTGGCGACCAGATCACCGAACCGTTTGGTGATGCCGCGCAGTTCGAGTCTCAGCGCAACCTCCTGGAGTGCGAGCGATGGTGCAGCGTAGCGACCTGCCGCGCCGCCACCACGCCGGGTGGGGATGTTCGGGGGATTCAAGCTGATCGGCCGCCCCGGCGCCGGGGGTACCTTCCCCGTTGCGCCGGGACGGCCGGATCGTCAAACCTGGTGCCCGCCGGCCCCCGCTGCCGATGATGGCACCGCGGCGGCCGGCGGAACTGTCACTTGGTCGGCTGGGCCTTCGAGGTGACCGTGATGGTGCCGGCGGCGATGTCCGCCTTGATCTTGTCGACCTCGGCCTTCAGGTCCGCCGGGACCTTGCTGTCGAAGTCGTGGTACGGGGCGATCGAGACGCCGGTGTTGGCCAGCGTGCCCACGAAGCCCGGGGTGGACTGCAGCTTCTCGCCACCGGCGGCCTTCAGCACGGCCTCCTTGACGGCCTCCGGGATGTTCTTGACGACAGTGGTCAGGATCGCCGAGCAGTCCGGGGTGCTCTCGCAGCCGTCGATGTCCACCCAGACGACCGAGTACTTGCCGCCCGAGGCCTTGGCAGCGGAGGTGGTGCCGAGGCCGGCGCCACCGGCGACCGGCATCACGACGTCGGCGCCCTGCGCGACGAGCGCGTCGGAGACCTTCTTGCCCTCGTCCTGCTTCTCGAACGAGTTCGCGAAGGAGCCCTTCTGGGCGGCCTTGTCCCAGCCCAGGACCTGGACGTTCTTGCTCTTGGTCTTGTTGTAGTACGCCACGCCGTCGGCGAAGCCGTCCATGAAGATGGTGACCGGCGGGATCGGCAGGCCGCCGTAGGCGCCGACCTTGCCGGTCTTGCTCATCCCGGCGGCCAGGTAGCCGGCCTGGAACGCGGCCTGCGCGGTGTCGAACTGCATCGGGTAGACGTTCGAGACACCCGGGTTGGCGTCGACGATGCCGAACTGCTGGTTCGGGTTCTTCTCAGCCGCGGCCTTGGTGGCGTCCGACATCAGGCCACCGACGGCCAGGATGAAGTCGCACTTCTGGTTGACGAACCCGGTCAGGTTGACCTCGTAGTCCGCCTCGGCCTTCGACTGGACGTTCTTAATGTCGATCTTGTCGTTCTCCTTCTGCGCCTCCTGGAGGCCCTTCCAGGCCGAGGCGTTGAAGGACTTGTCGTCGATGCCGCCGACGTCGGTCACCATGCAGGCGCTGAACTTCTTGCCACCGTCGCCGCCGGCGTTGTTGTCGTCGTCCGGAGCCTCACCACACGCGGCAGCGCCCAGCACGAGTCCACCCGCCATGATGGCGGAGGCGATCCGCATCCCACGCACAGAGCGCAAGACGTCTCCTTCCCCTTGCACACCGCGTCGTGCGCGGCGTGCAGCCCTTCGCCGGCCTGCGGTGTGCCGCCGGCGTCCCACGTTACGGACGGGAGCGTACGCCCGCGCCCACCCACCGGCCGACAATCGTGCACGACTGTTGAGCGTCCGTTACCCCGGTGTAACCCTTGCGTGGGGCACGTCACTTATCCGGCCGGTAGGCGTGCGCGGTGGTGTCGCGAACGTCCGTTTTCCCGAGCTTCCCCGACTTGCGGCGAACTAACGCCAGAACACCGCGACGGCCGCGTTGACCAGCGTCAACCCGACGATCGCGAGGAAGTGGCCACGGTTGACGGTCTCCCGCTTACGCGAGAAGAAGACCATGACGAAGATGAGCAGCGCGAGCACCAACTTGGTAACAAGTTTCGCCGGGGCCGGCTCGTCCCCGTCCCGCAGCGGAGCGGACAGCCCGATGCCGGTCAGGACCTGAATGATCGCGCCCCAGAGCATGGCCGCGTTGATCCGCAGCCGGCCGGTGACGTACTGGGCGATCCCACCGCCGAGCAACAGCGCGAAACCGATCAGATGGACGTAGAGAAGAATCAGTCGAAGAGCTTCCACGCGCCCCATCCTCCCCCATCAACGACGCAACGTAGTAGTCACCCCGCCGACCTGCCGTCATACCGTGACCCCCGCCCCCGCGATCTTGCAGTTACCGCCCCGGCAAGCGCGACAAAAGCCGCGCGACGCGGGCCGGAACCGCAAGATCGACGAGGCGGGGGGACGGGATCAGCGCAGGCGCCAGACCTGGAACGTCGGGCCGTCGGCGGGGAGGAGCACCACGCCCTCGGCGTCGGGGTGGAGGGCGGGGGCGTTGCCGTAGACGTTGTCGGCGGCGCGCAGGCCGGTCAGGCGGACCGGGGAACCCGCGGCGCGTCTCGCCAGCACCAGAACCGTCGACGTGGGCGCCTCGCGCAGGAAGACGAGCGTCTCCGCATCCGCGTGCACCCAGCGCAGGCCGCCGTGGCGCAGCGCCGGCTCGTCGCGGCGCAGCGTCAGCAACGACCGGTACGCGTCGAAGGTACGCCGGTCCCAACTCTCCGGCCGGTGCCACGGCATCGGCGTACGCGAGCCCTCCCCGTTCGTACCGGTCAGGCCCAGCTCGTCCCCGGCGAAGACCACTGGCGTGCCGGGCATGGTGGCGAGCAGTCCGGCCGCCACCTCCTGCCGGGATGCGTCGCCGACAACGGTGCGGATCCGGGCCGAGTCGTGCGAGCCGAGCAGCTGCCACGAGTGCGTGTACGACCGCCAGGACACCAGCGACCGGTAGGTGTTCATGGTGGCGAGCACCGCGCTCGCGTCGCGCCGCCGTACCCCGCCCGGGGTGCCGAGGAAGTTCGGCACCGGGTCGTCGCCGTGGCGCAGCCAGGACCAGACCGGGTCGGTGAAGCCGACGTAGTTCATCGTCCCGTGCCAGCCGTCGCGGTCCAGGTCACCGGTGTGGTCGTGGCCGTGCTCGGCGAGCAGCAGTCCGTCCGGGCGGGTTTCGGCCACCACCTCGCGCAGCAGCCGTGCCACCTCGTGGGTGTACGCGTCCGCGCCGCGCCGCCCGGTCATGTTCGCCACGTCGACCCGCCAGCCGTCCAGCCCGTACGGCGGGCGCAGCCAGCGGCGCAGCAGCGAGTCCTCGGCGGTGGCGAACCGGCGGCGCAGCTCGGCGCTGCCCCAGTTCAGCTTCGGCAGCGACTTCACCCCGTTCCACGACTCGTAGTCCGAGCCGGGCAGGTCGAAGTAGTACAGCTCGCGTTCCGGCGCGTTCACGTCGGAGACGGCGGCGGTGAACCAGTCGTGGGCGTCGCCGGTGTGGTTGCTGGTGATGTCGCCGAGCAGACGCCAGCCCCGGGCGTGCACCGCGTCGGCGAGCCGGGCCAGCGCCGCGTCGCCGCCGAGCAGCGGGTCGACCGTGTCGAAGCTCGACGCGTCGTACCTGTGGTTGGAGCGCGCCGGGAAGACCGGCGTGAGGTAGACGGTGTTGACGCCGAGCCGGTCCAGGTGGTCCAGGTGCTCGGTGACGCCGTCGAGGTCGCCGCCGTAGAACTGGCGGGGCGTCTCCGGGCCGCGGCCGACGACCGGGGTGTCCCAGTCGCACGGGATGGCCCAGTCCGGCACGGTCCGGCCGTCGGCGGCGGCCGAGCGGGCGAACCGGTCCGGGAAGATCTGGTAGATCACGGCGTCGCGGGCCCAGGCCGGCGGCGGGGCGTAGCTGACCAGCTTGAAGTCGCCGTTGTCCGGCACGTCGTGGCCGGCCAGGCCGGCGGCGTTCAGCCAGCGGGCGCCGCGCTCGCCGTCGAGCAGGAAGCGGTAGTTGCTGACCGGGTTGCGGACCTCGACGTCGGCCCGCCACCACACGTCGCCGCCGTCGGTGCGGTCGATCCGCGCCTCGGCGAAGCGCGGCTCGCCGTCGCCGGTGGTGCGCACGTGCACCTGCGAGACGCCGGATCCGGCCGGTACCCGGACGAAGACCGGCACGGTCTGCCCGAGCGCGGGCTCCTGCTCCGGGACGTAGGTGGCGGAGCCGTCGTGGTGCGGCTGAAGGGACATGGTGCTGCCTTTCGCGTCGTACCGACAGGGAGAGGGGCGGGCACCCGCCGCGGTCGGTCTCACCCGACCGCGGCGGTCCGCCCTTCAAACCGCTCCGGTGTACGCCGACACGACGCCCTTGCCGCAGCGTGAGCCGAGGAGGCTCAGCCCTTGACCGCTCCGGAGGTGAGTCCGGAGACGATGTAGCGCTGGAGCAGCTGGAACACCAGCACCGTCGGGATCGCGGTGAGCAGCGTGCCCGCCGCGAACATCCCGAAGTTGTTGTTGCGCTCGCCCGCGACCAGGCCGAACATGCCGACCGCGAGGGTCTTCGACTCGGGTTCGGTGAGGAACACGTTGGCGATGATGAACTCGTTGATCGACCCGATGAACGCGAGCAGGCCGGTCACCGCCAGGATCGGCGCCACCAGCGGCAGCATGATCCGGAAGAAGACCTGCACGTGCGACGCGCCGTCCATGGTCGCCGACTCGTCCAGCTCCTTCGGCAGCGTGTCGAAGAAGCCCTTCATCAGCCAGGTGTTCGCGCCGAGCGCGCCACCCATGTAGAGCAGGAACAGGCCCCACGGGGTGTTGAATCCGATCGCCGGGTAGAGGTCGGTGAGCGTGGTGAAGATCAGGAAGATCGCCACGATCGCCAGGAACTGCGGGAACATCTGGATCAGCAGCAGCGCGAGCAGGCCGACCCGCCGCCCGGCGAAGCGCATCCGGGAGAACGCGTACGCCGCCAGCGACGACAGGAAGATCGACGCGAAGCTGGCCACGCCCGCGAGCAGCAGCGAGTTGAGGAACCAGTGGCCGAACGCCGTCTTGTCGAACAGGTTCGTGAAGTTCTCCAGCGACGCGCCGGTCGGCAGCAGCTCGGTGGAGGAGAGCGTGCCGAGCGGGTTGAACGCCGCCGAGATCACGAACAGGATCGGGAAGATGCTGAACGCCACCGCCAGCAGTCCGACCAGGTGCCGCCAGCCCACCTGCGCGAACCAGCGGCCGCGCGAGCGACGGGCCGGCCTGCGGGTGGTCGTGGGCGTCTCCGCGATGGTGGTCACGAGTACACCTCCTCCTGCTTGCGGGTCCGCCGGAAGCTGATCGCCGACACCGTCGCCACGATCGCGAAGATGAAGATCGAGACGGTGGCGGCGAGGCCGAACTCGGCGCCCTGTGCACCGAACGCGAGCCGGTACGTGTAGGTGATCAGCAGGTCGGTGGCGCCGTTCGTCGGGTTGTCCGGCGCGAACGGGCCGCCCTCGGTGGTGAACAGGATCGCGTTGACGTTGTTGAAGTTGTACGCGAACGACGCGATCAGCAGCGGCGAGAGCGCCACCAGCAGCAGCGGCAGGGTGACCGCCCGGAACGACTGCCAGGGCGACGCGCCGTCGACCGAGGTCGCCTCGGTCAGCTCCCGCGGGATGGCCTGCAACGCGCCGGTGGCGACCAGGAACATGTACGGGTAGCCGAGCCACAGCTGCACCAGCAGCACCGCGATCCGCGCCGACCAGTTGCCGCCGAACCAGTCGACGTTCAGCCCGAACAGGTCGTTGAGAAGGCCGAAGTCGGTGTTGAACATGTCCCGCCAGATCAGCAGCATGGCGAACGACGGCATGGCGTACGGCAGGATCAGCACCATCCGGTAGAGGTTGGTGCCGCGCATCCGGGGTGAGTGCAGCGCGAGCGCGATGGCCATGCCGAGCAGGAACGTCAGCCCGGTGGAGCCGATCGCGAACGCGAAGTTCCAGGCCAGCGTGCCGAAGAACGGCCCGGAGATGTTGCGGTCGGTGAGCACCGTGGCGAAGTTCTTCAGCCCGACGTCGACCTTCCAGCCCTGGGCGAGGCGCTCGCCGTCGGCGGCGACGAAGGAGCCGGACTCCTCGTCGGCGGTCCACGTCTTGCCGGTCTCGCTGTCCTTGACGCAGTCGCACGCGGCGTCGTACGCCCGGATCGCCTTGCCCTCGTACGCGCGGGTCAGGCCGTTGGAGCGGATGGCGCCCTCGTCGGTCGGCACGACGAGCGCGGTGACCGCGTCGCTGCGGCTGCTGGCCTGCCCGATGTTCAGCAGGGTGTAGCCGTCCGCGGAGGTGATCTTGCCGCTGAGGCTGCTCACCTCGACGTCGGCGGCGTCGAGCTTGCGTAGCCCGTCCGCGTCCCCGGCGAAGACCTCCTTGGTCTTCGGGTCGCTGAGCAGGAAGGTCAGGGAGCCGGTCGCCGGGTCGCCCTTGGTGGCGATGGTGAGGTTGTACTCGGTCGAGCCGGGCACCTGCTTCACCGAGGCGGTCTGCACGGCGACGATCGCGTCGTCCTTGCTGCCGCGGTGGCCGTCGCCGAAGTTCGTGAACGCGGTGCTCGCGGTGTAGAGCACCGGGAAGACCTGGAACGCGATCAGGAAGAGCGTGCCGGGGACCAGGTACTTGGCCGGGATGTGCCGGCGGCTCAGGTAGAGGTAGAACAGGCCGGCGGTGGTGACCGCCAGGACGCCCAGCGCGATCCAGTGTTCGGCCTCGATGAGCGGGAAGGCCGCCCAGATCGCGATCCCGGCCACCAGGCCGAGCAGGACCACCTTGACGACGAGGCCGGTCGCGGTGATCGGCGCGTGTTGCCGCGCGGTACGGGACGTGCGCGGGAGCCCACGGCGTACGGGCTCCCGGCCCGGGGCCTGCGGTGCAGACCCCGGGCCGGACAGCGGCGCGCTCATTACTTGATCTGACCCTGGATGGTCTTGCCGGCGGCCGTGATCGTCTTGGCCGGGTCGGCGCCGCCGATGATGGCGGCCTCCGCCTTGCCGAACGGGTCCCAGATCGCGGCCATGGCCGGGATCGCCGGGAGCACCTGGCCGTTCTTGCCGGCCTCGGAGAACTTGGCCAGGTCCGCGTCCTCGCCCTTGACCTGGTCGAAGGCGGCGGTCAGCGCCGGCGGGCGCGGCTCGGCCTTGTACAGCGCGACGGCCAGCTCGGGCTTGGTCACGTAGTTGGTGACGAACTCCTGGGCCAGGGCCTTGTTCTTGCCCTTGGCGGCCACGTAGAACGCCTGGACGCCCACGAACGGCTGGGCCTCCTTGCCACCGGCGAAGCCGGGGACCGGGGAGATGTCGTACGCGATGTTGGCCTTCTTGGCGTCGGCCACGGCCCACGGGCCGGAGACCAGGAACGCGCACTTCTTGCCGGTGAAGGTGGCGATGGAGTTCTCGCCGGTGATGGAGCGCTTCAGCGCACCCTCGCCCTTCTCACCCAGCTTGGCGATCTTCTGGAAGGCAGCGATCGACTCCGGCTTGCCCACGCCCAGGTCCTTCGGGTCGTAGTCGCCGTTCGCCGCGGTGCCGAACAGGTAGCCGCCGCCCGAGGTGTAGAGCGGGTAGATGTGGTACGCGTCGCCGTTCTGGCCGGACTGGAGGCACAGGATCTCGCTGGCCTTCTTCTCGGCCTTGAGCTTCTTGCCGGTGGCGACCAGGTCCTCGATCGTCTTGGGCGCCTCGGGGGCCAGCTCGGTGTTGCGGATCAGCGCGACGTTCTCGGTGGCGTAGGGCACGCCGTAGAGCTGGCCGTTGAACGTGACGGCCTTGATGGCGGTCTCGTTGAAGCCGGCCTTCTGCTCGGCCGGGAGCTGCACCGGGTCGATGGCGCCGTTCTGGACCAGGTTGCCGATCCAGTCGTGCGCGCCGACCACGACGTCCGGGCCGCTGCCCTGCTGAGAGGCGGTGACGAAGTTGGTCTGCAGGTCCTTGGAGACGGCCTGGACCTCGACGGTCACGCCGTTCTCCTTGCCGAACTCCTCGGCGAACGGCTTGAGGGCGGCCGTGCGCTTGTCGTCGGCCCAGATGACCAGCTTGCCGCCGGTCGCCTTGGCGGACTCGCCGGCGGCCGGCTTGTCGTCGCTGCCGCTGTCACCACAGCCGGAGGCGGCGAGCGCCAGGCCGAGGACGGCGACCACACCCGCGGTACGGATGCGCATCGGTACTCCTGTCGTCATGGCGGCCCGCCGGGGGAAGGGCGGCCCGCCAGTGGAAAACCTCTGAAAGTTCTTGCTGACCGGCGCCGAGTTGCTGCGCCGCTGCTCTCGCATGTTGCGGGGACGTTAGCAAGAGGTTGCAGAGAATGGAAGGGCTTGCAGAAGTGTACGCAAGACTTTGCCGTTGGGCTAAAGTGCCGCACATGCGCGCTCGACTGTCCGACATCGCCCAACAGGCTGAAGTCAGCGAGGCCACGGTGTCGCGGGTGCTCAACGACCGCCCCGGCGTGGCCCCCGAAACCCGCCAGGCCGTCCTCACCGCCCTCGATGTGCTCGGCTACGAACGCCCCGCCCGGCTGCGCAAGCGCAGCGCCGGGCTGGTCGGCCTGGTCGTGCCGGAGCTGGACAACCCGATCTTCCCGGCCTTCGCCCAGATCATCGAGTCCGCGCTCGCCCCCACCGGCTACACGCCGGTGCTCTGCACGCAGACCCCGGGCGGCGTCCGCGAGGACGAGTACGTGGAGATGCTGCTGGACCGTCAGGTCTCCGGCATCGTCTTCGTCTCCGGCCTGCACGCCGACACCGCCGCGGACCACGACCGCTACCGCACGCTGCTGGCCCGGCCGCTGCCGATCGTCATGATCAACGGGTACGCGCCGGGCATCCCCGCGCCGTTCGTCTCCTGCGACGACCGGGAGTCCGCCGAACTGGCGGTCGCCCACCTGGTCGCGCTCGGGCACCGCCGGATCGGCCTGATCACCGGCCCGGACCGGTTCGTGCCGGTGCAGCGAAAGGTCGCCGGCTACAAGGCCGCGATGGGGCGCCTGACCGACATCACCTCCGACGAGCTGACCGAGCTGACGGAGTTGTCCCTGTTCGGCGTCGAGGGCGGCGAGGCGGCCGCCGGCCGGCTCATCGAGCGCGGCGTCACCGGGCTGGTCTGCGGCTCGGACCTGATGGCGCTGGGCGCGATCCGTGCCGCCCGGCAGCGCGGACTGTCGGTGCCCGGCGACATCTCCGTGGTCGGGTACGACGACTCCCCGCTCATGGCGTTCACCGACCCGCCGCTGACCACGGTGCGCCAGCCGGTCGCCGCCATGGCGGTGGCCGCGGTGCGGGCCCTGGTCGACGAGATCAACGGCCACCCCTCCCCGAACTCCGAGTACCTGTTCCGCCCCGAGCTGGTGGTACGCGGCTCGACAGCGGTGGCGAAGCCCGCGACTCCCCCCAGCCGCCAGCGCCCCGCCACCCCTTCCTCCCCCACCCCGTCCCTCCCCATCCCCGCCTGACCCCCGCCGCGCCCCCTCTCCCCCCGGGCCCCCTCCCGGGTTGATCAAGGAGTTCGCGTCCAGTTCGATCTCCCTCCCGAACACAAACTCCTTGATCACCGCCCCGGTCCAGCCGCCCTTCGACGCGTCGATCATGAAGTTGACGGCGACAAACAGGACGGCAAAGGCCGCCAACCTCATGATCACGCGAGCCACCCCGGGCGGGCCGCTCCGCGCGCACCCCTCCGGCCCTCTCCCCGTTGATCAAGGAGTTTGTGTCCGGGGTGATCTCCAATCAGGACATAAACTCCTTGATCAACGCCTGCGGGGCGGGGCGGGGCGAGGGCGGCAGGACAGGGCCGGATCGGGGGCGGCGATCGGAGGGGCGGCGGGGTGGGTGTCCCGGGATTCGGGAGAGGGTTTCGGGACCGGGGTGGGTGATGGCTGCCATTTCTTGCGCAAGGAATGCTTGACTCTTGCAGTGCGATGGCGGCATTCTGCTCAGACACCCTGCGCCGCACCAGAAGCCGCCACAGAACGGGATCGCCAGCGATGACCTCCGCCCCCCGCACCGCCCCACCCACCGCCGACGACGACTGGTGGCGGTCCGCTGTCGTCTACCAGGTGTACGTCCGCAGCTTCGCCGACGCGAACTCCGACGGTGTGGGTGACCTCCAGGGCATCCGGCAGCGCCTGCCGTACCTGCGGGACCTCGGCGTGGACGCGCTCTGGCTGACGCCGTTCTACACCTCACCGCAGGTCGACGCCGGTTACGACGTGGCCGACTACCGCGACGTCGACCCGCTGTTCGGGAACCTGACCGACTTCGACGAGATGATCACCGACGCGCACACGCTCGGCCTGCGGATCATCGTCGACATGGTGCCGAACCACACCTCCAGCGCGCACCCGTGGTTCGCCGCCGCGCTCGCCGCCGGGCCGGGCTCGCCGGAGCGCGAGCGCTACCTGTTCGCCGACGGCAAGGGCGAGCAGGGTGAGCTGCCGCCGAACGACTGGGAGAGCATCTTCGGCGGCCCGGCGTGGACGCGCGTGGTCGACGGCCAGTGGTACCTGCACCTGTTCGATCCGGCGCAGCCCGACCTGAACTGGCGCCACCCGGAGGTGCGGGCCGAGTTCGAGGACGTGCTGCGCTTCTGGCTCGACCGGGGCGTGGACGGCTTCCGGATCGACGTGGCGCACGGGATGATCAAAGCCGAGGGCCTGCCGGACGTCGGCTTCAACTCGATGACCACCGGCCAGCGCCAGTCCGAGCTGCTGGGCAAGGGCCGGCTGCCGTACTTCGACCAGGACGAGGTGCACGACATCTACCGCGCCTGGCGGCCGATCCTGGACAGCTACCCGGGCGGCCGGATGGCGGTCGCCGAGGCGTGGGCCGAGACGCCGCAGCGGCTGGCCCGCTACATCGGCCCGGACGAGCTGCACCAGGCGTTCAGCTTCGACTTCCTGGACGCCACCTGGTCGGCCGACTCGTTCCGCAAGGTGATCGACACGGCGCTGGCCGAGTCCACGATCGTGGGCGCGCCGACCACCTGGGTGCTCTCCAACCACGACCGGCAGCGGCACGTCACCCGGTACGGCGACGGCGAGGTCGGTCTGCGCCGCGCCCGCGCCGCCGCGCTGCTGATGTTCGCGCTGCCCGGCTGCGCGTACGTCTACCAGGGCGAGGAACTGGGCCTGCCGGAGGTGCTGGACCTCCCCGACGAGCTGCGTCAGGACCCCGCCTTCCGGCGCACCGGGGAGAGCCGGGACGGCTGCCGGGTGCCGATCCCGTGGAGCGGCGAGCTGCCCCCGTACGGCTTCGGGCCGGACGGCAGCGAGCTGAGCTGGCTGCCGGCGCCGGCGACCTGGCGGGCGCTGTCGGTGGCCGCCCAGACCGGGGTGCCCGGCTCGACGCTGGAGCTGTACCGGACCGCGCTGCGCGTCCGGCACGAGCACCCGGCGCTGGCCGGCCTGGACGGCATCACCTGGCTGGAGACCGAGCCCGGCGTCCTGGCGTTCCGCCGCAGCGCCGGGGACGCCGAGGTGACCTGCGTGGTGAACATCAGCGGCGCCGACGTGACGGTGAGCGGCCACGGCCGCCCGCTCGTCGCCAGCGCCGGGCTCACCGAGCGGGGCGACGGGTACGTCCTGCCGGTGGACGCGGCTGCGTGGTTCGAACGGCGCTGAGCCGGGTAACCCGCCAACGACCTGGCCGTCCGTTGTGCCCCGCGCCGACGGGCGGCTGGGCTGCCGACCCCTTGTGGTGGGGGGTGAGGTGGCCCCGGCCCCTCGGGAGTGCGCTCCCGGGGGGCCGGCGTCCATCGGGGAGCGAGCGCGTCCTCAGCCGCCCTTGGCGGTGAGCAGCGCGGCGATCCGGGCGAACCCGGCCCGGATCTCCTCCCGGTCGGGCGCCTTGGCCGGCTCGGGCTCCGGCTCGCGTTCGGCGGCCAGTTCCAGCTCCTCGTCGATGACGTCCTCGAAGTCGCCGTAGAGGTCCGCCTGGTCGACCTGCGCCGCCTCGTCCTCGGCGGCGATCTGCGCGGCCGCGATCTCGCCGCGGATCTCCTCGGGCGTGAGCGCCGGCAGCAGCGGCTCCACCACCGCCATCAACTGCTCGTCGGCCACCACCGCCTCGGCCAGCGCCAGCGCGTGCGGTCGCTCGTACGGGCCGCAGACCACCGGCTCCCAGTCGTCCTCGGCGCCGAGCGGGCCGAACGTGATGATCCACGGCAGGCTCCGGATCGGCGAGTCGTCCGGCAGGTCCAGTGTCACGAGTGCGCCCACCGGCCCATCATGGTCGTCGCGCGTCGGCCCGGGGAACGCAATCATCGGACTCTCCCCGCTTCGGGGACCACGCTCAGCCACGCGTACCGGCGTCCAGCGCCGCACGGACCAGGGCGACCGCCCGCTCCGGCGGGACGCCCAGGCGACGCGCCTGCTCGGCGTACTCGGCGGCGGCCCGGTGCAGCCGGTCGGTGGCGTCGTCCCGGCCGGGGGCGACCACCGTGCCGTGCCGGCCACGCGTCTCGACCAGCCCGGCGCCCTCCAGCTCCCGGTACGCCCGCGCCACGGTGTTCACCGCCAGCCCCAGGTCGGCGGCGAGCTGCCGCACCGCCGGAAGCCGGGTGCCCACCGGCAGCCGCCCGTCGCCGATGCGCGCGGCGAACTGCGCCCGCACCTGCTCGTACGGCGGCACCGCCGACTCGGCGTCGATCCGGATCCGCGCGCTCATCCCGCTCCCCCCGGTGTTCCCGGCTCGGTCTCCTCGTCGAGCACGTCCGCCTCCACGTCCACCTCCCGCGCACCGCCCTCGGCCAGGTCCACCACGCGGCCGTACCGGCTGGTGGCGGCGAGCGCGGCGCCGAAGAGCACGAGCTGGTTGAGCAGGTAGAGGTAGAGCAGCAGGCCCACGGCGGTGGCGACCACCGTGTACGCGGGGTTCCGCTCGGTGCGTACCACGTAGTAGCGCCCCACCGTGTTGAGCAGGGTGATCCCGACGGCGACGGCGAGCACCGCCGGGCGCAGCCGGCGCCGGCTCATCCGCAGCCGGGGCACTGCGAGCAGCAGCGCGGCGGCGAGCACGGCGTTGACGAGCACGCTCAGCACCGCGCTGACCGTGGTCAGGCCCACCGAGCCGGTGCTGCGCAGCAGGAAGCGCAGCAGCGACTCCAGCGCGTCCACGGCGGCGACCGAGACGAACAGCAGCACGAAGACCGCGACCAGCACGCCCAGGTCGACCAGCCGCCGCACCACCAGGTTGCCGGGCTGCTGGTTGAAGCCGTACATCAGCCGCTGCGAGGAGCGGATCGCCTCCACCCAGCCGATGCCGGTGAAGACCAGGATGACCAGGCCGACCACGCCGACGGTGCCGCTGCTCTCGGCGATCTGCGCCGGGTCGAGGAAGGGCAGGTTCTCCTCCAGGAACTGGGCCGCGCCGCGGCTGACCTCCTCGTTGTCCCGCAGCACCGCACCGAAGATCCAGTACGCGACGAGCGCGAGCGCGAACACGGCGAAGAAGCCGTAGTACGCGATGGCGGCGGCGAGCCGCCCGGCGAGCAGGTCGGCGTAGAGCGTCCCGGCCCGCCAGACGTGGTCGAAGACCGACGAGCGGCCCCGGGCCGCGTCGATGCGGCGCCCCACCGCCGCCTCGATCCGGCCGAAGACGTTCACCCCGTCATCCTCGCCGATCTCCGCCCGTGGCGGAGGGGCCCCGGCCGGTCGGATGTTCAGCTCCGGCCGCCGAGCCGGAAGTCGCGGCGGGGCTGCCACCGGGTCGCCCCGCTGTGCGAGAACAGCGTGAACGCGTCCACCTGGAACAACGCGGAGAAGTCGGCCAGGTCCTCGTACGCCTTGTCGAGCACCTCGGGCGGCACGTCCTGCGCCACGGTGACGTGCGGGTGGTACGGGAAGCGCAGCTCGCGCCGCAGCTCGGGGGCCGAGTTGATCGCGGCGGCCAGCAGTTCGCACTCGCTGATCCCGGCCGCCACCGCCACGAACACCACCTGGGTGACCGGGCGGAACGTGCCGGTGCCGCGCAGATGCAGCGTGAACGGCAGATGCGCGGCGGCGACCCGGTCCAGGTGGTCCTCGACGGCGGGCAGCGCGCGTACCGGGATCTCGGTGGGGCCGAGGAGGGTGACGTGCGCGGGGACGGCGAGCGGGTCGCCGGCCTCGACCCGGCGGCGGGTGAGCATCCCGCCCCAGGGCTCGGGGACGTCGACCGCGATCCCGATCTGGATCGTGTCCGCGCCGCCCGGCGCCGTGTCACTGCCCGCCACGTCGCGCGCCACCCCTCCGGCCACCGGCTGCGTCACCCGTTCCCGCCCGTCCGGGCCGTTACTCGAACCGCACCGGCGGGAAGAAGCCGACCCGCTCGTACGCGTCCCGCAGCGTCCCGGCGGCCACCGCCCGGGCCTTCTCCGCGCCCCGCACGAGCAGCTTGTCGAGCTGCGCCGGGTCGTTCAGGTAGGCGTTCGTGCGTTCCTGGATCGGCGTGACGAACTCCCGCACCACCTCGGCGAGGTCCTTCTTCAGGTCGCCGTAGCCCTTGCCGTCGTACGCGGCGACCAGGTCGTCGATGCTCCGGCCGGAGAGCGCGGAGTAGATCGTCAGCAGGTTGGTGATGCCCGGCTTGCCCTCGGCGTCGAAGACGATCTCGCGGCCGGTGTCGGTGACCGCCGAGCGGATCTTCTTGGCCGAACGGGCCGGGTCCTCCAGCAGGTCGATGATGCCGGCCGGGGAGGACGACGACTTCGACATCTTGGCCGTCGGATCCTGCAGGTCGGTGATCTTCGCGGTGTCCTTCACGATGTGCGGGGAGGGCACGGTGAAGGTGCGGCCGAACAGCGAGTTGAACCGCTGCGCCAGGTCGCGGGAGAGCTCCAGGTGCTGCCGCTGGTCCTCGCCGACCGGCACCGCGTTCGCCTGGTAGAGCAGGATGTCGGCGGCCTGGAGGATCGGGTACGTGAACAGACCGACGCTGGCCCGCTCGCTGCCCTGCTTCTGCGACTTGTCCTTGAACTGGGTCATCCGGCCGGCCTCGCCGAAGCCGGTGATGCAGCCGAGCACCCAGGCCAGTTGCGAGTGCTCGGGCACCTGCGACTGCACGAACAGCGTGCTGCGCTCCGGGTCCAGGCCGAGCGCGAACAGCTGCGCGGCGGCCACCCGGCTGCGGCGCTTGAGCACCAACGGGTCGTGCCCCGCGGTGATCGCGTGCAGGTCGACGACGCAGTAGTAGGCGTCGTGGCTGTCCTGCAACGCCACCCAGTGCCGCAGCGCGCCCAGGTAGTTGCCGAGGTGGAACGAGTCGGCCGTCGGCTGGATGCCGGAGAAGACGCGCGGGCGGGCGGGTACGTCGGACATGGCGGCAATTCTGTCAGCAAGCCCCGGCGTCCGTCATGACGGGCCGGTGGATCGGGCGGGTACGGGCGGAAGCGGACCGTTCACCTCACGTCGGGGCTCGGGCAGCCGTGCGGCGGAGACCGCCAGGCGGGACACGCGCCGGCCGTCGAGTGTGAGCACCCGCAGCAGCCAGCCCGCCGGATCGGCGGGAACCGATCCGCCGGCCGGGTCGACGGCCACCGGCACCTCGTCGCCGGCCACCGGCAGCCGGCCCAGGGCGGCCATCACGAACCCGCCCACCGTTTCGTACGGCCCGGCGGGCAGCGGCACGCCGGTGCGCTCGGCGAAGTCGGTCAGGTTGAGCCGGCCGTCGACGACGGCGGGCAGGCCGGCGGGTTCCGGTTCGAGCGGGCCGTGCTCGTCGTCCCGGATCTCCCCGACCAGTTCCTCGACGAGGTCCTCGCAGGTGACGATGCCGGCGGTGCCGCCGTACTCGTCGACGACGACGGCCAGGTGGTGGCCCTCCCGGCGCATCTCGGTGAGCGCCGCCAGCACGCGTTTGCTGTCCGGCAGGCGCTTGACCTCCCGGATCAGGTCGCCGACCAGCAGCGGCCGGTCCGCCTCCGGCCGCAGCAGCACGTCCCGCAGATGCACCATGCCGACCACGTCGTCGTGGGTGCCGTCGACCACCGGGTAGCGGGTGTGCGGGTCGGCCCGGACCAGCCGCTGGGCCTGCGCCAGCGGGAGCGCCGCGCTGAGGAAGACCACCTCGGTGCGGGGCACCATCACCTCGCGGACGAGCCGGGCGCCGGCGACCAGCACCTCGTCGATGATCCGCCGTTCGTCCGGGTCGAGCAGCGTGTTCGCCGCGACCAGGTCCCGCAGCTCGGCCTCGCTGATCCGTTCCCGGCCGGCGGTGGGGCTGGCCCCGAGCAGGGCGGTGACCAGGCGGGTGGCGCCGTCGGCGCCGCGCACCACGAGACGGGCCACGGTACGGGCCAGCGGGCCGGGTTCGCGTCGGGGCCGCCCCGACGGTTTCCGCCGGGGCCCGGGACCACCACCCTCCCGCATGAGAAGGATGGTAGACAGCGGCCACCGCACGCTCGGCCTGATGTGCGAATCTGTTCAATCGTGAAGGATTATGATGGAATAGAGGCAGGCTCAACTCGACAGCCGTGACACAGCCCCCGGCCGTAGGGTGATCACGGGACGGCCGCCGCGGGACGCGGCCCAGGCAGGAGGACCGACGTGAAACTGCTCGTCACCGGCGGCGCCGGCTACATCGGCAGCGTGGTGACCCGGATGCTGCTCGACCACGGCCACCAGGTGACCGTGCTGGACGACCTGCGCACCGGTCACCGGGAGGCCCTCGCCCCCGACGCCACCCACGTCGAGCTGCCCGTGCACGAGGCCGCCCGGGTGCTCACCCCCGACGCCGGGTTCGACGGCGTGCTGCACTTCGCCGCCCTGATCGCCGCCGGCGAGTCGATGATCCGCCCCGAGCTGTACTGGCACACCAACACGGTCGGCTCGATCGCGCTCATCGACGCGGTCCGCGCCGCCCGGGTGCCGCGGATGGTCTTCTCCTCCACCGCCGCCGTCTACGGCAACCCCACCGAGCTGCCCATCCCGGAAACCGCCGTCAAGGCCCCCACCAGCACCTACGGCGCCACCAAGCTGGCCGTCGACATGGCGCTCACCTCCGAGGCGATCGCACACGACCTGGCCGCCGTCTCGCTGCGCTACTTCAACGTCGCCGGGGCGTACCTGCGCGACGGGCTGGCCATCGGCGAGCGGCACGACCCGGAGACCCACCTCATCCCGATCGCGCTCGACGTGGCCGCCGGGCGGCGGGAGAAGCTCCAGCTCTTCGGCGACGACTACCCCACAGTCGACGGCACCTGCGTACGCGACTACATCCACGTCGAGGACCTGGCCCGCGCCCACCTGCTCGCGCTGGACGCGGCCACCCCGGGCCGGCACCGGATCTACAACCTCGGCAACGGCAACGGCTTCACCAACCGCCAGGTGGTCGACGTGGTCCGCGAGGTCACCGGGCACCCGGTGCCGGTCGAGGTGGCCCCCCGCCGCGAGGGCGACCCGGCCGAACTGGTCGCGTCCTCCGCGCTGGCCCGCGACGAGCTGGGCTGGGCGCCGGCCAAGCCGACCCTGCACGACATGGTCGGCGACGCCTGGGCGTTCTACCGGGAACACGTCACGGGTCAGCCCTCATGAACGTCGCCGACCGCGCCGCGGCCGGCTTCCGGCAGCGGTACGGCGCCGAGCCGGCGGGCCGCTGGGCGGCTCCCGGGCGGGTCAACCTGATCGGCGAGCACACCGACTACAACGACGGCTTCGTGCTGCCCTTCGCGCTGCCGCTGCGTACCGTGGTCGCCGCCGCGCCCGCCCGAGACGGACACTGGACCGTCTGGTCGGAGCTGGACGACGAGCCGGTCGATTTCGGCCCGGCCGACGCCGACGAGCCCGGCCGGGTCGACGGCTGGGCCGCCTACGTGGCCGGAGTGGTGTGGGCGCTGCGCGCCGACGGCCACGACGTCCCGGGCGCGCGGCTCGCCGTCGCCTCCGACGTGCCGGTCGGCTCCGGGCTCTCCTCGTCGGCCGCGATCGAGTCGGCCGTGCTGGCCGCCCTGGTCGACCTCGGCGGGCTCGACCTGCCCACCGGACGGTGGCCCCGGCTCGCCCAGCGGGCCGAGAACGACTACGTCGGCGCGCCCACCGGGATCATGGACCAGTCCGCCGTGATCCGCGGCCGGGCCGGGCACGCCCTGTTCCTCGACTGCCGCACCGAGGAGGTCGAGCAGATCCCGTTCGACCTCGACGGCGCCGGGCTGGCCGTGCTGGTGATCGACAGCCGGGCGCCGCACCGGCACGCGGACGGCGAGTACGCGGCCCGCCGCAAGAGCTGTGAGCGGGCCGCGGCGACGCTCGGCGTGACCGCGCTGCGCGACGTCGACGTGGCCGACCTCGACGCCGCGCTGGCCCGCCTCGACGACGACGAGACCCGCCGCCGGGTGCGGCACGTGGTGACCGAGAACCAGCGGGTACTCGACACCGTCGCGCTGCTGCGCGCCGGCCGGGTCCGCGACACCGGTCCGCTGCTGACCGCCTCGCACGCCTCCATGCGCGACGACTTCGAGATCACCGTGCCGGAGATCGACACCGCGGTCGAGGCGGCGCTGGCCGCCGGGGCGTACGGCGCGCGGATGACCGGCGGCGGCTTCGGCGGCTGCGTGCTCGCCCTGGTCGACGCCGGCTCCGCCGACGCGGTGGCCGCCGCCGTCACCGACGCGTACGCCCGGAACGGCTTCACCGCCCCCGGCACGCTCACCGTCCTGCCGGCCGGCGGCGTCACCCGCCTGGACTGAACGCGAAAGGCCCCCGGCGCAGCGCCGGGGGCCTTCTCGTCACATGCGTCAGCCGGCCTCGACGATCATGCCGGCGCCGACCGTACGGTTCGTCGACTCGTCGATGATCACGAAGCCGCCCGTGGTGCGGTTGCGGCGGTACTCGTCGGCCAGCAGCGGAACCGTGGTCCGCAGCCGGACCCGGCCGATCTCGTTGAGCTTCAGCTCGGCGGCCGTCTCGTCGCGGTGCAGCGAGTTGATGTCCAGCCGGTAGTGCAGCCCGCGCACGATCGCCCGCGCCGATCGGGTCGTGTGCTTGATCGCGTACTTGCCGCCGACCTGCAACGGCCGGGTCTCGTCCATCCAGCAGACCATCGCCTCGATGTCCTGCACGGCCATCGGGGCGTTGTTCGGCCGGCAGATCATGTCGCCGCGGGAGATGTCCAGCTCGTCGGTCAGCCGGACCGTCACCGACATCGGCGGGAACGCCTCGTCCACCGGGCCGTCCGCCGTCTCCACCGCCGCGATCCGGCTGGTGAACCCGGACGGCAGCACCATCACCTCGTCGCCCGGCTTGAGCACGCCCGAGGCCACCTGACCGGCGTAACCCCGGTAGTCGGTGACCGTGGTGGACTGCGGCCGGATCACGTACTGCACCGGGAACCGCACGTCGACCAGGTTGCGGTCCGAGGCGATGTGCACCCGCTCCAGGTGGTGCAGCAGCGACGGGCCCTCGTACCAGGGCATGTTCTCCGAGCGGGTGACGATGTTGTCGCCCTGGAGCGCGGAGACCGGCACCACAGTCAGGTCCGGTACGTCGAGCTTCGCGGCGAACGCGGTGAACTCGTCCGCGATCCGCTCGTAGACCTCCTGCGACCAGTCCACCAGGTCCATCTTGTTGACGCACAGGACCAGGTGCGGCACCCGCAGCAGCGAGCAGAGGAACGCGTGCCGGCGGGACTGCTCCACCAGGCCCTTGCGCGCGTCCACCAGGATCAGCGCCAGGTCGGCGGTGGAGGCGCCGGTGACCATGTTCCGGGTGTACTGGATGTGCCCCGGGGTGTCGGCGATGATGAACTTCCGCCGCGGCGTGGCGAAATAGCGGTACGCCACGTCGATGGTGATGCCCTGCTCCCGCTCGGCGCGCAGGCCGTCGGTGAGCAGCGCCAGGTTCGTGTACTCGTCGCCCCGGGCCGCGCTGACCGCCTCGACGGCGGCGAGCTGGTCGCTGAACAGCGACTTCGTGTCGTAGAGCAGACGGCCGATCAACGTCGACTTGCCGTCGTCGACGCTGCCCGCGGTGGCGAACCGCAGCAGGTCCATCGGCCGCGCGGTGTCGCTCTCGGCCGGGGCCAGGGTCTCGACGCTCATCAGAAGTAGCCCTCTCGCTTGCGGTCCTCCATGGCGGCCTCGCTGACCCGGTCGTCACCGCGGGTCGCGCCGCGCTCGGTGATCCGCGTGGCGGCCACCTCCTCGATCACCTTCTCCACCGTGTCGGCGTCCGAACGGACCGCCGCGGTGCAGGAGGCGTCGCCCACGGTCCGGTACCGCACCTGGGCCTTGAACGGCTGCTCACCGGCGCGCGCCCGGAAGAACTCGTTGACCGCGTAGAACATGCCGTCGCGCTCGATCACCTCGCGCTCGTGCGCGTAGTAGATCGACGGCAGCGGGATCCGCTCCCGCGCGATGTAGTGCCAGACGTCCAGCTCGGTCCAGTTCGACAGCGGGAACACCCGGATCGACTCACCCGGGTGGTGCCGGCCGTTGTAGAGCGCCCACAGCTCCGGACGCTGGTTCTTCGGATCCCACTGGCCGAACTCGTCGCGGAAGCTGAACACCCGCTCCTTGGCCCGCGCCTTCTCCTCGTCGCGCCGCGCGCCGCCGAACAGCGCGTCGAAGCGGTGCTTCTCCACCGCCTCCAGCAGCACCGGCGTCTGGATCCGGTTGCGCATGCCGTCGGCCGACTCGCGGACCAGGCCCTTGTTCAGCGCCTCCGGCACGCTCGCCACGATGAGCTGCAGGCCCAGCTCGGCCACCCGCTGATCGCGGTAGTCGAGCACCTCGGGGAAGTTGTGCCCGGTGTCCACATGCATCACCGGGAAGGGGATGTTGGCCGGCGCGAACGCCTTCTGGGCCAACCGGAGCATCACGATCGAGTCCTTGCCGCCGGAGAACAGCAGCACCGGCCGTTCCATCTCGGCGACGACCTCACGCATCACGAAGATGCTCTCCGCCTCGAGCGCGTCGAGGTGCGACACCTGGTACGCGGCGGGGGACGTCATGACACGAACTCGATTCGCTCGGATCCGTACATCGGATTCCAGACCTTTCAGGTCGGACTCGTGAAGAAGAACGCTCAGGTTACCCGGAATGCCGCTGCAACGCTGCAAGCAACCGACTCGCGAGATCCTTGCGGCAGACCAGCAGATCCGGTAGGCGCGGGTCGGCCCCGTTGTATTTCAGCGCAGAACCGTCGATCCGGGAAGCGTGCAGACCGGTGGCCGTCGCCACAGCGACCGGAGCGGCCGAATCCCACTCGTACTGACCGCCCGCGTGGATGTACGCGTCGACCTCACCGGTCACCACGGCGGCGATCTTCGCGCCCGCCGAGCCCATCGGAACCAGATGAGCGCCGACGTCCTCTGCCAGGTCGGTCAGGAAAACCGGCGGACGGCTACGGCTGGCCGCCAACCGGATGACCCGCGCGCCGCCCCCGGTGGCCGCCTCCACGGTCATCGGCGGGTACGCCGACGGGTGGTCCGTGCCGAGCACCCGGTGCTGGGCCGGCAGGGCCACCGCGCCCGCCACCAGACCGTGCGGCGTCGACGCGTTGCGCGACCAGAGCGCCACGTGCACCGCCCAGTCCGCGCGCCCCTCCTCCGCGTACTCCCGGGTGCCGTCCAGCGGGTCGACGATCCAGACCCGGTCCGCGGTCAGGCGCGGCAACGCCTCGTCGGTCACCTCCGCCGTCCAGGCCAGCCGCGAACCCTCGTCCTCCTCCGACAGCACCGCGTCCGCCGGCCGCCACTTCGCCAGCTCGGTCCGGATCAGGTCGTGCGAGACCTTGTCACCGGCCGACCGGAGCGCGCCCGCGTCGGCGAAGCCCATCTCCGCGCGCAGGGCCGTCAGCGCCTGACCGGCCCGGGACGCCAGCCACCGGGCGAACCCGCCGTCGATCATCGGAGGACTACCCATGATGCTCCCGTCACCCGCCTTCGCTCCCGCCGCCCGAGGCTACCGGCCGGGCTCCGCCCCGCCGGTCAACCCCCGTGGTAGAGGTTCTGCGTCGGCTCCACGCCCTTGAGAACCACCGACTCCACCACGTCCGCCGCGCGGTCCACCAGGAACTCCAGCTCCTTGCGCTCCGCGGAGGAGAAATCCGAGAGTACGTAGTCAGCCGGATCCTGCCGGCCCGGCGGCCGGCCGATGCCGAACCGCACCCGTACGTAGTCCTTGGTGCCGAGCGACTTCGACATCGAGCGCAGGCCGTTGTGCCCGCCCTCGCCGCCGCCGCACTTCACCCGCACCTGCCCGTACGGAATGTCCAGCTCGTCGTGCACCGCGATCACGTGCGCCGGCGGGATCTTGTGGAACTGCGCCAGCCCCGCCACCGGACCACCGGAGAGGTTCATGTACGTCAACGGCTTCAGCAGCACCAGCTTCGGACCGCCGAAACCCAGCCGCCCCTCGGCGGCCTCGGCCATCGCGCGCTTGTGCCGCCCGAACTTCGCGCCCACCCGGGCCGCCAGCAGGTCCGCCACCATGAACCCGACGTTGTGCCGGTTGTTCGCGTACTCCCGGCCGGGGTTGCCCAGGCCGACCACCAGCCACGGCCCCGCCTCGTCCGTCACCCGACGCCCCTTCCCGCTCGCTCGCCCGACCAGCCGTCCCGATACGCCGACAGGCGCCCCCGGGAACCGGGGACGCCTGTCGCACAGCCTTGCGGACCGGTCAGGCCTCGGTCTTCGCCTCGGCCGGGGCCTCCTCGCCCTCGGCGGCCGGAGCGCCCTCGGCACCCTCGGCGGTCTCCTCGCCGACCTCGGCCTCGGCCTCCTCGGTGGCCTCCTCGACCTCGGGGAGGGTGGCCTCGAGCTGCTCGGCGGTCGGAGCGGCGGTCACCGAGGCGACAGCGGTCTCCTCGTCGGTGGCCAGCTCGACGCCGGACGGCAGCTCGACGTCACCGGCGGTGATCGTGGTGCCCGGCTCGGCGCCCTCGATCGACGCCTCCAGGTGGTCCGGCACCTTGGTCGCGTCGGCGGTCACCGACAGCGTGTCGTGGTCGTGCACGATCAGGGTGTCCTTCGCGGCCTCACCGGTCAGCTGGACCGGGACCTCGACGGTGACCTTCTCGCCGCGGCGGACCAGCAGCAGGTCCACGTGCTCGAAGGTGTCCTTGATCGGGTCACGCTGGATCGCCTTCGGCAGCGCCAGCACCTGCGTGCCGTCGCTGACCTCGATCGCGAAGAGCTGGTTCGCGCCACCCTTGCGGATCGCGGCGGCGAACTCCCGCGCCGGGAGCGCGATGTGCTTGGGCTTCTCGCCGTGGCCGTACAGCACGGCGGGCACCTTGCCGGCCCGGCGGGTACGACGGGCACCACCCTTGCCGAACTCGGTACGGGGCTCGGCGCTGATCTTTACCTCGGACACGGGGAAACTCCTGATGCTTCGCTGCGGCGGCTTGTCGTCTGGCGGTGCTGGGGCGAGGGGCTCGCTGGGGCTAGGGTCATGAACGACCGCCCGGAGCACCGCGTCGATGACGGCGCCTCCGTGCGGTGCTTGTCAGCAGCCCGCCGGGCACCCTCGCCGTGGCAACCGCACCAGTCTACCCGAGGGAATTCCCGGCTCTCCGGCAGTCCCCCATATCACCGGCGGGGCGGTTCCGCAGGGCATCGGCCCGGTCGCCGGAGACTCCCCGGCGACCGGACCGGCGCGCTCAGCTCAGGCCACCGAACAGGGTGGTCACCGACCCGTCGTCGAAGACCTCCCGGATCGCCCGCGCCAGCAGCGGGGCGATCGACAGCACGGTCAGCTTGTCCAGCTGCTTCTCCGACGGCAGCGGCAGCGTGTTCGTCACGACGACCTCGCTGATCGGGCTGTTCTTCAGCCGCTCCGTCGCCGGGTCGGACAGCAGCGCGTGGGTCGAGGCGACCACGATCTCCGCCGCGCCCTGCTCCTTGAGGATGTCCGCCGCCTTGGTGATCGTGCCACCGGTGTCGATCATGTCGTCCACGATCAGGCACACCCGGCCCTCGACCTCACCGACCACCCGGTTCGCCACCACCTGGTTCGGCTTGAGCGGATCGCGGGTCTTGTGGATGAACGCCAGCGGGCAGCCGCCCAGCCGATCGGTCCAGCGCTCGGCCACGCGCACCCGGCCCGAGTCCGGCGCGACCACAGTCATCGGCCGGCCCGCGTACTTGTGCTCCACGTACTCGGCCAGCACGTCCATCGCGAACAGGTGGTCCACCGGGCCGTCGAAGAAACCCTGGATCTGCGCGGTGTGCAGGTCCACGGTCAGGATCCGGTTCGCGCCGGCGGTCTTCAGCAGATCGGCGATCAGGCGTGCCGAGATCGGCTCCCGGCCGCGGTGCTTCTTGTCCTGCCGCGAGTACGGGTAGAACGGCAGCACCACTGTGATCCGCTTGGCCGAGCCGCGCTTCAGCGCGTCGACCATGATCAGGGTCTCCATGACCCAGGTGTTCACGCCGTGCGTCACGGACTGCACCACGAAGGCGTCCGAACCACGGACCGAGTCCTTGTACCGTACGAAGATCTCGCCGTTGGCGAAGTCGTACGCGTCGGCCGGCGTCGGCGCGACGCCGAGCACCTCACCGATCTCCTTGGCCAGCTCCGGAAAACCCCTCCCGGAGAAGAGCATCAGGCTCTTGCGGTTTTCGGCGACGATGCTGCCCATGGGCCCGTCTGCTCCCGTATGTCGGTGGTACCCGGCGGCGGTGGGGCCGGGGACTGTTCGGTTGCAGTATGCCCCCGGTTCAGCGATCCACCCACGGCCCGGCGATCGCCGTGGAGTCAGTCACCTTCGCTTGCGGCGCCGCCCGTGTCCGACGCACCCTCACCGGCCCGCCGCGCCGCCTCCGCGGCATCCGTACCGGACCGCTTGCGCAGCACCCAGCCCTCCACGTTGCGCTGCTGACCGCGCGCCACCGCCATCGCGCCCGGCGGCACGTCCCCGGTGATCACCGAACCCGCAGCGGTGTACGCGCCGTCGCCCACCCGCACCGGCGCCACGAACATGTTGTCCGCTCCGGTACGGGCGTGACTGCCGATGGTCGTGTGGTGCTTGCGTACCCCGTCGTAGTTGACGAAGACGGTCGCCGCGCCGATGTTGCTGTGCTCGCCGATCGTCGCGTCGCCCACGTACGACAGGTGCGGCACCTTCGACCCGTCACCGATCGACGCCTTCTTGGTCTCCACGAACGTGCCGACCTTCGCCTTGCGGCCCAGCCGCGACTCCGGCCGCAGGTACGCATACGGGCCGACGCTCGCCTGCGGGCCCACCTCGGCGCCGAGCGCGTGGCTGCGCACGATGCTCGCGCCAGCGCCCACCAGGGTGTCGACGAGCGTGGTGTCCGGGCCGACGAGCGCGCCCTCGCCGACCGTCGTGGCGCCCTGGAGCTGGGTGTTCTGGTCGATCACCGCGTCCCGCTCGACGGTCACGGTCACGTCGATCCAGGTGGTGTGCGGGTCGAGGATGCTGACCCCGGTCCGCATCCAGCCCTCGTTCACCCGGTCCCGCAGCAGCCGGCGCAGCGCGGCCAGCTCGACCCGGTCGTTGCAGCCGAGCGTCTCCACGTGGTCGGCGGCGCAGTGCACAGCCACCGGCTCCCCCGCGTCGCGCAGCAGCGCGAAGACGTCGGTCAGGTACTCCTCGCCCTGGTCGTTGTCGGTGGAGAGCTTGCCCAGCGCCTCCCGCAGCCGGGCCGCGTCGAACGCGTAGATGCCCGCGTTGATCTCCCGCAGCGCGCGCTGCTGGGGCGTGGCGTCGCGCTCCTCGACGATCTGCTCCAGCTGACCCTGCACGTCCCGCACGATCCGGCCCAGGCCGGTCGGGTCGGGCACCTCGGCGGCGAGCACGGTCGCCGCGGCGGCGGCGTCCTCGTGCGCCTCGACGAGCGCCTGGACCGTCTCCGGCCGCAGCAGCGGCACGTCCCCGTTGATCACCACGACGGTGCCGGTGGCGTCCGGCACCGCGTCCAGCGCGATGCGGACCGCGTGCCCGGTGCCGAGCTGGCGCTCCTGGAGCACGGGCGTGGCGCCGGGGGCGACCTCGGACAGGTGCTCCCGGACCTGGTCGGCGCCGTGGCCGACCACGACCACGGTGCGGTCCGCGCCCAGCGGACCGGCCGCGGCGAGGACGTGACCGAGCAGGGTACGGCCGAGCAGCGGGTGCAGCACCTTGGGCAGGGACGACTTCATCCGCTTGCCCTCACCGGCGGCGAGCACGACAACGGTGCGGAGGTGGGGCTGGGACACGACGTGGCTCCCGTCGGGACGGCGACAGTCTCGCGGTCATGCTAACCACGCGGCTCGCCACAATTCGCATCCGGCCGCACAAACGCCGTTCGCCCGGGAGCGATCCGACGAATGAGCTGGGGTGCCTGGATTCGAACCAGGAGCTCAAGGCTCCAAAGGCCTGCGGGTTGCCGTTACCCCACACCCCATTGCCATGTCAAGACCTACGGAACGGCATCTTTCCCTTGCGCCTCGTCCGCGATCCGGAACAGCTCGGCGATCATACCTTCGATCCGCCAGTAGAGCTCGCGGCTGCGGGGCACAGTGATCACGAGGCAGCCGTGATAGGTGTCGCCGGTGTTCCGCCGTACCGTCGTCGGGTTGTGCCGCTTGAGCACCGTGCGGCGAAACCTCTCCGCAGGCAGTCGCAGCCGCCCCACCCACCAGCGCACAGCGGCCTCGGCGTCCGCCGACTCGTGGATGCTCACGCGATAGGTCGGCACAGTCCGGTCCACGCCGCAGACCTCCAGGAACCGGAGGAAGAGTGCCAGCAACCCCGGATCGGTGTTGACGAACTGGATCGTCACCGCCCGGCGCCAGGGCTTGGACTTGGCTCCCTCACACCAGTAGATCGCCGCGCCCAGCATCAGCAGATCCCGCTCACCGAGACCACCGACCACACCGGCGGCGCGGCCGTGCTCCGCGGCCTGCTCCGCGTCGCGCGTCTCCCGGTACGCGCTCCAGCGCGCCTCCGTCATCGCCTTCGAGTGCTCGCGGCGCCGCTGCGCGGTCGCGTCGTCCGGGACCAGCGGCAGGTGTCGCACCCACTGGTACGCGGTCGACTTCGCCACCCCGAGCTGCGCCGCGATCTGGTTGACCGACCGGCCCGCCGCCCGCAGCCGCAGGGCCTCGGCGCGAGTGTCGTCCCGGGCGCGCGGCCGGCAGGTCCACTCCGGCGGCGGGATGCCGCGCAGCAGCGCGTACACCCGGTCGCGGCCGATGCCCAGGCGAGCCCGGATCTCGGCGACGGAGAGCTGCTCGTCCACGCGCAGGCGCCGCGCCTCGGCGGCGAGGGGGTCGGTCACCGGCGCAGATTAGAACACCCGTACGACAGCGCCCGGTCTGACCGCGAGCGTCGCGCCTGGCAGGATGGACGGGTGACCGACGTTTCCGGCAGCGAACGCGCCCGTCGGCGGCCCGCGCCGGCGGCGAAGCCCTCCCGGGTGCGGATGTCCGCGACCCAGCGGCGCGAGCAGTTGATCTCCATCGCCCGGCAGATCTTCGCCGAGCGCGGCTTCGACGCGACCTCGATCGAGGAGGTGGCGGCGCGCGCCAAGGTCTCCAAGCCGGTGGTCTACGAGCACTTCGGCGGCAAGGAGGGGCTCTACGCGGTGGTGGTGGACCGGGAGGTCCGCGCCCTGCTGGACCGGATCACCACGGCCCTGACCGCGGGCAATCCGCGGGAGTTGCTGGAGCAGGCCGCGCTGACGCTGCTGACCTACATCGAGGAGGAGACCAGCGGGTTCCGGGTGCTGGTCCGGGAGTCTCCGCTGATGTCGGCGACGGGCAACTTCAGCAGCGTGATGAACGACGTGGCGCACCAGGTGGAGCACATCCTGGCGGGGGAGTTCTCCATCCGGGGGTACGACCCGAAGCTGGCGGAGCTGTACTCCCAGGCACTGGTGGGCATGGTGGCGCTGACCGGCCGCTGGTGGCTGGAGGTGCGCAAGCCGCGCAAGGAGACGGTGGCGGCGCACCTGGTGAACCTGGCCTGGAACGGGTTGTCGCACCTGGAGTCGAAGCCGGGCCCGATCCCCCGGGGCTGACGCCGCTCAGCGCAACGGCCGCCTCAGCGCACGACGACAACCGGTTCAGCGCTCGCCGATGGGATGGTAGCGGCGCTGCCGTTCCTCCTCTTCGTGCTCGGGGGTGCCGACCTTGTCGTACAGGCCGGTGGCGAGCAGGACCAGCCCGAACAGCAGCGACACGATGACCGTCGACATCGAGAAGTTGAGGAAGTTCGCCGAGGTCTGGAGCACCGACATCATCAGGATGCCGGTGACCAGGAAGACCGCCCCGGCGGTGAGGTTCATGTAGTGGCCGAGGTTGTCGCGGCGGGACGCGCCGACCAGCAGGATCGCGCCGAACACCACCGAGACCAGCGAGAAGGCCAGGTTGGTGCGCAGGCCGAGCGCCCAGTCGCCGTCCCGGCCGAACAGTCCTTCGCCCCAGGTCTGGAAGACGCCGAAGACGCCGAAGACCAGGATGTAGAGGCCGATGAGCCCGGACAGCACCCGGTAGAGCGGCCGCGCGGGGTGGTTCACCGGGAAGTGCGCCATGATGCCCTGCCCTCCAGCCATGTGACTGATTCGGGGCAATTGTCGCCCGGGGCGTCCGCTCGCGTCCGGAAAACACCGAAGGCCCGGCGCAGCGCGCCGGGCCTTCGGTTCGAGACGGGATCAGAGCACCAGGCGGGCCTTCTGCCAGGCCTCGTGCTCGTCGTCGGTGCCGACCTTGCCGTACATGCCGACCATCAGGAGCACCAGGGACAGGGTCAGGACCACGACGTCGGTCATGATCGAGAAGTTGAAGATGTTGGCGTCGGTCTGCAGGAACGCCAGCGCGGCCAGGCCGATCACCATCAGCGTGTAGGCCAGCCACTGGTTGATCGCCACGTCGAGGTTGCGGCCGATCGCGGTGCCGACCAGGATCACGACGCCGACCAGCACCGACAGCAGCGAGAACGCCATGTTGGTGCCCTGGCCGAGGACCTTGGTGTCGTCCTGGGCGAGGAAGTCGTTACCGGCGCTGGCGATGATGCCGAGGCCGCCGAAGACGACGAAGTACAGACCAACGAGCCCGCCGATCGCCCGGTAGATCGGCCGCGCGGGGTGGTTGACGGGGGTGTGGGCCATCTCTGCGTCTCCAAAAGACCGTTCGGACGAGGGTTCCACCGGTGATTGTCCCGTACGCCGGTCAGTGACGCCGCACACCCCCCACCCCGGCGGCAGGTCAGCCGGCCGGAAGCTCCTCGGCGAGAGCCAGCCAGGTCTCCTCGGTGCGGTCCCGCTCGGCCCGTACCTCCTTGAGCTGGGCGTCCAGCTCGGCGACCCGGGCGTAGTCGGTGGCGTTCGCGGCGAGCTGCTCGTGCAGGCCCGCCTCCTTCTGTTCCAGCTTGGCGATCTGCCGTTCCAGCCGGTTGAGTTCCTTCTTCGCGACGCGTACCTCGGCGGCGGACATGCCCTCGCGCGCCGGCGCCGCGGTGGCCGGGGTGAGGTCGGCGGGCGCCGGGCCGCCGGTCGCGGCGGCGCGCGCCAGGTACTCGTCGACGCCGCCGGGCAGGTGCACCAGCCGGCCGTCACCGAACATGCCGTACGCGACGTCGGTGACCCGCTCGATCAGGTAGCGGTCGTGGCTGGCCACCACGATCGTGCCGGGCCACGAGTCGAGCAGGTCCTCCAGCGCGGCGAGCGTGTCGGTGTCCAGGTCGTTCGTGGGCTCGTCGAGCAGCAGCACGTTGGGTTCCCCGGCGAGCAGCCGCAGCATCTGCAGGCGGCGGCGCTCGCCGCCGGACAGGTCGCTCACCGGCGTCCAGAGCCGCCTGTCGTCGAAGCCGAAGATCTCGGCGAGCTGGGAGGCGCTGATCTCCCGGTCGCCGAACTGCACGCGCCGGGCCACCTCCTCGACGGCTTCCAGCACCCGCAGGTGGCCGGGGAGTTCGGCGAGTTCCTGGGACAGGAACGCCGGCCGGACGGTCTGCCCGGCGGCGAAGCGCCCGCCGTCGGGGCCGGTCACCCCGGCGAGCATCCGCAGCAGCGTGGTCTTGCCGGCGCCGTTGCGGCCGAGGATCGCGACCCGGTCGCCGGGGCCGACCTGCCAGGTGGTGTCGTGCAGGATCTCCTTCGGGCCGGCGTGCAGCCGGACGTGTTCGAGGTCGTACACCTGCTTGCCGAGCCGGGCGGTGGCGAGCCGTTGCAGCGACATGGTGTCGCGGGGTTCCGGCACGTCGGCGATGAGCGCGTTCGCCGCGTCGATGCGGAACTTGGGCTTGGAGGTGCGTGCCGGCGCGCCCCGGCGCAGCCAGGCGATCTCCTTGCGGAGCAGGTTCTGCCGGCGGGCCTCGGTGGCGGCGGCGACGCGTTGCCGCTCGACGCGGGCCAGCGTCCAGGCGGCGAAGCCGCCCTCGTACGCCCGGACGGTCTGGTCGGCGACCTCCCAGGTGGTGGTGCAGACGGCGTCGAGGAACCAGCGGTCGTGGGTGACCACGACGAGCGCGCCCTTGCGGGTGACGAGATGCCGGGCGAGCCAGTCGACGCCGCCGACGTCGAGGTGGTTGGTGGGCTCGTCGAGGACGAGCAGGTCGGCGTCGCGGACCAGCAGCGCGGCGAGCGCGACGCGGCGGCGTTCCCCGCCGGACATCGGGCCGACCGGGGTGTCCAGGCCGAGGTGGGGCATGCCGAGGCCGTCGAGGATGGCGCGTACGCCCGCGTCGCCGGCCCACTCGTGCTCGGCGCCCATGCTCTCGCCGAGCCAGGCGGTGCCGAGCACGACGTCCCGCACGGTGAGGTCGGGGGCGAGGTCGAGGCGCTGCGGCAGCCAGGCCACCCGCAGGTCGCGGCGGTGGGTGACGCGGCCGTCGTCGGGTTCCTCGGTGCGGGTGAGCAGGCGCAGCAGCGTCGACTTGCCGGCGCCGTTGAGGCCGACCACACCGACCCGGTCGGCGTCGTCGAGGCCGAGCGAGACGTCGGTGAGCAGCGGCCCCGCGGCGCCGTACCCCTTGGACACCCGGTCCAGGTTGACGATGTTGGCCACTGACCCACCCTTCACGACTCAGGCGTCCCGGGGGCCCGGGACGCCTGAGTCAAGGGTACGGGGCGTCAGACGACGCGGGCGCCGGCGACCGGGCCGTGCGCGACGCGGGCCTCCCGGCACACCCCGGCGGCGGTGATCTCGGCGGCGATCCGGACCGCGTCGGCCTCGCCGGTGGCGAGGAAGACGCAGGTGGGACCGGAGCCGGAGACGATGCCGGCGAGCGCGCCGGCCGCCTCGCCGGCCTTGAGCGTCTCGGCCAGCGACGGGCGCATGGTCAGCGCGGCGTCCTGGAGGTCGTTGCCGAGCGTGGCGGCGAGCACCCGCGGGTCGCGCTGGCGCAGCGCGGCGAGCAGCGCGTCGGTGCTGCCCAGCGGCGTGCCGGCGGTTCCGGCGTCGCGCAGCCGGTCCAGTTCCCGGTACGCGGCCGGGGTGGACAGGCCGCCGTCGGCGATCGCCACCACCCAGTGCCAGGAGGTGGGGCGGGCCAGCACGGGGCTGACCGCCTCGCCCCGGCCGGTGCCGAGCGCGGTGCCGCCGTGGATGAGGAACGGCACGTCGGAGCCGAGGTCGGCGGCGATGCCGGCCAGTTCGTCGCGGGACAGTCCGGTGCCCCACAGCGTGTCGCAGGCCACGAGCGCGGCGGCGGCGTCGGCGCTGCCGCCGGCGAGCCCGCCGGCGAGCGGGATCTGCTTGCGCAGGTGCAGCCGGGCGTGCGGGGCGACGCCCGCGTAGCCGGCGAGCGCGTGCGCGGCGCGCAGCGCCAGGTTGGTGTCGTCCAGTGCCAGCTCTCCGGCGCCCTCGCCCTCCATGGTGAGGGTGAGCGTGTCGCCGCGGCGGGCGGTCAGCTCGTCGTAGATGGAGATCGCGTGGTAGACGGTGTTGAGCTCGTGGTAGCCGTCACGCCGCAGCGGTCCGACACCGAGGTGCAGGTTGACCTTGGCGGGCACCCGCACCTTGACCGGGCCGCCGGCGCCGCGCCGCTGCCCGTCCTCGTCCTCCGGTCGCCATGCCTCGGTCACCGGGCGGACTCCACCGGGCGTGGGCGGATGTCGAACGGCTTCGGCACGGTCAGCTCCTCGGCGGGGGGTCGGGCAACGGCGCCAGCCTACTGCTCGCCGCCGGGGCCGTCCGGGGCCGACGCGGCGATGGCGGCGAACTGCTCGACGGTGAGCGATTCGCCCCGCGCGCCCGGATCCACACCGGCGGCGGTGAGCGCGGCGGCGGCCCGGTCCGCGCCGCCGGCCCAGCCGGCCAGGGCGGCGCGCAGCGTCTTGCGGCGCTGCGCGAACGCGGCGTCGACGACCGCGAAGACGGCCTGCCGGGGTACGTCCGGCCGGGGCGGTTCGCGCCGGGTGAACGCGACCAGCCCGGAGTCGACGTTGGGCACCGGCCAGAACACGTTCGGCGGGACCTTGCCGGCGGCGCGGGAGCGGGCGTACCAGGCGAGCTTGACCGACGGGATGCCGTACACCTTGGAGCCGGGACCGGCGACGAGCCGGTCGGCGACCTCCTTCTGCACCATCACCAGGCCGTGGCGCAGCGTGGGCAGTTCGGCGAGCAGGTGCAGCACGACCGGCACGGCGACGTTGTAGGGCAGGTTCGCCACCAGCGCGGTCGGCGCCGGGCCGGCCAGGTCGGCGGCGGTGACCCGCAGCGCGTCGGCCGGGTGGACGGTGAGCCGCTCGGCGGCCGTACCGGCGAAGCGGGCGGCGGTCTCCGGCAGCGCGGCGGCGAGCGCCGGGTCGAGTTCCACCGCGTGCACGTGCGCGGCGACCGGGAGCAGGGCGAGCGTGAGCGAGCCGAGCCCGGGGCCGACCTCCAGCGCCACGTCGTCCGGGGTGAGCCCGGCGGTGGTGACGATCCGGCGCACGGTGTTCGGGTCGTGCACGAAGTTCTGGCCGAGCTTCTTGGTCGGCGTGACGCCGAGGCGCGCGGCGAGTTCCCGGATCTCCGCCGGGCCGAGGAGTCCGGTCACGCCGGGCATCCTCTCACCACGGCCCGAACGCGCGGTCGCCGGTCGCGGAGATGGTGGCGCAGAGTTCGTCCAGGTCGGTGCCGGTGGTCTCGGCGAGGAAGCGGACCGTCAGCGGGATCAGGTACGACGCGTTGGGCCGTCCCCGGTACGGCATCGGGGTGAGGTAGGGCGCGTCGGTCTCGACGAGGATCTGCGCGGGCGGGGTGACGGCGGCGGCCTCGCGCAGCGCGGCGGCACTGCCGAACGTGACGGTGCCGGCGAAGCTGAGCAGGAACCCGCGCCGGACGCACTCGCGGGCGAAGTCGGCGTCGCCGGAGAAGCAGTGCATGACCACGGTGTCCGGGGCGCCCTCGTCGTCGACGATGCGCAGCACGTCGGCGTGCGCGTCCCGGTCGTGGATGACGAGCGCCTTGCCGTGCCGCTTCGCGATGGCGATGTGCGCCCGGAAGCTCTCCTCCTGCGCCGCCCGCCCCTCGTCGCCGGTACGGAAGAAGTCCATGCCGGTCTCGCCGACGCCCCGGACGCGGTCCCGCCCGGCGAGCGTCTCGATCTCGCGCAGCGCCTCGTCCAGGTCGGCCAGCCGGGGCGCCTCGTTCGGGTGCAGCGCGACAGTGGCGAGCACCGGGGCGTACCGGTCGGCCACGTCGGCGCTCCACCGGGACGAGTCGACGTCCACGCCGACCTGGACGAGCCGGTCCACGCCGGCCCGGGCGGCGACGTCGATCGCGGCGGCCACCGGGTCGTCGCCGGGGGCGCCGCCGGGAGGCGTGCCGAACTCGCCGACGGTGATGTCGAGGTGGGTGTGGCTGTCCAGCACGGGTACGGGCAGCGGCTCGGGGGCGGGCGGGAACTCCCCGGCCCGGCGGGCGGCGCGCTGCTTGCGGGTCTCGGTCTGCTCGGTCATCGCGGCCAGCATCACACACCGGCCCGGTACGGCGTTCCCGGACCGCCACCGGCTGTTCACGTGCCCCACATCTGGCGGGCTTAGCGTCCCGGAGTGACCGTCACCGACCAGGCCGGCGGGCCCGCCTCCGACCGGGCCGGGTTGCGCGTGACGTACGGCGGCCGGGTGCACCCGGCCGAGGAGATCGCCCGGGGCGCGGCGTACGAGTTGTTCAGTGCCGACGAGGCGCCCGGGTTCGAGTGGTGTCCCCGGCCCGGCAGCGGCTATCCGTGGCGCCGGTTCGTGCACGCGACCGAGGTGGACGCGGTGCACGGGGGCGCCGGGTCGGCCGACGACACGGACGCGCCGCTGCTGATGCCGGTGCACCGGGACCGGGGCTGGGCGTACGTGCACCAGCTCAGCCAGCAGCCGGGTGCGGCTGCCGATCCGACGCTCGCCGCGGTGCGGGCGTCGGCGGTGATCCGGCCCGGCACCCGGATGGTGAAGGTGCTCTCCGCCCGGCAGCTCGCCGGCTACGTGCGGGGCGTGCTGCCGCACGGCTTCTGCTATCGGGAGCACGACGTGGCGCACCTGCGGACACCGGCCGGGATGGCGGTGCTGCGCGGCGACTCGGAGGGCGGCGACGTGGCGTACGCGCTGCGCTGGCGGGCCGCCGACCCGGCCGACTACGACGCGCCGGTGGGCCCGGCGCACCGGGGGCTCACGGCGTTGCCGCCCCGGGACCGGCTGGGGCCGCCGGTGCTGGGCACCGGGTTCGTGCCGAGCAACGGGCAGCTCGTACCGGAGTTCGTCAGCCGGGAGTTCGCCGACCTGCCGATGCCGGCGAACGCCACGCTGCTGGCCTACCCGGCCGAGGGGGTGGAGGTGGTGCTCTACACCTACCAGGCCGAGCAGCGGGGCTGGCTGCGCCTGGCCGGGCCGCAGTGGCGGCACCTGCTCGCCGCGGTGCCCGGTCTGGCCGCCGACCAGGAGTACGTGCCGACCGGTGACGCGCCGTGCTCCACCCGGCTCGTCGGCACGTACGCCGGTTCGGAGTACGAGGCGGTGGCCGACCAGCCGGGCGGGTTCCGGGTGCTGGCGATGACCCGGGCGGCCCGGTACCCGGTGGACGCGGCGGCCCGGCGGGTGCGCACGGCGGCGTGGCGCGGGGTGCCGTGCCTGGTGCTGCGGGAGGAGGGCGGCTGGCTGCGGTTGCGGCTGCGCCGCCCGGATCCGGACGCGGTGGCCGCGACCGGCGCGCAGTGTCTGGAACGCGGCGTGTACGAGGTCTGGGCGCCCGGCGGCGAGCTGACCGACGACCGGGTGGTGGACCTGCCCTATCCGGCCCGCCACGAATAGACGGGGGCAGGTCGGGAAGGCGTGGGGGGTCCGAGAAACCCGCGCGAGAGGGAACCCCGACATGCCTTTCGTCACCGTCGGTACGGAGAACTCCGCACCCATCGACCTGTACTACGAGGATCACGGTTCCGGTCAGCCGATCGTGCTGATCCACGGTTTCCCGTTCAACGGGGCGACCTGGGAGAAGATGAGCGGTCCGCTGCTGAACGCCGGATACCGGGTGATCACGTACGACCGGCGAGGGTTCGGCAACTCCGCGCAGCCGGCAACGGGCTACGACTACGACACGTTCGCCGCCGACCTGGACGTGCTGATGACCGAGCTGGACCTGCGCAACGCGATCCTGGTCGGGCACTCCATGGGCACCGGTGAGGTGACCCGCTACCTGGGCGCGTACGGTTCGGACCGGGTGGACCGGGCGGTCCTGATGGCCCCGTTGGCGCCGTACCTGCTGAAGGCGCCCGACGACCCGGAGGGCGTCGACAAGAGCATGTTCGAGGGGTTCCAGAAGGCGATCATCCAGGACCGGTTCGCCTACCTGACCCAGTTCTGCGACGCGTTCTTCAACGCCAGCGAGAACCGGGGGAAGCTGGTCAGCGACGAGGCGTACCACGCGCACTGGCAGATCGGCGCGCAGGCGTCGGCCAAGGGCACCCACGACTCGGTGGACGCCTGGCAGACCGACTTCCGCGGTGACCTGCCGAACATCGACGTGCCGGTGCTGATCATCCAGGGCGACAAGGACAACGTGCTGCCGTACCCGGTGACGGGCCAGCGGCTGGTGAACATGCTGTCCGACGCCAAGCTGGTCACGCTGAAGGGTGCGCCGCACGGCACGCCGTGGACCCATCCCACCGAGGTCAACAAGGCCATCATGGAGTTCATCGGCAAGCCGAGCATGGCGACCGCCTGACCGGGCGGACGACCGCGGCCCCGGGGATTTCCCCGGGGCCGCGGTCACGCGTGCGTGCTCAGCCGGCCAGGCGGGCCAGCTCCTCCTCGACGACGGACGGGTCGAGCTTGCGGAACACCGGCTTCGGCGCCGCGAGCGGCCGGCCCACCTCCAGGGGTACGGACTCCCAGCGCGCCCCGACCGTGTAGTCACCGGTCAGCACCGGGTACGACGGCCCGCCGTCGAGGTCGTCGACCTCCTCGATCACCGGCATCGGCGCGTGCACGCCGGTGCCGCCGAGCAGCTCGTGGATCTTCTGCGCGGAGTGCGGCAGGAACGGGGTGAGCAGCGTGTTGGCGTCGCTGACCACCTGGAGCGCGACGTGCAGGATGGTGCCCATGCGGGGCTTGTCGTCCTCGCCCTTGAGCTTCCACGGCGCCTGCTCGGAGAGGTACTTGTTGGCCTCGGCGACGACCTTCATGGCCTCGCCGATGGCCTGCTTCTGCCGGTGCCGGGCGATCAGGTCGCCGACGGTGGCGAAGCCGGCCTTCGCGGTGTCCAGCAGCGCCTGGTCGGCCTCGGTGAGCCCGGCCGGGTCGACCGGCGGGATCGCGCCGAAGTTTTTCGCCGCCATCGACACGGACCGGTTGACCAGGTTGCCCCAGCCGGCGACCAGTTCGTCGTTGTTGCGGCGCAGGAACTCCGCCCAGGTGAAGTCGGTGTCGTTGCTCTCCGGCCCGGCCACCGCGATGAAGTAGCGCAGCGCGTCGGCGTCGTAGCGCTCCAGGAAGTCCCGGACGTAGATGACCACCTTGCGGGAGGACGAGAACTTCCGGCCCTCCATGGTCAGGTACTCGCTGGACACGACCTCGGTGGGCAGGTTGAGCCGGCCCAGCTCGCCCGGCTCGCCGTCGCGGGCACCCTCGCCGGAGTAGCCGCCGAGCAGCGCCGGCCAGATCACCGAGTGGAAGACGATGTTGTCCTTGCCCATGAAGTAGTAGGAGCGGGCGTCCTTCCCCTCGGCGTCGGCGGACCACCACCTGCGCCACGCCTCCGGGTCGCCGGTGCGGCGGGCCCACTCGATGGACGCCGACAGGTAGCCGATGACCGCGTCGAACCAGACGTAGATCCGCTTGTCCGGACGGTCGCGCCAGTCGTCGAGCGGGATCGGCACGCCCCACTCCAGGTCGCGGGTGATGGCCCGGGGCTGGAGGTCGTCGAGCAGGTTGCGGGAGAACCGCAGCACGTTGGGGCGCCAGCCCTCGCGGGTGTCCAGCCACTGCCGCAACGCGTCGGCCAGGGCCGGCAGGTCGAGGAAGAAGTGCTCGGTCTCGACGAACTCCGGCGTCTCCCCGTTGATCTTCGACTTGGGGTCGATCAGGTCGATCGGGTCGAGCTGGTTGCCGCAGTTGTCGCACTGGTCGCCGCGCGCGCTGTCGTAGCCGCAGATCGGGCAGGTGCCCTCGATGTAGCGGTCGGGCAGCGTCCGGCCGGTGGACGGGGAGATCGCCCCGGTGGTGACCTTCGGGACGATGTAGCCGTTGCGGTACAGGCCGGTGAACAGCTCCTGCACCACCGCGTAGTGGTTGCGCGTGGTGGTGCGGGTGAACAGGTCGTACGACAGGCCCAGCGCCCGCAGGTCCTCGGCGATCACCCGGTTGTAGCGGTCGGCCAGCTCGCGCGGGGTGACCCCCTCGGCGTCAGCCTGCACCTGGATCGGGGTGCCGTGTTCGTCGGTGCCGGAGACCATGAGCACGTCGTGACCGGCCATCCGCATGTACCGGGAGAAGACGTCGGAGGGAACGCCGAATCCGGATACGTGGCCGATGTGGCGCGGGCCGTTGGCGTAGGGCCAGGCGACCGCGGCGAGAACGTGACTCATGAGCAGCAAGCCTAGTGATTGCCGTGGGCGCGCCGCGAACCAATGGGGTGTGCGCTCCGACCGTACGTCCGATTTGTCGCCGACACGCGGCGTGAGCTGCCCGACAAGCCAGACGTACCGGTGTGAAATGAACATCGTGACCAGCAGACCAGCGGCGCCCGAGCCGTCGGCGGCCGCCACCCGGCGGGCGGCGCGGCCCACGCCGCCCGGCGGGCCCGTCGCCCCGCAGCCACGGCTCGACCCGGCGGACCCGCCGGTGGAGGTGGAGCCGACCACCGGCGCGCCGGTGGACGCGGTGCCGAACCGGGTGCCGGTACGCCAGCCGCGCTGGCAGCGCGAGGCCGCGCCGTCCGGCGGCTGGGCGCCGATCGAGGAGGTGCACTGGGACGGCACGCCGCTGCGTGACGAGCCCCGCCCACGTCCCGGCCGCCCGCCCGCGCGGCGGGAACGCGCCCGCCCGGTCACGCCGCCGAGCCCGCCCGCCGGGCTGGCCGTGCTGCTGACGTTGAGCCTGCTCGCCGCGTTCTTCGCCTGGGTGAGCGCCGGGCCGTTCTGGCTGGCCGTGGGGCACTCGACCGGCGGCACCGTGATGATCACGCAGTGCGCGGGCGGCGGGCTCACCCAGCGCTGCCGGGGCATCTTCTCCGCCGACGGCGACCGGTTCCAGGCCCACGGGGTACGGGTCAGCGGCGTACCGGCCGGGCGCACCGACACCGGCAGTTCGCTGCGCGCGCGGATGACCGGGCCGGACGGGTCCACCGCCTACGCGGACACCGGCGCCGGACGGCACCTGCGCTGGCTGCTGGGGCTGGCCCTGGTGGCCGGCTGCGCCGCCGGGATCGCCAGGTGGACCGGGGCGACCCGGCTCGCCGACGAACGGCAGCGGCGCTGGGCGGTCGGCCTGGCGCTGGCCGGGCCGGCGTTGATCACTCTGGGTTTCCTGGCCGCCGCCTGGTAGGTGCCCGGCGCCTCAGCTGTGCACGACCGCGTACACCTCGCGCCGCCGCAGCCCGTACGCGGTGGCGACCTCGGTGATCGCGTCCCGGCGGGACAGCCCGGCCGCCTCGCGCTCGGCCACCGCGGCGCGCAACGTCTCGTCGTCCGGCCGGACCGCCGGCGTGGCCGGGGCACCGGCCACGACGAGCGTGATCTCGCCCCGGGGGTCGCCCTCGGCGGCCCACTCGGCCAGCTCGCCGAGCGGCCGGCGGACGACCTCCTCGTAGGTCTTGGTCAGCTCCCGGCAGAGCGCGGCTGGACGATCGTTGCCGAACGCCTCGGCCAGGTCGGCGAGCGCACCGGCGATGCGGTGCGGCGCCTCGAAGAACACCAGCGTGCGCTCCTCGGCGGCGAGCGCGCGCAGCCGGGAGCGGCGGGCGCCGGGGGTACGGGGCAGGAAGCCCTCGAAGCAGAACCGGTCGCAGGGCAGCCCGGACAGCGCCAGCGCGGTGGTCACAGCGCTCGGCCCGGGCGCCGCGGTGACCGGCACCCCGGCGTCCAGCGCGGCCCGGACCAGCCGGTACCCGGGGTCGGAGACGCTGGGCATGCCGCCGTCGGTGACCAGCGCGACCGTGTAGCCGGCGGCGAGCACCTCGGCCAGTTCGGGGGTACGCCGCTCCTCGTTGCCCTCGAAGTACGAGACGATCCGGCCCGGCACCGTCACGTCCAGGTCGCGGGCCAGCCGGGTGAGCCGCCGGGTGTCCTCGGCGGCGACCACGTCGGCGGCGGCCAGCACCTCGCGGAACCGGGCGGACGCGTCGGCCGGGTTGCCGAGCGGCGCACCGAGCAGTACGAGCCGCCCGACCTCGGACATTTCCCCCACGGCGTGTGCTCCTTCATCGAAGGTCGTACCAATTTCGGAGACGACAGACGCCACCGGGCACCCTCGCAGCCTACGATCGCCGGGTGACGAGTGCGTCGACAGCACAGAGCGCCAACCCGGACCCTTCCACCACCGACCGGGGCGACGGCGCCGGGCCCGGCCTTGCCGCCGCCGTGCGGCGCCGGCTCGCCACCGTCGACGACCGCATCGGCCGGGGTCAGGCGTGGCTGGCGACAGCCGTGGTGGTGGCGATCGCGGCGATCCTGCGTTTCGTGGGGCTCGGTTTCCCGCCCGGGAAGATCTTCGACGAGACCTACTACGCCAAGGACGCGTACGGGCTGATCGACCGCGGCTTCGAGTGGAACTACAAGGACAACGGCCCCTCGTACGTGGTGCATCCACCGCTGGGCAAGTGGATGATCGGCATCGGCGAGTGGGCCTTCGGCTACCAGGACGCCGACAGCGGCGTCTCGGTGCCGGGCCACCTGATGACCACCTCGCCGGAGTTCGGCTGGCGGTTCGGCGCGGCGGTGGCCGGCACGCTGTCGGTGCTGCTGCTGGTCCGTATCGGGCGGCGGATGTTCCGCTCCACGGTGCTCGGCTGCGCGGCCGGCCTGCTGCTCGCGCTCGACGGCTACCACCTGGTGCTGTCCCGCACGGCCATCCTCGACATCTTCCTGCTGCTGTTCGTGCTCGCCGCGTTCGGCGCGCTGGTGCTCGACCGGGACGCCCGGCGGCGGCGCTGGGCCCGGGCGCTGGAGGCCGGGCTCGACCCGACGCAGCCGGGCCGGGCCGGACGGCCGTCGTCGGGCTGGCGGGACTGGCCGTGGTGGCGGCTGGCGGCCGGTGTGCTGCTCGGCTGCGCCTGCTCGGTGAAGTGGAGCGCGGTCTACTTCGTGCCGGCGTTCGCGTTGCTGGTGCTGCTCTGGGAGGTGGGCGTCCGCCGCTCGTCCGGGGTACGCCGGCCGTGGCGCGACGCCGTGCTCGACGAGCTGCCGTGGCTGCTCGCCGCGGGCGTGCTGATGCTGGTGACCTACGTCGCGACCTGGTCGGGCTGGCTGCTCGGGCAGGACGGCTACTACCGCCTGGCGGAGCGCTACCCGAACAACCCGGAGCTGAGCGACACCCCGTTCGTCGGGGCGCTGATCAACCTGTGGGAGTACCACAAGGCCGCGTACGGCTTCCACACCCAGCTCGACGACCCGCACAAGTACCAGTCCTGGCCCTGGCAGTGGCTGCTGCTCGGCCGCCCGGTGGCGTTCCACTGGTCCGGGGACGGCAGTTGCGGCGCGCCGAGCTGCGCCTCGGAGGTGCTGCTGCTGGGCACGCCGCTGCTGTGGTGGTCGTTCCTGCCGGCGATCGCCGCGACCGCCTGGCTCGGCCTGGCCCGGCGCGACTGGCGGGCGGGCGCGATCCTGCTCAGCGTCGCCGCCGGCCTGCTGCCCTGGTTCTGGTTCGCCCTCGACGGCCGGACGATGTTCTCCTTCTACGCCGCCCCGGCGGTGCCGTTCCTGGTGCTCGCGGTGGTCTACGTGCTCGGCGCGATCGCCACCCCGGCGCCGGTGACGAACACGGCCGCGCCACCGGACCCGCAACAGGTCCACGACCGCCGGCTGGTGGGCGGGATCATCGCGGGCGCGTACGTGTTGCTCGTGGCGCTCTGTTTCGCGTACTTCTACCCGATCTTCGTGGGCCGGGTGCTGCCGTACGCGGACTGGTCGGCGCGGATGTGGCTGGACGGCCGCTGGATCTGAGGCGGGGCGCCGGGCACTGCGCGGCGCCGGGCACAAAGAAGCGCGCCCCGATCGCCTGCCACGGGGGAAGCGGGCGATTGGGGCGCGCAAGACAGAGCTTAACCACACTCCGGCAACCGCACAACGGGTGCGGGCCGGTCAGATTTCCGACGAGTGCACCACCGGCCGAAAGGTTTACATGGTGCAGCTAACGGTGGGTCGCGGCGCGCGACCATGACGGGTCGGGCGGATGCCGGAAAGATGCCCCCGCCGGGCACCTCCGACCCGGATGATCTTCCAAAGTGGATCTCACTACACTTCGCCCGGTGATCAACAAGAGACGATCGACGGCCGTCCTCATCGGACTGCTGACGGCGGCCGCGATGATCGGGCCGAGCCCCGCCGGGGCCGACGACGAGACCACCGAGCCCGTCGCCGAACCACCGAAGGTCGAGCTGGTCCTCGACGTCAGCGGATCGATGCGGGCCCGCGACATCGACGGGCGCAGCCGGATCTCCGTCGCCCAGCAGGCGTTCAACGAGGTGGTCGACGCCCTGCCGGACGAGACACAGCTCGGCATCCGGGTGCTCGGCGCCACCTACCGGGGCAAGGACAAGAAGCAGGGCTGCCTGGACACCCAGCAGATCGTGCCGGTCGGCCCGGTGGACCGCACCCAGGCCAAGGCCGCCGTCGCCGGGCTGCGCCCGACCGGCTTCACACCGGTCGGGCTGGCGCTGCGCTCCGCCGCGCAGGACCTGGGCACCGGCAGCACCGCCCGCCGGATCGTGCTGATCACCGACGGTGAGGACACCTGCGCGCCGCCCGACCCGTGCGAGGTGGCCCGCGAGCTGGCCGCCCAGGGCACCCGCCTGGTGGTCGACACGCTCGGCCTGGCGCCGGACGAGAAGGTACGCAAGCAGTTGCTCTGCATCGCCGGCGCGACCGGTGGCACCTACACCGCCGCGCAGAGCGCCGACGAGCTGACCGGCCGGATCAAGCAGCTCGTCGACCGCGCCCGGGACACGTACACCGCCGCCCCCGCGGTGGTCGGCGGCGGCACGGCCTGCGAGGGCGCGCCGCTGCTCGCCCCCGGCGTCTACAGCGACCGGGAGGCGTTCTCCGAGCACCGCTGGTACCGGGTGCCGGTGCGTCCCGGGCAGGAGCTGCGCGCCTCGGTGAGCGTCGCGCTGGACCGGCCGGTCAACCCGGACTACGGCGTGCTGCTGCGCGCCACCGCGCCGGACGGGCGGGAACTGGTCCGGGGCGTCGACGCCGGCAGCGGTCGTACCGACGTGGTCTCCGCCGGGCTGCGCTGGTCGGCCGCCGAAGAGGAGGAGGACGGCCCGGGCGCCGAGCCGACGCCGGGCACGGAGCAGGCCGTACGGACCGTCTGCCTCGTGGTCAGCAACTCGTTCGCGGCCAAGCCCGGCACCCAGGCCCGTCCCGGCATGCCGGTCGAGCTGACAGTCGACGTGGTGGCCGCCTCCCCCGCCCCGGACGGGCCGGACCTCGGCCGCGGCTGGGTGCTGCTGCTCCTGCTCACGATCGCCGGACTGCTCACCGGACTGCTCGCCGGACTACTCACCCGCTGGTGGGTGCACACGTGGAGGACGAACTGAGCATGCGTACGCTGATCCGCGCCGCGGCGGCGACCACCGCCGCCGGACTCGCCCTCACCCCGGCGGCGGCCCTGGCCGCGCCCAGCCCGTCACCGGGCGCGACCACGGTGACCAAGGCCGGCACCTCGTTCCTCACCGCCACGACGGTCACCGCCGGTCAGCCGGTGCAGGTGGGCGCGTCGACCGGCGACCACCTGTACTGGTCGTTCCGCGCGGACGCCGGGCAGGTGCACGAGGTCACCGCCACCGTCACGTTCCCGAAGTCGCGCAGCGGCGCGTCCACCTGGACCGTCGACGTCTTCGACGGGCTGCGCCGGCGGCAGGCGTGCACAGCGGGCGCGCAGAACCCCACCGCCGACGCGTCGGCGACGAGCGTCGCCCTGGGCTGCACGCTGCGGCGGGTACGGCCGTGGGCCGAGCCCTGGTCGGGCGACCCGCTGCCCGGCACCTACTACATCCGGCTCTCCGTCACCGACCTGCCCGAGCCCGACCTCGGTCTGCCGATCGACGTGGAGATGCTCGTCGGCGCGACCGACGAGGGCGGCGCGTCCGGCGACGACGGCGAACTGGCCGCGCCGCTGGTGCCGAACACCAGGGCGGGCACCGTGCTCAGCGCCGAACCGACGCCCGAGCCGGTGGCCGACGAGGAGGTCGACCTGACCGGCTGGCTCCCCGAGGCCGGATCACGCTGGGTGTGGACCACTGTGGGCGGCGTGCTCGCCGCCGTGGCCGGCGTGGTCGGCTTCGGGCTCACCCGGCGCCCCCGCCGCCCCTGAGGACCGCAGCCGGTGGCCGCCGCGAACCCGACGCGGCGGCCACCGGACGCGCTCACGCCTCGGCGGTACGCGGGCCGCGCGGCACCCAGCCGATGAACCGGTCCTGGAGCGCGGTGACCGGCACGGAGCGCAGATCCTGCGTGGCCGCGGCGAGGCAGGACCCGAGATAGACGCTCAACGACGCCCGGTCCACCTGGTACTCGTGCAACAGGTGATGACGTTTCGTCGTGCAGGGCCAGTCGTCACCGCACGAGCCGCAGGTCCAGTCGGGGATCACCGGCACGTGCTCGCCGGCGGCACTCCCGGAAACCTCCGCGCCAGGCGTCATCGGCCGCTCCTTCCGAATCGGGAATGGGTGGTGATGGACCGGTTGCCTCCCCGCAACGTTCCTTCAGCGCAGCGGCACGCCCAAGCGTTACGGTACGTTCACCGCGTGTCCCCGTCATCCACCTCTCGTGCGTGATCTGCTTCCGGCCGAGGTCGCCGTGGCGGTGGCCGGCCCGGCCGACTGGGCCGGTGACCTGCTCCCGGCCGAGCTGGCCGCCCTGGGTGAGCGCGCGGTGCCCGGCCGCCGCCGCGACTTCACCGCCGGGCGCGTCTGCGCCCGCCGGGCGCTCGGCGCGCTCGGCCTGCCCGTCACGCCGGTGCCGGCCGGCGCCGACCGGGCCCCGATCTGGCCGCCCGGCGTGGTCGGCGCGATCACCCACACCCGCGACTACTGCGCGGCAGCAGCCGCCCGCGTCACCGACGTGCGCGCCGTCGGTATCGACGCCGAGCGCCACCGGCCGCTCTCCCCGGGGGTACGCCGGAAGGTGTGCCGCCCCGACGAGGAGGCGGACCTGGCCCGGCTGCCGTCCGGCACGCCCTGGCCGACCGTGTTGTTCAGCGCGAAGGAGACCGTCTACAAGGTCTGGCACCCGCTGGTCGGAACGTGGCTGGGCTTCGCCGACGCGCGCGTCGTGCTCGACCCGGACGCGGGCACCTTCCACGCCGAGATCGCGCCGGCCCGGATCGCCGCCGCCCCGGTGCCCGATCCGCCGTCAGCGGTGACCGGACGGTTCGCCGTGGACGACGACCTGGTCCGCACCGCGGCCGTCCTGCCACATCGATGAGGCACTGCCGGGCGGGTTGTGCCCGGCTTGTACCGTCGTTCCGACTGAAAATTCCGAAGGCGCCCAAGGAGTACGGTGAGCCACCCTCAGCCTCCGTCCGGGTCACCGGACCCGAACCAGCAGCCGCAGGAACCGCCGACGCAGGCGTTCCCCACCGCCCCGATGCCGCCGGTGCCGGGCAGCCCGTACGCGCCGCCGCCCGCTCCGACCTCGGGTGCGCCCTACCCGCCGCCTTCGGACGCGCCGCAGCCGCCCGTCTCCGGCGCGCCGCCGGTCTCCGGTCCGCCGCAGCCGCCGACCTCCGGGGCGCCCTATCCGCCGCAGCCGGGTCCGGGCGAGCAGTACCCGCCCGCGCCCGCTCCCACCACGGCGTTCCCGCCGGCGCCGCCCACCTCCGGCGCGCCCTACCCGCCGCCGGGCAGCGAGTACCAGCCCTCGGCCGGGGCGTACCAGCCGCCGGGGTCCGAGTACCAGCCACCGGGTGCGGCTTACCCGCCTCCGGGGTCCGAGTACCAGCCCCCGGGTGCCGCGTACCAGCCGCCGGGCAGTGAGTACCAGCCCTCGGGCGGGGCGTACCCGCCGCCGGGTGGGTACCCGCCGCCGGGTGGTGGCGGGTATCCGCCGCCGCCCGGAGCGCCGTTCGGGCCGCCGGCGAAGAAGTCGAACAAGAACGTGTGGATCACGGTCGGCGTCATCGCGGTGATCCTGCTGCTGCTGTGCTGCGGTGGCGGCATCTTCGCCATCTACAGCGGCGCGAAGAAGACCCAGGAGGCGATCGACTCGCTGCCCACGCCCGGCGTCACCTACGGCCAGCCCACAGGTGACACCCCGACGGGCGCTCCCACCGGCACGCCGCGGCCGGGCAACACCGACGACAAGACGTTCAACATGCCGGCCGGCGACAAGCTGGTCGTCAACGACGACAGCGGCACCATCGAGATCACCGTCGGCAACTTCCGGACGAAGAACGCCGCGTGCAGCGAGGTCATGCCCGGCCCGAAGAACGGCATGTTCCTGATCGCCGACGTGACCGCCGAGATCACCAAGGGCACCGGCTCGATCAACCCGTTCTACTTCACCTGGGTCGCCGCGGACGGCACCGAGGAGAGCGGCATCGGCGGCGCCTTCTCCGGTTGCGGCAAGCTCATGACCTCGGGCAACAACCTGCCCGAGGGTTCCAAGCGCAGCGGGCAGCTCATCTTCGACGTGAAGGACCAGAACGGCGTCGTCGAATACAAGCACCGCTTCCGTTCCGCCGGGTCCTGGAAGCCCTGACCTCACGCGACACCCCGCGCGGGGGCCGGTCCACAGCGGACCGGCCCCCGTGTCCGTTCGGGTGACGCCGGCAGCCGGTCGGACATTTCCATGTGCGCGTGCCGGCCCTCGGTCGCCAGGCTCGGAGCATGGCGAACGAGACGACCATCCCCCTGCTGCCGTGCCGCTCCCTGGACGACGTGGCGCCCTTCTACCAGGCCCTCGGCTTCGAGGTCACGTACCGGCAGGAGCGCCCCAACCCGTACCTGACGCTGCGGCGGGAGGATCTCCATCTGCACTTCTTCGGAATGCCGCAGTTCGATCCCGCCGACTCGTACGGCTCCTGCCTGGTGGTGGTGGACGACCTGGTCGACATCCACCGGGCCTTCGCCGACGGGATGCGTGCCACGTACGGAAAGCTGCTCGTCTCCGGCGTACCCCGGATGACCCGGCCCCGGCCCCGCGGCAACCAGGAGGGCCACTTCGGGTTCAGCATCGTCGACCCCGGCGGCAACTGGATCCGGTTCGTCGGACGGGCCATCCCGGCGGAGACCGACGACCGGGGCGGGCTGGCCCGCACGCTGCGCAACGCGGTGGTGCAGGCCGACTCGCGCGGCAATCCCCGGCAGGCCGCGCGGATCCTCGACGGCGCGCTGGCCCGCCGGGAGGCCGCCGACGACCCGGCCGTCCAGGTGGAGGCACTGGTCTACCGGGCGGAGCTGGCGCTGCAACTCGGCGAGCCGGAGTCCGCGCGGGAGCTGGTGCGGCAGGCCCGCTCGATCCCGCTGGACGACGAGTCGCGCGACGCGCTGGCCGATACGCTGCGGCACGCCGAGGATCTGACCGCGACCATGCCGCCCGCATAGCCGCCCGACGCGGCCGGTTCAGTCGCGGCGCGCGGCGGGCTCGGGTCGAAGCAGCGCAGCCGGCCCGGTCGCGGCAGCACAGCCGGCTCGGGTCGAAGCAGCGCAGCCGGCCCGAGCCGAGGCGGCGCGGCGGCCCGGGTCGCGCGGCGGAGCCGGGCCGGTGGCGGCGGTTTGCCGGCCGGGTCAGCGGGGACGCGACGCGGCAGGCGGCGAGCGCCGCCACGCGACGATCCCGGGGAGGCGGCATGAGCGTCGAGCGCGCGAAGAACGACCTGGAGGACCTGGCCGGTCCGGCCCGGGCGCGGCTCGGTGATCTGAACCAGGACGAACACGCCGAAGCGGACCGGGTACGCGAACAGGACGAGATCCGGGGCAAGCGCCCCGGCGAGCACATCCAGGCGGACGCCCGCGACGCCGACGACAACTTCTCCGCCTGACCCTGCCCGCCTGAGATCTTGGTAGCAAACGGCCCTCATAGGGGCCGACATCTTCCAAGATCTCCCCGGACCGGCGTGGAAGGGCGGTGTCGGGGGTGGTTCCTATCCTGGGGCGATGGTTCTCACCGACGTCACCGGCTCCTGGACAGGCACCAACGGCTTCCGGCTGATGCCCGCCGATCCACTCGCCGAGTCACCGGCCGCGCTCACTGTCGCCACTGCTGCCGGTGGGCACCTGACCACCGTGTCGTACTCGTGGGACCACCCCGACGACGGCCCGCAGGACGGCCTGCTGGTGGTCGCCGCGGGCGACCGGCCGGGCTCGCTCGTCGCCTGGTGGGGCGACTCGTGGCACCAGCAGCCGACGCCGATGACGCTCACCGGCACGGCGGGCGGGGCGTCGACGGTCGAGCTGACCGCCGGGTACGGCGGCGGCTGGGAGTGGCGAATCGTCCTCGACACCGCCGACCCGGCCCTCCTGCGGCTACGGATGGAGAACGTCGTCCCCGCGGACCAGGCCGGGCCCGGCACACCGGCCGGGCCCTACCCCGCGATGCTCACCGAGGTGCGCCGGGCCTGAACCCGATCAGGCGTCCAGGATCTCCCGCAGCCGGCGTGCGAACGCCTCCGGCTGCCCGGCGTGGCCCATCTCCTCGCCGAGGAACCCGCCGTGGTGGCTCGGGAAGACCACGGGCTGTCCGCCGAGCAGCTCGGCGGTGGCCACCGACGTCCGCGCGGTGAGCGTGTCCGCCGACTCCTCGCCCACCGCGATCAGCACGCGGGTCGGTGCCGCGCGCAGCGCGTCGGCGTCCGGCCGGTAGACGGTGACCGCCGCGGACCGGTCGGAGAGCAGCGGGTCGTCCCGGCTGCCGTCGTCCTCGGCCGGCATCCCGAACGCGGCGGGGTCCGGCGCGGGCTGCGCGAAGTAGTCGTCGGTGAACTCGCCCCGCCACGACGTCAGGACGATGAAGGCCGCCATCCCGGCGCCCCAGCCGTTCCTCTGGTACGCCTCCTGGCAGGCGGCCATGGCCCGGCCGGCCGCCTCGGCGTCGGGGAGCAGCGCGGTCAGCGGCGGCTCGTGCGCCACCAGCGTCGTCACCACGTCCGGGTACGCGGCCACCAGGGCGAGCGCTGTCACCGCGCCGCCGCTGCTGGCGAACATGTCGACCGGGCCCACGCCGAGGGCGTCGACGATGTCGCGTACGTCCCGGGCCTGCACCTCGGGCAGCGAGTCGTTCCGGCCGTCCTTGCGGACACTGCGGCCGAGCCCGCGCGGGTCGTACGTGATGACGGTGCGGTCCGGGAAGTACGACGCGAGCGTGGTGAAGCCGTCGGCGCACATCGGCTGGCCGATCATGAACAGGGGGCGGTGCCCGCCCTCGGCCGCCGTGGGGGCGTGGACGTCGTAGACAAGGTCGACCTCGGGCGTCTGGAGAGTGAGCGTCTTCATGCCTCTGTCGACCGGCGCCGGCCGGGAGAATCATCGGTGCTGCGGAAACTCGTGCCGGGCGCGGCTCGCGGCGGTGTCGGCGCCCACCGCCGCGAGCCGTGCCGTCGCGGTCAGCTCACCGTGCCGGTGACGGTGCTGCCGGACTTGGTCACGTAGTAGGTCAGCTTCGTGCCGCTCCAGAAGTGGAACGTGAGCGTGACCCGCTGGCCGTCGTTGACCTCGGCGAAGAACTCCGGCTTCAGCGCGATCGTGTTGCCGGTGTAGTTCGGCGCGAACGTCACGTCGAACTCCTTGTACGAGGTCCAGTTGTGCGGGCCGGCGTTGCTGCCGTCGGCGTACTTCGCCTCCATCGTGGCGAGTTGGTCGCCGCGGAACTGTGCCGGGAGCGTGAACGCGGCGGTGGTGCCGGTCGCGTTGGAGAGCACCGGAGGGTCGTACGTGATGATGCTGATCCGCCACGGCACGCCGGCGGAGAAGCGGGCCTGGAGGTTGGCGTTCACCCCGTACGCGCGGGAGCCGACGAGCCGGGTCAGCGCCGACGCGGTGAGCGTCAGAGTGCTGCCGGAGACCGTGTAGTCGGTGCCGTTGACCAGGTCGGTGGTGCCCTGGCGCAGCCCCTGGAACGTGGTGCCGTTCAGGTTGAGCGTCAGGCTCCTGGCGGTGATCGAGCCGGTACGCGGCACGTACACCTGGTCGCTGGACGCGGTGCCGGAGCGGGTGGTCCAGCTCGACTTGATCTGCGCGAACAGCTCGGGGTCCTTCCAGACGAAGGACGTCCGGTCGAAGTGCTGGCCGTTGTCCCAGAGCTGGGTGGTCAGCTTGCGGCTGCGCGCGTAGTGGCCGAGGAACTCGAAGAACTTGAGCTTCTCGCCCTGCTCGATGGTGCCGGTGTGGCGGTCGAAGCCGAGCAGGCCGTACTCGCCGATGATCACCGGGATGTTGCGGGTGACGAAGGCGTTGTAGACGCGGTCGAACTGGTCGGTCAGGTCCTGCTGCACGGTGGCGTCGAACTTGGTGCCGCCGGCGACGTTCACGCTGAACGGCCAGTATCCGTAGAAGTGGACGGTGGCGATCAGGTTCGGGTCGTCGAGCGTGTTGAACGTGCTGACCAGCTCGTCCACCCGGGCCTGCTCGGCGGAGGTGTGCAGGGTCGGCAGGACGAGAAGCCGGGTGGCGTTGTTTCCGCCGGACTGGCGGACGATGCGGTGGAACGACGTGTTCAGCTCGTTGAGCAGCGTGGCGTTCTGCGCGTCGCCGGAGCTGCCGGTGAACTGGGGCTCGTTGACGCTCTCGAAGGTGAGCTTCGGCGAGGAGTCCTTGAACGCGGCGGCGATCTGGGTCCAGAGCGCGTTGTAGCGGTTCAGCACGCCTACGCGGTCGGTGGGCATCGTGTTGATCCACTGCCACGAGTCGTGGTGGATGTTGAGCACCACGTAGAAGCCGTCGGCGAGCGCCCAGCCGACCACCTCGCGTACCCGGTTCAGCCAGGCAGCGTCGATCGTGTAGTTCGGCGCGGCGCCGTGGTGGTTGCTCCAGGTCACCGGGATGCGGATGCTGTTGAAGCCCTGCGCCCGGACGTTGTCGAGCAGCGCCTCGGTGACCCGCGGGTTGCCCCACGCGGTCTCGTCCGCGCCGACCGCGTCGAAGGAGTTGCCCAGGTTCCAGCCGGGCTGCATGGCGGCGACCGCGGCCATGGCGTTGCCGGCCGGCGGTGGGGTCGTGGGCGGTGGTGTGGTGGGCGGCGGGGTGGTCGGGGGCGGCGTGGTCGGCGGGGGCGTGGTGGTCGGCGGCGGGGTGGTCCCGCCGACGCCGCCGGTGCAGGCCACGCCGTTGAGCGAGAACGCGGTGGGCGCGGTGTTCGCTCCGGACCAGGAGCCGTTGAAGCCGAACGAGACGCTGCCGTTGGTGGCGATGGCGCCGTTGTAGCCGACGTTCGTGGCGGTGACGTCGGCGCCGGAGGAGGTGACCGTGGCGCTCCACGCCTGGGTTACCCGCTGGCCGGACGGGAACGTCCAGCGCAGGTTCCAGCCGTTCATCGGGTCACCGAGGTTGGTCACGTCGACGTTCGCGGTGAAACCGCCGGGCCACTGGCTGGCGGTCGTGTAGGTGACGCGGCAGCCGGCCGCCGCCTGGGCGTTCGTCGCCATCACGGCGGTGCCGGTCACGAGCGCGGCGGCGGTCGCGGCGACCAGGCCGACCCGCAATCGGGCGGTACGGGGAGAGCGGAACATGGTGGTTCCTTCGTGGTGGGGTGGGCGCGTGGACGGGGAAGGCGGGGCGCGCACCCGCCCAGCGCGAGAGTAAGTTTGGATTCCAAACATTGTCAATCGGCAGACGTGGATGCGGGCGGCGTCAGGCGGCCGTTGGCGTCTCGACAGTGAGGTGCGCCGACAGTGCGCCCAGGAAATCGGGCACGTCGAAGATCCGGCCGGCCGAGGCGACACCGGTCGCCCGCGTCCGCCCGGTCAGGATCCGGTGGACCGCCTCGACCGCCAGCGGCGCGCTGATCGCGTAGATGTCCTGCCCGTGGGCCACCACCCGCCGCCGCACGTCACCCGCGCGCACCACCACGTCGACTGTGAACGTCTGCGCGGACCGGCCACGCTCGTCCACAGCGGCCGGGGCGTCCCCCGCGGCCAGATCCCCCGCCGCGTTCACGGTCATGTACGTGCACACCTCCGGGATGTCCAGGTGGCTCGGCACCGTCACCACGTCGGCCATGGTGAACTCGCCGAGCACCGGCCGGACACCGAGCGGCGCCGGGAACTCCCAGTCCAGCCGGGGCAGGTCGCCGTCGGCGTACACCAGGCGCCCGTCGGTGAAGCGAACCCGCCGGCCGTCGCGGCGCTCGCGCGAGACGACGCCGGAGGCGACCGTCCCGGCCGTCGGGTGCCAGCTGCTCAGCCCGTACGCGACGTGTGCCTCGTCGGCCGCCGTCCAGTCCCCCATCGCGGCGGTGACCAGCAGGTCGCCGAGCCCGCCGAAGAACGCCATGGCCGGCACCACCGCGACCCCGGCGGCCTCGGCACGCTCGGCGTAGTGCGCGAACGTGTCCCGGTTCGCCTCGATCTCGGCCGCCACGTCGACGTAGGGGATCCCGGCCCGCACCGCGGCCTCGATCAGCGGGCCGGCGGTCGAGGCGAACGGCCCGGCGCAGTTGACCACAGCCGCCACCCCGGCCAGCGCCTCGTCCAGCGAGGCCGGGTCGTCGACCGACACCACCCGGTGCTCCACCCCCGGGAACGCCGCCGCCAGCTTCCCCGCGTCGCGCCCGAGCGGCAGCGGCTCGTAGCCCCGCTCCCGCAGCTCCGCCACCACGAACCGCCCGGTGTGCCCGTACGCCCCGAACACCGCCACCTGCATGACGCTCTCCCTCGAAGATCGACTGGAATGATCCTCGCCGGGATCCGGGGGCCGAGCCAGTGGCGCGAACGCCAATGCCCGTACAGTTTCGGACATGACTCTGATCGCGCTCGCCGCCACCGACGGCATGCTGCACTTCGAGCTGGCGGCGGCCTGCGAGATCTTCGTCCGCGACCCGACCGGCCTGGCCGACCCCTGGTACGACCTGGTGGTCTGCGGCCCCGGCCCGGTCGGCGTCGGCCGGTTCGCGGTCACGCCCGACCACGGCCTGGACCACCTCGCCCGCGCCCACACGGTGATCGTCCCGGCGATCGAGGACACCGACGCCGAGCCGCCCGCCGATCTGGTCGACGCCGTCCGCGCCGCGCACCAGGCGGGCGCCCGGATGGTCTCGTTCTGCACCGGCGCGTTCGTGCTCGCCGCCGCCGGCATCCTCGACGGGTTGCGCGCCACCACCCACTGGGCGCACACCGGCGTGCTCGCCGCCCGCTACCCGCGCGTCCAGGTCGACCCGGACGTGCTCTACGTGGACAACGGCGACGTGCTCGCCTCCGCCGGCAAGGCCGCCGCGATCGACCTCTGCCTGCACCTGATCCGCCGCGACCACGGCTCGACGGTCGCCAACGCCGTCGCCCGCCGCCTGGTGGTGCCGCCGCACCGCGCGGGCGGCCAGGCCCAGTACGTCACCACACCCGTCCCGGCCCGCGAGGACCACCCGCTCGCCGCGCTGCTCCCCTGGGCGATGGAGCGGCTGGACCGCCCGCTCACCGTCGCCGACCTCGCCCGCCAGGCGACCATGAGCACCCGCAACCTGGTGCGGCACTTCACCGCCGCGACCGGCGCCACGCCGTCGCAGTGGCTGGCCACGCAGCGCATCCGGCGGGCACAGGAGCTGCTGGAGAACACCGACGACAGCATCGACGCCGTCGCCGAGGCAGCAGGCATGGGTACGGCGACGACGCTGCGCCGGCACTTCCAGCGCACCGTCGGCGTACCGCCGGACACCTACCGCCGCACGTTCCGCCGCGGCTGACCGGATTGCCCGGCGGTTGTAGCGTCGGCCACCCGACCACCGGGAGCACACCATGGCGGAGCAGGTACGGGTGCCCGACGACGGCGCCGGCGGCAGCGAGTTCTTCCGCTTCGCGCACACCTACAACGGCTACGAATTGCGGGGCGGCCTCGACCCGCTCACCGCCGTCGCGCAGACGGTACGGGAGCGGTGGGAGCGGACCGGCGACCTCGGCGACGACGTGGACGAGTTGCGCGCCTGCCTGTTCTTCGAGGCCCGCGCCTTCCGTCACGGAGGCTATGGTCGATTCGACCAGCAGCCGATCGTCGCTGCGCTCGTGGCACGCATCCGCTCCCTGTCCGGCGGTGCCGTGCCGCCCAAGGGGACGGTCGCCTGACACTCGGCACGGGGGAAAGTCTTGTTCGACGTGATCGTGGTCGGCGGTGGGCCGACCGGCATGATGCTGGCGAGCGAGCTGCGCCTTCGGGGCGTCGGCGTGCTCGTGCTGGAGCGGGACGCCGAGCCGCCGCCGTACGTGCGCTCGCTCGGCCTGCACGTCCGCAGCATCGAGGTGATGGACCAGCGCGGGCTGCTGGAGCGGTTCCTGGAACTCGGCGGCACGCACCCGATCCGGGGCTTCTTCGCCGGCATCGACAAGCCCCCGCCCGCCGACCTGGACACCGCCCACCCGTACGTCCTCGGCATCCCGCAGACGCTCACCGACCGGCTGCTCGCCGAGCACGCCGCCGAGGTCGGTGCCGAGATCCGGCGCGGCCGCGCGGTTACCGGGCTGGAGCAGGACGACGACGGTGTGACGGTCCACCTCGACGGCGAGCCCTCGAAGCCGTTGCGGGCGCGGTTCGTCGTCGGCTGCGACGGTGGGCGCAGCACCGTCCGGAAGCTGCTCGGCGTCGGATTCCCCGGCGAGCCGTCGACTGTCGACACGCTGCTGGGCGAGATGGAGGTGACCGCCTCCGCGGACGAGATCACCACGATCATGACCGAGGTACGCCGCACCGAGAAGCGGTTCGGGCTCGGGCCGTCCGGCAGGCCCGGCGTGTTCCGGGTGGTCGTACCGGCGGCCGACGTGACCTCGGTGCCGCCGACGCTCGACGACTTCAAGCGGCAACTTCACGCGTACGCGGGCACCGACTTCGGCGTGCACTCGCCCCGCTGGCTGTCCCGGTTCGGCGACGCGACCCGCCTGGCCGAGCACTACCGGGCCGGGCGGGTCTTCCTGGCCGGCGATGCCGCGCACGTCCACCCGCCGCTGGGCGGGCAGGGGCTCAACCTCGGCATCCAGGACGCGTTCAACCTGGGCTGGAAGCTGGCGGCGGCAGTGAACGGGTGGGCGCCGGACGATCTGCTCGACACCTACGAGTCCGAGCGGCGCCCGGTCGCGGCTGACGTGTTGACGAACACCCGCGCACAGATGCTGCTGACCGGCAACGAGCCCGGCCCGCAGGCGGTACGGCAGGTGCTGACGCAGCTCATGGACTTCGACGAGGTCAACCGCTTCCTGATCGAGAAGGTCACGGCGATCGGCGTCCGGTACGACGTCGGTGAGGGGCACGCCCTGCTCGGGCGGCGGCTGCGCGACGTACCGCTGCCGCAGGGACGCCTGTACGAGCTGATGCGTACCGGCGGGGGGTTGTTGCTGGACGGGACCGGGAGGCTGTCGGTGGACGGCTGGGCCGACCGGGTCGGGCTCGTCGCCGGCACCGGCGACGAGCTGGACGTGCCTGCGGTGCTGTTGCGGCCGGACGGGCACGTGGTCTGGACCGGCGACGACCAGCGGGCGCTGGAGGGCGCGCTGACCAGGTGGTTCGGCGCCGCGACGCGGTGAACTGCCGCCGATCGCCCGAGGGCGTTCAGGGTCCGGTCGCCTGGTAGCTGCGGAGCGCGGCTTCGGCGAGCCGGGTGAGGTGGTCGTCGCCGCCGGGCTCGTTGCCCTGCTCATGAACGACCACCAGGGTGGTGCCGATCCGGACGAGGATGCTGTCCCATTCCAGCGTGATCGACCCGGAAGTCGCGCTGGAGTCGACGCGCATGCTCTCGTCGCCCAGCCGCGGCCCCGGCACCACCGCGAAACGGTAGCTGCCTCCGTCCCGGCCCGGTGAGGCGACGGTGGGACACCGGCCGATGAACGTCCGCAGGTCCGCCATCGCGCCTCGGGCGCCGTCGTCGGCGTACGTCCTGAGCACTTCGCTCGCCACCCACGGGTAGTCGGGGCCCTCGGCGGAGCTGACTGTGGCAGCGGCCATCGCCGACGGAGTACCGGTCAGCCGCTTCGCCGACAACAGCGGAATCATGTCCGCACAGGGCACCTCGGGGCCGGGGCGCTGCCGGCCCGCATCCGGGGCCATGACCGTCGCGACATCCACGGTGAACCCCGGTGGCAGCGCCTCAGTGGTCACCAGCCGCGCCGACAACGACGCGGAGTAGCCGGCGCCGCCCGCCGAACGATCCGCTGGACCTGCGGTCGAGGGTCCGCACGCCGCCACCACGCAGACCGCGCCCGCCGCGCCCAACCACCGCAGCACCATCCTGAGCACCGGGCAGACTCCGCCTCTCGTGGGGACGCGTCAGGCTACCAACGGACGTGACTCCACCCCCGGGTGCGGCCGGCGCGCGCCCCGGCGGTGTTTCGCTCGTGCCTGCGGGCTTTCACCGGCCACTGTGCGGCGAGTGCGACGGAGGGCCGCGATCACCGCACCGGCTTCAACTTCGGTGGCGGTGGCTGCGGGTACGGATTCCGCTGCCGGTCGTGCTCGACGGCGGCGTTCCTGTGGCAACAGTGACCCGCTTTTCCGGCTTGACGAACGCCAATGGTAAGCCGTAGCTTACCGTTCGTGGGCACTTACCGAACTGAGGACGGGTGGGACGCCCTGGGCGACCCGACGCGGCGGGCGATCATCGCGTGTCTCGCGGAGCAGCCGCGGGCGGTCGGCGAACTGGCCGCGGTGCTGCCGGTCAGCCGACCGGCGGTGTCGCAGCATCTGCGGGTGCTGAAGGACGCCGGCCTCGTGACGGACCGCACGGCGGGCACGAAGCGTGTCTACCGGCTCAATCCCGCCGGCGTGGCCGCCCTACGAGATCAGCTCGACACCTACTGGAGCCGCGCGTTGGACGGCTTCAAGGACGTCGCCGAGCAACCTGACGAGGAGGAATCATGAGTGGAACGGATGCGGTGGTGCGGCGGCAGATCGTGGTCGACGCGCCGGTCGAGCGGGCTTTCGCAGTGTTCACGGAGCGGTTCGGCGACTTCAAGCCGAAGGAACACAACCTGCTGTCGTCGCCGATCGCGGAGACGGTGTTCGAGCCGAAGGTCGGTGGGCACATCTACGACCGCGCCGAGGACGGCAGTGAGTGCGCCTGGGCGCGGATCCTCGTCTTCGAGCCGCCGGACCGGCTCGTCTTCAGCTGGGACATCAGCCCGGCATGGCAGCTCGAACAGGATCTGGAGAACGCCAGCGAGGTCGAGGTCCGGTTCGTCGCCGAGACACCGCAGCGGACCCGGGTCGAGTTGGAGCACCGCAATTTGGACCGGCACGGTCCGGGCTGGGAGTCGGTTCGTGACGGCGTCGGCCACGACGAGGGCTGGCCGCTGTACCTGAACCGCTACGCCGACCTGTTCACCGAGGCGAGATAGCGCAGACCCTGCGCCGTTGCCGCAAGAGCCGACGGCGGCGCAATAGGCTCCGGATCGTGCACGGATTCACCGACGTCGACCGGCAGTCAGACCCGGAATCGTGGGTCGGCGTGCTCGATCGCCTCGCCGACGAGCCCTTCTACCAGGCGTATCAGCATCGGGTCCGGGAGCTGCTCCATCCGGTGCCCGGCCGGCGCTACGTCGAGGTCGGTGCGGGCACCGGGGCGAGCGCGGTCCGCCTCCGAGACGAACACGACGCCGGAGTGGTCGCCGTGGACCGCGCCGCGACCATGGCTGCCACCATGCAGGCGCGCGGCTTGACGCAATGCGCCGTCGCCGACGCCCACCGGCTGCCGTTCCTCGACGACTCCTTCGACGGCGCCTGGTCCGACCGCACCGTGCAACACCTCGCCGATCCCCGTGCTGCGATCGGGGAACTCGTCAGGGTCGTCCGGCCGGGTGGCCGCATCGTCCTCGCGGACCCCGACTACGACACGCAGGTGCTCGACATCGCCGACCAGGATCTGGCGCGACGTGTGCTGCGGTTCCGGGCGGACGTCCTCCTCCGCAACGGCACCCTGGCCCACCAGCATGCCGGCATTCTCGCCACGTTCGGCCTGGCCGACGTCACCGTCGAGCCCCGAACGCTGCTGGTTCGCGACCCGGCTGCCGCCGACAACGTTCTGGGCCTGCGCAGCTGGGCCGCCACAGCGGCTCAGCGCGGCGTACTCGAACCCGGCGAAGCTCGCTCGTTCGAAGACCAGTTCGACGAGGCCGTCGACGCGGGCCGGTTCACCTACGCGGTCACGTTCTTCCTCACCGCGGCCACCGTCACCTGAGGCGGACGCCGGCCGCGGCAGCCTGGTGGAGGCGATGCGGCAGGCCGGTTTCGACCTCAGCGAGGACGACGACGCCGACTTCTCGGTCCATACCGAGGCGGCGTTCGCCCTCGCCGAGCACCTCACCGGGGTCCGACTGGCTCCGGAGCTTCTCGGGTCGGCGACGTACGTGTGCGGCACCGCCCCGATACCTCGGAAGCCCTGACCCGGCTCCGCCGGGCAGTGAGCGGGCCGACACCTGTCGGGGTGTAGGCAGGCGGGGCGTCGGGTACCTCGCGCCCAACCCCGCACCCCTGCCCAGGAGGACCCTATGACCGTCGTACTCGCCGTTGTCTGCAAAGACGGGGTGGTGATCGGCGCGGACTCCCAGATCACCGAGAGCGGCCGCGGTCTGAGCTTCCCCGCCCAGAAGCTGCACCCGCTGGGCGACTGCGCCGCCTGGGGCGGCAGCGGCGCGCGGGGAGTACTCAACGACCTGCGCCCTCTTCTCCAGGACTCGGCCACCGCCATCCTCGAAGCACCGGACATCGGCGACGAGCTGCAGGAGCGCGTCCTGCCCGTCTTCAAGAAGCACTACGAGAACTACATCCCGGACGTACCCGGCGAGGGCAGCGGCGGCGGGGTGTCGGCGTACCTGCTCGCGGCCGGCTACAGCCAGGGCGGACCGTGGATCGTGGAGATCAACCCCAACGGGCTCATCGGCCGCTACGAGGACGTGGGCTTCCACGCCATCGGCTCGGGCGCGCCCATGGCCCAGCAGGCCGGTGCGCTGCTGTCCCACTTCCGGATGACCACGCGCACCGTCGAGTACGGCGTGGTGGGCGTGGTGCGGGTGCTGGAGGCGCTGGAGCGGACCTCGCCGTCGGTCGGCGGGCCGTTCAGCGTCGCCTGCATCCGTGAGGAGGGCGCCCACCACCTCGACGAAAAGGAGATCGCCAAGGCGCTGAAGGACGCCAAGCGCTGGCGCGACCTCGAACAGGAAGCGCTCGACCGGCTGTTCGACTGACGCCGGTGGGTGATCGGCGACGACCGGCACGGTGGCGGCCCGTGGCGGTCCTCCACCGTGCCATCCGTGCGAGATCGAAAAAGGCCGTCTCCGACTGGCGGAAACGGCCTTTGAACTGGGTGGAGCTGAGGGGATTTGAACCCCTGACCCCCTCGATGCGAACGAGGTGCGCTACCGGTCTGCGCCACAGCCCCTCCGCCGGCGAACCAGCGTCGGTCCCACCCAGCTTTCACCGGGTGGGCCGGCGACAAGGCTAACAGGTCGCGCCCCCACGACGCGAACCGCCCCACCGCCCCCGTAGATCTTGGAAGAAAGCGGCCCCCGGAGGGGCCCGATTCTTCCAAGATCGCCCGCGCCGGGCGGAGCCCGGCGTCGGCGAGGCGGGCGAGGGGGTCAGGCGCCTCGGCCGGACTGGTAGGGGCGTCCGCGCAGGCCGCCCGCCCGCCGGTAGGACACCGAACCGCCACTCGCGGCCGGCGGCAGGTCTGCGGGACGGTCCAGCCCCATCGCCGTACGCCGGACCGCCTCGCGCTGGGCGGCCAGCCGGCGCTGCGCCTCCCGGCGGGCCGCCGCGCGCCGGGCCTGCTCGCGGCGCACCTCGGCCTGCCGGGCGGCCAGCCAGGACGCCTCGCGGGCGTCCGCGCGCCGCCGCCGACGCTCGGCCAGGGCGCGCTGCCGCAGGTGTACGACGTACGCCACGAGCAGTGTGCCGGTGACCGAGACGCTGATCCAGAACCCGGGTCCGACGAGCACCACGCCACCCAGCTCGACCAGGTTGAGCAGCAGCAGTGCGGCCAGCACCCGCCGCCGACGGTAGATCGCCGGGGTGTGCCGCCGCCGCGGCGGGTGCCGTCGGCGGGACTGGGCCGGCACCGCGGAGACGGGCCGGAGCCGCCCCGAGCGACGACGCAGCGGCGGCGCGGAGACCGGACGGGCGAGACTGCCCGTGTCGGCATCTTCACTGAGGGTCACGACGAGGGAACGCGGCGGATGCAGCGGTCGCCGCCCGGGCACGGTGCGCCGCCGACGCCGGCGCTGGAGCACCCGCGCCGTCGACTGCGCCCGCTCCGCCACCAGCCGCTCGGTGGCGTCGTACCGGCGGACCAGCGCCGGAGCGAGGGCGAGCAGACCGGCGGCGGCGAGGACGGCGAGGAGCACCGACGTGGGCACCCTCACCCCTCCCGTCACCAAAGTTCTCCGGCGAGCGTCACACCGCCGCAACTTCTTCCGTCGACCGTCGTTTACGGCGCACTTCGTGCGGGCGGGCAGCGCTTGCCACAGCTTGCAGTTACTTGAGGTTACGGGCCGCCGACCCGGTTCACAGTGCGCCGCGCCGGGCGTTCGCCTCAGCGGCGGTTGTCACGTACGCGGTGCCACCGCGCCAGCAGTCCGCCCTCGGCGACCACTTCCTCGCCGGTCATCGCGTATCCGATGTGGTCGCGCCACGCGCCGTCGATGTGCATGTAGCGCACGTGATAGGCCTCCTCGCGGAAGCCGAGTTTCTCCACCACCCGCCGGGAAGGCGTGTTCTCCGGCCGGATGTTCACCTCGATCCGGTGCAGGCCGCCCGGCCCGAACGCGTGGTCCACGGCGAGCGCCACAGCGGTCGGGATCACGCCGCGACCGGCCACCCTGGAGTCCACCCAGTAACCGACGTACCCGGAACAGAACGCCCGCCGCACGATGCTGCCGATGTTGACGTGACCGACCAGCCGCTCCTGCCCGTTCTCGCGCAGGCAGACCGCGAACGGCATCCCCTCACCGGTACGCGCGGACTTGCGCTGGTCGGCGTGGACCAGGCGGAACGCGGCGGGCGAGTTCGTCTCGTACCAGCCGCCGGGCACATGGGACTCCCACGGCGCCAGCCACTCCCGGTTCGCGCGCCGGATCTCCGACCAGGCGGTGGCGTCCGATCGCCGGTACGGCCGGAGCACCACCGGACCGTCCACCAGCACCGCCGGCCACCCCGGCGCCCGCCGGAACCTCACCGAGCCGGCCCTTCGCTCGCGACTGCGGGGCTCGCAAGCTCACTCCTCGCGCTCACCGAGCTTGCCTTTCGCTCGCGACTGCGGGGCTCGCAAGCTCACTCCTCGCGCTCACCGGCGCCGGTCCAGCAGGAGCACATCCACGGTGGACCCGGCAGCCGCGGTGGTGACCCGCTCGCCGAGCACCAGCAGGCCGTTCGCCTCGGCCAGGCCGGAGAGCGTGTACGGACCACCGGCCAGCGGCTGCACCGTGTACCCGCCTCCGCGCCGCTCGGCCACGTGCGCGGGCCGGAACTCGCGCAGCCCCACTGGGGACGAGACCGTCTCCAGCAGGTGCGCGCGGACGCTCGGCCGGAACACCGGCTCGGCCCCGGCCAGCAGCTGGATGGCCGGGCGGGCCAGCACCTCGAAGCCGATCAGCGCCGCGCCGGGCTCACCGGGAAGACACACCACCGGCACCTCCTCGGCGCCGACCGTACCGAACCCGAGGGCCGTTCCGGGATAGAGGGCCACCTCTGTGAAGGTGACCGGTCCGGCCCGGCCGCCGTCGCGGCGGGACAGGATGCGGCGGACCATGTCACCGGGGCCGGTGCCGGTGCCGCCGGTCGTGATGATCAGGTCGGCACGCAGCGTCTGGTCCTCCAGCAGGCCGCGCAGCGCCTCCGGGTCGTCGTCGCAGATCCCCACCCGGTACGCGAGCGCGCCCGCCTCCGCCGCCGCCGCGGTCAGCGCGTGCGAGTTGGTGTCCACCACCTGCCCGGGCTGGCTGCCCCGGCCCACGTCCACCAGTTCGTCGCCGGTGGCCACGATGACCACCCGCGGGCTGGGCCGCACCACGACGTGCCCGATGCCGGTGGCGGCGAACACCGCGACCAGGGCCGGGGACACGTACGCGCCGGCGCGGGCCAGCAGCGTGCCGGCGACGAGTTCCTCCCCCGCGCGGCGCAGGCCGTACCCCCGTTTGGGGGCGCGGAAGATCTCGACGGCGGCCATGCCCTGGTCGGTCCACTCCACCGGGACGACCACGTCCGCGCCGATCGGCAGCGGCGCGCCGGCCGCCACCGAGAAGCAGGAGCCGGGGGTGAGCCGGACCGGCCGCCAGCTCGCCGCGCCCAGGTCACCCACCACGTTGAGGCGGATGCTGCGGCCGCCGGGCATACCGGAGGGGGCCGGGACGTAGCCCGGCCCCCGACTCCCACCGGAGATGTCCTCCCAGCGCGCGGCGTACCCGTCCACCGCCGCCTGGTCGAAGGCGGGGTACGAGTGCGGGGCGACCACGTCCTCGGCGAGCACGTTGCCGTACGCCTGGGTCAGGTCGAGGTCGAGTGGAGGCAGCGCGCGTAACCTGCGCAGCACACTGCCCAGGTAGTCGGCGAGCGGCGTCAACTCGTTCGCGGCCGCCTCGGCGTCGGCCGTCGCGGTCATGTATCGGCACCGCCGGACGCGTCGCGGATGCCGTTGAGGACGGCGGCGGTGACCGTCTCGTCGCCGTTGTTGACGAACTCGGTCAGCCACTTGCGGAACTCGGCGCCCAGATCCTCCCGCTCGGCGGCGATCTGCACCACGGTCTGGAGGTAGCCCAGCGGCATGCCGGTGTCGTAGCGGGTGCCCCGGTAGACGATGGCGTGCACCGGCACCCCCTCGGTACGCAGCAGCTCCATCGCGTCGGTCAGCTGGATCTCGCCGCCGCTGCCCGGCTGGGTACGCCGGATCGCGTCGAAGATCTTCCCGGGGAGCACGTACCGGCCGAGGACGGCGAGGTTGCTGGGGGCGTCCTCCGGGCTGGGCTTCTCCACCATGCCGGTGACCTTGACGACCTCGGCGATGTCGGCGTACTCCGACTCGGCGGGCTCGACCGACGCGATGCCGTAGCGGCTGGTCTCGGCCGGGTCGACCTCGAAGAACGCGAGCACGACGCCCCCGGTGCGGGCCTGGAGTTCCAGCATGGCCGGCAGCAGCGGCTCGGACGGCTTGACGAACTCGTCGCCGAGCAGCACCGCGAAGGGCGCGTCGCCGACGTGCGACTCGGCGTACCCGACGGCGTGGCCGAGACCGAGCTGTTCCGGCTGGCGGACCGTGTAGATCGCGGCCAGTTCCTCGGTGCGCTTGACCTCGGCCAGCAGCTCCGGCTTCTTGGCGAGCCGTTCCTCCAGGTCCGGCCGGCGGTCGAAGTGGTCCACCATCGAGGTCTTGCCGCGACCGGTGATCAGCAGGATGTCGTCGATGCCGGCCTGCGCGGCCTCCTCGACGATGTACTGCAGCACCGGCCGGTCGACGACCGGCAGCAGTTCCTTGGGAACCGCCTTGGTGGCCGGCAGGAACCGGGTGGCCAGGCCGGCGGCCGGGATCACGGCCTTGACCGCGCGGGAGCGGCCGGGGGCCGCTGAGGGGTTCGCTGAGTGCTCCGACATGTCGCGAGACTATCGGCCACGGCTCTGCCGCGGCGGGTGAGGACCGGAAGACGCGCCGCCCTGGACGGTGCCCGCCGGGTCCGCCGCGCCGGCCCGGGGCAGCCCGTCCGGCGGGCCGGCACCGGCGGCCACCACCGGGATCTCCTGGGTGGGCACCGGATCGGGCGCCGGGGCGAGCCGGTAGCCGTCGCGTCCGGCGGCCTTCGCCGCGTACAACGCGTCGTCGGCGGCGTCGAGCACCTGCTGGCCGCCGGCGGCGTGGTCCGGGTAGACGGCGATGCCGATGGAGACGGTCACCGGCACCCGCACCGGCTCGTCGCCGTTCCCCTCGACCGCCACCGGCTGGTCGCGTACCACCGCGCCGAGCCGCTCGGCGACGATCGTGGCACCCCGGGCGTCGGTCTCCGGCAGCAGCACCACGAACTCCTCGCCGCCCTGCCGGAATGCCAGGTCCACCTCGCGGATCACGCCGCGTACCCGGCGGGCGAACTCGACCAGCACGGCGTCCCCGGCGGCGTGCCCCCAGGTGTCGTTGACGTTCTTGAACCGGTCCAGGTCGAGCGCGAGGACGCTGAGCATCCGGCCGAACCGGTTCGCCCGCTCCACCTCGCGGCGGATCGACTCGCGCAGGTAGCGGTAGTTCCACAGCCCGGTCAGCGGGTCGGTGAGGGAGAGCCGCTGCGCCTCCTCGTGCACCCGGACGTTCTCCACGGCGACCGCGGCGTGCCCGGCGAACGTCCGCAGCGTGACCACGTCGTCGTCGTGGAACTCGTGCCCGCCGAGCCGGTCGTAGAGCACGAGCACGCCGAGCGCAGCACAGGCCGAGCCGGGCGGGTCGCCGTCGGCGGGCGGGTGGCCGGGCCGGTCCGGGCCGCGCGGCTCGGCGGCGCCGGGGGTGGCGAACGGCACCGCCACGTACGTCTCGCAGGACGGCTCCCCGGTCGGCATGTCCGGCGGCGCCCACCGCCCGCGCACCGGCTCGCCGGTGGCGGCCACCGCGCCGAGCACTCCGGCGCCGACCGGCACCCGCAGCGTCGCCGGGTCGGCCGGGTCGCCCGTCGGCCAGCGCCCGGTCAGCCCTTCCACGCACCGCCCGACGAGGACGCCGTCGCCGTCGACGAGCAGCACCGCGCCGGCCCGGGCGCCGGTGGCGGCGATCGCGCTGTCCAGGATCACCCGCAGGATGCGTTGCAGGTCGTGCGTGCTGGCGAGCGTGTCGCCGAGCACCGCGAGGTGGTTGCGGAGCTGGTCGCGGCTGCTGGTCAGCGCCGTCACGTAGGTACCGGTCTCCCGGGTCATCCGGTTGAACGCGCTGGCCAGCCGCCCGATCTCGTCGCGGCTGCGCACCGGCACCCGTGCGCTCAGGTCGCCGCGCGCCACTCGGTCCACCGCGCCCGCCAGCTCACCGAGCGGCCGGGTGGTCACCCGGGCCAGCCGCCAGGCCGCGAGCACTGCGAGCAGGGCGGCGAGCGCGACGGCGGCGATCAGCGCCCCGTACAGGCCGGGCGCACGTTCCCCCGGCACCGACAGCACCAGCGGCAGCGGCTGACCGGGAGACGGACCGACCCGCCGCACGTACCGGCCGTCACCGGTGCCGGTCACCCGGTTCCCGTCCGCCTTGCCGGCGGCGGCCAGCACCGCTGCGCGTACCCCCTGGTCCTCGGTCGTGTGGGTGATGCCGCCGGGGTCGTCGAGGAGGGTGACCCCGACGCCGGTCACGGCGGCGAGCCGCGCCACGAAGGCCCGGTCGACGGGCTGGGCGGCGGCGACCGCGCCCAGGTCGGTGCCGGCCGGGTCGCGGAGCCCGACCCGGGCGGAGAGCGCCCCGACTCCGGTGGCGGGCGCGTCGGCGCAGTCCTGCCAGCGCCCGGCCGGCCCGCCCGCCGTGGCGTAGGTGGTGCGGCCGGCGGCGTCGGCCATCCGCACGGCGGCGGCCAGGCCCCGGGCGACCACCTGGTCGGCCGCGCGCGACCGGGCGGCCGGCTCACCGACCAGGGCGACCGCGTCGGCCGCCGCGCGTAGTTGCTGGCAGAGCGCGTCGATCGAGGTACGGACGCCGGCCGCGGCCAGACCGAGCCGCTCGGTGGCACGGCTGTGGTCGACGGCGCTGAGCGTGGCCCCGACGAAGAACGCGCCGAGCAGGACGGGGCCGAGGACCACCGCGAGGAAAGCCGCCGTCAACCGCCCGCGTAGCGTCAATCTTCCCCCCGGAAGTTCCGCTCCCTTGGTGCGATGCTGACACAGAGCGACCATTAGGCAAGCGTTGCGTCAGGAGTGTTGCGTGCCGGAATTTTCGGATGAAGCGCACGATGCGAAGCGGGAGATGCGCATCGCGCTACTCGCCGCGCGCCGGTCGCTGTCCGCGGCCGACCGCGCGGTGGCTGCGGCCGCCGTCCAGGCCGAGCTGGTGACGTTGGTACGCCGGCTGCGGCCGGCCAGGATGAGCGCGTACGTGCCGGTCGCCTCCGAGCCCGGCGGGGACGACCTGCCGGACGTGCTGCGCGCCGCGCTGCCGCCCGACGCCGAGTTGCTGCTGCCGGTGCTCCGCGACGACCTGGACCTGGACTGGGCCCCGTACACCGGCCCGGAGTCGTTGCGCGCCGCCGGCCGGGGCCTGCGCGAGCCGACCGCGCCGCCCCGGGGGCGTACCGCAGTGGCCGGAGCCGCCCTGGTCGTGGTGCCGGCGGTCGCGGTGGACCGCCGGGGCGTGCGGCTGGGCCGGGGCGGCGGCTCGTACGACCGCGCGCTGGCCCGGGTGCCCGCAACCGTGCCGACGGTGGCACTGTTGCACGACGGCGAGCTGGTGGAGGCGGTGCCCGCCCTGCCGCACGACCGTCCGGTGCACTGCGTGATCACTCCGGCGGACGGGCTGGTGGCGGTCCCGGGTGTGGGCCCGGGCGCTTCCGCTGGACGAACCCGGGGGTCATGACGCACCATTGGCACTCGAAGACCACGAGTGCCAACAGGCCGTGCCGAAGATCCGGAGGAGAACGTGCCCACGTACCAGTACGCCTGCACCGCGTGCGGCCACCAGCTCGAGGCGGTGCAGTCCTTCTCGGACGACCCGCTGACCGAGTGCCCGGCGTGTGAGGGGCGGCTGCGAAAGCTCTTCAACTCGGTGGGCATCGTGTTCAAGGGCTCCGGCTTCTACCGCACGGACTCCCGTTCGTCCGGCTCCGACAACGGCACCGCGACCACGAGCAAGCCGGCCAAGTCCGAGTCGTCCTCGTCGTCGTCGGACTCCTCGTCCTCGTCGTCCTCCTCGTCCGGGTCGTCCTCCTCGTCCGGTTCCGGGTCGGGGTCGACGGCGAGCAAGGCGCCGGCGGCGTCCAGCTCGTCCTGACTCAGCTTCCTCACGCGTCACGTGGCCGTCCCCGCTCGGGGGCGGCCACGTTCCGCTGTCGCCGCCCGATCGAGGAGAGCCACGTGCCGGTTGCCGGTTGCGGAGCGCAGGTAGCGGTCTGCCGTTCCTCGCCGGCCCGTTCTTCACCGCGGCGTCCCCGCACGGATCGGTTGTCCACAGGGCGGCGGGTTATCCACAGGCGCGTGCCGCGGGGCGGCGACCGGCTTCGGGGCGGGCCTAGCCTGCGGTCGGACGGTTGACCGGCGGCGGGAGGCAGCGGTGACGGATGGCGAGGCGACGTTGCGTCCGGTCCGCTGGCGCGGGCTGCCCCGGCGCCGGGCGCTGCTGCGGGTGACACTCGTCGCGGTGTTGCTGGGGCTGGCCGCCGCGGTGCTCCAGGCGCCGCCGTCCTGCCCGCCACCCCGCGTCCTGCCGGCCGCCCCGGCGACGGCGTCGCCGTCCGGCGGCATCCGCGCCCTGCCGGCCGGTGCGGTGGGCGTGCCGATCCGGCTGGCCGAGCCGGCCGCGCTCGCGGTGCTGCGCCCGGGTGCACGGGTCGACCTGCTCGTCGTGCCGGCCGGCGGTTCGCCCGACCCGACGCTGCTGGCTCCGCGCGCGTTGGTGCTCGACGTGGTCGGCGCCACCGGAGCGGTCGACGGCTCCTCGGCGCTCTACCTGGCGCTGCCGCCGGAGCAGGCCCGGCGGGCGGTCGGGCTGCCGGAGGGCAGCCGCTTCGCCGTGGTGGTACGAGGCTGACGTGAGCTGAGCGGTCAGCCCCAGTGCGGGGGGCGCTCGGCGAGCAGCCAGTCGTCGTTGCCGCCGGGGCGCTCGCCCCAGCCACGGTCGGTGTCGTCGCTGGTCTGCTCGGGCAGCACCACGAAGTCGTCGCTGAGGTCGACCACGCGGTCGTCGTCGTCGCGCGGTGTCCGGATGGCGGGGTCGGTCACGAGCAGCAACGATACCGCCGAACGGGCCGCCGGGCTCGATCCCGGGGACCGGCCGGATCGTCCCCGGAACGGCCGTACCGGGCCGGAACGCCACCCACCGGGCGCGAAGGGCCGGGATGGCGGTGATCGACGCGTCGGGCGGCCGACCGGCCGGGGGCGTTGGTAGCGTCGGTCGGCGTGACGACGCCGAGCGGTGGCAGCCCTGACGACGAGACCTGGCGACGCCCGGAGCAACCGGCCACGGCCGGGGAGAACGCCTCCACGGCGGTCACCGAGGGCGGCGCGGGCACCCACCCGGCCGATCCCGGCATCCGGCCCGGTGGTGTCGCTGACGCCGACGGGGATCATGCCCCGGACCGCGCCGACGAGCCGGTCGGGACCGCCGGGCAGCCCGCCCCGAGCACCCCGGCGGCAGACCCGGCCGTCACCGGCAGGATCGGCACCGCCGGAGCCTCCACCGGCTCCGCCGGAACAGCGGAGACGCCGGAGGTGACCGGAGCGGCGGACACGCCGGAGGCGGCCGGGAACGCCAGCCCGTGGTCACGCGAGGCGGCCACCGAGAGCCCGTGGGCCCGGCCGGAGGCGGCCGGCGGCTGGACGGTGGCCGGCGGCGCGTGGCCGGGCCCGCCCGGCCGTGGCACGCCTCCCTCGGGGTACGCGGGACCGCCGCCGAGCACGCCCCCGCCGCCCGGCTGGCGGCCACCGGTACACGTGCAGCCGTCACCACCCCGCCGGCTCCCGCCGCAGGACATGGCCGCGATGGACCAGGCGGAGCAGCGCGCGCAGCGGCTCACCTACGGCATCGGGGCGGCCGTCGCCGTGGTGCTGGTGCTGCTCACCTGCCTGCTGTGCTCGCGGGTGCTGTTCTGAGTCAGACGACGCCGTCCCAGACCATCTTGGCGCCGCTGTCCCCGGTCCAGTAGACGTACACGATCGCGAAGACCGCGAGCACCGCCACCACGACGGTGAGCACCACGGGGAGCCAGCGGGGCAGGTTCCGGCCCGCGACGAGGCGGCTGGTCGACAGCACGAGCAGCAGCGCGGCGACGCCGAGCCCGAGCGCGAACCAGAACAGCGTGTCGCCGTACTCGGCGTGCTCGCTGATCTGCTGGAGCCGGTCCGGCGGGTAACCCTTCGCGCGCAGGGCCTCCTCCAGCTCCTCGCCGGATTCGGTCGCCACCCAGGCGACGATCGGGGTGACCACGGCCAGCGCCGCGACCGCCCAGTCGAGGCGGTGCCGCCAGCGGGGCAGCACCCCGTATCCGACGGCGAGCAGTGCCAGCAGCGGCACCAGCACCACCGCCGCGTGGATGACGAGCACATGGACCGGCAGACCGTTGATTTCCCTGAACACCGACACCTCCGGCGAGTGGGTGGTTTGGCGCGCTCAGCGTACGGCGTGACGCCGCCTTCCTCGATACACGCGCGGGCGGCGGTGCCGGTTCACCTGTGGCCCCGGCCACGGGTGAACGACGCTCGCTTGTCGGCCCGCCTGCCCCGTGCTGTCATGGATCCATGTCCACAGGTGAGGAGCTGCTCCGGTCGAGGGGCCTACGGGTCACCCGGCCGCGTCTCGCCGTGCTGGACGTGCTCTCCGCCGGCGGTCACCTGGAGGTCGACGAGATCACCCGGCGGGTCCGCCAGCGGATCGACTCGGTCTCCACCCAGGCCGTCTACGACGTGCTCGGCGCCCTGTCCCGGGCCGGGCTGTCCCGCCGGATCGAGCCGGCCGGCAGTCCCGCGCGGTACGAGGCCCGGGTCGGCGACAACCACCACCACGTGGTGTGCCGGGGCTGCGGTGAGATCGCCGACGTGGACTGCGCGGTCGGCAGCGCCCCCTGCCTGGACCCGAACGTGGCGCACGGCTTCGAGCTGGACGAGGCGGAAGTGACCTTCTGGGGCCTCTGCCCGGCCTGCCAGTCCCGCCGCTCCGCCGACGACTGACGGCCGCACGAGGACGGCCGCACGCGGACGGCCGTGCCGTCGGCGGACCGCCGCACCGAGGACGGCCGACGAAGGCACGTGGCACTCTTGATCGGTGGACACCGAAGACCTCGGCCTCTTCGGTCCGGGATCGGTCACGTGGAAGGTGCACGAGGAACCGGTCCTGATCGTCGCCGGCCTGCGCTCGCTCTACCTCCAGGCGCTGCATCCGCGCGCGATGGCCGGCGTCGCGCAGAACAGCAACTACCGCACCGACGCCTGGGGGCGGCTGGTCCGCACGGCGACGTACGTGGCGACGACGATCTACGGCACGACGGCCGAGGCGGAGGCGGCCGGGCGACGGCTGCGTACGCGGCACGCCCGGATGCGCGCCACCGACCCGTTCACCGGTGAGGAGTTCCGCGTCGACGATCCGGAGCTGCTGCGCTGGGTGCACGTGACCGAGGTCGAGTCGTTCGTGAGCACCGCCCGGCGGGCCGGGCTGGCGCTCACCGACGACGAGGTGGACGGCTACTACACCGAGCAGCGCCGGTCGGCGGCCCTGGTCGGGCTGGACCCGCACGACGTACCGGGGACCGCCGCCGAGGTGGCCGACTACTACCGGGACGTACGCCCGCAGTTGCGGATGACCCGGGAGGCGGCCGAGACCGCGTTGTTCCTGACCGCGCCGCCGATCCCGTGGAAGCTCAGCCTGCCGGCGCGGGTCGGGCTGAACCTGGGGCCGCCGCGCTGGGCGTACTTCGGGATCGCCGCCACCGCGCTCGGGATGCTGCCGCCCTGGGCGTTGCGGCTCTACGGTGGGCTGGGCCTGCCCACCACCGCCCTGTCGGCGGACCTGAGCGCGCGGGCGCTTCGGCTGGCGCTGGCCGCGGTGCCCCGGCGCTACCGGGAGGGTCCGTTGCAGCAGGCCGCCAAGGAACGCGCCGCCCGCCTGACCGCGGCGTGACGGCGCCGCGCACTCATTCCGGGTCGGCGAAACGCTCGACCGCGGACCAGGGCTCCTTGCCCGGGGTCTGCGCGCCGGTCGGGCACGTACGCCGGTAGTCGCACCAGCCGCACCGCGGACCCGGCTCGGTGGGGAACGCCGTGTCGGGGTCGGTGCCGTCGGCGACCGCGCGCTCGGCGGCCATGATGTCGCGGGCGGTGTCCTCCGCGCGGGTGAGCTGCCGGTGCAGGGACTCCGGCGTGTGCTCGTGGGCGGCGACTGTGCCGGTGGGCAGGTGGTGCAGCTCGACCCGGCGGCACGGCTTGCGGAACACCCGCTCGGCCGCGTACGCGTAGAGCGCGAGCGCCTGCGAACCGCGCGCGTCGTCGGCGTCGAGGCCGGTGCGGCCGGTCTTGTAGTCGACGATGACCAGCTCGGGCCGCCCGTCCGGGCCGGGACGCGAGTCGATCCGGTCGGTGCGGCCGTTGAAGGCGAGCACTGCGGTTTTCACCGCGACGACCCGTTCCACGCCGACCGGCTCGTCGGCCGGGTCGAGGCCCGCCACGTAGCTCTCCAGCCAGGTCAGCGCCCGCCGGAAGGCGTCGCGCTCCTGCTCGTCGTCGCGGTAGCCCTCGCGGACCCAGGTGCCCTTGAGCAGCGTGCCGAGCGCCTCGGGGCGGCGGCGGTCGGGGACCAGCGCGTACCAGTTCTTCAGCGCGGTGTGGACGCTCGCGCCGAGCGAGTTGTGCGCCCACGGCGGGCCCTTCGGCGGCGCGGGCCGGTCGACGTAGGCGTAGCGGTAGCGGCGGGGGCAGTCCGCGTACGCGCCGAGTTTGCTCGGGGTGCAGACGAACAGGCGTTCCGGCATGCCCTCGAAGCCGAGCTGCTCGGGCTGCTCGGCGCGGGGTCGGGGAGCCCGGGAGCCGGTGGGGCCGGCTGCTGACGGTCGTCGCACCCCTGAGATCCTGCCACCCCGGTACGACAGCGGACGAAGCGCTCAGGCGTTGTTGAGGTACTGGGTCACGAACGCGGCGATCGCGTCGGCGATGAGCTGCACGGCGATGGCGGCCAGCAGCAGGCCGGCGATCCGGGTCAGCACCTCGATGCCGCCGGGGCGGAGCACCTTGACGATCCCGCCGGAGAAGCGCAGCACCACCCAGACCGTGACCATCACCGCGACGATGGCCAGCGCGATGGCCAGGTAGTCGACGGGACCGCCGGCCTGCTGCACGAACAGCATGGTGGCCACGATGGCGCCCGGCCCGGCCAGCAACGGGGTGCCGAGCGGCACCAGCGCGATGTTCGAGGTGACCTGCTGGCTCGGGTCGTCCGCCTTGCCGGTCAGCAGCTCCAGCGCGACGAGGATCAGCAGCAGGCCGCCCGCCGCCTGGAGGGCGGGCAGGTCGACGTGCAGGTACGCCAGGATCGTCTGCCCCGCCACCGCGAAGATCACGATGACCCCGAGCGCCAGCGCCACGGCCTGCCAGGCGGCCCGGTTCCGGTCGCGCGCGGGCAGCGGCCCGGTCAGCGCGAGGAAGATGGGCATCATTCCGGGCGGGTCGACGATCACCAGCAGGGTCACGAAGACCTCGCCGAAGAGCTTGAGATCCACGCGGACACGGTAGCCGTGCCGCCGGAGCGCTTCAGCTCGAAGCGACAGGGGTCACCCCGCGGGCCAGCGCGACGATCCGCTCGTACGCCTCGGGCCCGGTGGTGTGCGCGCCGAGCCGGACGGTCTTGTGCGTGCCGTGGAAGTCGGACGATCCGGTGACCAGCAGTCCCAGGTCGGCGGCGAGCGCGCGGACGTGCTCCCGCTCGGCCGGGTCGTGGTCCTCGTGGTCGGCTTCCAGCCCGGCCAGGCCGGCCGCCGCCAGGTCCGCGATCAGCTCGTCCGGCACGATCCGGCCGCGCCGGCTGGCCTTCGGATGGGCGAAGACGGGCACGCCACCGGCCGCCCGCACCAGCGCCACCGCCTGGAACACCTCGATGTCGTCCTTCGGCAGCCGGTACCGCTCGCCGAGCCAGTCCGGCCCGAACGCCTCGGTGGTGGTGGCGACCAGGCCGGCCCGGATCAGCGCCTGCGCGATGTGCGGGCGGCCGACGGTGCCGCCGCCCGCGCCGGCCAGGATCTCCGTCCAGCTCACCGGGATGCCGTCGGCCTGGAGCAGCCGGACGATGCGCTCGCCGCGTTCCTCCCGGGCTCGCCGGACCCGGGCCAGCTCCGCGGCCAGGCGCGGCTCGGCCGGGTCGAACAGGTAGGCGAGGAGATGCAGCGGGATCGCCGGTTCGGCGCCGAACCAGCGGCAGGAGATCTCCGCGCCGCGGATCAGGGTGAGGCCCGGCGGCAGGGCGGCGACGGCGGGCGCCCAGCCCGCGGTGGTGTCGTGGTCGGTGAGTGCCACCACGTCGAGCCCCGCGTCGGCGGCGGCCCGGACCAGTTCGGCGGGCGTCAGGGTGCCGTCGCTGGCGGTGGAGTGGGTGTGCAGGTCGATGCGGGCGGGGACGCTCACCCGCCCGACGCTACGCCCCGTCGGGCACGGTGGGGACGTCGGCCACCACCACCGGGTGGTCCTCCGGCGCCAGCCCCTCGACCTTCGAGGCCGTGGGCCGGTCACCGGCCAGCACCCGCTCGGGCTTGACCCGGACCAGCCCGCCGCTCGCGTCCACGTGCAGCGCCACGCCACCCCGGGTCCAGGCCACGCCGGCGGCCAGCACCGGGCCGGCCGGGTGGGTGACCGGCCTGGCCGGGTCGGCCAGGTCGACCAGGAGGGCGGTGCGCGACGTGCCGTTCGCGAGCAGCCACCGGCCGTCGGAGGAGACGGCGCCGAGTCCGTCGGTGGCCAGCTTCAGACCGCATCCGGTACGCACCGGGGCGAGGTCCCGGGCGGGGTCGAGCAGGGCCAGGCACGGCTGCTGGTCCCGGCCGGCGGCGACCAGGGCGACCACCCTTCCGTCGGGCCGGGTGCCGTAGACCGCGCGTACGTCCGGGTTCACCGGGCCGGGCTGCCCGCCCAGCGCGCGGTCCCAGACGCTCATCCCGCCGTCGCCGGGCTGCCGGATCAGCACGGAGTCGCCGGCGAAGCCGACCGGCACGGCGCCGTCCGGCGCGACGGTCCGGACCGGCGCGATGAGCTGGCCGGCGACCACACCGGCGGCGATCACGTCCGTGCCGTCCCGCCAGGCCACCTGGCGGCCGTCCGCGGAGACCGCCACCGCGTCCGCGGCGGCGAGCATGACCTGCGGCGCGGCGCCACCGACCGGCACCCACCAGAGGGTACGGCCGGCGACGGTGGCCGCCGAGGTGAGCAGCCAGCCCTCCTGGTCGTGGATCCGCTGCGCCCGTTCGACGCCGCTCACACCGGTCAGTTGCCGCCGTTCGCCGCCGCTGGTGTCCAGCCGGTCACCGACGAGCAGGTCGAGCTCGGCGCGGACCGGCCCGAAGCGGGTGATCGAGGACGGCCCGGAGGTCTCCGGGGACGGGAAGAGGACGGGCGGGTCGCCGAGCACCACGGTGGGCGTGCCGCCGTCGCCGCCCGACGCGCTGAACTGGGCCACCCCGGTGGTGACGAACACGGTGGCGACCCCGGCCAGGGCCAGGCCGGTGAGCGTACGCCGCCGGCCCGTGCGCCGCGCCCGGCGCAGGATCTCCCCGGCCGGGTCGACGGGCAGCGGGCGGGACGTCGCGACGCGGCGGGTCAGGGTCTCCCGCAGCGCCCGCTCCAGCTCGTCGTCGCTCACGGGGAATGGACGCTCCGGGCTGCCCGTCCGGTTGTCACCGTGCTGCCGGGTGCCGCTCATCGGCTCTCCGCCGGGATCGGGACGGCGGGGCGGACCGGAGTCGCGGGTGGGACCGGTCGCGGCACCCGGGCGGCGGGCCGTCGCGCCGGGGTACGCGCCGGCTCGGCGCTCCGGGCCGGCGGGACCGACCGGCCGGCCGCGGACGGGGCGGACGGGGTCGCCGCGGGCGCGTCGGCCGGTGCGGGCAGGCTCAGGGCCGCCTCGGAGCCGAGCCGGCGGCGCAGCGTGTTCAGCGCCCGGGAGGTCTGGCTCTTGACCGTGCCCGGGGAAATCTCCAGCAGCGCGGCGGTCTGTGCCTCGGACATGTCCTCGTAGAAGCGCAGCACCAGCACCGCCCGCTGCCGGGCCGGCAGCGCCTGGAGGTGCCGCCAGAGCGCGTCCCGGTCGAGTTGCTGCTCGATCTCGTCGACACCGGCGCGCTCCGGCAGCACCTCGGTGGGGCGCTCGCCGTGCCAGCGGCGCCGCCACCAACTGGTGGACGTGTTGACCATGACGCGGCGGGCGTACGGCTCGATGGCGTCGATCCCGCCGAGCCGCTTCCAGGCGAGGTAGGTCTTGGTCAGCGCGGTCTGGAGCAGGTCCTCGGCGGTGGCCCAGTCACCGGCGAGCAGGTACGCGGTACGCAGCAGCGCGCCGGACCGGGCCGCGACGAATTCGCGGAACTCCTCCTCCAGCGGATCTCTGCTCACCACGCTCATCTCCCCCCGTCCTGCCTGGCAGAATGCCACGGCCGGGCCGGTCGGGTCGATGGCGGAAGGTGTGCAGTTCATCCGATGTTCGGACGAAAAGTTTCAGGCTCCGTCGTCGGCCTTCGCCTCGTCGGCCTCCTTGCCCAGCCGCGCCTCGACCGCCTGCGGCTCGTACATCTCCTCGACCACACGCAGGTAGAGCTCGTTCGGGTTGGGCAGGTTCTTGATCACCCGGAGCGCCTGTTCCTGACCGGCGGACTCCAGCACGAACGTGCCGTAGTTGAGGGCGCGGCCGGTCGGGCTCTGCTCGTACTTCATGTCGGTGACCCGGGTGAGCGGCATCATCGCGACCTGCCGGGTGATGATCCCGTTGACCACCATCACCCGCTTGTTGGTCAGGATGAACCGGTCGTACCACCAGTCGGCGACCTTCCACGCGACCCAGCCCATCACGGCGAACCAGAGCAGCACGGCGACTGTGGTCAACGCGCCGACGTCCCGCCCGGCGAGGAAGCCGGAGAGGTAGCCGAGCACGAACGTGGCCGCAACGCCGACGATGATCGGGGTGGTCAGGTGGATCCAGTGCCGCTTCCACTCGCCCCGGTAGCGCTCGGTGGGGAAGAGGTAACGCGCCACGAGCGAGCTGGGCTCGTCCTCCAGCGGCAGCACCCGGCGGGGTGCCATGCCGGAGGCGTCGGACCGCAGCCCGGCCAGCTCGTCCTCCGAGATCGGCTGGTCCGGGAAGCCGTCCGGGTCACGTGCCCAGGCCCGGCCGGACCGCCCCTCACCGGCGTACGCGCTGCCGTAGCCGGCGTCGTCCGCGTCCGCGTACGGGCCGGGGCCGTAACCGGCCGGGTCGTCCGGGTCGATCCGGGGAATCGGCTCGGTGTCGCGTTCCCGGCGTGCCCGGTCGGGGTCGTCCGGGTCGAAGGGTGGACCGGAGGGGCTTCCCATGGGCGGCTAGGCGACGAGGTTGGTGAAGAAGTCGCCGAAGCCCTGCGCGATGTCCATGATGCCGCCGCCGAGAGACTTGAAGACGTCGGCGGCGGAGTTGGGCCGGTACGCAACAAAGAAGATCAAGAATGCGATGCCGGCCCAGGTGAGGACCTTCTTGACCATAGCGGGCCATCCTCTCGCGCGGCGCCGGGTCCGTTTACCGCAGCGGCACCCAGAGTATCAGCATGGTGTCTTACCGTGAATATCTGCGTCCGCTCCCCGACTCGCCGTGGCGAGCCGGTCAGGCCCGCCCGTGCAGGTACGGAGACGGTGCGCCGTACACGAGTTCGGGCGGTGTCCACTCGGTGAGGTCGTGCAGCACGACTTCTTCCGCGAGGAGGTGACCCGCACTCGCCGGCCAGGCTATCGCATGGAGCCACATTCCCCGAGCCTCGCCGGCGTACGCGCTTCGATCCGTTTCGGAGCGGACGAGCCACAGTGGAGTCGGATGACCGCCCACCCGGATCTTCGCGTGCGGCAGCCGCTCGGGATGACCAGGGCCGGGATCGGTGAGCGCCTCCTCCACCTGCGGGCCGGGATCGGGGCCGGGCAGTCCCGCGAAGCGGGATCCGAGCCCGACGCCGGGTTCCTCGGCGACGAAGATCAGGTCGGCCGGCCCACCGTCCAGGGGGGCCGGTCCGGCGCAGGCGACCAGCGTGGCCCGTACGCCCGCGCGGTCGTCGCCCGCCCACGCCACGCCGGTGAGCGTCCAGCCCGGCGGGAGCGGCCACGGGCACCACAGCGGCATCCGGAGCCGGTCGGCCGGGTCGGGGTCGGCGGCCATCCGGTCCACCACGCTGGCAATGATCTCGGCGCTGATGTGCTCCGGAACGTGCAGCGGCGCGACCGGGCCGCAGCGTACGCACCGGTGCTCGGCGTGCATCAGGTCCGGCTCGCGCACCGGGCCCGCACATCTCGGACAACTCACCGCGACAGTCACACCCTCACCGTCGCCCCGGACCCGCCAGGCGTCAAGCGGGGCGGGCGGACGAGCGTGGGATTTCCGTCCGGTGGTGGACCCACGCGGCGTTTCAGTCCGGCGGCGGCCCGGCGTACGACCGGATCCATGCATGCATGGCGATGCCGCTGGCCACACCCGCGTTGATGGACCGGGTCGAGCCGTACTGGGCGATGGAGAACAGCGCGTCGCAGGCCGACCGGGCCACCGCCGACAGCCCCGGCCCTTCCTGGCCGAACAGGAGCACGCAGCGGCGCGGCAGCACCGCCGTCTCCATCGGCCGGGAGCCGGGCAGGTTGTCGATCCCGACCACGGGCAGCCGTTCGTCGCGCGCCCAGGCGACGAACTCCTCGATCGTCGGGTGGTGCCGGACGTGCTGGTAGCGGTCGGTCACCATGGCGCCCCGCCGGTTCCACCGCCGCCGTCCGACGACGTGCACCTCGGCGGCGAGGAAGGCGTTGGCGTTGCGGACCACGGTGCCGATGTTGAAGTCGTGCTGCCAGTTCTCGATCGCCACGTGGAAGTCGTGCCGGCGCCGGTCCAGGTCGGCCACCACGGCCTCGCGCCGCCAGTAGCGGTAGCGGTCCACCACGTTGCGCCGGTCCCCGGTCGCGAGCAGCTCCGGGTCGTAGCGCGGGTCGTCCGGCGGGTCACCGGGCCACGGCCCCACACCCACGTCGAGCTGGTCGTCGGTCACGGTCTGCAGAGGGTACGGCCCGGCGGCGTCACCGGTCAGCGCAGGTCGAGCGCGCCGCCCAGCCGGTCGAGGAAACGTGTGTCGGCGGGGCTCGGCGTGGTGTGCCCGGCCCGGCACACCCGGGCGGCGACCGACTCCACCCACTGCCGGTACGCCGCCGAGTCGGCCGGGTCGGCCCGGCGGTGCAGCACCCGTACCGCGGCCCGGGCGGCGGCCAGCAGGTCGACCAGGTCGGTCAGGCGCTCGTCCCGCTCGGTGGCCCCGTCGTGGCGGGCGTAGATCGCGGCCACCACGGCGCGGACGAGATCGCTGTCGAAGGCCCGGCCGGCGGCCACCGCGTCCAGGCCGGCCAGACCGGCGGCGACGCCGCGCGGCGGGCGCCCGGGCCCGGGTGAGGCGGCGGCGACGAGGACGCGGCCCGGCAGGTCGGTCAGCAGGTCCCACTCCGCCGCAGAGTAGGCGGCGGTGGTGAGCGGTGCGGCGCGGCGACCGGCGGAAGGCGGCTCTCCGGCTACGGAGTGGCTCATGGGCACCTCCAGCCCGAGCATAAGCCCCCGGACGAGGTCCGGGCCCCGTCCCCGCCGAACGGAGAACGAGGCCCGGCGGCCGTACGGACGCCTGGTCAGCGCGGCTCGGGGAAGCTGGGACGCTCCGGGTCGACGCCGTCCGGGACGGCGGCGGCCGCGTACTCCTTCTTGGGGACCATGACCTTGCGGCGGAACACGCAGACGAGCGTGCCGTCCTGGTTGTAACCGCGGGTCTCGACCGCGACCACGCCGCGGTCGGGCTTCGAGGCCGACTCCCGCTTGTCCAGCACCGTCGTCTCGCCGTAGATGGTGTCGCCGTGGAACGTCGGCGCGACGTGCCGCAGCGACTCGATCTCCAGGTTGGCGATCGCCTTGCCGCTGACGTCCGGTACGGACATGCCCAGCAGCAGCGAGTAGATGTAGTTGCCGACCACCACGTTGCGCTTGAACTGCGAGGCGGACTCGGCGTAGTGCGCGTCCATGTGCAGCGGGTGGTGGTTCATGGTGAGCAGGCAGAAGAGGTGGTCGTCGTACTCGGTGACCGTCTTGCCCGGCCAGTGCCGGTAGACCGCGCCGACCTCGAACTCCTCGTAGTAGCGGCCGAACTGCATCCTTGTCCCCTTCACGGGCGGCGATGGAGTTCGGCACAGCATGCCTTATCGCTTGTTAAGGCGAGGGGCGGGGCACTCGCCCGGCGGAAATGTCACACCGGGGGCCACCGGGGTCCGGACGCAATGAGCGGCGGGGCCCTCCCCGGCACCCGCCGCCCACGCTCTGATGCGAAGAATTCTGCCGTACGAACACCCGGCGCGGACAGAGACGGAGGTCACATTTATCTTTTCGTAACACTACTAAAAGTAACCGACAGGCGGTCGGTAAGCGATCTCCGCAGGCCGGATAGATGCTCGTCAAGCCCGAAGTTACCGATACGTAGCGGCAACAGAGCGTGATCTCCTTGGAAACGCTCCCATCACGTCCCGTCACGCAAGTGCGGCATGCATTTGCGTTCCGCACGGCCGGGCCGGACAGATGGTGTTCGATGTGCCCAGGGTCACCGTCCGGGCGCTCAGCGTTTCGTCACCCGCACGACGGGAATTCGGACGGACTGACCCTGGTTCCACCGGACGTACGACAATCCGCGGTGATCGGAGAGAGCAAATGGCAACGGTTGAGCTGACCACGGCCAACTTTGACGAGGTGACCGGGCGCGACGGGATCGTCCTGCTCGACTTCTGGGCGGACTGGTGCGGCCCGTGCAAGCGCTTCGCCCCGGTCTACGAGCGCTCCTCGGAGAAGCACCCGGACATCGCCTTCGGCAAGGTCGACACCGAGGCGCAGCAGGAGCTGGCGGCGAAGTTCAACATCAGCTCCATCCCCACGATCATGGCGATCCGTGACGGCGTGATCGTCTTCGCCCAGCCGGGCGCGCTGCCGGAGTCGGCGCTGGAGAACCTCATCGAGCAGGTCCAGGCGCTGGACATGGACGACGTCCGCAAGAAGCTGGCCGAGCACAACCACTGACGTTCCACACGCCGCCGGCCGGTGCCCACCTCGGGCACCGGCCGGCGGCGTCTTCGCACTCCCGACCGGCAGGTTCGCATTCCTGACCGGCAGGTTCGCATTCCTGACCGGCAGGACGGACAGCCAGGAATGGCCGAGAGAGGGACCGTTTCGGACGCTTCACTCCCGTAACGTCACGAGACGATGGAGACCTTGACCGCCCGGGGGCGCGCGGTCCGGCTGGGCGCCACAGCGCTCGGCCTGGCGCTGTTGATCTTCGGCACCGTGCGTGGCACCGACGACGACTTCCCGTTCGGGCCGTTCCGGATGTACTCCACCTCCGACCCGCCGAACGCGCCCGCACCGGACACCCGCGTCGAGGGCGTCGACCGCACCGGGGCGGTGGTGCCGCTCGGCCAGGAGGCCACCGGCATCCGCCGGGCCGAGATCGAGGGGCAGCAGGACCGGTACGCCGCCGACCCGAGCCTGCTGCGGACCGTCGCCGATGCGTACGCCGAACGCCACCCGGGCGCACCGGAACTGGTGGAGGTACGGATCGTGGTGCGCTGGTTCGGCATCCAGGGCGGCCGCCCGACCGGCGAGTGGACCGACGAGACAGCCGTACGCTGGGAGACCGGCGGATGACCGCCTGGCTGACCGAGGCGGTTCCGCGCGGCCGGATCGCCGCCTTCCGCACCCTGGTCTACCTCTTCGTCGCCGCCGATCTGGTCGTCTTCACCCCCTGGGTGCGCACCCGGGTCGACGTTCCCGGCGACCTCTACCAGCCGCTGCTCGTCGGCCGGCTGCTCCCGCTGCCCACCCCCACCCCGGCCCTGGTCGGCGTGGTGTTCTGGACGCTGCTGGTCACCGCGCTGCTCGCCGCCACCGGCCGGGCGCACCGGCTGCTCGGCTGGACGGTCTTCGCGCTGTACTTCGAGTGGATGGTCGTGGCGATGAGCTACGGCAAGGTCGACCACGACCGGTTCGCGCTCCTGGTCGCGCTCGCGGTGCTGCCCACCGCCGGCCGTGCCCGGCACGGCGACCCGATCCGTACCGAGGCGGGCGGCTGGGCGCTGCGGGTCACCCAGATCTCGGTCATCTGCACGTACTTCCTCGCCGCCTGAGCCAAGTTCCGCTTCGGCGGGTGGGACTGGGCGAACGGCTCGGTGCTGGCCCGGGCGATCATCAGGCGCGGCACCGACCTCGCCGACCTGATCGCGCAGGTGCCGCACCTGCTGATCGTGGCGCAGTTCGGCATCCTCGCGTTCGAACTGCTCAGCCCGCTGGTGTTCGTGCTGCCGGCCCGGTGGCGGACGATGACCGTCGGCTTCTTCTACTCGTTCCACCTGGTGACCATCGCGACGATCACCATCTCGTTCGCGCCGCACCTGGTGGCGATGACCAGTTTCCTGGCGCTGGAGAAGGTCCGCCCGGTGGTGTTCGTCAGGCGCCTGCTCGGCCGCCCGCCGCCGACGCCTCCCGCCGACGGGGTGCCTGCGCTCGACCAGCCCGCGACGGCGACCGCCTGAGCGCGGGTATGCGACTCACGCGGTCGGCCCCGGCCGCCCGGCCGGACCGTACAGCCGCTCCCGGGCCTCCTGCGGCAGCGCGCAGGCGGCCGTGCCACCCGGCATCCGGTGCCGGTTGCGGGCCACCCAGCGGTACGCGGGCCAGGCGGCCGCGCGGACCGGCGGGAGGCGCAGCCCGGCCCCGGCGAACCGCCAGAGCGGCCCGCTGTCGCCGAGCAGCCGGGCGATGGCGTCCGGCCCGGCGGCCCGGGAGCCGTCGGCGCCCACCCACTGGACCGCCTCCTCGCACTCGGCCTCCGTCAGACCCAGCGCCGCCAGGTCGGCGAACTGCCACGGCACCACGCGGGCGCCGGTCGGGACACGACGCTCGATGAACTGCGCGCAACTGGTGCAGAAGGCGCAGTCGCCGTCGTAGACGAAGGTCGACGTCTCCATGCCCCCCATCCTGCACCGCCCCGGGACACGGCGGCGCGCGGTGTCCGGAGCATCACTTGCACTTTGTTCGTACACATGTTCGAATGAGATCCATGCGCTGGGACAACCTCTCCGCTCCCCCGGACGAGGGGACTCCCGATCGGGCGGCGCCGGCGGCTCCACCCCTGCCGCTGGCGCTGCCCGGCGCCGTCACCCGCACGTTCGACACGCCGGACTTCGCCGGCATGACCTTCTACGAGGTCCAGGCCAAGTCGATCATCAACCGGGTGCCCGGCGAGTCGCGCGTGCCGTTCGAGTGGACGATCAACCCCTACCGAGGCTGCTCGCACGCCTGCGTCTACTGCCTGGGCGGCGACACACCGATCCTGATGGCCGACGGCCGCACCAAGGCGATCAGCGAGCTGGAGCCCGGCGACCGCATCTACGGCACCCGGCGGCGCGGCGCCTACCGCCACTACGTCGTCACCACGGTGCTCGACAAGTGGTCCACAGTGAAGCGGGCCTACCGGGTCACCCTGGCCGACGGCACCACGCTCGTCGCCAGCGGCGACCACCGGTTCCTGACCGAACGCGGCTGGAAGCACGTCACCGGCACCATGCGCGGCGGCGGACGCCGTCCCCACCTGACCACCCGCAACCGCCTGCTCGGCACCGGCCGGTTCGCGGTGGCGCCGAAGCGCTCGGCCGACTACCGCCGCGGTTACCTGCACGCCCTGGTCCGCGACGACGGTCCCTCCGGTCACCGGCGCGACACCCGGTTCCGCCTGGCCACCGCCGAGGCCGAGGCGCTGGACCGGGCCGAGCGCTACCTGACCGACGCGGGGGTCACCGTCGAGCGGGCCACCATCGCCCGGGTCGGCCGCCGGGCGACGACCACTGTGGTACGCACAGCCGACCCGGCCGAGGCCGTCACCGGGCTGTTCGAGCCACCCGCCGAGACGACGGACGACTGGGCGCTGGGCTATCTGGCCGGCATGTTCGACGCCGTCGGCACCTGCCATCGGGGCGTGTTCCGGATCAGCGTCGCCGACGACGAGAGCCGCGCCCGCGCCGCCGGCGCGCTGGAGCGGTTCGACTTCCGGTGGGCTCTCGACGTGCCGGGTGCCCCGGGTGCGGCGTGTCAGCTCAGGCTGACCGGCGGGCTGCCGGAGCGGCTGCGCTTCTTCCACCTCACCGACCCGGCCGTCACCGCCCGGCGCTCGATCGAGGGCATGGCGCTCAAGTGCGCTGCGCGACTCCAGGTGACAGCCGTCGAGGATCTCGGCCTCGACCTTCCGCTGTGGGACATCACCACCGGCACCGGCGACTTCATCGCCAACGGCGTGGTCAGCCACAACTGCTTCGCCCGCAACACCCACACCTATCTCGACCTGGACCCGGGCGCCGACTTCGACCGCAAGGTGATCGTCAAGGTCAACGCGGGCGAGCTGGTCCGCCGTGAGCTGGCCGCCCCACGCTGGCGCGGCGCGCACGTCGCCATGGGCACCAACGTGGACTGTTACCAGCGGGCCGAGGGCCGCTACCGCCTGATGCCGCCGATCATCGAGGCGCTGCGGGACTTCGCGAACCCCTTCTCCATCCTGACCAAGGGCACCCTGCTGCTGCGCGACCTGCCCCTGTTGCGCCAGGCGGCCGAGGTGACCCGGGTCGGGTTGTCGTACTCGGTGGGATTCGTCGACGAGGTGCTCTGGCGGGCGGCCGAGCCCGGTACGCCGAGCCCGCGCCGCCGGCTGGACGCGGTCCGCCGGCTCACCGACGCCGGTTTCTCCGTCGGCGTGCTGATGGCGCCGATCCTGCCCGGCCTCAGCGACGACGAGGAGTCGATCGATGCCACGGTCGCGGCCGTCGCCGCCTCCGGGGCGGCGAGCGTGACGCCGCTGCCGCTGCACCTGCGGCCCGGCGCCCGGGAGTGGTACGCCCGCTGGCTGGCCCGCGAATTCCCCCACCTGGTGCCCCGCTACCGGCAGCTCTACCAGGCCGGCTCGTACGCGCCGCAGGCGTACCAGCGGGAGGTGACCGCCCGGGTGCGGATGGCGGCCCGCCGGCACGGGCTGCACCGAGGCGAGACCGGCGACAACAGGCGGCTGCCGGAGACCCCGCCGCCCGCCCCGGCCGCCGAGCAGCTCTCCCTGCTCTAGCGACCGGGGAAACCCGCACCGGCGGGGCTAGTCTCGGGGAATGCGTTCCGCTCAGCAGATCCTCGCCGACTCCGCCGTGATCGCCGTCGTGGGCGCCTCCCGTGATCCGGGCAAGGCCGCGCACCGCGTACCGCTGGAGATGCAGCGGCACGGCTGGCGGATCATCCCGGTCAACCCGACAGTGGACGAGTTGTTCGGCGAGAAGGCGTACCCGACGCTCGCCGACATTCCGCACCCGGTCGACCTGGTCGACGTGTTCCGCCCGGCCCGCGACGCGGTCGACGTGGTCCGGCAGGCGGTGGCGATCGGCGCCCCGGCGGTGTGGTTGCAGCTCGGTATCTTCTCGGACGAGGCGCGCCGGATCGCCGAGGAGGGCGGCCTCGACTACGTCGAGAACCGGTGCCTCATCGTCGAGCGGGCCGCCGCCGGTCTGACCCGTCGCGGCTGACGGCGCCGGGCGGCGGTTCGGGCCCGAAGATCAGGTCGAGCTGGGCGTCGAGCGCGGCCAACGCGGTCTCCGGGGGATAGTGACCGCCGAGCACGTAGATGCCGAGACCTTCCATCACGGCGAGCAGCGCGACCGCGGCCCGTTCCGGGTCCACCCGGCCGTCCGCGACGAGCGGTGAGCCGGCGGCGATCTGCCCGGCCACGAAGGCCAGCAGCGCGGCCGTCTCGTCGTGCAGCGCGGCGGCCACGGCCGGCCGGACGGCGGTGTACGCGAGGAAGGCCAGCGCCACCCGCCCGTCCGCCCGCCTGTCCTCGTCCAGCGGCAGCAGCTCGGCCAGCATGGCCCGCAGCAGCGCCCGGGGTGCCGGCGTCGCGCCGAGCGGCTCGAGCGCCCTCCGGATCCGGGCCTCGTTGCGCTCGCGCACCACGGCGAGCGCGAAGACCATCATCTCGTCCCGGGTGCGGAAGTAGTGCTGCACCATCCCGGGGCTGACCTCGGCCGCCGCGGCCACGTGGCGCAGGCTGACCGCTTCCAGCCCCTGCTCGGCCGCGACCCGCATCAACGCGTCGGCGATCAGCGCGCGACGCTCCCGGTGATCGACCCGCTTCGGCATGCCCCCATGGTTTCACAATACGACTGCATTGACATGTCGCCGGCACGCGTTTTACATTGCAGTTGTATTGAAAAAAGGGGGTGCGCGATGGGACGGGCCATCCGGCTGGCACGGCGTGCGGTGGCGTACGAGTGGGGCATGTGGCGCAGCCTCACCCGGTGGATCCTGCGCCGCCCGTATCCGGTCGCACCGGGCGCGGCGACGTACGCCTACGTCGGCGGCGTGCAGCCGATCCTGCTGGCCTTCATCGCCCTGTCCACGATCGAGATCCCGGTCCTCGACGTGATCCTGCGGCACACGGTCGACCAGCCGGCCGTTCGGCACGCGGCGATCGCGCTCGGCCTCTGGGGTGTGCTGTGGATGATCGGGCTGCTGGCCAGCCTCCGGATCCATCCGCACGTCGTCGACGAGGCCGGCCTGCGGGTGCGCAACGGCGTCTCGGTCGACGTCACGATCCCGTGGCACGCGGTCGCCCGGGTGGCGGTCCGCCGCCGGTCGCTGCCGTCCAGCCGGGCCGTCCAGTACGACGCGGACGACCCGGCGGTGCTCAACCTCGGCGTCGGCAGCCAGACGGCGGTCGACGTGGTGCTGCGCGAGCCGCTGTCGGTGCGGCTGCCGAAGGGGCCGAGCGAGCCGGTGCGGGAGATCCGGCTGTACGCCGACGACCCGACGGCGCTGGTCGAGCACGCGCGGCGGCACCTGGCCGCCGCCGAGCAGGCCGCGCGCCGGCCCGAGCGGTGAGCAGGGCCCCTACTGCTTGTACTGCTTGAGCAGGCCGCGCGAGATGATCGTCTTCTGGATCTCCGAGGTGCCCTCGCCGATCAGCAGGAACGGCGCCTCGCGCATCAGGCGCTCGATCTCGTACTCCTTGGAGTAGCCGTAGCCGCCGTGGATCCGGAACGCCTCCTGGACCACCTCGGCGCAGTACTCGGACGCGAGCAGCTTCGCCATGCCCGCCTCGACGTCGTTGCGCTGGCCGGCGTCCTTGAGCCGGGCGGCGTTGACCATGAGAGCGTGCGCCGCCTCGATCTTCGTACCCATTTCGGCGAGCTTGAACGCGACGGCCTGGTGCTTGGCGAGCGGCTGGCCGAAGGTGTGGCGCTGCTGGGCGTACGCGACCGCCAGCTCGAACGCCCGGATCGAGATGCCGCAGGCGCGGGCCGCGACGTTGACGCGGCCGACCTCGATGCCGTCCATCATCTGGTAGAAGCCGCGGCCGACCTTCTCCTCGCCGCCGAGCACGGCGGAGCCGGGCACCGTGACGCCGTCGAGCACCATCTCGGTGGTCTCGACGCCCTTGTAGCCCATCTTGTCGATCTTGCCGGGGATGGTCAGGCCGGGCGCGGTCTCGCCGAAGCCGGGCTCCTTCTCCAGCAGGAAGGTGCTCATGTTGCCGTAGACCGAGTCGGCCCCGGTGTCGGTCTTGACCAGGGTGGCGACCACCGAGGAGTACGCCCCGTTGGTCAGCCACATCTTCTGGCCGTTGAGGACGTAGTTCTCGCCGTCCCGGACGGCCTTCGACTTGATCGCCGAGACGTCCGAGCCGCACTCCGGCTCCGACATCGAGAACGCGCCGCGTACCTCTCCGGTGGCCATCCGGGGAAGCAGCCGGGCCTTCTGGTCCGCCGAGCCGTGCTGCGAGATCAGGTACGCCACGATGAAGTGGGTGTTGACGATGCCGGAGATCGACATCCAGCCCCGGGACAGCTCCTCGACCACGAGCGCGTAGGTCAGCAGGGACTCGCCCAGGCCGCCGTACTCCTCATCGATGGTGAGGCCGAACAGCCCCATCTCGCGCATGCCGTCGAGGATGTCGCTCGGGTACTCGTCGGCGTGCTCCAGCCGCTGCGCGTGCGGGATGATCTCCTTGTCGGCGAACTCCCGGACGGTTTCCAGGATCGACCGCTGCACGTCGGTCAGTCCGGGTGTCTGGGCGAGTCGGGCCATCTCAGCCTCCGGGGTCGGCGCCTTACTCATGGGTAACTGAACGCTCGGTCAGTATCGGTCCCGGGACCGGCCGCGCCAAGGTGACCAGTCCACACAACCGCTGTGAAAAGGTTCACCGCTGCGGGTAGCGTCCGCAAGAGAGAGGGCCGTCGACCTGGGGGAAGGGGCGTCCGTGAGTGACGAGCAGCCACCGTCGCCGTACGAGCCGCCGTCGCACGGTCAGCCGTACGGGCAACCGCAGTACGGCCAGCAGCACCCGCAGTGGGGCCAGCAACCCCCGTACGCCCCGCAGCCGCCCTACGGCCAGTACGGGCCACCCGGCCAGGGACCACGCCCCGGCGGCACGAACGTGCTCGCCATCCTGTCGCTCGTCTTCGCGTTCGTCTTCGCGCCCGCCGGCATCGTCTGCGGCCACCTGGCGAAGCGGCAGATCCGGCAGACCGGCGAGGACGGCGACCAGCTCGCCACCTGGGGGCTGGTCCTCAGCTACATCTTCACCGCGATCGGCGTACTGGTCTGCTGCGGCTGGATCGGGCTGGCGATCTGGGCCAACTCCGACAACAGCACCTACTGACGCTCAGCGGAACTGCGCCTCCCGGACGCTGTTGCCGCCGTCGACCACGAGCATCTGCCCGGTGATGTACGACGCGGCGGGCGAGCAGAGGAACGCGATCGCCGCCGCCACCTCGTCCGGCGTGCCCGGACGCCCGACCGGCGTACCCAGCCCCTGCTTGATCTCGGCCATGGTGGACGCGGCGGTGTGGATGATGCCCGGCGCCACCGCGTTCACGGTCACCCCGTCGGCGATCATCTCCATCGCCAGCGCCCGGGTCAGCCCGACCACACCGGCCTTGGCCGCCGCGTAGGCCGCCTCGGTGGGCAGCGCGTTGACCGGCCCGGCGGTGGCGGCCAGGTTGACGATCCGGCCCCAGCCCCGCTCGGCCATGCCGCCGATGAACGCGCGGCTGCACAGGAACGCGGTGGTCAGGTTGCGGTCGATCTCGCCGCGCCACTCGTCGTACGTCAGCTGGGCCACCGGCCGCAGCACCTCCGGGCTGGCCCGGCTGGCCAGGCCCGCGTTGTTCACCAGCACCTCGACGTCGCCGAGCTGCTCGGCGACCGCGTCGGCGAGCGCGCCCACCTCCGACTCGTCGGTGAGGTCGGCGACGAAACCGGTGACGCCAAGCTCGCCCGCACGTTCGTGGATGCGCCGGGTGGTGGACACGATCGCCACCCGGGCACCCAGGTCGGTCAGGCGGCGCGCGGTCGCGTACCCGATGCCGTCCGGGCTGCCCGCGCCGGTCACCAGCGCGACCCGGCCGTCCAGGCGCATGGTGGCCGGTTCCGGCAGCGGTGCCGGCCGTTCGGAGTCGGCGGTGCCGGCCGGCTCGCCGCCGCGCGGGCGCCGCACCGACCCCGGCCGGCTCATGTCCCGTCGCGACCGACCTCCACGCGCGTCAAGTGCCATGCCGAGGATCCTGCCCGGTGCCGACCCCACGGGCAACGCGGTGGCCGGAAAGGGGACGTCCGTGTCGCGCGCCGGGTGGCTACCCTGAGCGCGACAACGCACCTGGAGATGATCAGATGACCTATCCCCCACCGTCCGGTGGCTGGCAGGACCCCTTGGCGGCCGGGCCGCAGTCGAGCCCGCCGGCCGTGCCGAACCAGCCGGGCCCGGCCGACCCGTACGCGCCGGTCGCGGACCCGTACGCACCGGGCGCCGACCCGTATGCGGGAGCGAAGTCGCCCTATCCCCCGCCCGGCGGCGAGCAGTACGCGGCGCCGGTGCCGGGCTATCCGGGCGCGGGCGCCTACCCGCCGCCCGGCGCCTATCCCGGCTACGCGATGCCGGCGGCCCGCACGAACACGCTCGCCATCGTGGCGCTGGTGCTGTCGCTGGTCGGCTTCGCCTCGTGCGGCATCACCGCGCCGATCGGCGCGATCATGGGCCACGTCGCCCGCAAGCAAATCCGGGAGACCGGTGAAGATGGCGACGGCATGGCCCTGGCGGGCATCATCGTGGGCTGGATCATGACCGCCCTGATGCTCGCCGTGATCATCTTCTACATCGTGATGATCGTGATCGCGGTCGGCGCCAGCAGCACCAGCAGCTACTGACGCGATCGGGCCGCCCCCGACAAGGAGGCGGCCCGGCGCGCGGTCAGGACGCGGGCGGCGTGAACGAGGAGGTGCGGGACATGCCGGCGGCCCGGCCCTTCGCGGCGATCACCAGCGCCATCTTGCGGGACGCCTCGTCGATCATCTCGTCGCCGAGCATCACCGCGCCGAGCTTCCCGCCCGCCTCCGAGGTGTAGTAGTCGTACGCGTCGAGGATCAGCTCGGCGTGGTCGTAGTCGGCCTGCGCCGGGGAGTAGACCTCGTTCGCGGCGTCGATCTGGCCGGGGTGCAGCACCCACTTGCCGTCGAAGCCCAGCGCCGCCGAACGCTTCGCCACCTCGCGGAACGCGTCCACGTCCCGGATCTGGAGGAACGGGCCGTCGATGGCCTGCTTGTCGTGCATCCGCGCGGCCATCAGGATGCGCATCAGGATGTAGTGGTACGGGTCGCCCGGGTAGTCCGGGATCAGCGCGCCGACCACGAGCGACTTCATGTTGATCGAGGCCATGAAGTCGGCCGGGCCGAAGATGATCGTCTCGACCCGGGGCGAGGCGCCCGCGATGGCGTCCACGTTCACCAGCCCGGCCGCGTTCTCGATCTGCGCCTCGATGCCGATCCGGCCCACCTCCAGGCCGAGCGTCTTCTCGATCTGGGTGAGCAGCAGGTCCAGCCAGTGCACCTGCTCCGCGTTCTGCACCTTCGGCAGCATGATGCAGTCCAGGTTCGCCCCGGCGCCCTCGACCACCTCGATGACGTCCCGGTAGGTCCACGGCGTGGTCAGGTCGTTCACCCGGACCACCCGGGTCTTGCCGGCCCAGTCGCCCTCGTTCAGCGTCGCCACGATGTTCTTGCGCGCGTCCGGCTTGGCCAGCGGCGCGACCGCGTCCTCCAGGTCCAGGAAGACCTGGTCGGCGGGGAGGCCCTGGGCCTTGCCGAGCATTTTGACGCTGGAGCCGGGTACCGCCAGGCAGGATCGGCGGGGGCGACCGACAGCGGTCATGGATGCGCTCCTTCCAGCGTCCGGCGCAGGCGCCGGCGCAGCGGTGGATTTCGAGAACTTAACGATCCCAAAGGGCGTGGTGACGCCACGGTAACCTCGTGCCGTGACCGGGGTGAATGGACCTGTGGAAGATCTCACTGAGCGTCGGATCGTGGTGCTGACCGGGGCGAGCTCCGGCATCGGCCTGGCCGCCGCGGAGGAGCTGGCGCGCCGCGGTGACCAGGTGGTGCTGGTCGGCCGCGACCCGGCCCGGCTGCGCGCCGCGGGCGAGCGGGTCCGGGAGTGCTGCGGCGAGCAGCCGGAGCTGTTCCGCGCCGACTTCGCGGTGCTCGACGACGTACGCGGGCTCGCCGAACGGCTGCGCGAGCGGTACGACCGGATCGACGTGCTCGCCAACAACGCGGGCGCGATCGTGCTGGAACCGATCACCACGGTCGACGGTTTCGAGCTGAGCATGCAGGCCAACCACCTCGCCCCGTTCCTGCTCAGCAACCTGCTACGAGACCGGATCCGGCGGATGGTGGTCACCGGCTCGGACGCGCACCGCAGCGGCGTGCTCGACCCGGACGACCTCAACTCCGCGCTGCGCTCGTACCGGCCGTTCCGCGCGTACGGCACCAGCAAGCAGGCGAACATCCTGTTCACCGCCGAGGCGGCCCGGCGCTGGCCGGAGGTGCCGGCGCACGTGTTCCACCCCGGCGTGGTGCGCACCCGCTTCGGCAACGAGAGCCGGATCGTGGCGCTGGGCATGCGGCTGCTGCCGTTCCGCAGCCCGGAGAAGGGTGCGGAGACGCTGGTGTGGCTGGCCTGCCAGGATCCGTCCCGGCTGACCGACGGCGGCTACTACGCCGACCGCAAGCCGCACCGGCCCCGCCCCAAGGCGGCCGACCCGGCGCTGGCCGCCCGGCTCTGGACGGCCAGCGCGAAAGCGGTCGGCATCGACGCCTGACGACACCCGGGGGGACACATGACCACGGAGCAAGAAGTCCTGCTGGTCGCGCTCGTCGACCTGAGCGCCGAGGTGGACGCCGGCCGGCGGTACGAGGACGCGGTGCTGGCGCTGCTCGGCCGGCACGACGGGCGGCTGGAACGCCGTCTGCGCACCGGGGACGGGGAGACCGAGGTGCACGTCATCCGGTTCGCCGCCCGCGCCGGGCTCGACGCGTTCCTGGTCGACCCGGACCGCGTCGCGCTGCGCGCCGAGCTGGGCGACGCCGCGCCCGCCACCCGCGTGCTGGAGGTACGCGACGTCTGACGCGTCCCTCTTCCCTCACTTCATCACGAAGGGTCACGAAGGACAAGACTTGATCTTGGAGCTGGCGAGGCGCAGGGTCGGGGCATGGACTTCGATCCCCTGGCCACCGCCCGGCGGGCGCTCTGGATCGGCGGCGCGCAGTGGGCCGGCAAGACGACACTCGCCGTCACGTTGGCACTGCGGTACGGGCTGACCGCGTACCTCTACGACCGTCACGACGCGCGTGGGCACGACGACCGGCGGATCGCCGGCCGGATCCGCCGAGGTGAGCCGCCGGACGGTCCGGACGCGGAGGCGACCTGGGTGACGACGGACCCGGAGCGGATGGCAGCCGAGACTCTCGCCGGGTTTCCGCGCCGCTTCGAGTGGGTGCTGGACGACCTGAGCGCGCTGGTGAGCGGCCGTCGGGTGGTCGCCGAGGGCTGGGGGCTGCGGCCCGAACTGGTCGCCCCGGTCGTCGAGTCGACCCGGCAGATGGTGGTGCTGGTGCCGACGCCGGAGTTCCGCGCGTACCAGTTGGAACGGCTGGCGCGGGCGACGGCCCGCCACCCCGGGGTGAGCGACCCGGAGCGGGCGTGGCGTCATCGGATCGCGCGCGACGAACTGGTCGCCGCCGACGCTGTCGCCGGCGCCCGGGCACTCGGGGTCCGCGTGATCGAGATCGACCACGGCCGGGACGCCGAGGCGGTCGCCGCGCTGGTCGCCGACCACTTCGCCGGATACCTCTGAGCGTCACCGCGACACGTGCACCGGGACGCTCGTGACCACCACGCCGGGCAGCGCGCGCAACGCGACCCGTAGCCGCTGCTCGGCGCGGCTGTGCAGCAGCCGGTACCGCCGCCGGCGCAGCACCACCTCCGGCACGATCACGGTGAGCGTCAGGTCCGGGCTCGCGGCGTGCAGTGCCTCCAGGTAGTGCGCCAGCGGCCCGATCACCGACCGGTACGGCGACACGATCGTCTCCAGCCGCAGATGGTCGCCCCAGGCCCGCCACTGCTCCCGGAACCGGTCCGCCTCGGCCTCCTCCGGCGCGAGGTGCACGGCGAGCGTCGGCCGCCCGAGTGACGTCGCGTACGCCAGCGCGCGCAGCGACGCCCGGTTCAGCCGGGCCACCGGCACGACCACCAGGTGGCGTACCTGCTGGGGCAGTTCGTCGCACTCGGCGGGCGGCGCGGACGGCGGCGGGTGCAACGCCAGCGCGCGGTGCAGCCGCGCGTAGTGCCCGTGGATCCGGCGGAACAGCAGCACCAGCAGCGGCACGGCGAGCACCACCACCCAGGCGCCCTCGGTGAACTTCGCGACCGCCGCGGTCAGCAGCACCAGCCCGGACAGCGCCGCGCCGACCGCGTTGACCGCGAGCCGCCGACGCCACCCCGCCCCCCGGCGGCGGCGCCAGTGCACCACCATCCCGGTCTGGGACAGCGTGAAGGCGAGGAACACGCCCACCGCGTAGAGCGGGATCAGCCGCTCGGTGTGCCCGCCGAACGCGACGAACACGACCGCTGCGGTCAGCGCCAGCGCCACCAGCCCGTTGCTGAACGCCAGCCGGTCGCCCATGTGCAGGAACCGGCGTGGCGCGTGCCCGTCCCGGGCCATGAAGAACAGCAGCCGGGGGAAGTCGTTGAAGGCCGTGTTCGCGGCCAGCAGCAGGATCAACGCGGTGGTGGCCTGGAGGATCGCGTACCAGGGCCCGCTCGGGAACGTCACCCGGCCGAGCTGGGACAGCAGCGTCTCGTCCGCCCGGGGCGCCAGGCCGTCGAGGTGGATCAGCCCGACCAGGCCGGCGAAGAGCGTGACCAGCATGGCGACCATCCAGCCGAGCGTGGTGCGGGCGTTGCGCCACTCGGTCGGGCGGAACACGGGCACCGCGTTCGACACCGCCTCGATGCCGGTCATCGACACCGCGCCGGAGGAGAAGGCCCGCAGCACCAGCAGCAGGCCCAGGCCCTCGGCGGCGGGCACCGAGGGCGGCGGCACCGGTGCGAAACCCCGCGCCGCGGCCTTCGCGTACCCGACCGCCAGCACCGCCACCAGCACCACCACGAACGCGTACGTGGGCAGCACGAAGATGTTCCCGGCGGTGCGTACGCCGCGCAGGTTCCCGGCGAGCAGCACGACGATCACCAGTACCCCGAGCGGCACCGCCCACGAGCTGAGCCCCGGCAGCGCCGAGGTGACCGCGTGCACCCCGGCCGCCACCGACACCGACACGGTCAGCACGTAGTCGAGCATCAGCCCGGCCGCGGCGGCCAGTCCCGCCGTACGCCCGAGGTTGTCCCCAGCGACGATGTAGGAGCCGGCGCCGTGCCGATAGGCCGGGATGGTCTGCCGGTAGGAGAGGCCGACCGCGACCATCAGCACCACCAGCACGGCGGCCAGCGGCAGGGCCAGCCCGAGCGCGGCGCTCCCGGCCAGCACCAGCACCACGAGCATCGCCTCCGGCCCGTACGCCACGGAGCTGAGCAGGTCCGAGGAGAGCACCGGCAGCGCGACCAGTTTGCGCATCCGCTCGTAGAGCACCGACGCGCTGGACAGCGGCGGCCCGAGCAGGGCCCGGCGGGCCCGGGCGGCGGCCCGGCCGGCCCGGTCGCCGGGCAGGTCGGCCGCTCCGGTGGCGACCAGCTCGTCCGGCTGCGCCACCGTGAACATGTCGATCGGTGCCAGCCTGCCGAACCGGGTCGGCGCCGGGTGGTGGTCGTGCCGCCCGAGCGTCGGGTCGACCGGCAGGTCGTCGGCGCGGCGCGGACCGTGCCAGCGCTCACCGATCCGGCCGAGCGCGGCCCGTTCCTCCTCGCCGAGCGGCGGGAACTCGGCCGAGGGCGTGACGACGGTGCCCGCCTCCGCCGCGTCGTCCCGGTCCGCCCCCATCTTGAGCACTTTCGTGCAAACCGGACGGCCCGGTGGCCGGAACGGCGCGACTTCGCCCCGACCGGCGCGGCGGCCCGCTCATGCTCGGCGGCCGCGCTCGTGCGCGAGGGCCGCGCCGATCAGTCGCCCAGCGGCGTCGGGTCGGCCGGGGCGGCGACCGGCGCGGCGCGACGACCGGCCCGCGCGCCGCCGAGCACCACCACCGCTACCCCGGCCAGCAGCAGCGCCAAGCCCGGCAGCGCCAGCGGCCGGGGCAACTGCCCCAGCCACACCCAGCCGATCAGCGCCGCGCCCGGCGCCTCCAGCAGGATCAGCACGCTGACGGTGGTCGCGGAGACCCGGTGCAGCGCGTAGTTGAACATCGAGTGGCCGAGCAGTTGGGCGCCCGCCACCAGGCCGAGGATCGCCAGCCAGGTCGCACCGTCGAAGCCGTGCAGGCGTACCCCGCCGACGAGGCACACCACGAGCAGGATCGCCGCGCAGACGCCGTAGCAGACGGTGGTGTAGGTGGTGGTGCTGATGCTGGCCCGGGCCCGCTCGCCGAACGCGGTGTAGACGGCCGCGAACAGGCCCCCGACCACCGCGAGCAGGTCACCGGCGAACGCGCGGCCGGAGACGCCGAAGTCGGCGCCGGTGGCGAGCACCGCGCCGAGCACCGCCACCGCGATGCCGGCCCACACCGCCGCCGGCAGCCGCCGCCCCTGCCCGCGGGCGATCAGCCCCTGCCACACCGGCTGCGTCGCGCCGAGCGCGGTCGCGGCCGCCACCGAGGTGAGCTGCGCGCTCGGCATCCAGGTGGCGAAGTGGGCGGCCAGGGCGACCCCGGAGAGTACGCAGTAGAGCCCCTCGCGCCGGCCCGGCCCGACGGTCAGCGCGCGGAGTTCGGCGCGCCGCCTGGTCACGGCGACCGGGCCGAGGACCGCCACCGACAACGCGGTACGCCAGAACGCCACCGCCAGCGCCGACGCGGCGGCGAACGCCACGAGCGGCGCCGAGGACGAGACCGAGGCGACGGCCAGGGCGAGCGCGCTCACCGTCAACGCGTCGAGCGGCGGGCGATGCGGAACGGTCGGCACGAACGGTAATCCTCACACGGACACCCGATCGACACGGAACGTCAGCGCTCCGTTACGATCATGCGCGTCCCGGCGATCCTCCCCCTCGACGTCCGGAGGCGTTCCCTCATGCCCAGGTTCCAGGCGGTGCTGTTCGACTTCTTCGGCACCCTGACCCACTGTGTGCGGCGCGGAGCCGCCCACCGCGCCACCGCCGACCTGCTCGGCTGCTCCGCCGAGGCCCTCGTGGAGGTGCTGAACAGCAGCTTCTACGAACGGGCGAGCGGCTCCTTCGGGAACGCCGAGTCGACGATGCGCTGGGTGTGCGCCCGGCTCGGCGTCCACCCGTCCGACGAGGCGGTACGTGACGCGGTCGCCACCCGGCACCGGGCCGTACGCGCCGGCACCCGGCTACGTGCCGAGGCGGTGCCGGTGCTGGCCGCGTTGCGCCACCGGGGCGTACGCACCGGGCTGGTCAGCGACTGCACGCACGAACTGCCGGCGTTCCTGCCGCAGCTCGCCGTCGCGCCGCTGCTCGACGTCCATGTCTTCTCGGTACGCCTGGGACTCTGCAAGCCGGACCCGGCGCTCTACCTGGCCGCGTGTCACCGGCTCGGCCAGGCCCCGGCCGACTGCCTCTACGTCGGGGACGGCGACAGCCAGGAACTCACCGGCGCGGAGCGGGCGGGACTGAGCGCGGTCCGGCTGGCCGCTCCGGATCTCGCCGACCACGTGGTCCTCAACGCCGACCACGGCTTCGACGGGCCGTCGCTCACCTCGCTGACGGACGTGCTCGACCTGCTCGACCCGGTCCCCGTCGCCTGACCCGGCCCGCCGGACGCGGCGTCAGCGGCGGCGGACGCGGTGCAGGCGGAACGGCTTGCGGACGGCCCGCACCACGGGGGCCGGGCGGGGCTGCTCGCTCAGCGAGCCGTCCGGGAGGTCGGCGCCGGTCACGGCGGTGCCGACGGGCGCGAGCCGGTTGAGCGCGCACCCCTGCGCCGCCCACCGCTGCACCAGCTCGGCGGCGGAGCCGGAGGCGTTGAGCCGCTTCGCCGCGACCAGCGGCGCGGCGGTGTCCCACTCCTCGGTGCCCGGTCGCAGCCGGGTCACCCGCGCCGGCCACGTGACGATCCGCCCGCCGTGGTCGCCGCGCAGCGTCACGTCGGCCGTGTCGCTGTCGGCCAGCCCGGGCGCGGTCTGCTCGCCGGGACCGGTGACCACGAGCAGGGTGCCCTCCAGCGGCAGGCACCACAGCGCGTAAGCCGGGCCGCCACCGGTGCTCACCCAGCACACCGCGGCCTTCTTCACCGCCTCGTCCACCAGGGGCGGCGTCACCCGCTCGTCCACCTCGTCACTCACCCCGCCATCCTCCCCCATCCCCACTCCGGAGCGCCCCACCCCACCCCGCCCCACCCCGCCCAGGCCCGCCCAGGCCCGCCCGCTGATCAAGGAGTTTGTGTCCGCGAACGTGCCACCGCACGACACAAACTCCTTGATCACCGGGCGAAGGGGCGGGGCGAGGGCGGGGCGAGGGCGGGGCGAAGGGCGGGGGGCAGGAGGGGGCGGGTCAGCCGATGAACGGGGGGACGGTGATCTCGCCTCGGGCCACCGGCATGACCTGGCCGGACACGGTCGCGCCCACCGCCAGCCCGCCCGATGCGGTCACCGTGCAGTCGAGCGTCGACGGCCGGTTGATCTCGATGCCCTGCCGGACCGTGTACGTGGAGCGTCCGTCGCCGGGGAGCAGGCCGCTGGCGACCAGCCACACGCCCAGTCCCAGGGCGGCCGAGCCGGTCGCCGGGTCCTCCGGTACGCCGAGTCCCGGCACGAAGACCCGGGCGTGCGCGGTTTGCGAACCGGGCTCCCAGGAGAAGAGGCTGACGTGCTCCACTCCGTACCGCTGCGCCGCCGTCGTGTTCAACCGTGCCCGGGCCACCGCGTCCGGGCGTACCGGAAGGTAGGGGAATTCGAGGCCGCACCCGGCGACCCGCGGTGGCGGGCCGACGTGGTCGGGACCGGTGAGGCCGACCATCTCCAGCAGCGGCTCCGGGTCGAGTTCCGGGCCGAGCGTGGGCGTGCCGCCAGTGAGCGTCGCGCCGGTCGCGGTCACCTCGATCGGCAGGACGCCGGCGCCGCACTCCTGGGTGACCCGGCCCGCGCCGAAGACGCCGCGCCGGCTCGCGGTCACCGCGGCGCCGACGCTCGGGTGCCCGGCGAACGGCAGCTCGTCGGCCGGGGTGAAGATCCGGGCCCGGTAGGTGGCGCCCACCTGAGTCGGCGGCAGCACGAAGACCGTCTCGGACAGGTTGAACTCCAGCGCGAGCGCCTGCATCTGCTCGGTGGCCAGCCCTTCCGCGCCGAACACCACGGCCAGCGGGTTGCCGGCGAACGGGCGGTCGGTGAAGACGTCCACGATCTCGTAGCCCAAGGTCGACATGTTGTTAGAGAGTAGGCCCTTAGGCTGGTGGCCGTGAGCACGCCGAACCGGGTCTACCTCGCTCGACTCGCCGGAGTCGCCGTTTTCGACCCGAACGGCGACCAGGTCGGCCGCGTCCGGGACGCGGTGGCCCGGATGCGCGCGATCCAGCGACCGCCGGAGGTGGTCGGGCTGGTCGCCGAGATGCCGATGCGGCGGCGCATCTTCCTGTCCATCAACCGGATCACCTCCATCGATCCGGACGCTGTGGTGCTCGGCAGCGGCACGCTCAACCTGCGCCGCTTCGAGAAGCGCCCGAACGAGCTGCTGGTGCTCCAGGAGCTGCTCGACCGCCGGGTCCAGCTCGACACCGGGCAGGCCGGCTCGGTGGTGGACGTGGCGATGGAGTGCAGCCGTGGCGGCGAGTGGGCGCTGAGCCGGGTCGCCGTGCGCGAGCACACCGGCCGGCTCACCCGCCGCGGCCACCTCCACCAGGTCGACTGGGACCGGGTCCGCGGCCTGGGCGCGGTCGGCGACAGCCGGGGTACGGCGAACCTGCTCGCCGTCCTGGAGGACATGCGCCCGGCCGACCTCGCCAACGCCCTCCAGGATCTGCCCGACGCCCGGCGCAACGAGGTGGCCGCCGCACTCGACGACGAACGCCTGGCCGACGTGCTCAGCGAGCTGCCCGAGCACGACCAGGTGGAGATCCTGGCCGCGCTGGACCGCCAGCGGGCGGCCGACGTGCTGGAGGAGATGGAGCCGGACGACGCGGCCGACCTGCTCAACGAGCTGCCGCCGCCGGAGCAGGACGTGCTGCTGGACCTGATGGAGCCGGACGAGGCCGACCCGGTACGCCAGTTGCTGCGCTACGCCTCCGGCACCGCCGGCAGCGTGATGACCTCGGAGCCGGTGATCCTTCCGCCGGACGCCACGGTGGCCGAGGCGCTGGCCCGGATCCGGGAGCCGCAGCTCTCGCCGGCAGTGGCCGCCCAGGTCTTCGTGACCCGTGCCCCGCTGACCACGCCCACCGGCCGCTACCTGGGTATGGTGCATTTCCAGCGGTTGCTCCGGGAACCTCCGGCCGATCTGCTCGGCGGCATCGTGGTCAACGACATCGACCCGTTGCGGACGTCTACGCCGCTGCCCGAGATCACCCGCCGGATGGCGACGTACGACATGGTCGGCATGCCGGTGGTGGACCGGAACAACCGCCTGGTCGGCGCGGTGACCGTGGACGACGTGCTCGACCACTCCCTGCCGCGGGACTGGCGGGACCGGGACGCGGCATCCCCCTCGTCCGCCACCCACGACGGCATCCTGGACGGCGACGATGAGTGATCAGCGACGGGGCGAGCGGCTGGACCAGCCGCGCACCCCGCGGAACCTGCGCCTGCGCCGGATCGACGCGGAGACGTTCGGCCGCTGGGCCGAGGGCATCGCCCGCGGCATGGGTACGGCGAACTTCCTCGTCTACATGACGCTGATCCTGGTGGCCTGGTTCCTGTGGAACACGCTGGCGCCGGCGGATCTGCGCTTCGACCCGTACACCTTCACGTTCCTGACCTTGATCTTGTCGCTGCAGGCGTCGTACGCGGCGCCGCTGATCCTGCTCGCGCAGAACCGGCAGGCGGACCGGGACCGGATCGCGCTGGACGAGGACCGGCGGCGGGCCACGCTCCAGAAGGCCGACACGGAGTACCTGGCGCGGGAGATCGCGGCGCTGCGGATCGCGATGGGTGACGTGGCGACCCGGGACTTCCTGCGCTCGGAGCTGACCCGGCTGGGTGAGGAGCTGGACGAGGCGGCCGAGCGGCGGCGCAAGCTGGAGCGGCGGCAGCAGGAGCGCGAGGGCCGGCGGACGGGCGGCGGCGAGCCGTTGGACGAGCCGCGGGACGAGCTGGACGGCGACTACGCTCGGGACGGTCGCTACGAGGGCTGACCGCGGCCATCGAATCGCTCACACCGCCCCCGCCAGCGGCGGTGGCGGATGACCCGCGACGTAGCATTGCGGGCATGTCAGCACCCGTCAGCACCGTCTCCGACGCGATTCAGGCCGCCCTGGCCACCGTCAACGACCCGGAGATCCGCCGGCCGATCACCGAACTCGGCATGGTCCAGTCCGCCGAGCGTGGCGAGGACGGCGTGGTCCGGGTGGAGCTGCTGCTCACCGTGGCCGGCTGCCCGCTGAAGGACAAGCTGCGCAGTGACATCACCGCCGCCGTGGGCGCGGTACCCGGCGTGAGCGGTGTCGAGATCATCTTCGGCGTGATGAGCCCGGAGCAGCGCCAGGAGCTCCAGTCGAAGCTGCGCGGCGGCGGCGCCACCGCCGAGCCGGTGATCCCGTTCGCCCAGCCGGGCTCGCGGACCCGGGTCTACGCGGTCGCCAGCGGCAAGGGCGGTGTCGGCAAGTCCAGCGTCACCGTCAACCTGGCCGCCGCGCTCGCCTCCCGTGGCCTGTCGGTGGGCGTGGTGGACGCGGACATCTACGGCCACTCGGTGCCCCGGATGCTCGGTGCGGACGGCGCGCCGACCCGCGTCGAGGACATGATCATGCCGCCGCAGTCGCACGGCGTGAAGGTCATCTCGATCGGCATGTTCACCCCCGGCAACGCCGCCGTGGTCTGGCGCGGGCCGATGCTGCACCGGGCGCTTCAGCAGTTCCTCGCCGACGTCTACTGGGGTGACCTGGACGTCCTCCTGCTCGACCTGCCGCCGGGCACCGGCGACATCGCGATCTCGGTGGCCCAGTTGCTCCCGAACGCGGAGATCCTGGTCGTCACCACGCCGCAGGCGGCCGCCGCCGAGGTGGCCGAGCGGGCCGGCGCGATCTCGTTGCAGACCCACCAGCGAGTGGTCGGCGTGATCGAGAACATGTCCTGGCTGGAGATGCCGGACGGCTCCCGGATGGAGGTCTTCGGGGCCGGCGGCGGCGCGGCGGTGGCCGAGTCGCTGACCCGCACGATCGGCGCGCAGGTGCCGGTGCTGGGGCAGATCCCGCTGGACACCCGGGTACGCGAGGGCGGCGACGCCGGTCAGCCGATCGTGCTGGCGCAGCCGGACGCCCCTGCGGCGAAGGCCCTGTTCCAGGTCGCCGATCGCCTGGCCGTCCGCCGCGAGTCGCTGCTCGGCAAGCCCCTGGGCCTCAAGCCGGCAGGCCGCTGACCACCCCCACCCTCCCCCGCACTCCCACCGCCCCTTCCCGCCCCAGGCGGGAGGGGGCGGTCCCCTTTCCGGGGTCGATCATGAGGTTGGCGGTCGCCGGAGCGGCGTGTCGCGCCGTCAACCTCATGATCGACGGCGAAAGCGACGGCGGAGGCGGGTGCGTCAGGTGGCGTCGTCGTAGGACGGGCGGGGGGCCGGCGGGGTGGGGGTTGGGGTGCTGGTGGCCACGCTGGGGGTGCGCAGGTCGGCGGCCTTCGCCACGTCCTTCAGCTCGTCGTGCACGCCCGTGACGTCCGAGCGCAGGTTGTCGTACATGCTCTGGAGCGGCTTGCGGATCGCCTGCTCGTCGTCCTCGCTCAGCAGGTGCTTGCGGATGAACGCCTTGGGGTGCAGATCCTCCAGCTGGATGTCGGTACCCAGCTCGCGGCTCAGGTCGCCGGTGGCGTTGCGCGCCATGTTGCGCAGGTTGCGGACCATCCGGAGGCCGTCGCTGATCACGTTCGGCAGCCGATCGCCGAAGATCAACAGCGCCAGGAGCAGCAGGACGCCGATCTCCCACCAGTTCAGGTTCTCGAACACCGCGGCCTCCTCGTCCGTGTCAGGGCAAGACTACGCACGTCAGGTGACCATCGGGGAGGGGGTGACCGGTCCTCACTTCGCATCCGCGGCGAGCGTCACCGACGCGTTCTGCCGCGACGACCCGCGCCGGTACTCGACTGTCACCACCGATCCGGGCGCGTACTTGCGCACCAGGGCCACCAGGTCGGTCGGATCGGTCATCGGATGGCCGTCCAGCCGCAGCACCACGTCCCCGGTACGCAGTCCGGCCGCCGCCGCCGGGCCGGCCGGCTCGACCGCGTTGAGGCGTACCCCGCCGCCGGTGGCGCCGGTGCCGCCCACCTGGGCGCCGATCACCGTACGCCGGGCCTTGCCGGTGCCGATGATGTCCTCGGTGATCCGCTTCGCCTGGTTGATCGGGATGGCGAACGCGAGGCCGATGTTGCCCGCCTCCTGCCCGTCGGCCACCAGCGACTTGATCGTCGAGTTCACCCCGACCACCCGACCGGCGCCGTCCACGAGCGGGCCGCCGGAGTTGCCGTGGTTGACAGCGGCGTCGGTCTGGATCGCCGCGTAGTAGCGGGTCGGCCCGCCCGGCTCGCCGGCCTGCATGGTCCGGTCCAGCGCGCTCACGATGCCGGCGGTGACGGTGTTGGCGAGCGACAACGGCGAACCGATGGCGAGCACCGGGTCACCGACGGCGAGCGCGTCGGAGTCGCCGAACTGCACCGGGGTCAGTCCGCTGCGCGAGACCTTGATCACGGCGAGGTCCGACTCCGGATCCTGCCCGACCACGCTGCCGGCGGCGGTGCTGCCGTCGTTGAACACGACAGTGGCCTTGCCGGTGCCGTCGGCGACCACGTGGTCGTTGGTGACGATGTGGCCCTCGGTGGTCACCACGAAGCCGGAGCCCTCGCTGGTGCCGCCGAGGCTGACCACCCGGATGGTGACCACGCTGGGCAGGACCCGCTCGGCCACGCCGGCCAACGACTCGGGCTTGCGCTGGGCCAGCGCCGGGGCCTGCCCGGTCTGCGCGCCGATCGTCGGCACGTCACCGCCGCGCAGGAAGGCGTACGTCAGGGCGCTGCCGAGTGAACCGGCCAGCAGCGCCGTGACCAGGGAGATCAGCACCACCTGGCGCAGCCCTGGCCGGGTCGGCAGGTCCGGGTCGGTGACCGGTTCCGGCTCCCCCGCCCCTGGTACCGGCGCCGCCGGGACCACCACGGCGGCGGGCGCGTACGGGTCGCGCCACGGGTCGGCCAGCGCGTCGGACCACCACGGCGACGTCGCCTGACCCGGGGCGTCCTGCGGCGGTCGTCCGGCCGCCGGCCCACCCGGTGCCGGCGATCCGCCGGGCCGCCGCCAGTCCCAGCCGTCGGTCACGTCGGTGCCTCCCACTCCGTCCCGCTGGCCCCGCGCCGGCGGCCGGCGGAGCCGGACGACAGTGACGCGCGGGACACATCCAGGATTACACGGATGGCGCGAACGGGGTCAGGGGTTGCCCTCCGTGAGCACTCGACGGCGGACTCGCGGCTGCGCCGGTACCGGCCCGCCTCTACGCTGACAGTGCATACCGCCCCTCGCACCAGTCCGCCCCTCGGAGGTGTCCCATCGCCACGGTCGCCGGTCACGGCAGTTCGACGGCCCAGGCGCTTCACTTCGCCGAGTCTTTCGTCACCGAGGATCTCGTGCTGCGCACGGCCCGCGCCCTGGCCCACGAGGTGGGGGTGGAGGCGGTCACGCCCGGGTCGGGCGCCGCGCTGCGGCTGCTCGCCGCCGCCGGCAACGCCCGGGCGGTGGTGGAGATCGGCACCGGCACCGGGGTGAGCGGCGTGTGGCTGCTGCGCGGCATGCGCCCCGACGGCGTGCTCACCACGATCGACGTCGAGGTCGAATACCAGCGCATCGCCCGGCGGCTGTTCCAGGAGGCGGGTTTTCCGTCGGGGCGTACCCGGATCATCACCGGCCGGGCCCTCGACGTGCTGCCGCGGCTCGCGGACGGCGCCTACGACCTGGTCTTCGTGGACGCGGTGTCGACCGGCTTCGCCGCGTACGTGGACGCGGCGCTGCGGCTGCTGCGACCCGGCGGCGTGCTCGCGCTCAACGGCGCGCTGGCGGCCGGCCGGATCGGCGACCCGGCCGCGCGGGACGTCGAGACGGTCACCGTGCGGGAGACGATCAAGGCGATCCGCGAGTCGGAGCACTGGGTACCCGCGCTGCTGCCGGTCGGCCACGGCCTGCTGGCCGCCGTGAAGGCCTGACCAGGCTGACTCAGCCCAGCGTGGCCAGCCAGCGCAGCAGCCCGCGCACACCCCAGCCGGTCGCGCCCTTGACCAGCTCGCCGTGGGTGTCGTCGGACCACGACGGCGCGGACATGTCCAGGTGCGCCCACCGGTCCCGCAGGTCGCCGGTGAACTCCCGCAGGAACAGCGCGGCGACCACCGAGCCGGCGCCCTGCGCCGGGGAGCTGTGCAGGTCGGCGATCTCGCTGGCCAGGTATTCGACGTAGTCGTCGGCGAGCGGCATCCGCCAGGCCCGCTCGCCCGCCGCCGTGATCGCGTCGAGCAGACCGGCCGCGAGCGCGTCGTTCTCGCTGTAGAGCGCGGCGTGCCGCTTGCCCAGGGCGACGGCGTTCGCGCCGGTGAGCGTCGCCAGGTCGACCAGCAGGTCGGGCTTCAGCTCGCTGACGGCGTACGCCAGCGCGTCGGCGAGCACGAGCCGGCCCTCGGCGTCGGAGTTGGTGCTCTCGCTCGTCAGCCCGCCGTAGTGCCGGATCACGTCGCCGGGGCGGAACGCCGAGCCGCTGACCATGTTCTCGGCGAGCGGGGCGAGCGTGGTGACCCGTACCGGCAGGCGCAGTTCGGCGGCGCCGAGCGTCGCCGCGATCACCGCGGCGGCACCGGCCATGTCCTTGCGCATCAGCTTCATGGCCGGCACCGGCTTGATCGAGATGCCGCCGGTGTCGAACGTGATGCCCTTGCCGACGAGCACCACGTGGGTACGCGCGCCCTCCGGCCGCCAGTCCAGCTCCACCAGGCGCGGGCCGGTCGCGGAGCCGCCGCCGACGGCCAGGAGACCACCGAAGCCCTCGGCCGCCAGTTCCTCCGGTCCGCGTACCCGCAGGTGCAGGTCGGGATGTCCGGACGCGGCCTCGGCCACCTGCGCGGCGAACCACTCCGGGTTCTTGGTGGACGAGGGCATGTTGGTCAGGTCCCGGGCGAGCCGGGTCGTCTCGGCGGTGGTCCGGGCGGCGTCGAGCGTGCCGGCCAGAGCGTCCGGGTCGTCGACGAGCACGGACACCTCGGCCAGGGCGGGCCGCTTGCCGGCCTCGGTGAGGCGGAAGCGGTACGAGCCGAGCAGCAGCCCCTCGGCGAGGCCACGCAGCGCCGCCGTCGACTCGGCGGGAAGCGCGATGGTGATCTGCGTCTCATCCTTCGCCGCGCGGGCGAGCGCCGCTCCGGCGGTGCGCCAGTCGCGCTCGTCGCCCTCGCCGACGCCCAGCAGCCACAGCCGCGCCGGGGAGCCACCGGGACGCAGGTGCTCGCGCACCTCGCCGGCCGCGCCGGTGAGCCGGGTGGCCGGCAGGAGGGCGGCAGCCTCGGCCCGGACGTCGTCGCCGGCCGGCACGCCGGTGGAGACCAGTTCCGCGGTGGCGGCCGAGGAGTCCGGCGAGGCCGGTGAGCCCGGCGAGTCCGGCCCTCCGGGACGGACGGGCAGGACGAGAGCGTCAGGCCCCGCGGGCCCACTCACCAGACGAATGACCAGCACGCTGGACCGTACCTCCGAAATGGGTTGAACGGGCACGTTTCACCACGCACCCGCAGAGGAAAGACCCTGAGCCACCGGTGTGCCCGGTGGCTCAGGGTAGGACGAACCGCCCGCGCGGCGGACGCCGCGCGGGACACTCCTCGAATCAGCCCGCGGCCGCCTTCAGCGCGTCACCGAGCGCGGTGGCCTCGTCGGGAGTCATCTCGACGACGAGCCGGCCACCACCCTCCAGCGGGACTCGCATGACGATGCCCCGGCCCTCCTTGGTGACTTCCAGCGGACCGTCGCCCGTCCGCGGCTTCATCGCCGCCATGTTGTCTCCCCTCAGACCTACACCAGGGTCGGTGAGTTGCCCCACAGCCACTTCGCCATCGCCATCCGCAACCGTCGCGGAAGGCTCGACCAACGATTTTCCCTGATGAACACCGCCGGACCCAAACCGAAGCAGCATTGATGTAACAGCATCTAGCTTATCTTGGATAGGCCTGTCACAATGTGCGGTCATGCAGGCACGGTCGGCACTCTTCGACCTGTACGGCGACCACCTCCGCGCCCGGGGTGGCCGCGCACCGGTCGCCGCCCTGGTCAAGCTGCTCGCCCCGCTCGGGATCGCCCCACCGGCGGTACGCACAGCGGTCTCCCGGATGGTCCGCCAGGGCTGGCTGGAACCGCTCCGGCTGGCGTCCGGACCGGGATATTCGATCACCCCGAAGGCGGCCCGTCGACTCGACGAGGCGGCGTCCCGGATCTACCGGACCGGGCGGCACAGCTGGGACGGGCGGTTCGATCTCCTGGTGCTCACCGCCCCCTCGTCCCGCCGGGACCGGCAGCGGCTCGCCGCGAACCTCGCCTTCCTCGGCTACGGCACCCTCGACGACTGCACCTGGGTGGCCACCCGCCCGGGTGAGGACGTCGACCTGCTGCTCGACGAGGCGGGCGTGCGCTACGAGCGGTTCACCGCCGCGCACGCGGCCGGCACACCGGGTGCGATGGGCGTGGTCCGCCGCGCCTGGGACCTGGCCGAGATCGGCCGGGCGTACGAGCGCTTCGTCGCCGAGCAGAAGCCGTTGCTCTCCGGCGTCACGGTGCGCAGCAGCGACGAGGACGCGTACGCGGCCCGGTTCCGGCTCGTGCACGCATGGCGTACGTTCCTGTTCCGGGATCCGCAACTGCCCCCGGCACTGCTGCCCGAGCGCTGGCCCGGCACCAGCGCGGCCAGTTTCTTCGACCGGCACGCGGCCCGGCTCCGGCCGGCCGCCGACCGGTACGTCGAGCAGTGCCTCGACGCCGGCAACCGCCTCGCCCGACAGAAGGGTCGTTAGAACGTGACCGAGCCGCTGCTCGTCGACCGCACCGACGCCGTCGTCACCCTGACGTTGAACCGCCCGACGGCGATGAACTCGCTCGACGTGGCGCTCAAGGAGGCGCTCCGGGACACGCTGGCCGAGCTGGAGACCGACCGGTCCTGCCGGGCGGTCGTGCTCGCCGGCGCGGGCGGCTCGTTCAGCGCCGGGCAGGACCTGCGCGAGCACGTGCAGACGCTGGAGACCTCCGACGCCGACCCGCTGGGCACGGTGCGGGCGCACTACAACCCGATCGCCGCCCGGCTGGCGAACCTGCCCAAGCCGGTAATCGCCGCGGTACGCGGGATGGCCGCCGGGGCCGGAGCCTCGCTGGCGTTCCTGGCCGACTTCCGCATCGGCGGCCCGAAGACCCGGTTCCTGATGGCGTTCGCCGGGGTGGGACTCGCCGCCGACACCGGCGCCTCCTGGACGCTGCCCCGGCTGGTCGGTCACGCCAAGGCCGTCGAGCTGCTGATGCTCGCCGAGCCGGTCGGCGCCGAGGAGGCCTGCCGGCTGGGCCTGCTGACCAAGCTGGTGGACGACGACGAGCAGGTGCTCCCCACCGCGCAGGATCTGGCCGCCCGGCTCGCCGCCGGCCCGACCGTGGCGTACGGGGCGATCAAGCGTCAGCTCTCCATCGCCGACGCGGGCACGCTCGCCGACGCGCTGGCCGCCGAGGCACAGGCACAGGCGATCTGCGGCGCCACCGCCGACCACCGGGCCGCCACGAAGGCGTTCGTCGCCAAGCAGAAGCCGGTCTTCGAGGGCCGCTGACCGCGCCGGTCGGACCCGGAGGTCAGTCGTCCTCCTCCGGATCCTGGTTGGCCTCGACGCCGAGCACGAACGCCTGCATGGCCAGCTCGTCGCCGTACGGCGAGACGAACGCGGGCAGCTCCCGCGGGCCCAGCTCCTGCACGTAGGACCAGAAGATCCGTACCGCCTCGGCGCGTGAGGCGGCCTCGATCGGCAGGTCCAGGCTGACCAGCCAGGTGCTGCGGGCGGGCGGCGGGCCGAGCCGGTCGGCCAGCGACCGCCAGCGGGCCGGGTCGAGCGCCACGACCGGGCCGTCCGGCGCGGGGCCGTCGACCGGCACCGGCTCGTCGAGCACCCGCCGGGTGTACGTGACCACGAGCGACCCGGCCACCGCGTCGGACTGCGGGTCGTCCGGGTCCTCCCGGGTCTCGGACGACGCGAGCGCGACCCGGCCGAGGGCGACCAGGCGCAGCGGCTCGTCGACGAGCACCGCCACCCGGTCTCCGGGGCGGGGGCGGGCCGCCTCGGACAGCCCGGTCAGCTCCAGCGCGTCGTGGTGCACCAGCCGCTCGGCCTCGAAGCGCTCGGCGGGCAGCAGCACCGCCCAGGCTCCGGTCGTGGTCGCACCGTCTGTCGTCCCGCTCGTACGCGGCTCGGTGTCGGTCATGCCCCAATCCCATCACGCCGGAGGTGGGGCGCTCCGTCACACCCCGGCCCGGTCACCGCTCACGTGGCAGTCGGCCAGGTGGTCGTCGACCATGCCGGTCGCCTGCATCAACGCGTAGGCGGTCGTGGGGCCGACGAACCGGAAACCCCGCTTCTTGAGCGCCTTGGCCATCGCGACCGACTCCGGGCTGGTGGCCGGCACCTCGGCGAAGGACCGGGGACGTGCCGGCCGGGGCGGCGGCGCGAAGGACCAGAGCAGCGCCGAGAGGCCCTCGGGCAGCTCCGACGCGGCCCGGGCGTTCGCGATCGCCGCCTCGATCTTGGCCCGGTTGCGGACGATCCCGGCGTCGGCCATCAGCCGCGTCACGTCGGCCTCGCCGTAGCGGGCCACCGAGTCGATCCGGAAGCCGGCGAAGGCGTCCCGGAACGCCTGCCGCTTACGCAGGATGGTCAGCCAGGACAGGCCGGACTGGAACGCCTCCAGCGTCAGCCGCTCGTAGAGCGCGTCGTCGCCGCGCAGCGGCCGGCCCCACTCCTCGTCGTGGTAGACGGCGTAGTCGGGGGTGCTCGCCCCCCACGCGCAGCGGGGCAGCCCGTCGGCGCCGGTCACCAGGTCAGTCACGGAGTCCACGGTAGGTCAGCCCACCGACAACCCCCGGTCAGGGCAGGCGGCCCTGCTCGACCAGCCGGGCGAACTTCTTCAGCGCCTGGGTGAGGCTGAACTTCGAGCCGGGCCAGAGCACCGGCCACGCCACCCGCCCGGCCGGCCCGCCCGGCAGGTGGAACCACTCGTGCCAGACCACCTGCGTACGGTCGCGGTCCATCGGGGTGCAGCGCAGCACGCCGGGGCCGCGCAGCAGCTTGCCGCAGTGCACCACGCCGACCTCGTACGGCGCGTCGACCCGGACCACCCGCATCTCGTCGCGGAGCACGGCCGGACCGAGCGCGGTGACCGCCTCGACCAGGCTGCCCTCGCCTCCGTCGCCCTCGACCACCCGGACCCGGGTCAGCGGGATCCAGTCCGACTGCCGCTCCCACGCGGTGAGCGCGGCGAACACCCGGTCGGCGGGGGCGTCGACGATCACCGTGGCGGTGACCTCGGCGGCACCCCGGCGGGACGCCTCGGTGAAGTCGTCGGCCGGCCGGTCGGCGCCGGTCACGCCGACTCCGAGCGGACGACCGAACCACGCTCCCGGTCGTCGTCGGCCGGCCCGGCCGCGATCCCGTTCCCCGGGGAGACGGTGTCCTCGGTCGCCGCGGCGGCGGGGGCCTCCGCCACGCCCGCCTCGGCCGGCGCGCGTCCCGGCTGCCCGCCGGCGTCGGTGCGGACCGGCTGCCCGTCGGTGACGGTCGGGACCGGCTGCCGGTCGGTGTCGGTCCGGGCCGGCTGCTCCGGCGCGGACAGGTCGATCACGACCGGCTCGGTGGACGGGTCGGACGCCTGCTCGGTCTCGGGGCGGGTCGCGGCGGCCTCCTCGCGCGCCCGGCGCAGGGCGTCGGCGTCCTCGGTACGCCCGTCCCGCAGGGCCGCGTTCTCCGCCTCCAGGACGCCGATCAGCTCGGTCTTGTAGCCGATGTCGTACGCCGCCCGGCGCAGTGCCGCGTCGACCTGGTTCATCCGGTAGCCGCGCAGCGCCGTGTCGAAGCGGACGTCGGACACGTCCGACTCGTCGAGCGGACGGCTGCCGGGCAGGGGCACGGCCCGCCCGTCCGGCTCGGCCGGGGTGAGGCCCGGATCCTTGCCGGAGACGAGCACCGTCACCCCGAACACCACAGCCGCGACGGTCAGCGCGACGACCAAGAGGAGCAGAACCTCACCCATGCACAGATCGTGGCATGCGGGCCGGGATCGGGCGAGCCCTCCGCGGCGTCCGGTCCGTAAATGCGTCCGGCGCACGGGACCGGCACGGGCGGCGCGGGCCGGACCGGATAGCGTCGGACCGGCCGGTGCGGTCCGGCGGCGAGGAGGCGGGCATGACCGGGGCGTTGCGGCTGGGCGGACGGACGTTCGGCCCCGGTGAGCTGGTGGTGATGGCGATCGTCAACCGCACCCCGGATTCGTTCTTCGACCGGGGCGCCACCTTCGCCCAGGACAGCGCGCTGCGCGCGGTGGAACGCGCGGTGGACGAGGGCGCCGAGATCATCGACATCGGCGGGGTGAAGGCCGGGCCGGGCGACGACGTCGACGTGACCGAGGAGATCCGGCGGACGGTGGACACCATCGCGGCGGTCCGGTCCGCCTTCCCCGACGTGGTCGTCTCCATCGACACCTGGCGTGCCGAGGTGGCCGTGGAGGCGGTCGCGGCCGGCGCGGACCTGCTCAACGACACCTGGTCGGGGGCGGACCCGGCGCTGGCCCGGGTCGCCGCGGCGACCGGCGCCGGGCTGGTCTGCTCGCACGCGGGCGGGCTCGCCCCGCGTACGCGGCCGCACCGGGCCGCCTTCGACGACGTGGTGGCCGACGTCATCGGCACCGTGACCGGGCTGGCCGAGCGCGCGGTCGGGCTGGGTGTGCGCCGGGACGGCATCCTGATCGACCCGGCGCACGACTTCGGCAAGAACACCCGGCACTCGCTGGAGATCACCCGGCGGCTGGCGGAGCTGACCGACACCGGCTGGCCGCTGCTGGTCGCCCTGTCGAACAAGGACTTCATCGGCGAGACGCTCGACCTGCCGGTGCCCGAGCGGCTGGAGGGGACGCTCGCCGCCACGGCGGTCTCGGCCTGGCTCGGCGCCCGGGTGTTCCGGGCCCACCAGGTGCGCGAGACCCGGCGGGTGCTGGACATGGTGGCGTCGATCCGGGGCGACCGGCCGCCGGCGGCGACCCGGCGCGGGCTCGCCTGACGGGTCGGTCCGACGCGTCAGGTCCAGCGCAGGACGCCGCGCCGCCAGGCGTAGAGGATGCCGAGCGCGACGATCGCCACGAAGACGCCCATCTCCACGACGGTGGTGGCGCCGAAGCCGGGCCGGTCGAAGACCAGCGCCCACGGGAACAGGAAGACCGCCTCGACCGCGAAGAGCACGTAGAGGTACGCGTAGACGTAGTAGCGGATCTGCATCTGGGCCCAGTCGCCGCCGACCGGGTCGAGCCCGCACTCGTACGAGGCCCGCTTGCCCCACGGCTCGGCCGGCCGGCTCGGACGTAACACCCGGTTCGCCGAGAACGCCGTCACGAAGAAGAGGACGGCGGCGAGCAGCAGCAGACCGAGCGTGGCGTACGAGCCGAGATATCCGGTCACGACCGGAGCGTACCGGTCCCGTCCAGATGTCCCGGACACGTTACGAATTCGTTTCCTCTCAGGACTAGTGCTAGATGGCAAGTATCACCGAATAATGGGATCTCGTTGATCGTCCGGAGGACAGATGCCCCGCCCCCGCGTTGCGCCCGCTCGGCGGGTCGCGCTCCGCCGTACCCTCGCGCTGCTGGCGCCCGCGCTCGTCGCGGCGCTGGTGGTGGTGGCGCCGGCCGGGGCCGTCGCACACCCGGGGCCGGCCGCCGCGCTCCAGGTGATCGAACCCGTGGAGCCGGGCGGCGATCCCGGAGGCGAGCCGACCGAGCCCGCCCCCACCGGCGAGCCGACGACGACCGCGCCGGCCCCGCCGCCCACCGCGCCGCCACCGCCTCCGACCACGCCCCCGCCGCCGGTCACCACCTCGCCGGCCCCGCCGCCGACGAGCGTGCCCGCCGAACCGGCGCCGACCACCGCCGCGCCGGCCACCACGGCACCGGCGCCCCCGCCGGTCGTGCCGCCGGTCAAGACCCCGCCGCCACCACCGGCCCAGCCGGCCGGCGGCCCTCTGGGGGTACGCGTGAACACCGAGGACGTGGTCCTCACGCCCGCCTACTGGAACGCCGACGCCACGGTGGCCACGCTGCGGGTGACGGTGACCAACACCGGCGGGCGGGCGGAGCGGATCAGCCTGGGCTACACGCTGCCGCCCGGGCTGACCGACGCGGGCACCCCGGGCTGCGAGCCGGCCGGCGGCGGCAACCACAGCTGCGTCGGGTGGGACGCGGAGCCGGGCGCCCGGTTCAGCACGACCATCCGGGTCCGGGTCGACGGCGACGCCTGGCGGACCATGCCGCTGGCCGGATCGGTCCAGGTCACCGCCGTCGCGCCCGGTGTGACCGGTGCGGCGTACGACGACGAGGGCTTCGCGGTGCTGTTCCCGCCCGGACCGCCGGTGCCCGGCATCTCGCTGCGCGCCGACGAGGTGCTGTTCGACATCAGCGGCGCGCCCAGCACGCTCACCGTCCGGCTCGGCAACACCGGCAGGGTCGACGCGGCCGGCCGGATCGAGGTGCTCCTGCCCGAAGGGGTGACCGCGGCCGGCACCGAGGGCGGCTGCGCCCCGGTCTCCCCCGACCGGACCCGCTGTGAACTGGGCGTACTGGCGGCCGGGCGGACCGCGACCGTACGGCTGACGCTCGCCGCCTCGGCGGAGGCCCAGCGGCGGGCGCCCCTGTCCGGCGCGGTGGTCGGCCGGCTCGACCCGCGCAGCGGGCGGGACCGGCAGGTGCAGATGAGCTTCCGGATCAGCGCGGCGGCGGCGGACACCGCCCCGCCCGGCGGGGCGCCGGCCCCGACCGGCTCGCAGGGCGTGCTCGTCGCCGCCGGCGAACGGGACGGGGACGGCACCTCGACCCGGCGGACGGCCGTCGCGTTGATCGCCGTGTCCGGTCTCCTGGTCGTGCTCGCACTGACGCTGGCGACCCGTTCGCTGCGCCGCCGCAGCGACATCACCGCACCGGACCGTCCGATCACCGACCGGTGATCATGGATATGTGGTGATCTGGGTTACGGGCCCAGGTACTAAACGCTGCAAAGCAGGGCATACAGCGGCCCGATCCAGTCCCATACGTCGGACCTCGACCAAGGTGGCCCTAACGTGGCGACGTAGGCTCTGACGTGAGAATCGGAGCGGGCCGGGCCGGCGAGGGCGACGGCGCTCAGTTAAGCGAGGTGCGGGTGTGACCAAGCAGATCCGTCAGCTGGACCGGGTGGTCATCCGGTTCGCCGGTGACTCCGGCGACGGCATGCAGCTCACCGGCGACCGGTTCACCTCGGAGACGGCGCAACTGGGCAACGACATCTCGACGTTGCCCAACTTCCCCGCCGAGATCCGCGCTCCCGCCGGCACCCTGCCCGGCGTGTCGAGCTTCCAGGTGCACTTCGCCGACTACGACATCCTGACGCCGGGTGACGCGCCGAACGTGCTGGTGGCGATGAACCCGGCCGCGTTGAAGGCCAACCTGGCCGACCTGCCGCGCGGGGCGGACATCATCGTCAACACCGACGAGTTCACGCGGCGCAACCTGGCCAAGGTCGGCTACGCGACCAGTCCGCTCGACGACGACTCGCTCGCCGGGTACGCGGTGCACCCGGTGGCGCTCACCTCGATGACGATCGGCGCGCTGGCCGAGCTCGACGTGTCCAAGAAGGACGCCGAGCGGGCCAAGAACATGTTCGCGCTCGGGCTGCTGAGCTGGATGTACTCCCGCCCGTACGAGTCCACGCTGCGCTTCCTGGAACGCAAGTTCGCGGCCCGCCCCGAGCTGGTGGCGGCGAACGTGGCCGCGTTCCGGGCCGGCTGGAACTTCGGCGAGACCACCGAGGACTTCTCCGTCCGGTACGAGGTCAAGCCGGCCAAGATGCTGCCGGGCACCTACCGGAACATCACCGGCAACGCGGCGCTGTCGCTGGGCCTGGTGGCCGCCGGGGTGCGTTCCGGGCTGCCGGTGTTCCTCGGCGCCTACCCGATCACGCCGGCCTCGGACATCCTGCACGAGCTGAGCAAGCACAAGAAGTTCGGCGTGGTCACCATGCAGGCCGAGGACGAGATCGCCGCGGTCGGCGCGGCGCTGGGCGCCTCGTACGGCGGCGCGCTCGGCATCACCACCACGAGCGGCCCGGGCGTGGCGCTGAAGAGCGAGACGATCTCCCTGGCGGTGGCGCTGGAGCTGCCGCTGGTCATCGTCGACGTGCAGCGGGCCGGGCCGTCCACCGGCATGCCCACGAAGACCGAGCAGGCCGACCTGAACATGGCCCTGTACGGCCGGCACGGCGAGGCACCGGTGGCGGTGATCGCGCCGAAGTCCCCGTCGGACTGCTTCCACGCGGCGCTGGAGGCGGCCCGGATCGCGCTCACCTACCGCACGCCGGTGATCCTGCTGTCGGACAACTACGTCGCCAACGGCTCCGAGCCGTGGCTGCTGCCGGACGTGGAGTCGCTGCCCGACCTGCGGGTCGAGTTCGCCACGCGGCCCAACGGCGAGGACGGCACCACCTTCCTTCCCTACCTGCGGGATCCGCAGACGCTGGCCCGCCCGTGGGCGGTGCCCGGCACGCCGGGCCTGGAGCACCGGATCGGTGGCCTGGAGAAGGCCGACAAGACCGGTGACATCTCGTACGACCCGGCCAACCACGACTTCATGGTGCGGACCCGGGCGGCCCGGATCGAGACCATCCCGGTGCCGGACGTCGAGGTGGAGGACCCGGACGGCGACGCCCGGGTGCTGGTGCTGGGCTGGGGCTCGACGTACGGGCCGATCGGCGCCGCCTGCCGTGGCCTGCGCCAGCGGGGGCTCTCGGTGGCCCAGGCCCACCTGCGGCACCTGGCCCCGATGCCGGCGAACCTCGGCGAGGTGCTGGGCCGCTACGACAAGGTGGTCGTGCCGGAGATGAACCTCGGCCAGCTCGCCCACGTGATCCGGGCGAAGTACCTGGTCGACGCGATCGGCTACAACCAGGTCCGCGGCCTGCCGTTCACCGCCGCCGAGCTGGAGACGATGCTGGAAGAGGTCCTGAAGAATGTCTGAGCCCGTCGCCCTCAAGCTCACCGCCAAGGACTTCAAGTCCGACCAGGAGGTGCGCTGGTGCCCCGGCTGCGGCGACTACGCCATCCTGGCGGCCGTGCAGGGCTTCATGCCGGAGCTGAACATCCCCCGGGAGAACATCGTCTTCGTCTCGGGCATCGGCTGTTCGTCGCGCTTCCCGTACTACATGAACACGTACGGCATGCACTCGATCCACGGCCGTGCCCCGGCGATCGCCACCGGCCTGTCGGTGTCCCGGCCGGACCTGTCGGTCTGGGTGGTCACCGGTGACGGCGACGCGCTCTCCATCGGCGGCAACCACCTGATCCACGCGCTGCGCCGCAACGTGAACCTGAAGATCCTGCTGTTCAACAACCGGATCTACGGGCTGACCAAGGGTCAGTACTCGCCGACCTCCGAGGTCGGCAAGATCACCAAGTCGACGCCGGTCGGCTCGGCGGACGCCCCGTTCAACCCGCTGTCGCTGGCGCTCGGCGCCGAGGCCACGTTCGTGGCCCGGACGATCGACTCGGACCGCAAGCACCTCCAGTCGGTGCTGCGGGCCGCCGCCCAGCACGAGGGTTCGGCGTTCGTGGAGATCTACCAGAACTGCAACATCTTCAACGACGGCGCGTTCGACCCGCTGAAGGAGCCGGCCACCCGGGACGACTTCCTGATCCGGCTGGAGCACGGGCAGCCGATCACGTTCGGCAAGGACGGGCAGTTCTGCGTCGTCCACCCGCCCGGTGGCTTCGGGCTGGAGGTCCGGGAGACCGCGAACACGCCGGCCGGGGAGATCGTCGTGCACGACGCGGGCGTGGCCGACCCGGCGTACGCCTTCGCGCTGTCCCGGCTGCCCGGCCTGGACCTGAGCAACACCCCGATCGGGGTGTTCCGGTCGGTGGACCGCCCCTCGTACGACAGCGTGGTGCAGGAGCAGGTCGCGGCCGCTAAGGCCACCGTCGACCAGACCCCGGAGCAGCAGCTCGCGGCGCTGCTCGGCAGCGGCGACACCTGGACGATCCTCTGATCCACCGCTGACCCGTCACACGAGAAGGGCGGGCCGTTCCGCGGGGGAACGGCCCGCCCTTCTCGTGTGACGGGGCCCGGTCAGGCGGCCGCCGAGGCGGGCACCCACAGCTCGTCGACGGCCCGCTCGGCCGCGGCGAGGCTCTGCTCGAACAGCGGGATCAGCTCGGCCATCGCCGGGTTGACCGGGGCCAGGGTGAGCTCGGCGCAGATGAACCGCGGCTCCAGCCCGGTCAGGGAGAGGCCGTGCGGCAGCCACGGCTCGGCGTGGTCCCAGCCCTCCCGCGGGGTGCCCGCCGCCGCGGCTGACCAGGACGACGAACTGGCGGTCGCCGAGCAGCCCGGCGTTCGTCACCGGGTCGTACGCGATGCCGGGGGCGATCAGGTGGTCGACCCAGGACTTCACGCTGCTGGGCGGGCCGTAGTTGTAGAGCGGGAGCCCGAGCAGGACGGTGTCGGCCTGCTTCACCTCGGCCACCACCTCCTGGGTCAGCTGCCAGGACGCCTGCTGTTCGGGGGTGTGCTGATCCGGCGGCACCATGCGCGCGAGACCGCTCGCGGCGTCCAGGTGCGGCAGCGGGCTCTGACCCAGGTCGCGGTAGGTGACGGTGCCGTCCGGGTGGGCGGCGCGCCAGGCGGCGGCGGCGCGGGCGGTGAGCCGCCGGCTGATCGACCGCTCCCCGGTGATGCTGGAGTCGATGTGCAGTAGGTGGGCCATTGGTGATTCCTCCTCCGACGATCGTTCGTGTAGGACCAACTATTTATAGCAGGCCGATGTTCCTCGGAGCGCGTAAACTGGGTCACATGTCCGCCGCACCGGTCGAGGAGTCCGAGCGCCGCTCCGGGCCCCTGCTCGACCATCTGGCCCGGCGGATGCGGCTGCGCTCGGAGTCGGTACTGGCCCCGCTGGGGCTGCGCCCCCGCCATCTGGTGGCGCTCACCGTGCTGCGCGACTCCGGCGGCATCAGCCAGCAGGCGCTGGCCGGCACGCTCCAGATCGACAGCACGAACGTGGTCGGTCTGCTCAACGACCTGGAGGCGGACGGCCTGGCCGAGCGCCGCCGCTCCCCGGAGGACCGCCGACGGCACGAGGTACGCCTCACCGACGCGGGCGCGAAGCGACTGCGCGAGGCCGAGTGCGCGCTCGCCGGGGCGGAGGAGGAGGTCCTCGGCGCGCTGGCTCCCGGCGAGCGGGACCTGCTCTACGACCTGCTGCGACGGGCCACCCAGGGCCGGGCGTCGACCTGCGGCGAAGTGGTCGCGGAAGGCGGCCCGGGCGCCTGCTGACGGCGGGCGGCCCGGCGGGGCCGGGTCAGAATGCGGAGGTGGCCTGCGGCCGGTCGTCCCGGACGTGGACGAGCATGTCGCCGGTCTCGATCACCGCGCCGGCACGGTCGTTGAGCGTGACCACCTTGCCCCGGCGGACCAGCGCGATGACGAGCGACTCCAGCTCACGCGGTGAGCGGCCCACCTCGTCGCGCTCGGCCGACCGCATGGCCAGCGCCATGCCCTGACCCGGGGTGAGCAGGTCCTCCACCACGTCGATCAGGGGCGGGGCCGAGGTGGACAGGCCGAGCAGCCGCCCGGCCGTGGCCGAGGAGACGATCACGTGGTGCGCGCCGCTCTGCTTGAGCAGCGGCGCGTTCTCCGCCTCCCGGACCGCCGCGATGATCCGCACCTGACCGGCGGTGAGCTGCCGGACCGTGAGCGCCACCAGCACCGAGGCGTCGTCGCTGTCGGTCGCGATGATGACCGACTTGGCGGTACGCACGTGCGCCTGCTCCAGCACCGACGAGCGGGTCGCCGAGCCCTCGATCGTCACCAGTCCGTTGGAGGTGGCCTGCCGCAGCGCCGGTCCGCTCCGCTCGACCACCACGATCTTGGACTTGTCCGTACCGTTCTCCAGCAGGGCGGAGACCGCGCTGCGGCCCTTGGTGCCGTAGCCGCAGATGATGACGTGGTCCTTCACGGTTCTCCTCCACCGCGACAGGCGACGGCCGGTGCGGTACTGCTCGGTCAGGACTTCCAGGGTGGTGCCGACCAGGATGATCAGGAACAGCACCCGGGCGGGGGTGATGAACAGGACGTTCGCCAGCCGCGCCGACGAACTGACCGGGGTGATGTCGCCGTACCCGGTGGTGGAGAGCGAGACCACCACGTAGTAGAAGCAGTCGAGCAGGCTCAGGCCGCTCTCGTCCACGTCGCGGTAGCCGTCGCGGTCCAGCCAGACCACCGCCACGGTGGCGAAGACCAGGCCGAGGGCGGCGAGCAGGCGCAGGCTCAGCGCGCTCAGCGGCCCCCGCCGTTGCGCGGGAAAATGGATCACCGTCGGTCCTGCTCCGCCACCTGCACGCCCTCAAGATAGCGGGTACGCCGTGAGCCGGCTGGCTGGGCCGGACGCCGGCCCCCGGCCGCGAGCGGTAAGGATTTCGTCAGATCCGTCGACGCGTCCGCGGGTGAGACTGATGGCTCACCGATCGTGACGAGGGGACGTCGGATGCGTACACGCATGGGATTGACCGCGCTGGCCGTGGTGCTCGGGATGGTCGTCTCCGGGGCGCCTCCCGCTGCGGCGGACCGGCCCGGGGACCGCCCGCCCGGAACGGCCCGGCCCACCCGGCCGAAGCCCACCGTCGTCCCCTCGCCGACCGTCTCCCCACGACCGACCGCCTCGCCGACGCCGACCGCCACCGCGACACCGACCGCCGTGCCGTCGCCCACCGGTACGCCGACCGCCACCACGCCTGCGCCGATGCCGACGGCGAGACGGACCGCCGAGCTGCTGCCGTCACTCGGCCGGAGCAGCTCGGCGTCGGACGTCAACAGCGCCGGGGTGGTCGTCGGGTCGGCGGAGGTGTCCAGCGGCTACTGGCACGCGGTGCGCTGGGTGGACGGGCGGATCGAGGACCTCGGGACGCTCGGCGGGCCGAACAGCCAGGCCCAGGCGATCGACGAGCGGGGCCGCATCGTGGGCACCGCCCAGGCGGCCGACGGCAGCAGCCATGCCGTGGCGTGGGTCGACGGGAAGATCCAGGATCTCGGCCTGACCGGTGGCATCTTCTCCATCGCGTACGACACGGCCGGCGACCGGGTGGTCGGCGTCTACCACGTCACCGACAGCTTCCCCGGGCGGCGGGCGTTCGTCCGGACCGGGAACACCGAGATCACGATCGACGCCCCGCCGGGTGCGAGCGCCCTCGCGGTGAACGAGGCCGGCACCGTCGCGGGTACCTACGGCTACAAGGACTGGAACGATCCTCCGTTCGTCAACCAGGCATTCGTCTGGCGCGACGGCGTCCTGCGGTCGCTGGGCACGCTGGGCGGACCCACGAGCGACGCGAACGGCATCAACGACCTCGGTCAGGTGGTCGGCACCAGCTGGACCGCTGACGGCCGGTTCGCCGCCTTCTTCTGGGACGGTACGACGATGCGCGAGCTGGCCACCGCTTCGGCCTCCCCGACGGCGCAGTCCGTGAACGACTCGGGCCTGGTGATCGGCAGCGACGGCACGGCGAGCCGGGCGATGATCTGGCCCTCGCCCACCGCGGCATCCCAGCTGCTGCCCCTGCCGGACGGCGCGGTGAGCAGCGTCGCGATCAACGTCAACGACGCCGGCCTGATCGCCGGTCAGGTGTTCTTCGCCTCGCCGAGCTGGCACTCCCGCGCGGTCGTCTGGCGTTGACCCACACCTGCCCGGTCGGCACCACGGGGGCCGACCGGGCAGGTGCCGGGCGCGTGGACGGGGCATGATGGGGACGTCAGGACGGTGACCGCGAGGAGGCCGGCATGTCGTTGCTGCGACGCGTGATCGGTGGGGTGCTCCGTCGCATCCGCCTGCGCCAGGGCCGCACGCTGCGCGAGGTCGCCCAGGCCGCCGGCGTCTCCCTGCCCTATCTCTCCGAGGTCGAACGCGGGCGTAAGGAGGCCTCCTCCGAGGTGCTGGCCGCGATCTGCCGCGCGCTCGGGATCCACCTCGCCGACCTGCTCGAAGAGGCCCGCGACGAGCTGCGCCGGGAGCGCCCGGCCCCGGTCGGCCCCGGTATCTCGGCGGCCCGGTTCGACCGGGTGCCGTCCGCCCGCACCGGGCCACAGCTGCGGGTCGGCCCGCCCCGGCTGTCCGTCACGCGCCGCCCGGCCGTGTCACCCCGGCCGCCCGTGACCCGCCGGCCCGCCGTCTCGCTCCGGCCGCACGTCGCACGCCGCCCGGTCACCGCCACGCCATTGCTCGGCGGCATGCTGCGGCCGGTGGACCTCGGGCCGGCGCCGCTCGGTCCGGCGTTCGACGCCGCCACGCCGATCGGGTTCGCCGGCGGCATCCGGATCTGGCCGGCTCCCTCCGCCCCGGCCGTCCGCCCTCGTCCGCGTACCTCCGTCACGCTGGCCCGGCGGCGGGCCCGCGCCGGCCGGCGGCGGCCGGTCTCCGCGTAGCTTCTGCCCAGGGCGAATCTGCCCCGGGCAGAAAGCCTGGGCCGCGCGGGTGCGCCCGGCGGACGCTGGAGACCGCCGGGTTCCCGGGCGGTCCCCCGCCCACCGGCGGTAGGAGGTGGGCGGCGATGGGTGGCATCTGGATGCTCGACGAGGGGCAGCCGGCGTTCGGCGACCGGGTCTTCGAACGGCTGCTGAAGGAGCGGATCATCTTCCTCGGCACCGAGGTCACCGACGCGTCGGCCAACCAGATCTGCGCGCAGATCCTGCTCCTCGCGGCCGAGGACGCCGAGCGCGACATCTTCCTCTACATCAACTCGCCGGGCGGCTCGGTGAGCGCCGGCATGGCCGTCTACGACACCATGCGGTACGTCAAGAACGACGTGGCGACGCTGGCGCTGGGGATGGCCGGGTCGATGGGGCAGTTCCTGCTCTGTGCCGGGGCCGCAGGGAAGCGGTTCGCGCTGCCGCACTCGCGGATCATGATGCACCAGCCCTCCGGCGGAATGGGCGGCACCGCCGCGGACATCACCATCCAGGCCGAGAACATGCTGCACGTGAAGCGCACCATGCAGGAGCTGATCGCCCAGCACAGCGGGCGGACGCTGGAGGAGATCCAGCGCGACTGGGACCGCGACCGCTGGTTCACCGCCGAGCAGGCCCGCGAGTACGGCCTCGTCGACCAGGTGCTCACCCGCGTCGACCAGCTCGCGGCGTGAGCGGGCGCGGCCCGGCCGGTCCCGCACCGGCCGGGCCGCCCTCGCGGTCAGGGGTAGCTGATCACCGTGCTGGTGCCGTACGAGCCGACGACCGGGGTGCCGATCTCGTTGATCGTGCGCTCGATGCCGCCGCTGCCGTCCAGGAACACGGTGATCGCGTCGTGGAACCGCACCCCGGCCCGGCGCGGCGCCTCGATCCCCCGGTCGCAGCGGATGTCCACGCCCTGGTTGAAGTACGAGTAGACGCCGAGCCCCCACGCCTCGTGCGTGCGGACGTGGTCGGCCACCTTGTACGAGGCCCAGCCGTTGCCGGTCGGGCTGCGCCAGGCCGCCTGGCTCGGCGGGTCGTAGGGCAGCTCGCTCTGGTAGAACACGGTCCGGCCGCGCTCGCCGTTCCAGATCGTCTGCCAGCGCTGGTAGTGCTCGACGAACAGCCCGTACGCGGTCACGTCGTCGCCGTTGACGATCACGCCGGTGGCGGCGGTGTTCACGGTCCAGCCGATCGTGCCGGCCCGGCCGTGGTCGCCGCGCCAGGCCCAGATGTTGTCGACGAGCGTGTGCCGGCTGTTGACCACCAGGCTGGTCACCGCCCGCCCGGCGTACGGGCCGCCGATGCGGAAGAAGACGTCCTGGAGCGAGATCGGGTTCGTGGCGTGCGACCGGTGGCAGTGCCGCGTGCCGACCTCGACCAGCACCGGCGACTCGACCGGCCCGGCGTCCACGAGCACCCCGGCGATGCGGACCCCGTCCACGTCCTCGATCCGCAGCGCCGCGTCCCCGCGGTCCGGCACGAGGCTGGGCATGCCGAGGCCGAGCACGACGGTGTCCGGACGCCGCACCCGCAGGGCCCGGTCCAGGTGGTAGACGCCGGGGGTGAGCAGCAGATGCCGGCCCCGGGCCAGTTCGGTGTTGATCCGCTTCGCCGAGTCGGTGGGCCGGGCGAGGAAGAACGCGGACAGCGGCAGCGACGGCACCGGCGCGCCGCCGGTGGCCCAGGTGGTGCCGGCGGTGTCGCGGCGCAGGCGCGGTACGGCCACCCGCCAGGCGCCCCGGGCGTCGACGAACAGGTACGGCTTCTCCCGGGTGACCGGGCTGGTCGGCAGCGTGGTGTACGGCGGGTCGGGGAAGCCCTGCGCGGGCGCGCCGATCACGCCGGAGAAGACCTGGTTCCACACGCCGTTGGTCCACTCGCCGCCGAGTTCGCTGTCCCGGGTGAGCCACTGCTGCTGGGAACCGTTGATGGTGATGCCGTCCACCTTGGAGTCGGCGATGTAGCCGCCGCTGGAGTAGCCGCCGTTGCCGGGTTCCAGCCACAGCACGCCCTTGACGTGCACCCTCCGCATCGGTGACGCCTGCGAGACGGCCCACTGGTTCGACCAGTCGGTCGGGGTGACCGCGAGGTTCTCCGCCGAGCGCCAGAAGTTGGTGAGCGCGGAGATGCCTGCGGGCGAGTTCGGGTCCGGCTGCCCGACCACCCGGACCGCGCCGTGGATCTCCACGTCGTCCGGGTGGGCGCCGAGACCGGCGACTGTCGTGTAGTAGCCGAGCCGGGCGTCCACCTCGTAGCGGCCGGGCTTGAACAGCACGGCGTACCTGTCGAAGCCCATCTCGTTGCGTTCCTGGGCGGTGAACAGCCGGTCCAGCGTGGACTGGATCTCCTCGACCGGCGTGCTCGGGTCGTACACGAAGACGTTGGGGCCGAAGTCGGGCTCGCGGGCGGGGCGCGCGGCCGGTGCCGCGGCCGCGGCGCCGGCCGGGAGGCCGAGGGCGGTGAGCGAGGCCGCGGAGGCGGTGAGCGTGAGGAAACGGCGGCGGGAGGGGTCGGGTGATCGCATCTGCCTGCCTGTTCGGTGATGGGACGGGAGAGCGCTCTCTCGGCTGTTCCTACCTCATCACCGTCGATACCGCCAGAGCCCGCCGGTTCCGGAACCGGCGGGCTCTGCTGCGGGCTGCGCTCAGGAACGCTCGGCGCGCTGCTTCACCAGGTCGTCGACGAGCTTCTCGACGTAGTCGGCGGTCTCCTCCCAGCGGGTGACCGCGACGCAGCGGATGCCCATCGCCTTGACCGGGTAGTCGTTGCCACCCACGTCCAGGCGGTCACCCACGAAAAGCACGTTGTCGATCTTCAGGTCCAGGTGTTCCAGCAGCTTCCGCATGCCGTACGCCTTGTCCACGCCCTTGCGGGTGACGTCGATCGAGGTCGAGCCGCCGCCACGCACCTCCAGGTCGGGCAGCTTCGCCGCGACCGCGTCCCGCAGCCGCCGCTTCTTGTCCCCGTCCGGATCCCAGCCGTACTTCTCGGCCGGCGGGGCGGACTGCCCCAGCGCGGAGAAGGTGATCTGGCTGCCCCGGTCCTCGATGATGTCGCCCCAGGTCTTCGCCTCCCACAGACCCAGCGCCTGCGCCGACTCGGTGAGCGCGGCGACGACACGGGCCTTGTCGGCCTCGGTCAGATCCTCCGCGTAGACCTGCCACCAGTCCCCGTCGGACCAGCGGTAGTAGCGGGTGCCGCAGGTCGGCATCAGGTGCAGCCGGTCGCGCTGCTCCTCGGTGAGGTCGAGGTGGGCGAGCACCTGCGACTGGAACTGCTCGAACCGGCCACCGGAGATGACCAGTACGTCCACCTCGGTGAGCAGGTGGCCGAGCAACTCCGCCATCCGACGATCGATCTGGGACTTGGAAATCGCCAGGGTGTCGTCGAGATCGAACGCCACCACTCGAAGATCGTTCACGAATACCTCATGTCGTCGCGGACAGGACAGGACCTGCCAGGGTACCGACGAGTCCTGGCGCCGGCCTGAGGGCCCGGCCGGGTGACGCGTCCCCTCGACGGAGGGTAACCCGGCGGGCCTCCGGGCGGCCCCCGCTTCCCGCCCTCCGCGCCGGCACTCCCCCGTTGACGGGATCGGTACGCACGTGGTGGAGAACCCGTCGATGTGGAGGGCCGCCGACGGCGACTGGCACCTCATGTACTCGGGCAACAACTGGGACAGCGCCCGCTACGCCACCGGTATCGCCGGCGTCCTGACCCGCCCGTCCACCGGCTTTCTCGTGTCGTAGTCGGCGTGCCTGCCGACACGACTGCTCACCATGCGCTTCGACATGGTCACGCTCGGTTGAACTGCTTCACGGAAAATTGCATTTGGCAAGAGCTGGCACCGAAATTTTCTCGATGCGATGCATCTGCTTGTCAGGTACCCGACAGTGAAATGCCCACTCTTGTGCTAGCTGTCCGCCGGGAGGATGCTCGAACCGTCGAACGGTGATGCGCCGCCTCACACAGAGGGCGGCGCCCGGCTGCCACCGGACGCCGCATTCGACTCCACCGCTGCAACGGAAGGAGTCACGTTGACTGTAATCCCTCACGGGTCAGACTTCGAGACACCAGAGGACGAGGACCAAACCGTTGCCGAGCCGACCGACCGGCACCGGCTCGTCCTGGCGTACATCAAGACGCTCAGTCCGATCATCGCCGCCGTCGTCGCCTGCATCGGGACGCTGGTGGCAGCGCTGGTCCGCTGACCCGCCGGCCCCGCGCTCCGGCTCCGGCCGGACGCGGGGCCGTCCCGTACCCGAAGGTCTGGCACACTGCGGCGATGCCGACGTTTGATCGACTCTTCGCCGAACATGTCGGCACCGGCCTGGCCCGCCAGATGGCGCTGGCCGACCTGCTCGGCGAGCGTGACTGGCAACTCGACCTGACCGACGGCACAGCGACGTTCGGGAACGACCTGCGGTACCACATCCAACTCCTCGGCACCGAGAGCCACGACGACGGCACCTGGCTGTGGGCCTGGGCCAACGAGGCCAGCAACCTCCCGCCGGCGTTACTGCATCTGGCCGGCTGGCTTCGCGAGTACGGGCACCGTCAAGGGGTCGCCGAACTCACCGAACCCACATTCCCGCTCCAACGCGCCGACGGCCACCGTCTCGCCCTGCTGGCATCCGGCCTGACCGGCCGCTGCTACTACCGCGGGCCGTACGACGGCGGCGCGGTCTTCTTCCACCTCGACGACGCCCCGCCACGGATCACCGCGCCGGTCCGGCCGGAGCGGGCGCTGACCGTCCTGACCCAGGTCCTCCAGTCCTTCCCGGTGGAACACCGCGTCGCCGTCGAGTCGTTCCTGCACCAGCAGGGGTGGCGGCTGGATCGGGCGCCGATGTCGGTGACGGCGCAGGATCGGGGCGGGTCGGTCCTGCGTGTCGACTTCGACGCGATGGGTCGGGTCAGCAACATGTCGGGAACGGTCAGCCCGTAGGCGGGATCTGGTGCCCCCGGCAGGATTCGAACCTGCGACACACGGTTTAGGAAACCGATGCTCTATCCCCTGAGCTACGAGGGCGCGAGTGCCCAGTCTAGCGGCCTGCCGGTTCACCCGGGGTGGCAGGGAGTGGCCCACGTTCACCCACGTCGTCGCCCTGGTCAGGGCCGACCGATGACCACACCCCGAGCACACGGACCCCGGCAGCGACCCGGCCCGTTGACCCGCCGTGGCATCCGGTGGCACCGGTTGCCCCACGGTGGCATCCGCTCTCGAGCACACACCGCGCACATCATCGAAGGTCCGGAGTCGGGTCTCGGGTCGCCCGCCGATAGACGTTGCTCGGCGCGGACAAGGACGTCGGCGCCGGGGTTGTTGAGGCGCTGGCCGGTTCTGGCGGAGATCGGTTACGGTAACGTCGCTTTGCGTCAATGCAGCCGTCGTGTCCGTATGGGGTTGTGAAGGGACGGGCGTCATGATCGATCCGCAGCGGGTAGACGATGCGAAGCGGGCACTGGGTGCAAGGCTTGCCGCCTGGCGCAACGTGCGTGGGCTGACCCAGTTGGCATTGGCGAGGCGGGTGCCGGTTTCCCGGACCACGATCGCGGGCGTCGAGCGCGGGCAGCAATGCCCGGACCGGATCTTCTGGCAGCGCTGTGAAGCGGCCCTAGCCGCTGGTGGAGAGTTGCTGGCCGACTACGACGACTATCGGCGCCTGAAGCAGCAGCTTGATCAGGAGAAAGTCGAAGCGGCACAACGCATGCGGTGGGGCGAAGTCGAGGACCGCTCACTACCGGCTGGCACTCACGGTGTCCCGGTGACGGATCCGGCACGGGAGTCGTTGCGCGACCTCGCCGCCACGGATCTGACGGCCGGTGGTCCGAACGGCCTGACGGCACCACTCGCGCGGGTCGCCGGTGCCGCGGTGGCAGGTGAGACGGACTTTCACGATGGTGACGCGGTTACGCTTGCGGTCATGTCCGATGGGCAGGCGATGTCATTGCGGGTAAGCCGGAGGGCTCTGCTGGAACTGGCCGCTGGCCTCACCGCCGTGCCGGTTGTCACCACCACAGGCGTTTCTCACCCACGGTCCGTCGACCCTGCCGTTGTCGATCACTTCGCGGAGCTTCGCGCGCTCCTCGTACAAGCGGACGACCTGCTGGGTGGCCTCACCATCCTGTCGACCGTCGAACAGCAGATCGCGCTGATCGCCGCCCTGCGTCGGCAGACACGTGGACAGCTTCGTAACCGGCTTCTCAGCACCGAGGCACGGTGGAGCGAGTTCGCGGGTTGGCTCAGCGACGATCTCGGCGACCGGGCCGCGGGCGACCGCTGGCTGGACCGCGCGGGAAGCATGGCGCAGGAAGCCGACGATCAGGAGTTCTGGGCGTACGTCCTGACCCGTAAGGCACAGCGGATGGTGGGAACCGGGGACGAGGACTGTGTCGTCGGGCTGGCCCGTGCCGCTTCCCGCCTGCCCGACACGCCCCCGCTCCTGCACGCCTTCGCCGCCATCCAGCAGGCGCACGGCAGCGCCATCGCGCAGGACGCCTCCGCTTTCCAGGCCGCGGTCGAGCGTGCCCACACACTCGTGGCGACCGCCAGGCCGCCGAGCGGGGGAAGCAGTGCCCTCGGTTCGTTCTGCACCCGGCCGTACCTTGCGGCGCAGGAGGGCGAGGGATGGCTCCGCCTCAACCAACCGCGTCGGGCCATCGACAGCTTCACCAACGCCGTCAACACGTGGCCCGACCGCTACCGACGCGAACGGGGCGTGTACCTCTCCCGCACGGCGCACGCCTACCTGGCGGCTTCGGAACCAGGCCAGGCCGCCACCGTCGCGGCTGAAGCGTTGACCACGGCTACCACGACGGGCTCGGTTCGGGTCCGCCGAAACGTCACCACCCTGGCCCGGCGACTCGAACCCTTCTCCAGCCAGCCGGAAGTGCGACAGCTCCTCGACCAGCTGGCCACCAGCGGATGAGTCACCAACTACCCGATCAGGTCCGTACGCCGCATGTCGCCTTCGTCGGCCGCGCCAACATCGACATCACCGTGCGGATCCCCCAACGGCCCGTCGCTGGCCGGACGACGTTCGCCTCGTCACCCGCGACGACCACACCGGGCGGCAAGAGCCTCAACCAGGCTTTGGCCGCACGACAAGCGGGCGTCCGCGCCAGCCTGATCACCAACGTCGGCGACGACGAATGGGGCGCCTCCCTGAGCCGAGCCCTCACCAACGCGGCCATCGACATGTCCTTCCTTCAAGTCGTGCCATCGGCTCCGACCGGTACCGCGATCATCGAGATCACCCCCGACGGCGAGAACTACATCGTCCTCGCACACTCCACAGAGACTGAGCTCGCCAGCGAGCATGTGCGCAACGCACTTCAGCAGCTACGAGCTCCGATCGTGGTAACCCAGCTCGATCTCCAGCCCGATGCCGTTGACGCCGTCTTCCGGCATCACCACGCAGAGACGCTCATCGGCAACCTCGTGCCACATCCCTCGCTCGGTCTGACCGCCCTGGCCCCACTCGACCTGTTCGTTTCGAACGAGGCCGAAGCGGCAGCGATACTGGGCCGCCACCATGCCAATCCGTCGATCGCAGCGCAGGAACTCCGCAAGCTGGGCCCACGAGCGGTGGTGGTGACCGCTGGCGCTCGCGGCGCCGCCTACAGCGATGCCGACCACACCGCACTCGTCCCCGCATCACACGTCAAGGCCATCAACACCAGCGGGGCCGGTGACGCCTTCCTCGGCACCCTCGCCGCACGACTCGCTCACAACGTGCCGCTACCCCACGCAGTCGCCAAAGGCGTCGCCGCCGCAACAACCTTCGTGCAGGTCGACAGACGCTAGGCGACTAGGTCGGGACGACGGTGACATCGCTGGCCTTCATGGTTGCCAGACGCCCGCACTGATCCGAGTCTCCACAAGATCGCGAGGGACGATCGGTTCGAACTCGAGTGCGTATCCGACAAGGCCTCTGGCAGCGGCATGCCTGGCACACCGACTGCGGTCAGCAGAACGGCCAGCCTCCCAGGGTCCTGCTCGAAGAGGATGTCGCTGAAGGCATCGAGGCTTCCGCTCGGGTTGCGTGACAGAGCAGCTGCGAGAACTCGTAGACGAAGCCGGCAAAGTCGACGAGCGACGCTCCGTCGATTACGAGCACGGGGGTTTACAACGATGCCGCAAGGGGTCTCGCCGGCAAGAGGGCCTCCAAGGCAGGATAATGCAGCGCTGCGCGCGGCCACGACTACAACGGACAGACGGAATGGACTTTCCCCAGCAGCCGTGTCGCCAATGGCCGCCGCCGCGAGATGGTCAGCCCTGCCTACTTTCTATACCCGGCGGTGACTGCTCCTGCTCTACCCGCGGGAAGAATTGGTGCCATTCAAGTCCAACATCTGCCCGAATGCGTTAAGAGCCGAGCGGCTAGTCACATCATTAGCAGGCGCTCGCATTCGCCATTCGGATACTTGATCAGCAGGCTTCGGCCATCGCCGCGCTTTAGGACATCTTGCACTAGATCATATACTTGAATTGCGCGGTTGATGGTGTCCGTTCTGGTATCTCCCGACTTCCGGACGGCACTATCGAGCGCCAACATTGACCTTTGAGTAAAATTGACGGTTACACGGGTTAGCGGCCCGCTGCTCCCACTCGCACCTCCAGACGCAACTGCCGGAGGGGTGATGCCGCCATCGGACTCACGCCGTTTCGGAACGCCGCCATTGCCCGCTTCAACAGACCCCTTCGCTGGCATATATATCCCCTTCTCCCATGCCCGGTACTCTTTATCGCTGCTGACAGTTCCCAGGAAAATTTAAGACACTTCGCGTTACCAATGGGCGCCCGTCAACAGACTCACGGGTTCAGGGCTGCTAGTCAACCGTCCCTCCAAGCTGGAACATCGCACACCATGTGCGACGGGTCTTGCGATGCACGTTGAGACCATGACAATGGGCCTAGGAGTCTCGTCCTACGACCCATGTCGGTCAGTCTTTATGCACAGCGACCGCACCCGATCCAACACGCAGGAAGGAAGTGAAGCTTGTTCGCTTGCACGATTGGGGTTATGCAGTGAACCAGGGGCGTTGCCCGTCCCAGCAGATTGACCAAGAGCTCAACCTGGCCGATCACACTGACCCCATCGAGTCCGAACCGTCGGACAAGGCACGCGTCTGGGCGCATCACCGAACAGAAAGATCAACGGAAGGGAATTTCTTCGCAACCTGGTGGCGATTCGCCATTGAGATAAAGTTTCTGCCTTCGAAGCGAACGGCTCGACACGCCCTAACCCTATCCGGGCTACTGGTAGCCGCAATCGCCGCAGCGGTTACATGGGTTGCCGCTTCGGTGAATGAAATTCCCGACGCCATTTCCGTGCCTACACCGATACTGGTCCCGTTGATCCTTCTAGCAGTTAGGGCAATCGTGACGAAAGGTCGGCGATAACTGGCCCGACTGCACACTTCGGACGCCAAGGCCAGGATCGACCGAAGCGGTTCAACCATCACGCACCAGCACTTTACTTGGGGCCGGACGATGTGTCCGGCCCCGCCAGCGCTTCACGACCATTGGGCACTAGCCCCCTCTGTGAGGAGTCTGCTGTGTCTTGAACTTGCAAGCGCCGCGCGACTGGGCGCATCGACCTCTGTTGGCGGTACCGCAGATGGTGGTACGGGTTCGACCGGGCGTGGCCACTGCTCGCCTGGCGGCACGGGGGCACGGCCGAAGATGGCTTCCGCGGCTGCTTGGGCGAGGACGGCCTGGGTTGTGGCGGGTATCCCGATCCGGTTCCAGTGGAAGATCACGTGCTCTGCGATCACGGCGCGTAGCCCACGGGTGAGTTTTCCTGTGTCGCGTAGGTGGCGGAGGGCTGTGCCGGCGTTCTCGAAGGCGGTCTGCCAGTCGCTGGTGGTGCGGGTGGTGCCGAGTTGCAGGTGACGGACCTTGCCGGTGAAGGCTTCCCAGGTGGCGGGGTCGGCGGCGGGGGGCCAGGTGCGGTGTTCCAGGCGGTGTCGGGCGACTCGCGCCCATACGTCGCCTTGTTCGTTGAGGTCGAGTCCGGTGGCGCGCATGAGTGCCGTGCACAGGATGAGGGAGCGTTCCCGTCGGTCTGCCGGCTGATGGTGAAGGTAGGTGAGGAGGTGGCGGCTGTCGTGGTGGAACAGGGTGTGTGCGGTGTCCATCGCGTCGGGGCCGCCGAAGGCGTGGATCTCGGGTTCGTAGATGTCGCTGGTCCAGGCGCGCGTTCCGGTGAGCAGGTCGTGTACCGGGCCGGGGTCGGTGTCGGGCGTGGTGGGCAGGTAGCGGATGCGCCACGGTCCTTTGCGGATGAACCACCAGGAGGTGATGAGGCCGGCGGTCTCGGCGGCGGGTAGGACGCGGTGGAGGTGGGGTATCGCGTGTTGTTCGCGTTCGTGGCGGCTCTGGCCAGGGTAGGTGATGTTCACCTGTTGCCAGGGGGTCTCCTTCATGGCGGGCCTTTCGTCAGCTGAGTAGGAGGCAGGCGTCCCACGAGGTTGAGGTTGTGGAGGCTGCGGCCAGGGCGTGACCGGCTGTGCCGTCAAGTAGTCCGGTGGGTTCGTCCGCGGCGGGGGTGGCGTGCCGGTGGAGGCGGGTCAGTGGGGCGAGGGGTGTCGGGGTGAGTGCGTCGGCGGCGATGCGCCGGCCGGTGGCGAGGAGGCCGGCGGTGCCGTGGCAGAGGCTGCGGTCGGTGAGACGGCGGATCTGTGCGGGGTCGTTCACGCAGGTGGTGAACGCCGTCTCGGCGAGGAGCTGCCGGGTGGTGTCGTGCAGGGCGAGGGCGGCCAGTTGTTGGGCGCGGGCGATGCCGGGGGTGCCGTAGCACCAGGAGGGGCGTAGTGGGTGTTGTTGTGCGGGTGCGCCGTGGTGCAGGTCGTCGAGGGTGAGGGTCTGCGGCCACCAGATGGTGCCGGCGGTGTGCTGCTGCCAGGTGTCCAGCCATCGGCATATCCGCAGGATCGCCTCGGTGTGTCCGTCGACGGTGATGCCGGCGCGCTGGGTGAGGGCGAGTAGCGCGAGTGGGCCGGTGATGCCGTGGGCGATCCCGTGGTTGGCGTGGCCTCCTGGTGGTGGTGGCTGGTGTCGGTCGGGTCCGTTCGCGCACCACCAGCCGGGGAGGTCGTTGACCGGTTCGGTGAGCCGGACCAGGTAGGTGAGTACCTGGCGGAGCAGGTCGTGGTCGCCGAGGCGGTGCAGGGCGACGCCGAGGCCGGTCAGGCCGCGGATGAGGTCGTACTCGGCGTAGTGGGGCCGCTGGTGGGAATCGATGCGGCGGTGGGCGGCGCGCAATCGTCGGCGGGTGACCGTGACGGTCCCGGTGGCGGCGATCGCTCGTGCCCGGGTGAGGCCCGGTTGGTTGGGGGTGGCGAGGACGAAGGCGAGTGCGGGTGCGCCGTAGAAGAGGCTGGCGCCCGCGGCGATGCTGACGCCGTTGGCGGTGGCGGCCCGCAGTGCCGCGTGGGCGGCGGGCCGGTTGCCGGTTTCCAGGTGTAGAAGGGCGACGCCGGCCGCCCCTTCGGCGAGGGACTGTGCTGCGGTCATGACGTCGCCTGGCGGGTGCGGGCGACGGCGCGGGCCAGGCGGAGGCAGTGCCGTTCGGAGGCGGGGTCGACGCCGATCATGCGGGCGTGGTGCAGGTGCAGAAGGTCGGCCAGTACCTGGTCGAGGTCCAGGTTGTCGGCGTGGGCCAGTGTCCGGTAGGTGGCCAGTGCCTTGTCCAGGTCGTCGTCGCGGTAGGGGATGCGGGCGAGGTCGAGCTGGACGGGTTCGAGTCGGGGGCCGCTGTGGTGGGGGACGTGTTCGGCGAGCCAACGGGGTCCGTCGCCGGTGAAGGCGTCCGCGATGGTAATCATCGTGGCGGCGGTGGTGGCCTGGCGGTCACCGGTCAGCCGCTGCAGGGTGGCGCGGGAGTCAGCGGCGAAGACCGCTTCGGCGGCGGTGAGGGTGGGGCCGGTGCCGTGGCGGGTCTCGGGCCGGTAGGTGTGCAGGCTGTAGTCGTGCAGGACGCGGTTGTGCTCCAGTTGTTGCGCCCAGTCGGCGAGGCCTGCGGCGGTTGCCGCGAAGGTGGTGTCCTGGAGTGGGATGCGTAGCCGCAGGTGGGGCTCAGGGTTCGGGTACCGGAGGAACCACCAGCCCGCCGCCGGGAGGTTGCCGGTCCGGTGGGCGAGGTCGGTGAGGATGTCGTCGAGCCGGCCGTACAGGCGGGCCTCCAGCCACGGTGACTGGCCGGGTCGATGCTGTTGTGCGGTCGCGGCCCGCGCTGGTCGGCTCGGGTGGGTGGCCGGACGGGTGTGCGCGAGGGTGAGGAGGAGTTCGGCGGGTCGGCCGCCGATCCAGCCGGCCGGGCCGGGAGCCTCGGTGAGGGTGGTGCGGGCGTGCCGGTCGAGGTGCCGGCGCAGTACTGCCAGGTGGGTGTTGTCGTTCAGGTCCAGACGTACCTGCACGTCGTCGGCGCCGACCAGGACCTCGTCCGGGAGCCGGTGCTGTTCACGGTATCGCTGCCAGGCGTCGCGCCAGTGGGACCATGCCAGGGTGCGGGCGGGGAGCGCGGTCCGGTCGATGGTCCAGCGGGCGGGGTGCACGATGCTGCGTCCGCGTCGCAGGCGTGGCAGGAACGGCAGGCTACGCGCGTGCCCCCAGTCGAATCGGCTGCACGGAGCCGTCCACGCCGTCCAGATCTCGGTCAGGAACCGCATCAGGGGCTGCTGGAGGTCGGGTAGCAGCACGCTGTTGAGCAGCAGCGGCTCGACCGGTCGCCCGGAGGTCCGCGACACCAGCCACAGCCGCTGGCCGTCGCCGGTCACCGCGAGGTCCGCGAGCGTCCACGGCGGGTCCGGGTGGAAGTCGCCGACGGGCAGGACGGGCAGCACCGCAGGTGTCCGGGCGACCGCGGCCAAGCGGGCATCCAGCGGCGGGCCGGACAGTTGCACCGTGTCCGCGCCGGGCAGGGCGGTCGGCAGGTTCCGGTAGACGTGCTGGAACGACGCCAGCTCGGCGGGAGAAAGCAGGTGCAGGAACCGGCCGGCGGCGACCCCGGCGTGGCGGGCTCCGCTGACCACCGTCAACGTGAACGCGCCTCGGTCCAGGTCCTGTGGGGTCGCGGCGGCGAGGGTGAACCGTAGTTCGGTGTGTGGGATCGGCGGCCGGTCGTCATCTCCTCGTAGGCGGCCTGTCAGCTCGTCGTCGAGGATCACCTCCGTACAGTCGTTCAGCGCCGACTGCTGGGCGAGCTGCGCGAGGAGCCGGTCGCGGGCGGTGAACACCGCAGGTACACGCCGGGTGGAACCCCGGTATCCGGCGGGAAAGCCCAGAACGTTCAGGACGTCGCGTAACGGCACGGCCGCGCCCGGGCCCCACCGCTGAATGAACGCGCCGTGGTATTCCGCCCATCCCGGCAGGGGCGCTGCCACCGCCACCAGCGTCGACGCGGCACGGGCCGCCTCGTGGAGCACCGCCGGTGGCAGCGTCACCGAGGCGTCGACACGCAGGTCGACCGCGACCCGGTCGCCGGGATCGGGCATCGGGACGTGACGGGCCAGGTGGGAGGCCGGGTCGGTGACAGTCGTCGCCGGCCGCAGCGCCGACAGCAGGACACCCGCCTGGACGAGCGACGCCAACATCCGTTCGGCCGCCCCGGTAGCGGCGGGCAGCGGCCCGGCGACCCGGGCGGCGAGGTCACCGAACATGACCGGGGAACGCGCCGCGCGGATCGCCGCCCGCACCGGCCTGGTCAGACGGATCTCTATGTCCCACCTGCGGTCGCCGTCGCCGCGCAGGCAGGGCAGCACCCACACCTCGCCGCGCTGGTACCCCACCGAGTTCGTCACCACCGCGACGTCGCGCAGCGCCGCCAGGTCCTGCTCGGTGCGCCCGGTGTGCTCGGCGACGAACGTCCCGTCAGGGCGGGTCACCACCTGATGCGCCTCGCCCCACCGAACCGATGCGCGGGCGCCGAACTCGACCGGAGCCACCCCGGCGAAGGTGCCGAACGGTGTCGCCCGGGTGGTCCACCTCAGCAGGTACCGGACCGTCGAGTCGACCATGCGCCCGAACCGGCGGTCGGTGGTCGGCGCACTGGCCACGGTCCGGGTGATCTGTTCGGCCAACTGGGGTGTGGCAGCGGCGACGGCGGTGGCGAATCCCGGCAGCGCCCACACTGCGGCCAGCCACTGCCGCCACTGCTCGGGCTGATCCGTCGTCAGGTCGGGCCACGCGGGCAGGGTCAGACCGCTGGGGTAGGCGGCAACTCTGATCAGCGCCGCACCGGCCGTGGGGAACATGAACGCACCCTCGAAGACGGGGGCCCGGCGCTGGAGACGCCGGGCCCGGGGTGGATCGTCAGGGACGGTTACTTGCTGCCGCCGGAACAGGCGTTCGAGCCCGTGTTGCCCGAGCCGCAGCCGTCGTCGGTGCTGGTGGCGTACCCGCTGGCAGCGGGGCCGGCGTCCACCAGGGTGATGTCCAGGTCGAACTCCTCGAGTTCCATGGTCTCCACTCGCGTGTTCCTTCCTATGCGGAGGTGAAGGTGAGGACGAGGCGACTGTGTCGCTTGTCCAGCACCGTCCCGGCCGGCAGGGCGCCGTCGGGAGTACCTGCGGGTAGGACGTGCAGCACCGGAGAGGGCTCGCCAGCGTCCACCCACGCGCGCATGTGCCCGGCCATCCGTCCCGCCGCCGCGGCGGCGTCGGGCCCGTGAGCGCAGGCGCCGAGGTCGAACGTGTCGTCGGTCCAGCGCAGCGTCGACCGGTAGGAGAACGTCCCCTCGTGCAGGGCGGCGGGCGTACCGAACCGCCAGGCAGGGGCGACGATGCCGGCGTCGACGGCCTCCTGCTGCGCCGAGAGCACCACGAACTGGTCGACCTCATCGGCGAGGCGGGCCGCCAGCCACAGGTCCAGGTCGGCCAGGACGCTACGAGGCGGCAGGCCCACCCCTGCCCATGCCTGCTCCTGCGGCTGCGACAGCAGCCCACCGACCGATTCCGGGTCGACCTGCTGGCCCTCATCCAGCCGCAGGTGGACACCGGCGGCGATGTCGACATACCGCATCTCGTGGGCTCCGGTGCCCCGCATCGCCACGAACCCGCAGAGGCGCTGGCTGTGGCTGACCAGCCGGTCACCGACCCGGCGCAGCGCCCACGACCGGGTCATCCCGAACGTCCGTAGCGGCACCACCAGCACGCCGTCCTCGGCGAGCTGCGCGATCCACGCCGCGGGGATGTCCCACGCCCCGGCCGTCACGATGATCAGGTCGTAGCAGCGCCCCAGGTCGATCGGCTGCTCCGCGTCCGCGCACACCACGCTGACATCGCCGTAACCTGCCACCGCCAGACACGCCACCGCCCGCTCGGTCACCTCCGGGTCGATGTCCACGGTCGTGACCGAACCCGACGGCCCGACCAGCTCGCGCAGCAGCGACGCGTTGTAGCCGCCCGATCCGATCTCCAGCACGTGCCGGCCGTGCAGGCCACCGGTGAGGGCGTCAGCCGCCTGCCCGAGCATCTCCGCGATCAGCCACGGCGCGGACACCGAACTGACGGTCTCATCACCGAGCCGCTTGGTGACGACCGCGGTGTCGCTGCGGTACGCCTCCTCCATCGGGACACCCGGCGTGTACAGCTCGCGGGGAACCACCCGCAGTGCCGCCTCGACCTCGGGCCGCATCGTCAGCCCCTTGGCCGCATGGTCAGCGACCAGCTGGTCGACCATCGCGTCACGGAGGTCGTCGCTGCTCATCGTGTCGACGCTCATGTGCGCGTCACTCTCCTGTTCGTCAGGACCGCCGCCGTTGCGGACGGCCCGCACTTTCCGTTATCCGCCAAGGACGAACACGGCCTCAGACGCCCGAGGACTGTTCCCCTGCTGGGCAGGACGCAGGCCGAACTCACCGGGTGCCCAACCGGCAAGGCGACGCAAGGCGGCCCGGGTTCGATCAAGCCGCAGTCAACGTGAGGTCCGAGCCGTCCCGGCCACCAGCGGTCCCGGATTCCTCGGCAGCGGCGAGAAACTGCGGTACAGGGTCACACGGATCAACTCCCCTCGGGTTGGGCGGTGCCGGGGACCCCTGAGCGGCGGGCGCCGAGCGGTCATGTCCACCACTCAACGCCGGTCTGACCGTGTCGAACACCCTCGACACGGGATTTCGACACGGTCAGACCGGCCCCAGCGCCTCTCGGGGGCCGACTACGACAGGCGGGCGGACAGCCTGTGGAGTTCGTCGAGGATCACGTTCCAGCGGAAGGGCTGATCGTCGTGAGCTGGTCGCAGCGCCTCGGTGGCGGTGAGGCGTACGCCGTGGTCGGCGAGGAGCCGCAGGTGGGCGTCGAACGCGGGGTGGCGGGCGAGGGTGGGTTTGACGTACGGGGAGACGATGATCGGCATGCCTGCGCCGAGAGCTTCGTTGAGGATGCCGAGGGCCAGACTGTCGTTGATGCCGGTGGCCCACTTGTTGATGGTGTTGAACGTCGCCGGAACGACCGCGACGGCATCGGCGCGTGGCAGGACGCTCGGTTCGTCAGGATGCCGCTGCCGGTAGCTGACGGGCCTGCCCGTAACGGCGGCCAGCCGATCGTTGGGAAGCCAGGTGTGCGCGGTTTCGGTCGCGATGACGTACACATCCCAGCCGTCGCGCCGCACCGCCTCGACCAGCTCGACGATGCGGCGGGCCGGTGGCGCGGCACAGACCACCAGGTAGAGCAGACGGGCATTCGCGGATCCGGACGTCACGCGGCGATTCCGGCGCGTTCGGCGAGTGCCCGCAGGCCGGGGGTGACGGCGCGCCGCTCACGGGTGAGCAGGTCGCCGATCAGATGGCGCGTCCGGCCGTGCACGTGCACCGTCTGCGGCGCGATGCGTTCGGCTTCGAGCAGGTGCAGCACGGCTGCGGGATCGTTGCCGGGCGAGCAGGCGTAGGCGGCGGCGAGGTCGAGGTGGACCCGGGCGCGGCGGCTCACCAGGGCCGCCGGCAGCGACGAGGTGTCGAGCTGTTCTCCAAGGTGGATCGCCAGCTGAGGCTGGTCCGTTCGGGCGGCGATGCTGATGCGGTGGATCATCACGTTCGTCGGACCGAACCCGGTCCACAGGTCGTTACGATCGGCGCCGAGCCGCCGGGCCAGGGCGTTCGCGTCGTCGAGGTGCCGCTCGACAGCGGCGGGCTGGGCCTGCCGGGCGGCGATCAGCGCCGCGAGCAGAGTCAACGCCCCGTGGGCCGACAGGACACGCGGACCCGTCGACGCGGAGTCCCTCGTGTCCGTCACACCATCGAGAGCGGCCAGCACCACCTCCTCGGCATCGCCGACGCGGTCCGGCATCGCCAGCAGCGCAGTACCCACCGAGAACGCCGCCGCAGCGACGAGCGCAACATCCTCGGCCTGCTCGGCGGCGACACGAGCGGCACGGTCCGCCGCCACCCAGGCAAGGCTGGGATCGCCGAGTTTCACGGTGAGTTTGGCGGCGGCGAGATTCGCCGCCGCCAGCGACCCGACGGCCAGGGCGCGCTGCGTGCCGGTGCAGGTCCGGGTCAACAGGTTCGCCTGCTCGAACGTGTCGGGCAACGCCCGGACCGCCTCGGCATAGTTGCCACGCTGGTAAAGGCTATGGAGATGGGCCACCCGCTGACGGACCTCCGAAAGCGTGAGAGGCTCGACCGGCTGTTTCGGTGCGGCAGGTGCGAGCAGGTGCCGGCGCAGCTCGGCCAGCAGTCGCGACCTGGCATCGTGGTCGGCTTCCTCGCCACGGCCTGCTACCGCGTTGACGACTGAGACCTGCCCGGTTCGTGTGGTGCGGCCCGCCTCCGGGCGCTCGCCGTGGAACCGGTCCGGCGGGCGTCGATTGTCGCCGACTTCGCCGTACCTTTCGCCTGTGGCCTCGCCGGCTGCCATCACCGCCTCGGGTACCGCTCCCCACCGCGCCCGCTGTGCCGCCTCGGCCTGCTGTGCCTGGAACCGGGACTGGAGGTGTCGGTAGGCGTCGTAGGCGGCGAGTAGCTCGCCCTGGGCGTCCAGCAGGGTGTCGCACTGCAGCCAGAAGATCCGGTCCACGACCTGCCGGCCCCGCTCGACCATTCCCAGGGTGCTGCGCGTCGTGTGCACCTGGCGTGCGAGGGCTTCCTGAATGAGTCCCCTCGACCTACGCAGGGCGGCGAGCTTACGGCCGAGATCGTCCCTGGCCTGTTGAAGATCCTGGCGATCAATCATGGGCTCGCCTTTCCGTTCGCATCGGCCTGCGTCGAGCCGACTGTTGCGGCGCCCCGACGCACGGCGATTCGACGTTAGCGGATCGCACGCGACCTGGGCGTGGAGCTGGTGCGAATGGCGTGCTGGCCTGGCAGAGAGGGCGCCTGTGTCGAAAACCGGGGGAGCGGGGTTGGCACCTCGAACGTCAGCCACGATCACGGCGGAACACACTTCAGCCATCCCCACTCCCGGCCCAACGGGCACGGCAACCTCAGCCTGCCGCCGTCACCGACAGACACCCCGGACACGATGTGCGAGTTCGGTGGGCATCGGCCCTCTTCGACGAGCGCGGAAGAGCGTGCGGTGATGCCCATAAAGGGCGCGCGGCGCCAGCCCTGCCGCAAGGGCTTTCGGCGGTTCAGTAGCCCCACCGGTGCCGGACGCGGGTTTCGCGTACCGGGATTTCGGGGTGGGGACTTCGGGTTCGTCGCCTACGCCGACACCGCCCAGGACGTCCTGGTCCGCGTTGTCGGTGGCGACACCGACCCGGGAGCCCAGACCGCCCCCCTCGCACGCGCCCGCGAGTTGTGGTGGCTCTCCCGCGCCGTACGGGCCAAGTACACCGCCATCTCCCGCGCCGTGCCGCTGCTGCTCGCCGGGTACGCCGGCGCCGCCACCACCGCAGCCCTGGCGATCTGGGCCCGGTGACCACGATGACCGCGACCACCACCCTCGTCGTGCAGGACCCCGTCGACGCCTACGAACTGTTCGCCCACGCCCGCACCGTGCTCAGGCTGCCCCTGGACGGCCGATGGCACCTGGTCGACCACGGCCGCGTCCACATGCTGCAAACCCTGCCCGGACAGGGCGCACCGGCCCTGGCCAGCGTGCACCTCCCCGTCGACGGCAGCCGGCACCCCGGCGAGCCCCACGCCGGCATCCCCGGCGGCTACGCCCTGCTCGCCTTCACCACCGACGGCGGCGACACCAACAGGACCCAGCGCCGGCACCGCGACCTCGCCGGCCAGGCTAGTGCGTGGCTGACCCACCGACGGCTTCGCTGGACCTGGTCACACGCCGACGGGCCCTTCACGACCAACCACGCCGATCTTGCGACCAGGGGCCAAATAGTTGATCTTTTTGGGGGTCTGCGCGGTCCCTGATCGCTGCCACGGTGGTTGACCGCTGTGAGTCGATCTCCTCTGAGCATCGGCGAGCTGGTCGAGCACTGGACCCTTGTCCCTGCTGAGCTGGACCTGGTTGCGTCCAAGCATGGCGAGATACGGCCGGGTTCGCGCTGTTGCGGAGGTTCTACGACCGGTACGGCCGCTTCCCGCGAGGTTGGGCAGATCTGCGCCCGGAGGCGATGGACTTCGCCTCTCGCCAGGTCAAGGCGGAGCCGGGTTACTTGGCGTTCTACGGAGACCAGGGCCAGCGGATCCATCACACCCCCAATCGGCTAGATCAACCCGACAACGCACCCAGAATCCAATCCACGGATTCAGGCTAAGGTCCGGTCCGGCAGCGGAACAGGGGCGCAGGACCTGCGGCAGGGTGGGGCGAGCGCCCCACCCTGCCGTTGAACTCAGCCGATCTGCAGGGTCACGTCGTCCAGCACGAAGCTGGTCTGCAGGTAGGCGTCCTCGGTGCCGGTGAAGGTCAGCGTGACCGTCTGGCCGGCGTACGCGCCGAGGTTGACGGTGCGCTGCGTGTAGCCCGTGGCAGCGTTCATGTTGGACAGCGACGCCACGGTGGTGCCGTTGGCCTTGATCGTGAACACGTCGTAGGCGAGCGCCCAGTACTCGCTCGTGTCGATGTGCAGCCAGTAGGTCAGTACCGCACTGGTGCAGCCCGACGGGATGGTGACGGTCTGGCTGATGGCCTCGGTCGCGGTGTAGCCGTTTCCGCCGAGCCACGCGTACCGGGTGCCGCTGCGCGGCACCTGCCCGATAGAGGTGCCGATCACGCCGGTGGAGCCGGTCCACGGCGAGGTGCCGCTTTCGAAACCGCCGTTGAGGATCAGCTGGGCGGCGGTGCAGCCGCCCGGCCCGCCGGTCACGGTCAGCGTGTACGTGGTGCTGTGCGACACCGAACCCGCGCCGGTGATGGTGATGGTGTAGGTGCCGCCGGCCACCGACGAGCCGACCGCGATGGTGGCGGTCGACGAGCTGCCGGAGGTGACCGACGACGGGCTGAACGAGACCGTTACGCCCGTGGGGGCGCCGCTGGCGGTCAGGGTAACCGTCTGGGCGCTGCCCGAGGTGGTGGCGGTGCCGACGGTGGTCGTGGTGCTGGACCCCGCGTTCACGGTGCCCGACGCGGGGCTGGCCGAGATCGAGAAGTCGTTGGTCGGCGTCGAGGTGCCGACCGCCCGGTTCCACAGCGTGTAGGCGATGCCGTCGGCAGCCCGGTTCAGCGCGGTGGCGTCGATGTTGCTGAGGGTGTCGCACGAGGAGTGGTAGCAGGAGTCGTAGGACTGACCGGCCGTGCCGCCCCACTTCGACGCCTGGGCCGACGTCTTGGTGGCGCTGGCGCCCATCGCGTAACCGGAGGTCGGGATGCCCGCGTTCTGGAACGAGTAGTCGTCGGAACGGCCCTGGCCCTCGACGTTCTCCTCCGGCTGCAGGCTGAGGGAGTCCCAGTACGCCTTCATCGGCTGCGACGCGGTCGAGGTGATGTTGTTGATGAAGTAGCCGCCGTTCTTCGACGCGATCATGTCGAAGTTGTAGTAGGCCTTGATCGCCGTTCGCTGGGTACTGGTCAGCGAGTTGACGTAGAACTTGGAGCCGTTGAGGCCCTGTTCCTCGTCGGTCCACCAGCCGAAGCGGACCTTGTTCAGCATGGTCGGGTTCTGCGCGGCCAGCGCGAGGGCGACCTCGAGCAGCGCCGCCGAGCCGGAGCCGTTGTCGTTCATGCCCGGACCGGCCGAGACGCCGTCCAGGTGGGCGCCGAACATGTAGACGTTGCTCGCGTTACCGCCCGGCCACTCGGCGATCAGGTTCGGGCCTGCACCGCTGGTGCAGCCGGAGGTGCAGGGCTGCTCGGTGACGGTGAAGCCGGCGGCCTGCAGCTTGCCCTTGACGTACGCCACCGACTGCAGGTAGCCCTGGCCGGTCGAGCGGCGGGTGCCGCCGTTGTTGGTGGCGATGGTGCTGAGCTGTGTCAGGTGCGCCTGCACGTTGGCGACGTCGATGTCCGGCGCGGTGCCACCGGGGGTGCCGCCGTTGACCGTGAGCGTGTACTGCGCGGTGTGGGTGATCGAACCGGTGCCGGTCACGGTGATGGTGTACGTGCCCGCAGCCGCACTGGAGGTGGTCGCCACCGTCATCGTGGAGCTGTTGCCCGACGTCACCGACGTCGGGCTGAACGACACGGTGACCCCCGACGGGGCACCCGAGGAGGTCAGCGACACGGTCTGCGCGCTGCCGGAGACGGTCGCGGTGTTGACCGTCGCGGTGACCGAGGAGCCCGCGTTGACGCTGCCCGAGGTGGGGCTGATCGACATCGAGAAGTCGGTGCTGGTCGCGGTGCAGGTCGGGTCGCCGGTCTGGGCCGGGACCGCGACCGCGTTCCACGCGTCCTTGGTCCGGTTGAACAGGACGCACGAGGAGTCCAGGTTCTTCGCGGCGGTCAGGGTCGCGGTGCGGTACTTCTTGTGGGTCATGCCGGAGGTCTTCAGCAGCATGCCGCCGTAGAAGATCTTTCCGGCGGACTGGATGCCCACGCCGGTGACCGACGACGGGCCGCCCGAGCAGATGGGGCTGTTCGGCTTGCCGCCGCCCGGCGCGCTGCCCTCGGCGAGCAGGTAGAACCAGTGGTTGAGCGGACCGGCGGCCGCGTGTACCTCGGTGTTCGGGATCGACGAGGAGTAGCAGTTCGGGTGGCCGCCGACCAGCGAGGGGTTGTACATGTTGCGGATCGGGCCGCTGCCGACGAGGTCGATCTCCTCACCGACCAGGTAGTCGGGTTCGTCGTAGGCGCTGGACTGGTTGGCGTATGCCTCGGTCAGGGCGCCGAAGATGTCGCCGGTGGCTTCGCCGAGGCCGGCTTCGGAGCTGGTGCCGCCGGGGGTGTTCTGGTCGAGGCCGTGGCCGAACTCGTGGCCGACCACGTCCATCGAGGAGATCCAGTTGCCTGCCGAGTTCTTGCCGATCGTGATCGTGGAGCCGTCCCAGTAGGCGTTCTGCTCGTTCAGGCCGACCTTGATCGGCCAGCTGCCGCCGTTGCCGTTGTGCCCGTTGCGGCCCAGCCAGGCCGACAGCATGTCCCATTCCTTCTGCGCCGAGTACAGTGCGTCGACGCAGCCGGTCTCCTTGCTGGTGCCCACCCCGTTGCCCCAGCTGTCGTCCGCGCCGGAGAAGACGGTACTGGTGCTGTAGTCCTGGCAGTTCAGGCCGGTGCGCGTGGTGTCGCGCAGGTAGTACGTGCTGCCCGACTGCGACGTGGTGATCGACAACGGGCTGGGCCCGTTCCACTTGCCGGTGCCGGAACCGGCCGCGGCGTCCTCCTGCTTGGCCAGCACCTGGCCGGTGCGCGCGTCCACGAAGACATGCAGGTGGCTGGGCGCCGAGGCGGTGCGCCCGGCGACGACGACCTCCCACGCGAGGCGGGCGGTGCTGTCCTTGACGTGCACCACCAGGGTGCGCGACTCGACCCGGTCGACCTTCGCGAGCAGGCTCTTGGCGGTCTGCTCGGCACGGTCGACGGCGACCGTCGGCACCACCGACACGTTGATCTTCGTCTTGGTGGCGGCCGAGATCGCCCGGATCGCGCCCTTGCCGTCGGCGAGCACGGCGGCGTCGCCGCCGACCACCGGCAGGCCCCGGTAGGTGCGTGTGTAGGCGATGGAGAACAGCCCGTCGACCCACGGGATCACCATGCGCCGGTCGTACTGCTCGAAGGGGCCTTTCGCCAGCGCGTCGTGACCGCCGTCGGCGGCCCGGTCGGCCGCGGAGATCGCCAGCGACAGCGGGCTCTGCGCAACCGTGGGTGTAGGGGGCGGGGTGGCTGCGGTCGACTGGGTGGCCACCCCGGTCACGGTGCCCAGGGTAAGCGCAACCGCGACAGCGGCCGCCATGGCAGTTCTTCGATACATCGCAATCCTCCCGCCGAGATGGGTTGAGGGGTGTGGCAGCAGGGCCCGTGTTGATGGGATCTCCGGCAACCGGTGACAGCTCGGCTTTGGCGATGACACTAGGAACGGCGGAGGCTGGCCGAAATCAGGGCAACCCCTTGCTCTGGTGCGCGAAGGACCGTCGGGCGCACTATGATCCGGTGCCAGATTCTGCGACGGCAGTGAATGCGCATCAGGGGGCCACCGGCACCATGCTGCCGGTGGTACCGGGCGTCGTGCGCGGCGCCCGTCGGGTGGTGCTGTTCGGTCCGCCCGGGATCGGCAAGACCGCTGCGGCCGGTGTACTCGGGCAGCAGCTGGGCATGCCTGTCCTAAGGCTGGCTCCGAGCCCACAGGACGCCCAGGTCCCCTACACCGGACTGCTCGAACTCGCACTGGCCCTCCAACCGCTGCCGGCCGCGCGGGAACTCGCGACCGGAATCGACAAGGCCGTCGGAGTGCCGGGCTCTGCCGATCCCGCCGGGACCGCTCTACGGCTGCGCCGGTTGACCGCCACCCTGCTGCTGGACACCCCGCCTCTGACACTGGTGGTGGACAACGCCCAGTGGCTGGATACGGCCAGCGCGGCCGTCTTGCGTTGGGCACTGCGCCTGGCTCCCGACCTTCCCGTCATAGCCGCAGAGCGAATCTGGCGCCCGGGGAGCGAAGGCCACTGGTGCGGCGAGGACCCCTGTGCGGTACGCATCCCGGCGCTGACACCCGATCAGGTCGCAACCCTGCTGTCGCCGTACCGGCTAACCCCCTACGAGGTCACGCAGACCCACATCCGCAGCGGAGGGAACCCGGCCCTAGCCCTCGCATTCGCCGGGGCCCGCAGCCGCGCCACCGACCTGCCGGCCGCTCAGGGTCTCGTAGACGACCTGGTCCTGCCGCTGGCCGCCCGCCGACTGGTGAACGAATGGCTGGGCACTGTGTCGGCCGAAGTTCAGGAACTGTTGACGGTCGCCGCACTCGACGACCGGCCCGACCGCGAACTGCTGAGCCGCCTCGCCGGCCCGCCCGCCGAAAACCTTCTCGCAGAGGCCGAGGCAGCCGGACTGATCAACATCGGGCAGGTCGACGGGAAGATCCGGTTCGCCGCCGCCGCGATCGGTGCCGAACTCGCGGCCCGACCGCCGGTCGCCACACGCAGGCTCCTGCACGCCCGCCTGGCCGAAGCCAGCCGCGACAGCATCCGCCGCGACCGTCACACCACGCTGGCGGCCGACACCAACGACCCGCAGTCGGCCGACTGCGCCGACCGCGCCGCCGCCCGCGCCCGGCTGCGCGGAGAACCCGCACTAGCGGCCGAGCTCTCCCTGCTCGCCGCCGAACGTACCCCGGAGACCGACGCCGACCTGCTCACCGAACGGGCGCTGACCGCCGTACGCGACGCCGCCCACAACGGCGACCTGCCCCGCGGCCAGGCTGCCGTCCGCCTCGTCCTGCACCACGACAGCAGCCCCGCCAACCGCGTCAACGCCCTCATCTCCCTGATCGACTCAGGCGGACAGCACCTGTACAACGGCGACAAGCTGTTCGCCGACGCACTTCACGAAGCGGCCGGACATCCGGACCTGACCGCGCAGATCCTCGTCCGCCAGGCGATCTGGGCCAACGTCAACGGCGATCCCGACCGGGCGTGCGCCCAGGCTGCCCGGGCCGCCAGCCTCGCCCGGAGCGCTGGCGACACCGCCACCACCGCCATGGCCCTCACGATGCAGGCCCGCATCCAACGCATCCTCGGCCGCCCCCAAGCCGAGACCACGCTCGGCCACGCCCTGTCCCTGCCACGCAGCACTCACATCCCCGTCAACGCCAGGCCCGAACAGCTCTCCGCCCGGCACGCCATCTTCGACGACCGTCTGGACGAAGCCCGCAGCGCACTGCTGCCTCTGCTCGTCGAAGCCGAGCGGACCGGAGACGCCGAAGCCACCGTGGATGTCCTGCGCAGCCTCGCCGAAGTCGAGATCCGCGCCGGACGGTGCGGACTGGCCCTCGACTACGCCGGCCGCGCCCTGTCGCTTACCGACAGAGCCGCCTTGGACCCCGCCCCAACGTGCTACACCTCCGCCCTGGTCGAGGGCACCGCCTCGTGCACCGACTCCGCCCTCGCTCACGCACGCCGCGGGGCGGACACCTCCCGCCGGGAGGACAACAAAGTCTTCCTCTCCCGAAACCTCTTCGTCCTCGGACATCTTCTCCTGGTCACCGGGCGTCCGAAAGAAGCCCTGGAGGCGCTGGAAGAGGTCCGTACGCTTGAGAAGCGCCAGCAGGTCCGCGACCCGTCCGTCCTGCGCTGGCACGCCGACCTCGCCCAAGCCCTCATCTCCCTCGGCTACCTCGACCAAGCCCGCAAACTGCTGACCGATACCCGTCGCACCGCGACTGATCTAGATAGAAGCTGCGTCCTCCCCGTGCTCGACCGCTCCCAGGCACTCCTGGAAGCCACCCTGGGCAACTACGATGCGGCCGCCGACCTCCTCACCGCAGCAGCCGACCACCTCCGCCACCTGCCCATCGAACACGGTCGAACCCTCCTGGCCCTCAGCCACACCGAACGACGCGGACGCCGACGCGCCAGCGCCCGCACCGCGGCGCAGAGCGCCGCCGACCTCTTCAGCACGCACCAGGCACACCCCTGGATCGAAGCCGCCACCCGCACCCTCCACCAACTGGAGCCCGTCCCCGCGCACAGCAGTACGCTCCCCTGCCTCACCTCCGCCGAACAGCGCTGCGTCGAGCTCGCCGCCAGCGGAGCGACCAACCGCGACATCGCCACCGCCCTCACCATCAGTGTCAAAACAGTCGAAGCAAACCTCACCCGCGTCTACCGGAAGCTCGGCATCCACTCACGCGTCCAACTCGCGCACCTTGCAGCCCTGACGGCAGCGCCGGCAGAAGCCCTGCAGCCCGGCCTGGCGCATCAGCCTGGCAACGCGTTTGCGCCCACTTCCGACTCCGGTGCCCAGGCGTAACTCGGCGTGCGGCGTAAAGGAGCGGGTTGGGCGAGGATCGCACGTGCTTCCCCGGACAGCATCCTCGCTACGTCAAGTCGCAAAATGCCGTGACGAGGATTTAGAATCGAGAAAGTTGACACAAAAAGCAACAGAGGCGGCCGGTTTGCTACTGTAACCGCCAGCAACGGAGCGCAGCAGCTATCCAATGCGACCAACAAACAGAGGTAATGAACGGCTGAATCGCAGGCAGTCGGCCTACCGACATGCATAGATGACGGTCTTAGGAGTCTCCATGTGACTCCGGTTTGATCTTGGTGGGCAGGGTGAAGCGGCCGGCGCGTGGGCTCGCGCCGGCGGGGAGCCGATTGGTTCAGGCTGCCGCGCGGATCACCGGTGCCGGTCGAGTGAATGTCTTGCGGTCGCGGATGAGTGCCCAGAGGACGTCGACGCGTCGCCGGGCGAGGGCGAGTATGGCTTGGCGGTGGTTCTTTCCTTCGGCGCGTTTCTTCTCGTAGTAGGCGCGGGAGGTGGGGCATTCTCGGGCGGCGGTGAACGCGGCCATCCACAGGATGTGTCGCAGTCTTCGGTGGTAGCGGCGGGGCTGACGGTGATTGCCGGAGACCGTTCCGGAGTCGCGGGAGACGGGTGCCAGGCCGGCGTGGGCGGCGAGTTTGGTGGGGCTGTCGTATTCGGTCATGCCGGCGGTGTGGACGAGTAGTTCGGCGGTCAGTAGTGGGCCCATGCCGGGCAGGCTCCCGATGATCGGCGCGAGGGGGTGCTGGTCGAGCTGTTCGGCGATGAGGTCGTCGACGGCGGCGATGCGTTGGTCGATGGCGAGGATCTCGGTGGCCATCTGCCCCACCACCACGGCCGCGGCACGTTGGCCGGGGAGCGTGACGGTCTGCTGGCGGGCGGCGGCCACCATCGCCTCGGCGACCTGGACGGCGTTTTTCACGTGACCGCGTCGGAGTAGGGCGGTGATCCGGTCGACGCCGGCGTGCCGGATTGCGGCCGGGGTCTGCCAACAGGCGAGGACCATCATCGGGGCCTTCCGGTTCAGGTCCACAGCGCGTTCCAGGGCGGGGCTGATGCCGGTGAGGAGTTCCTGCAGCCGGAACAGGGTGGCGACGCGCTGGCCGACGAGGTCGGCGCGGTAGCCGGTGAGCACGCTGAGTTCGGCCAGGAGCCGGTCGGAGGGTTCCAGGATCGGAATGTCGGGGCGCAGGCGGATGGTCTGGGCGATGACGACCGCGTCGCGGGCGTCGGTCTTGTTCTCCCCGGCGAACGCGGCGGCCATGTGGAACGCAACGGTGCCGGAGACGTAACGAACCTGCACCTGCCGCCGCCACAGCAGGGTCAGCAGCAGCGCCGACAGGCCGGTCGTGACGTCGACCGCCCAGCAGACCCCACGGCCGTGCGTTGACACCTCGGCCATCACTGTCAGGAGCGCGGTCTCGTCGTTGGCTACTCGACGGGAGTAGACGAGCCGGCCGTCACCGTCGACAGCGGCGACGTGGTGGTGGGTCTTGCCGATGTCCACGCCGATCCACAGCTTCGCCACCGTCGTGCTCTCCTTCGTCGGTCGGCTTTTTCTCGAATGCGCCTCGTCTGGGGTTCGGGTTTGCCGGCATCTTCTAACGATGCGAACGCAGGTCGCGGATCTCCATCAGCGGTCTACCGAATCTCACAGACGACGAAGCGGCGGGTGGCATCTCCTACCGTGAGCCAAGCGATCTCGACGAAACACACGCAGCCATACCCACCGCTCTCGGGCATCTCCGGGTCTACGGCCGCCAGGGCCGCGCCCGTTCAACCCGGCCCGCCCGCGGAGCGAGAAGTGGGTGGCACCTCGAGGCTCAGCCACGATCACGGCGGAACACACTTCAGCCCTCCCCACCCTCGGACCCCGCGGGCGCGGCAACCCTGAGCCTGCCGCCGTCTCCGGCCGGCACCCCGGACACGATGTGCGGGACCTGCGAGCATCAGCGCTCCACCGAGCGCGGGGCAGGCGTTGGGCATCGTGGCCCACGACGGCTGGTCGCCGGCCGCCGCTCCGCGACCGGCCCGATTGCCACGCCAACCGTCGCCGCAGCGGCTTGAATGGTGGTGTGCAGGTCAGCAAGGACGGGCGGGGCTGGTGCGTCGGCACTGCCGCCGACGTGGGCTGGATCGCCGGGCACACCACTGCCGGCGTCTCGATCACCACCGCCATCCCGCCGATCTTCGACGCCTACGCCACCACGTACCAGACCGACGACGTCACCGCCACCGCCTACGAGCACGCCCTGATCGAGGACCTCACCACGCATACCCCCGACCAGCCGTGGTGGCTCGCCTACCTCGACACCGGCGCCCACGACGTCGTCTTCCCCCACGCCCCGAGGGTGTGCCTCTACTGGAACTGGCCGTACGTGCTGGTCCAGGCCGGCCCCGAACAGGCCCTCACCTGGCGGACCGGTGGTCATATCCGCCGCCCGCACGGCGCGCTGCCGGACATGTTCTTCCCCGCCGACCTGTCATGGCTGGTCTCCGCTCTCTGGGACGACACCTGGACCTGCGTCGGCGGCCCGGCACCACTGATCCACACCCTGGAACATGACCCGGTGGCCAGTGCCCGCCAGGTCCGACCTGGCGAGGACGCGCTGCCACCGGGGCTGACCCGCGAGTGACGACCCACGCCCCACGCCCCGGGCAGCGGGCAGCGGGCAGCGGGCAGCGGGCAGCGGGCAGCGGGCAGCGGGCAGCGGGCAGCCTCCGATCATGGCTAACGCCCCCACGTCTCGGCGGGACGGCAGTCGCTGGTCGGTTTGCCGTAGATCCGCTTCCCGTCCGGGTCCGCGTAGCAGTGCTCGAGTTGGTCTTCGGCCTGGAACAGCGGACGCCTGTCGATCTCCGTCCCGCGGGCGTCGTAGCTGACCAGTTCAGGGTCGTTGCCGGCCTTGAGTCGGGCGTCGTTGGTCATCAGGCCGAACGCGCCTTCGGACAGTCGTGCTGTGGTGGTGTGGCCGTCGCCGTGGTCGAGTACGAGCCGGTGGACGCGGCTGCTGGCCCGGCCGCTGACGCTGACGTCCCCGCCGTCGTGCTCGGTGGAGGTCAGCAGCAGCCGCTGCACCGGCCCGGGCAGCAGGTCACCGTGCGGCCACGGCTCAGTGGCGCCCCCGCCGGACTCCCGGGCTGTTCCCGCCCCGTCCACGTCGCAGGTGGCGTAGCCGACGTCGTTCATGAACAACACCAGCGCACGGTCACCTCGCTCCGTGGCCACCGCCAGGTCAGCCAGGGCCACCGGAACGGGTCGCTCCCCTGGTGCCTGGCGGGTCTGTCGTTGCGGGGAGTTCCACTGCAGGCACCGCTGCGCCGCGTCCCGCAGCGTCGGCGACAGCTCACCGGCCCCCATGGCCAGCACCTGCATGGTCGAGCGCTCCGGCCGGTCCCACACCACCGCCGCGGCACCGGAAGCCACGGCCAGCAGCACCGCCGCAGCAATGGCGATCCGCAGTCGTGGAATACGCGGCGGAGGCGGGCTCACGAAGCCGAGGATCCGGGCCCGCATCGCGTGTGCCGCATCCGGCGGCAGGTCCCGCTCCGCGGGCAGGTCGAGAATGTCGTTCACCGCTTCCCCTCCTGGATCTCCTCTGGCATCAGACGGGTCAGGCGGCTGCGCGCACGGCTCACTCTCGACCGCACCGCCACCTCGCTGATGCCCAACACGGCTGCCGCGTCCGGGTACGACACGCCGGACCACAGGCACAACGCCACCGCCTCCCGCTCGGCCGGCGGCAATCCGCGGACCACCGAGAGGACCTCGGTCATCCGCCTTTCGTCGTCGAGCCGAGCGGAAACCTCGTCTGCGAGGTCACCATCGGCGTACCGCTCACCCGGTAGACGCCGTAGCAGCGCCAGCCACCGGCGCGCGGACCGCCACTCCGAGCGGACCGTGTTGGTGGCGACGACCAGCAGCCACGGCAGCGCCGAACCGTCCACCAGGCGGGCGTCGTGCCGGCGGCGCCACGCGACGAGGAACGTCGCCTGAGTGACGTCCTCAGCCGTCGACCACGACCCGGTCAGCCGGAACGCGTGGTTGTAGACCGGGCGGGAGTATCGGTCGAAGAGCCGACCGAACGCCGCCTCGTCGCCGGCGGTGATCGAGGACCACAGTTCCTCGTCCGGCGGCCATACTTGATGCCTCACACCACACTATGGCCGCCCACGCCGACCTTGTTGCAGGCCGACGGTCGACGTCTGAGGTCGTGGCGCCGGCGCGAGAGCCGCAGCGCGTGAAGGCGATGGTGGCCAGCTCACCGGGCGGCGGACCAGGCGTCAGGTGTCGAGGCCTGCGAGGTTGAGGCGTTCGAGCAGGCTGGGCTTGCGGGCGTGCGCCGCCCGCAGCTCGGCCAGCCGGTGTTGGAACGATGCGCTGTCTCCGTCGCGTTCGCCGAGGTCGCGCAGGTCGACGAGGAGTTGTACGGCGGTGTCGTACTCGCGGGGCTTCTTTGTGGCGATGAGTTCGTTGACCCGTTGCCAGGCGGTGGGTTGGTCGACTGCGAGGGTGTCGAGGTGCCGTTGCCGGGCTGCTGCGGCGGAGCGTTCCCGGCGGACCCGGTCGTGTTCGCGCAACTCGGCATCCCGTCGTTCCCGCACGGCACGCAGGTCCGCAGCGGCTGCGAGCAGTTGACCGGCAGTACGGACGGCCGTCGGCGTGGACGCGTCGACGGGATGCGCGTCGCGGTAGCGGCGCAGCAGTCGGTTGCGCAGGTGGCTTTCGCCGCTGGTGATTAGGTCGGTCAGGATGGCGTCCTTGTCCCGGGCGTGTAGCCCGACGACCCACTTCCGTAGTTGTGCGGCGGTCGGTTCGCCGGAGGCGTCCGGCGGCGACCCAGCCGCCGCGGCCGCGATCAGGTCGGGGTCGATGCGCAGGAACTCGGCGACGGCGGTGAGCGGCGCGTCGAGGGTGTCCAGCCCGGCGGGGACGGGCGGTTCGGGCTCGTCGTCGGTGATCTCCTCGGACTGTACGCAGCGCAGCCAGGCGAGGTAGAGCAGGCGCAGGTCGCCGGCGGCGAGGCTGGCCCGGACCGGGATGATCGAGGTGAGCAGGCCGTGGCCGTCGAGGTCCCACTCGTCCGCGCCGTCCTCGTCCTCGTCGTGGAGGTCGATGATGACATGCTTGCCGGCAGTCCACGCGGATGCGCTGTCGCCCTGGCAGTACCGGGCGACGGTGGCGGGGTCGAGCACTTGTTTCGGTAGCCGGAGCATGAGCTGGCGGGTGCCCCAGTTCGCCAGGTACAGGTGCGCGTCGAAGTACCGTTCCATCAGCTTGCGAGGGTCGCCCTTGAAGTCGCCCCACTCGTAGGTGTTGACGAAGCTGGTGGCAGTGATGTCGGCCCGTGTCGACAGCGACCGCAACTCGGCCCGCTCCCGGCCGGTGAGGGGACGGTCGACGGCGGTGAACTCGTAGTACTGGTACTCGCTCACCGTGGCCTACCTCCCGGCCCAGTGCCGGTAGGCATCGATCCACGCGGCACCGTCCGGCATAGGGGTGAGTAGCGGAAGGTCGAGAAGACCGACACGTTGCCGGTGGCGGCCTCGGGCGCAGACCGCGACGATGCTGTCCGCGGCCAGCTCGATCTTGCCTATGGTGACCTCGACGCCGAGGACGGTGGTGGTGAACGGCACCGCCAGATGCTCCTCGATCATGGCGAACAGGCCGGCACGCTCGTCCTCGTGACCGTCCGTGTCGACGGTGGCTTCCTCGATCATCGCCTCCAACGCGGCGGTCCCCTTCGATGCCATCGGCGGAGGATAGCGGACCGGTGTCGAGGTGTTCGGAGCCTGATACGCGAGGATGGTCGGCATGGGCTCGGTGGCCGAGTCCGTCGATCTTCGGCGGGAGGTGGAGCGGTTACGGGCGGAGAACGCCCGGCTGGCGCGTCTGCTGGAGCTGCGCGGCCAGGACACGACTGCGGCGCCGGAGCAGTTGTCCGCTCCGGTTGAGCCGCCAGGGCTGGTCACCATGGCTTCGCCGACTCGGGACAAGCTGGCGCTGTTCGCCGACCGGTTCCGGGCCCGGGCCGACGTGTACGCCGTGCGGTGGGACAACGCCCGTACCGGCGCTGCCGGCTGGATGCCCGCGGTCGCGGGCGGTTGGCGTAAGGGTATGGACCGGCGGGGTGCCACCTACCTGCCCCGCACGACGGAGGTCGTCGCGGCGCATCTGGTCGGCGACGTGTTCATGGGCCTGTATCCGCTGATGCCCGGCAACACCTGCCACTTCGTCGTGGCCGACTTCGACGGGCCGACGGCGGTGCTCGACGCCCTCGCGTACGTGAAGGCGGCACGGGCCAGCGCGGTGCCCGCCGCGTTGGAGATCTCCCAGTCGGGCCGCGGCGCCCACGTGTGGGTCTTCTTCACCGGCGCTGTTCCCGCGGCCACCGCGCGGTCCCTCGGCACCGTCCTTCTCCGTGAGGCGATGGTGCTGCGCGGGTCGATGGACCTCCGCTCGTACGACCGGCTGTTCCCCAACCAGGACGTGCTGCCCGAGGGTGGCTTCGGCAACCTCATCGCCGCGCCGCTTCAGGGTCGCCGCCGCAAGGACGGACTGACCACCTTCCTCGACCTCGGCACCCTCGAGCCGTACGCCGACCAGTGGGCGTTCCTGTCGACGCTGGATCGGCTCAGCCCTGGCGACGCCGAACACGTCGCCCGGCAGGCCAAGCACGCCCTCACCGGCGCGGACGTCGCGACGATGAGCCGGTCCACCGCGACCCAGGTCCACCCTCCGCTCCCTGCGGTGGTCCACGCGGAGGCCGGTGCCGGGCTGAGCATCGACGCCAGGCAGCTCACGCCCGCCGCGCTGGCGACGTTCAAGCACGCCGCCGCCATGACCAACCCGAAGTTCTACGAGCTGCAGCGGCTACGTAAGTCCACCTGGGACACCCCACGCTTCATCCAGGGCTACGACCTCACCCTCGATGACCGCCTGGTCCTCCCCAGGGGCCTGCGGCACACCATCGCCACGATCGTCGAGCGCGCCGGGTCACGGCTGGCCGTCACGGACGTACGAAACTCCGGGACCGAGATCGACGCCGCGTTCACCGCCGAACTCACCAGCAGGCAAGCCAACGCGGTCGGCGCTCTGCTCGCCCACGACGACGGGATCCTGGTCGCTCCACCCGGCTCCGGCAAGACCGTCATGGCCTGCGCCGTGATCGCCGAACGCAGCACCTCCACCCTGGTTCTCGTCGACCGCAAAGCCCTAGCCGACCAGTGGCGCACCCGCGTCGAGCAGTTCCTCAGCATCAAGCCCGGTCAACTCGGTGGCGGCCGACGCAAGCTCACCGGCACCGTGGACATCGCGCTGCTGCCCTCCCTCGCCCGGCGCGACGACGTCGCCACCCTGACCCAGGGGTACGGGCACGTCATCGTCGACGAATGCCACCACCTCGGCGCCGCAGCCTACGAGCACTCGGTCAAACGAGTCGCTGCGCAGTTCTGGCTCGGCCTCACCGCCACCCCCACCCGACGCGACGGCCTCGGCCAACTCGTCACCTGGCAACTCGGACCCGTCCGCCACACCCTGACCGACGAGGAACAAGGCACCCTCGCGGCCGCGATGCACACCGACGCCGGACCCCGTCGAGCGCTGTTCATCCACGAGACCACATTCCAACCCGGCGACGTCGACCTGGACGCGCCCGGCGCGCTCGCCGAGGTGCACCGAAGGCTGGCCCTCGACGAGCCCCGCAACACCCAGATCGCCGACGATGTCGCCGCGGCCCTGACCCGCCGTCGCAACTGTCTCGTGCTGACCCGCCGGGTCGCCCAGGTCGAGGCACTCACCGCCCTACTCGCCGCACGCGGACATCAGGCGCTTGTGCTCCAAGGCGCGATGAGCACCCGCGAACGGCGGGCCATCGTTGACCGGCTCGACGGCGCCAAGGCCGGCGACGGCCTCCTTGTCGTCGGCACCACACCGTTCATCGGTGAAGGCTTCGACGCCCCCGCCCTCGACACCCTCTTCCTCGCCGGCCCGATCTCCTACGACGGCCTACTCGTCCAATGCGCCGGCCGCGTTATCCGCGCCGCGCCCGGCAAGGACCTCGCCGAGGTCCACGACTACCACGACCCGGCCACACCAATCCTCGCCGCCTCACTCCCACGCCGCATGCCCGGATACCGGGCCCTCGGCTTCACCAGAACATGAGCGCATCAATCGCGATCATCATGACTGGTCCGCCGGCTACAGAGCTACGACGTAAGCCAAGCGCGCTGGGCCTAGCCTGGTAGGCTTACGGGCCATGGGCCGGTTCTCCGAGGATGAGCTGCAGGCGGTCGTCTCCCGGTATGAGGCGACGCGGGCCGCCGCGCTGACCGAGCGGGACGAGCAGCTGCGGGCGTTCCACGCCGCCGGCTGGCGGCCGGTGGATCTGCAACGGGTCACCGGGTACAGCCGGGAGACGATCCGCCAGGCGCTACGACCGGAAGTCCGGCGGGCGACCAATCTCAGCCGACGCAGGACGTCACCCCAGCCGCCGGCGGACTACCGGCCCTACGGCGACCGGAAGCCCTACGTGGTAGCCGCGACTCTCGCCGATCTGCATGGCCCGACCGCGGGCACGGTGACGCTTCCGCGTCATCTCGACTGGTCCGGGCACGCCGAGTACGACCTCAACCGGCCCGCACGCCTGGCCAGCATGTACAAGGTGGTCCTCACCGAAGCCAGTACCGTCGAGGATCTGAACACCTGGCTCGACGCCGACCTCCTCCGGCAGCTCTGGCCCACCCTCTGGCTGCCGCCCCAGCTTCGCCAGCGCTGGGAGGACGCCTTCCCCGAACTCGCCGCGACCCGCAGCAACGCGGCATAGCGGTGGACCCGTTCCACGAACGCCTCGCCCGTACCGGGCTCGCGGCTGCCAATCGATACGGCTTCGCACTGGCCGGCGGTTACGCGGTGCAGGCGGCCGGGCTGCTGGAGCGGCCCAGTGAGGACGTCGACCTGTTCACCGCTTGGGACCGCCGCGACGAGTTCACCGCCGCGGTCACCGCCGTCGTGCACGCCTACCGGAACGACGGCCTCACCGTCGAGACCGAGCGGCAATACGACACGTTCGCCCGGCTGGCCGTCACCGACGGCACCCGGGTTTCCAAGGTCGAACTCGGCGTGGACTGGCGCGCCAACGAACCAATCCTCATGGCGATCGGACCCGTCCTCCACCCTGACGACGCGGTAGCGAACAAGATGAGCGCCCTCTACGGGCGAGCGTTCGCCCGGGACTTCATCGACATCGACGCCACCCTGCGGTCAGGCCGCTACACCCGCGAAGCCCTCCTCACCCTCGCGCAGCGCGCCGACCGCGGCTTCGACCCGCGCATCTTCGCCGACGCCCTCGGACAAGCCGCCCAGCTCGACTCCGACGACTTCACCCAGTACGGCATCACCGGCCCAGCGCTGGACGATCTCCGTAGCCGATTCGCGGAGTGGCGCCGCGACCTGCTCGACGGCGAGGAAGGGTGACTCGGTCCCGACTCCCGGCAGCGTAAGCCTGCACACGCAGGGCCCAGAACGTCCAGCTGGTCTTCGGCAAGCGATCGCAGCGAGCCCGCGAAGCGACCGGCACGCCACGAGGGACAGCAGGAGAAAGCAGGTCGTCGGCCTGTGGACACCGGCAGACCGTCGTCTTAGGAAACCGATGCTCTATCCCCTGAGCTACGCCGTTCGCCCGGCCCGGGACCACACGCCGAGTCTCCATGCGGCTCCGATTGATCTTGTCAAGCAGGGTCGACTGATCGGCGGGAGGTGTGCCGACCGGAATTCCGGAGAAAACCCCTCGGATTCACCCTCGACGAGATGCGCGACCTGCTCGCCGTCCTCGACGCCCTCGACCCCGCCACCGGCACCGAGCGCGCCGAGTTCCTCGACCGGCTCGACATGTTCCACACCGCCGCCACCACACGCGTCGCGGCGCTACGCGACCAACTCGCCACGGCCGAAGGCTTCGCCGACACCCTCCGCGACAAACTCCACCACCACGGCGGCCCCGCACTCTGAACACCGCCGTCGGCGCCGGCCAGTACGTGCCACGAGCGGGCCGCCATCCAGGTCGTGCCGGAGCGGGCGGTGATCCGACCGGTGCCGGCGTACCGGATCACGGCCGATTTTGTGGCACGCAAGGTTTCCGTCATCGAGCCCTCGCGGCCGAGGCCGACCGAGTGTGCCCGCGATACGGGCACGACGACCGACTCGGCGGTCCGCAGTACTGAAGCCTCGCGATCCGAACACGCTTGCCTCGCAAAGAGCCTCGCTCCGACGTCCAACTGCCACCCCAGCTCCGCCGACGCCGGGAGGACGCCTCCCCCGAACTGGCCGCGACCCCCAGCGACGCGGCATAGCGGTGGACGCCTTCTACTGACGCCTCGCCCGTACCCGGTTCGCGGCGGCCGATCGATACGGCTTGGCGCTGGCCGGCGGATACGCGGTCCGGGCCGACGCCGTCTGCTGTCAGGCCACGGGAGGAGCGGCGCTCAGTTGCCGGGGCCGGACGCGCCGACGGTGGGTACGGGCTGCCGGTCGATGTCGGGTTCGAGGTAGATCGCCGTGGCGATGGGCAGCGCCCGACGGATCCGCGCCTCGGCGTCGTCGATGGTGGCGGCGACGTCGGCTCCCCGGTCGGAGGTGCTGATGGCGATCTTCGCCGCGACCAGGAGTTCCTCCGGCCCGAGGTGCAGGGTGCGCAGGTGGATGACCCGGTCGACGCCGGGGGTGGAGACCAGCTCGGTGTGGATCGCGGTGACCTCTTCGGGCAGCGCGGCCTCGCCGATGAGCAGGCTCTTGGTCTCGACGGCGAGGACGACGGCGATGACGACCAGCAGGACGCCGATGCACAGGGTGCCGATGCCGTCGAACAGCGCGTTCCCGGTGAGCACGCTCAGGCCCACGCCGGACAGGGCGAACAGCAGGCCGAGCAGGGCGCCCGCGTCCTCCAGCAGGATCACCGGCAGTTCCGGGGCGCGGGCGTGGCGGACGAAGGAGATCCAGCTCCGCTTGCCGCGTACCTTGTTCGCCTCCTTCACCGCGGTCCGCAGCGCGAAGCCCTCCAGGGCGATCGCGATCAGCAGGACGGCGACGGCGATCAGCGGCGAGGACAGCTCGTGCGGGTCGCTGATCTTGTGGTAGCCCTCGTAGAGGGCGTACAGGCCGCCGAGGGTGAACAGGATGATCGCCACGATGAACGAGTAGACGTAGCGCTCGCGGGCGTAGCCGAACGGGTGCAGCGCGGTCGGGGCGCGGCGGGCGCGCTTGCCGCCGACCAGCAGCAGGGCCTGGTTCGTGGAGTCCGCGACCGAGTGCACGCCCTCGGCGAGCATCGACGCCGACCCGGTGATGCCGGCGGCCACGAACTTGCTCACCGCGATACCCAGGTTCGCGATCAGCGCCGTCACCACGGCCTTCGTGCTGCCCTCCGCCGCCATCGGCTGTTTCCCCTCGTCGTACGCCACGGTGTGGGTGGTCAGTGTGCCAGCGCCCCGGCGGACCGCTGACACAGGCGCCGACGAGCCCTTGCCCGGAAGCGCCCGAAACCAACCACACCGGCCGGAGCCGGCGTCCGGCGGCCCGGAGAGGTCTCCCGGGCCGCCGACGGCGGTGCTACTTGGCGCCGGTCAGGGCGACCAGGGCGTTGGCGGCCCGGAAGTACGGGTTACGGCCCAGGTCGCCGACGGTGGTGATGTTGAAGGCGTCTAGTCCTGGTAGGCCTTGCCGACCAGCTTGGTGAGGTCGGCGGTGACGGGCATGCGCACTCCTTCGAGATCCCGATCGGCCCAGACCTGGCTCACGCCTCCTCGTCGCCGCCCTCGTCGTCGCCGAAGGAGTCGAAGACCTCGTCGGCGACCATGCCGCCGGCGAAGCCCAGGGCGGCGCCACCCACCACGCCCGCGGCGACCGCACCCATGCCGGGGCCGCCGTGGCGCTCGTGGTGGTGCTCCTCCTTGTGGTGCCCGCCGGGGTGGCCGTACGCGGGCTGCCCGTAACCGGGGGGCGGGTAGCCGGGCGCGCCGTAGCCCTGGGCGGGCGGGGCGTAGCCGTGGCCGGTGTGCAGGCTCCGGTAGCCGTCGAGGGCCTGGCGGACCCACGTGTCGACCTGCGCGGCCCAGTCCACACGGTCGGCGTCGGCGTGTGCCGCGTGGTAGCGGCCGTACGAGTCGTGACCGCCGGTGAACAGGCCGCCGCGCTTGTCGAACTCCAGCACCACGTCGACGCCGTGCTCGTCGGCGACGAAGGTCAGCTCGACCTCGTTGACGCCGTGGGCGTACTGCGGGGCGGCGTAGTACTCGACCTCCTGGTAGAACGGCAGGCTCTGGTGCAGCCCGGAGATGTGGCCGCGTTCCAGGTCGGCGCCCTTGAACCCGAAGCCGAGCCGGCCGAACGCGTCGAGGATGCGCTCCTGGACCGGCAGCGGGTGCACGTACACCGGGTCCAGGTCGCCCTTGTCGATCGCGCCGCGGATCGCCACCTCGGTGCGCAGGCCCATCGTCATGCCGTGCAGGCGCTGCCCGTACAGGTCGGTCACCGGGGTCTCCCACGGCATCGCCACCTGGAACGGCAGCGACAACTGCCGGCCCTCACGCAGGTGCAGACCACCCGCCACCTGCACACGGTGGAACTCGACGAGGGCGTCGTACTCCTCCTCCGCGCCGTCGATCTCCACGCGGGTGACCAGCCCGACGGTGATGTGGTCGATCTCCACGTCGTGGCTGCCGCCGGTCAGGTTCACCTGCCCGCCCAGCATCAACCCCGGACGGGTGCTCGGATTGGACAGGACCGTATCGACGCTCGGGCCGCCCACCCCGAGCGCGCCCAGCATCTTCTTGAACACCACGAACCTCTCCCTCGACGACTGCCGACGCGCGACACGAGGATCGTGAGGAATTCACGTGAAACCCTTGTGCCACAACGAGATCAACGGCGTCCATAATGGAAGCCGTCGACCCGGGAAGCTACCAACGCCACCTGAGAAGTAGCTGAGTGGATTCAGGGGATCACTCTCTGGAATCGGGGTGGAACGCCGCGACGGCCCGCGTGGCGACGACGTGATCGCGGGGTGCTCCGGCAGCTCACCGCCGCCCGCCGAGGGACACCGACGACGAGGGCCCGGCGCGGAGAACGATCCTCCGTGCCGGGCCCTGGCGCCGGGTCCGGTCAGGCGGCGCAGGTCGCGGTCGCGCCCTGGCCGGTGCCGGTGCCCTGGAAGCCGAAGTTGGTCGTCTGGCCGGCACCGACCTGCCCGTTGTAGCCCACGTTCGTGAACCGGACGGTGCCGCTGGTGCCGCTGGCCTGGGCGTTCCAGGTGCCGGTGATCGCGGCGCCGCCCGGCAGCGCGACCGTCACGGTCCAGCCGTTGATGGCCGCGGAGCCGGCGGTGACGTTCACGCTCGCGGTGAAGCCGCCGTTCCACTGGTTGATCGCGACCGACGCGGAGCAGCCGTTACCGGTCGGCGGCGGCGTGGTCGGGGGCGCCGTGGTGGGCGGCGCGGTCGTCGGCGGGGCGGTGGTCGGCGGCGCGGTCGTCGGCGGGTTGGTCGTCGGCGGGGCGGTGGTCGGCGGGTTGGGCGCGCCGTTCGCCAGGCTGAAGGCCAGGTCCGGCTGGAACGAACCGGCCGTGTAGCGGCAGCCGTCCGCCTCACCCGGCGGCTTCACCCAGAGGTACGCGTCGATGTTGGCGTCGCCGGTGTTCGTCGTCGGGTACTGCCCGATGCGCCGGTCGGTGTTGTCGTCGGCGCACCAGTCCCCGGCGGCTCCCCCGTTGCGGCTGGTGTCGATGACCTGGCGCTTGCCGGAGATGCCCATGCCGTTGAGCGCCGAGATGACCGCCCGGCCGAAGTTCGCCTCGCTGGAGGTGGGGTTGAAGTTCGACACGTTGGTGAAGAAGCCGTCGGCGTACTGCACGCCGGCCGCCCGGAGCCGGTTGGCCGTGTCGTTGGCGCTGTTCCAGGTCGAGTGGCCGCCGTCGAGGTACACCTTGGCGTTCGGGTTCGCCGACTTGATGGTCTGCGTCGCCGTCGTGAGCGCCTGGTTGCGGGCGTTCAGCTCACCGGTGCTCAGGCAGGTCTGGAGCGCGAGCGAGTCGGTCTCCAGGATGATCAGGACGGTCTGGTTGCCGAGTCCCCGGGCGAAGTTGGACACCCAGGTCTGGTACTGGTTGAGGTCCGGCGCGCCACCGGCGCTGGCGCCGCCGCAGTCCCGGTTGGTGATCTCGTACACCGACAGCACCGGGATCTGCTGTGCCGCGTTGGCGGCTCCGATGAAGCTGGAAACCTCGGACTGGATGGTCGACGGGTTGAAGTTGGCGTACCAGCGCGCCTGCGGCTGGCTGGCGATCTTGTCGCGGATGACGGCGGCGCGGGAGTCGCCGGGGTTGGCCGCGACCCAGCGGACCACTGCCGAGCTCGGGTCACGGTAGAGCGATCCGGACACCGTGCCGGCGGATGCGCCACCGACGGCGAACCCGACGCCGGCCGCGGCGAGGCCCGCGACGGCGGCCACGCTGATGGCCGCTGATCTGCGGCGGGACGAGAGGATAGCCACGTCGTGTTTCCTCCTGATCACATAGACGTATCTAAGTTCATGGGAGCGTTCCCACGACGGTAACGGAGGCAGGCGTCGATGCCAAGATGTGAACCCCGGCCACTGCCCCGTAATCTGGGGGTGATCACCGGGCGAAAGGCCCGCCAGTCGACCGACGAGCCGGCGTGGGAGGAAGACCAGGCATGACGGCGCTACCAGGCCAGCGTCCGACCGCTGTGGATTCGCCGGCCGCCGGGCGGCCCGTCGACGAGGATCTGCGGACACTGTTCGGGCAGTCCATCGCCGTCTTCGCGGCGCTCACCGGGCCGACGCACGTGGTGGAGGCGGCGAACCCGGCGTTCTTCGCCGCCATCGGCGAGGAACGCGCACGCACCGGAGTCCCGCTCGCCGAGTTGATGCCCGAGCTGGACGGCCAGGGCTTCCTCGCCCTGTTGGACGAGGTCTACCGCACGGGCGAGCCCTACACCGGGCACGACGCCCGGATCATGCTGGGCACCGGATCGCAGGCGCGGGAGGCGTTCTTCGACTTCACGTACGAGGCACGCCGCGACGCCGCCGGCACGGTGACCGGGATCCGCGTGATCGGGGTGGAGACCACGCAGGTCAAGCAGGCGCAACGGCTGATGGCCGAACACCGCGCGATGCTGGAGCAGATCGCCCGGCAGGCGCCCCTGGCCGAGGTGCTCGACGGGATGGCCCGCTGCATCGAGAACCTCGCACCGCAGGAGGTCCTCGTCTCCGTCCTGCTCGCCGACGCCGACGGCCGGCACCTGCGCCACGGCGCCGCGCCCAGCCTGCCCGACTTCTACAACGAGGCGATCGACGGGATCGCCACCGGGGAAGGTGTCGGCTCGTGCGGCACCGCCGCGCACCGGCGGGAACCGGTCGTCGTCACCGACATCGCCACCGACCCGTTCTGGGCCGACTTCCGCGACCTGGCCGAGCGGGCAGGGCTCGCCGCCTGCTGGTCCACCCCGATCCTGGCCCGTGACGGCAGCCTGCTCGGCACCTTCGCCATGTACCACCGCACCCCGCGCGTCCCGCGGGACACCGACCTGGCCCTCGCCCGGGTCTTCACCGGCACCGCCGCCCTGGCCATCGAACGCCACCGCATCGAGGAGGAGAAGGCCGCCGCGGACGCCCGCGCGCGAGCCGCCCACGACGAGCTGGCCCGGGTGGTGCGGGCGGAGCGGGAGCTACGCGCCGAGGCCGAACAGCGCGCCGCCGCCGCCGCGGAACTCACCGCCCGGCTGCGCACCGCGGCTGCCGCGCAGGCCGCCACTCCCCGCCCCGAGCGGTGTCAGCTCGGCGGCGGCGACGGCTGCACGGCACCCGCCGAGATCAAGATCGCCGACTCGTGGGGCGACTCGGCGTGGGGCTGCCCGGTCCACGTCGAGGAGGCGATCATCAACGTCCGTTCGGTCTTCATCGCCAACGAGGAACTCGGCGGCCTGGCCGCCTACGTCAACCGCTGACCCATCTCCTAGCGCCGGGCGGGAGCGCCGGCCGACTCGCGAGCGGGACGCACGGCGGTGAACGGGCTCCGCAGGCGGGTCATGGATTCGGCGCTGACGTCCGCGATCGGACTGCGCTCGTCGTCGGTGGCCCCGAGCCCTTCCACACGGAAGGGGTTCAGGGCGAACGTGTTGTCGGGCACGTGGTGCTCCAAGGAAATCTGCACGGCAGCGCTCGACTCAGTCATCGCGGCTGGGAAACCGTGGGAGAAGCAAGGGGTGGCGATCAGTCATCGGTACCCCGCGTCGTCAGCCTAGCGCGCATCGGCCGGGCTGGCGCGCCGCGGCCGGAACCGGTGACGTTCTCAGAGCTGGACGACGTGGCCCACGCGGGGCGGCGTACGGCCCGCGAGGACGTCGAGCCACGCGTCCCGCAGCGCCTCCGGGCCGGTGCCGACCCGCACGTCGAGCCATCCGCTCACCACCTGGGAGAACCGCTGCCAGGCGTCGGCGAACCGATCGTCGAGACCGGCCCGGCCCCAGTCCTGGCTCCGCTTGCGGATGCGCACCGGCGCGAAGAAGACCTCCCCGGCGGCGCCGGCGTTGGGCGTCTGCTGGGTCAGGCCGACGGCGATGTCCCGGACGAGCAGGTCGCCGAGGTGCGCCCGCAGGGCGGCGCGAGTCGCGGGTGAGCCGGACAGGTCGAGGTAGACGGTCGGAACGGCGTCGAGCGCGCCGATGTCGTCGTAGGAGAGGACGTCGTCGTAGCAGCCCAGCGATCGGGTGAAGGCGAGGTTGCCGGACGAGGTGAGCCCGATCAGGCGCGGGCCGCGGCCGTGCAGCTCGAACGCGGCGGCGTACGCCGTCTTGCTCGACGCGGACGACAGCACCAGCGCCCGCGCCCCGTAGCCGTCCTCGTCGACGACCTGGTCGGCGAGCATGAACGAGGTGAAGAACAGCGGCCGGAACAGGATCAGCAGGTCCTCCTGCTCCGCCCGGTAGGCGGGGTCGCCGTCGGTGGCCCGGTAGGAGTTGTACGGCGAGGGCAGGTCGGCCCGGTGCGGGCTCGCGTCGCGGAACCCGGACGCGTCCACCCGGTCCGGGCGTACCACCAGGTGGCCGGCGGGCGGCAGGTAGCCGTAGACCCGGCGTCCCGGCTCGACGCCGGCCACCGTGGACGCGACGACCTCGGCGAAGCCCCACAGTGGCGGGAGCCCCCATGCACCGTCGAGCCCACGGGGCTGCGGCGGGAAGAACTCCCAGTAGCGCATCGCGTCGCCGAGCACCGCGTAGGTGACGTTGTTGGCGGTCAGGCCGACGCGGTCGACGCGCAGCAGCGCCTCCCCGTCGGCGAGGCCGGGCGCGGCGCCGTCGACGAGTGTGGTGCGAGCGAGGTCGTCACGGGCCACAGCGAACGTCCACGAGTCAGCCATGGCCTGACGCTAGGCAGCGGCGAAACCGGAGACAAGTGCACTGGGAGTGCAAAATCCCACTCGACGGCATCGTTGCGTGCCGCCGGTTCAGAGGTAACCGACACCCGTCAGCTCCGCCGCCGCAGCCCAGAGGCGCTTCCCGACGGCCGGGTCGGCGGCCTGCCGGCTCAGCCGCGCCTCGGCGACCGGGCCCCAGGTCTCGAAGAACCGGGACGGACCGAAGAACTGGCCGCCGCGGACGTCCGGGTCGGTCGCGGCTCGCAACTGCGGCAAGACGCCCCGCTCGACCGGCTGGGTGGCGAGCAGACCGAGCCGCGCGATCACCCGTCCCAGCCGGCCACGGTGTTCCCAGGCGCGCGGCGTGAGGTTGCTGCGGGTGAGACCGGGATGCGCCAGCGCGCTGACGACCGGCGATCCGGCCGCGCGCAGGCGGCGGTCCAGCTCGACGCCGAAGACGGTGGTGGCGAGCTTCGAGCGGCCGTACGCGGCAGAGGCCCGGTAGTCGCGCCCGGACATCAGGTCGCCGAAGTCGAGGCGCGCGTTCCGGTGGGTCAGGGAGCTGAGGCTCACCACCCGCGCCGCCCGCGCCCCGGCCAGGGCGTCCAGCAGCAGGCCGGTCAGCGCATAGGGGCCCAGCATGTTGGTGGCGAACTGGAGCTCGAAGCCGTCGGCGGAGGTACGGCGCGGTCCGAGCAGCACCACACCGGCGTTGTTGACCAGCAGGTCGATCGTCGGATGGTCGGCGGTCAGCTTCGCGGCGAACGCGCGTACCGATTCGAGGCTTGCCAGGTCCAGCTCGCGCACCTCGGTGTCGCCGCCGATGCGGCGGGCGGCCTGCCGGCCGGCGGTGGTGTTCCGCACGGCCAGCACGACGTGGGCGCCGTGGCGGGCCAGCTCGGTGGCGGTGACCAGGCCGAGGCCCGAGTTCGCGCCGGTCACGACGGCGACCCGGCCGCGCTGGTCGGGTATGCGGTCGGCGGTCCATCCGGTCATCTGCTGTTCCTCGGGTGCGGGGTTCGCGTCCGGCGATGACGCTAGGAGCGGTCCGGCCGGTCTCGGTCGTTCGCGGTTGCCTAGGTCCGCCGGACCTACCCTGGGCGCGCGGCGCCGCGTCAGACTGGCGGCATGAGCACCCCGCATCCGTACGCACGCGAGCTGGGCGCCTTCCTCCGCGCCCGGCGCGGTCGGCTGCGCCCCGGCGACGTCGGCCTGGAGCCGGGCGGACGGCGCAAGGTGACCGGCCTGCGGCGGGAGGAACTGGCCCTGCTGGCCGGGCTGAGCACCGACTACTACCAGCGGATGGAGCAGGGCCGGGAGGTGCGCCCCTCCGACGACGTCCTGGACGCGATCGCCGGCGCCCTCGGTCTGGACGACACCGAACGCCGGCACCTGTTCACGCTGGCCCGGGCCGCCCGGCGGCCGGTGGCCGCCCGCGTCGACCGCGGGCCGGAACGGGTGCCGGACAGTACCCGGCGGCTACTGCGGGTGATGGACACCCCGGCGGTCGTCCTCGGCCGGCATCTCGACCTGCTCGACTGGAATCCGATGGCGCAGGCGCTGCTCGGCGACCCGGCGGACCATCCGCCCGGCCGGCTCAACATGCTCCTGCTGCTGTTCGACGACGCGCTGACCGGGGGACGGAGCTGCCCGGACTGGGAGCGGCAGGCGCTGGACTACATCGGCATGCTGCGCGCCGCCGTCGCCGACGACCCGGCCCATCCCCGTGCCACCGCTGTCGTCGGCGAGCTGAGCATCCGCAGCGCGGAGTTCCGGCGGATGTGGGCACGGCACGACGTCCGCGCCTCGGTGAGCGGCTCCAAGACGTTCCGGGTGCCCGGACTGGGGGACATCGTCCTGGACTGGGACACCTATCCGCTGCCGGGCAGTCCCGGCCCGGTCGTGCTCGTCTTCACCGCCGAGCCGGGCAGCCCGGACGCGGACCGGCTGCGCCTCCTGGCGTCGTGGCGCGCTACCCGGCCGGCGTCCACCGGGCACCGGGTCTGATCGGCGGGCGCCGGTCACCGTCCCCGGTTGAGGCCGACGATCGCGCCGTTGAGGGCGGTGGCGAAGAGGGTCCACGCGACGTACGGGGCGAGTGCCGCGCCGGCGGGCCGGTCGCTGCGTGCCGCGCGGCGCAGCAGCACGAGGTTGGACACGTTGAGCGCGGCGATCTCGGCCAGCGCGGCGCCGGGCTTGCGGGCGCCGAAGAACAGGGCGGTCCAGCCCGCGTTGAGCGCCAGGTTGAGCGCGTAGCCACGGGCGAAGGCGGCGCGTTCGGGCCCGTCTGAGCGGTCCAGCGCCCGGGCGCCGGCCACCGCGATCAGCCCGTACAGCGGGGTCCAGACCAGGGGGAACGCGGCCGACGGCGGCTGCCAGGCGGGCTTGCGCAGGCGGCGGTACCAGCGCGACGAGGTGCCGGTGGAGGTGGCGGCGGCGCCCGCGGCGGCGGTCGCGCCGACTGCTGCAGCGGTCTTGACCAGGGTCGGTACTCGCATACCGCTCAGCTACCCGTCCGGCGGCGGATGAACCGCCACCGCCGGAAGATCCATTTCCGGTACGTCCCGATGCACAGATCCTTCATCTCTGGGTTTGGTATTCGTAGACAATTTTCATCACCGTCGATAGCCTCTCGATTCAGTGACACATGTCGATAAGGAGGCTCCATGCGACGGCTCATGCTCTCCTGCGCCCTGGCGGCGATCGGCGCCTGGGCGGTGGCGCCGGCACCCGCCGCGGCCGCACCTCGCACGACACCGGAACCCGTCACCGACGCCGTGACGGCGAAGCTTCTCGGCTCGGCCGGCACGGCCACCGCCCGCGCGACGGGCGCGGAGCGGACCCGGGTCACCGTCACCCGCGCCGACGGCCGGTGGGCCTTCGGCACCGCGGTGCTGCTGGCCGACCGGTCCGCGGACTCGCACCCCACCGGATCGGTCTTCCTCGCGAGGGCCGACGCCAGGGGCTGGACCGTCGCCTTCGACGGCGAGGCGTCGTTCGGCGACCTGGCCGCCACGTCACCGCTGGTGAACCAGGACGAGAAAGCCGTGTTCAGCACGCCTGTCGCACCGATGTACGCCGGGAGCGACTTCCGGACCGGCATGGCACTGCCGTTCGCGGTCGGGCAGACGTGGACGCTCACCTCCGGGCCGCACGGCTGGGGCGGGGCCGCCGCGCCGTGGAGTTCGGTCGACCTCGCCGGTGGCGACCAGGTGGTCCGCGCCGCGCGGGCCGGTACGGCGTACACGATGTGCACGGGATGGATCCGGGTCATCCACGACCGGGGCTACTCGACCGACTACTACCACCTGTGGAGCAGCATCTCGGTGAACGGCGCCGCCGTCGCGCAGGGCGCGTACCTCGGCTACACCGGCACCGACGTCACCTGCGGCGGCTCCGCCACCGGTCGGCACGTGCACTTCGGGCTGCGGCAGAACTCGGCGTACGTGCCGATCGCCGGGCACGGCATCGGCAAGTGGGACTTCGTCAGCGGCGCGGCCGCGTACCAGGGCGGCGCCCGGCACGGGTCCGCCTACGTCGGCGGGGGTGGCGGCGTCTACAACTACGGCGCGCTCGGCTTCAACCAGGGAGTCGTGGACGCCAACGGCGGCGGCACGCTGACCCGGCGCTCCGGTCCCGGCACGGGGTACGGCGCGGTCGGTTCGCTCGCCGACGGCGCCACCGTCACCGTCTCCTGCTCCGCCAACGGCACCTCGCACACCGGCCGGTACGGCACCACCGCGCTGTGGGACCGGCTCAGCGACGGCAGCTGGGTGTCCGACGCCTACCTGTCCACCGGGGTGAACGGGCCGATCAACGGCTGGTGCTGACCGTGCGGTCCGCGCGTGCCGGTGCCCGGACACGGCACCGGCACGCGCGGCGTATGACGCAGACGGGATGCACAGATCCATTGCCGTGCGTCGATGTCTGCCCATAGGCTCCCTGCCACCGCGTGCGGCCCCGGCGGGCGGCACACAGTCGATGTCTGGAGGGGACCATGGTCCGTTGGCGTAGATGTGTCGGCCGGATGGCGGCCGTGTTGGCAGTGGTCACCGCGGGAGCGGTCGCCGTGACCGCGCCGGCCGCGGCGGCGCCGGCCGGCGACATGACGCCGTACGTCGTCGGCGGCACCCGGGCCGCGCAGGGCGAGTTCCCGTTCATGGTCCGGCTCTCGATGGGCTGCGGCGGAGCGCTCTACAGCCCGCGACTCGTCCTCACCGCCGCGCACTGCGTCGGCCGCACCGGCACCAACACCAGCATCACGGCCACGCTGGGCGTGGTGGACCTCCAGTCCTCCAGCCGGATCCAGGTCCGCTCCAACTACGTCTACCGGGCCCCCGGCTACAACGGCAACGGCGACGACTGGGCGCTGATCCGGCTCGCCACCCCGGTCACCTCGCTCGCCACGCTCAAGATCGCCACTACCACGGCGTACGACAACGGCACCTTCACGGTGGCGGGCTGGGGCGCCGCACGAGAGGGCGGCGCACAGCAGCGCTACCTGCTCAAGGCCACCGTGCCGTTCGTCGACGACACCACCTGCAACCGCTACTACGGCGGCGACGTCATTCCGAGCGAGGAGATCTGCGCCGGTTACGCCAGCGGCGGTGTGGACACCTGCCAGGGCGACTCGGGTGGCCCGATGTTCCGCCGGGACGCCGCCAACGCCTGGATCCAGGTGGGCATCGTGAGCTGGGGCAACGGCTGCGCCCGCCCCAACTACCCCGGCGTCTACACCCAGGTCAGCACGTTCGCCTCGGCGATCCAGTCCGCCGCCACGAGCCTCGGCGGCTGACCGCGCACGGCGCGGTGGCCCGGTCGCGGCGTTGCGGCCGGGCCACCGCCACGTCCACGCGGATCCGCCGGTGACGGTGACTGCTACCTTCCGGACGCATGGACGACTCCCCTCGCTGGTACCGCCCGGCCCCCGACGTGCTGCTCACGGTCGGCAGCGCCACCGCGCTGCTCGGCTACCTGATCCCGTGGTTCCGCGCCAGCCGCCGCCACCAGTGGTCGTACTCGGGCTGGGCCTACCTGGAGGCCGAGGGCGGTTGGACCTGGCTGGTCGTGGTGTCCCTGGTGATCGCCGTCCTCGCCGGTCTCTGGCGCGGGCAGCAGGGCTCACGAGCTGTCAACCGCTGTCAGCGGCGCCGCTCGGCGACAGACAGACCTCGACCGCTACTTACGCCAGCGACTCGGCTCCGTGAGTTGCTGTGAGTGGCGCACGTCTTCACTTGCATGGCCACCGGAGTTACAGTCCGCGGCCCTCACCGACGCCGAACCGCCGTCGACTCCGGCCGGCGAAACCTGGCGATCGAACTTCAGCAAGTTCCCACCAACCGAGAAGGAGATGCCCATGGCCCCACACGTCGACCTCACGCCACGAGCCGTCCTGGGAGGGACATGGCCACACGCCGTGACCAGCAATCACGCGCGAACACACCACACCCGTCGTCGCCGACCACGCCCACGCGGACAACCGGCGGCGAGGCCCCGACCGCACACCCCGAGGGGGCGGATGCTCCGCTCCTGCCGGGGACGCTGTCGATGGCCCGTTACCTGACCGACCCCGCCACCGAGACCGAGATCCAAGCCTTGGCCGCTGAAGCCGGCCTCCCGACCGTTGACCAAGCCGCCACCCTCGCCCGCCTGCTCCGCCTACACCAACCCGCACCGCCACGCGCCGCCTGACCCGCGCCCGCCCCGCCTCGGGGCGGGCGCAGCCTCCTCCACCCGAACCCGCCGAGTGAGCAGCCATTGCGGCGGCGACCTCTGTCGCCCGCGACGAGGTGCGGAGCGAGGAAGCATGGGCTTGACGATCACCACCACGCCGGTGACATGGCGGGCGTAGAACAGGATTCAGGAACCGAGTTCTACCGTGGCGTACGGCTCCCACACGTACATGCCCTCGTCCCGGTTGAGGACGATGAGCTGGCACGAGGTGATCAGAGCGTCAGCGCTGATCTTCGGGGAGGCGGAGAGGGCCTCGATGAGCGGCGCTGCGGGACCGTCGGTGTTGGTGTAGGCCAGGCTGAGGTGAGGGTTGTAGGGCTCGGCGGCCTCGGGTACGCGGTCCTGCCCCCAGACGTCGGCGATGGCGGCACGGATGGCGGCGCGGAGTTGCCGCACCGGCTCGATCGGGTCGACGGCGATCTGGATGGACTCGGGATCGACATGAGGGGTGCCGATGGTGAGCTTGAAGGGTGACAGGCGCGAGCACCGGTCGGTGGCGGCGGCCACGATGGCGTCGACGTCGTCGGTGGCGACGTCTTGGACGAAGCCGATGCCCTGCATGGTGAGGTGAAGCCATCGGTTCGGAATGACGTCGAGGCTGGGCTGCGAAGACAGTAGGGACCGGTACTGGTCAGCGAGCTTCTCGACCTCGGGCTGCCCGTCGAAGGTGATGTGCCAGGTGTAGAAGCGGGAGCCGATGCCCCACCCCGGTCGCCAGTACCAGTGGTTACGGATATCGGTGGCGTGCGGGACTGCCATGGGTTCTCCAGGTTCAGGGAAGTTGCCGGGCGGCGCCGGTGGCGCAGAACTCGGTGATTGCTGCTTGGACACTGCGGGCCTCGATGCTCGTGCGCAGCGACGGGTTGCCGGCGATGTTGCGCCCGACGCCGCGCAGGCGGTGAACCAGCGGGTCGAGCCGCTGTTCGGGTGGTAGAGCGAGCACCGGTGACAGGGCCGAGACCGCGCCGTCGAGGCTGCCGGCTTTGAGATGTGCTGCGGCGGCCCAGATGCGGATCTGGGCGAGCGTGCCGTAGGCGACCGACGGGTCCGCGGCGGCTTCCGTCAGGGCGTGCTCGGCATGCTCGATGGCGTTGGCGGCCTCGCCAATGCGGAGCAGCACTGATCCAGCGTAGTTGTGTAGTCGCACCGTGCCGCAGGCGAGAAGGCCACCCACCGGGTCGCGGCTGGCATGTTGGCGGGCCTCTTCGGCGCGTTGCAGTGCTGCCCGGGCCGGCTCGACAGCGCCGATCTCCGCCCACGCGTCCGCTTCCTGGCACGCCAGCATGACCGCCGCGCTGCCCTCGGCGGCATGACCGTAGCCACGCACGGCGGCGTTGGCCGCGTCTTCGAACCGCCGCTCCCACAGGTGGGTCTTGCTGATCGTGGAGAGGACCCAGGCGCGGAGGGTGTTGTCGCGGACGGTCTCGGCGCACATCCAGGCGGTGCGTGCCTGGGACTCGGCTGCGGCCGGGTGTCCGAGATCGCCCGCCATCCAGGCGAGCAGTGTGCAGAGGTAGCCCGCCCAGGTGTAGAGCTCCCGAGACTGATCAGGGTTCTGGCGCCCGGTCTGCAGAAGGCGGAATACGCGGTCGGCCAGGAGCCCGGCCCGCGCGTAGACGACGACGGGCGGCTCGGTCAGGTAGTCGACGGCGATCCTGCGGGTGGAGGCAGCGACATCGTCGAGGGTGAAAGGCCCGACGTTGGAGGCTTGCGCCCATGCGCCGAAGCTCGCCGTGCGTTCTGCCACCGCTATCACCAGTTCCGTCTCGTCCTGCAGAGCGCCGAGGTCCCACCGCAGAGGCTCAGCCATCGCGCCAGGCGGTGCTGAGGATGCGACCGATGGTGCAGGCATCGGGGCGGCGTTCCTGCCGCCCAGCGCCGCTCGGTCTGCTTCCGGCATAGCGGTCAGGTCGTCGAGATCGACCAGACTGCCCGGTTCGGTGCCGAAGACCTGCGCCAGTGCGTTCAAGGCGGCCAAGGTGGGCCGACGACCGCCGAAGGGCCACCGCTCGTAGTCGCTGATCCGCGCCCCGGTGAACGTCGCCGAACCGTTTCCCTTGGCGTTCAATTTCTCGGCTACCGCGTCCTGAGTCCAACCATGGGCCTGGCGGAAGGCATCTCGGGGGCGCAGCCCGAAGCGGCGCTGCAGCTCGGCGGCGATGGCTGTGGGTGTCGCTCCGAAACCGGCCAGTGTCTGGCGTACGTGATCACGCTGCGCCTTGGTGCCCGTCGTCCTTGCCATCGCGGTCACCCCCTACGTGCGGCCTCCTGTCGCACGGTATCGCCCCTCTCATCGCAATCGGTACGGGGCGCGGCGAGGCCAGCGGCCCCGGAGTGGGTAGCTCGCCGCTAATTGATCAAAGTATCTGCAGGTCACAGGCGTGCGCGGGTGGGGAAAAATCTCACCACCACTGGGGATCCATTCACGTGGATGCGCTTGGCAAGCTTGCCGAGCCGGATCACCGTCGGTCCGGATGTAGCCACCGCCGGTGACTAATGGAGTAGCTGCCACAGCAACGTCAACCGCGGATGCCCGTCGCCGCCGGGTCGTTGACGACCACCCGGCAGGCGTCTCTCCGCACCCTGCTCGCGCTTCTCATCCTCGTGAGGATTACCGATGACAACCTCGAACGACCTCGCCCGCTACGGCTATCGGCAGGAACTCAGCCGCCAGTTGCGCTTTCGGGACCTGTTGGCGTACGGCTTGGTGTACATGGTCCCGATCGCGCCGATGGCGATCTTCGGCAGCGTCTACGCGGGCTCCGGCGGCATGGTGGCCCTCGCCTACGCCATCGGTGTGGTGGCGCTGGTGTTCACCGCGTTCTCGTACGCGCAGATGGTGAAGGCGTTCCCGATGTCAGGCAGCGTCTACAACTACGCCGGTCGGGGCATCAGCCCGCCGGTCGGGTTCCTCGCCGGCTGGGTGATCCTCCTCGACTACGTGCTCGTTCCCGGCCTGCTGTACCTGGTGGCGTCGGTGGCGATGCACTCCACGGTGCCGACGGTGCCGGTGTGGCTGTGGCTGCTCGGGTTCGTCGCGGTCAACACCGTCGTCAACTCGGTCGGCATCCGCATGACGGCGGTGGTCACTCGGGTGATGCTCGTTGGTGAGCTGATCGTCCTGGCGTTGTTCCTGGTCGTCGCCGGTTGGGCCCTCGCGGCGGGTAGGGGCCGGTTCAGCTGGGACGCGTTCTACAACGCCGACACCTTCACCTGGTCCCTCGTGGCGGGGGCGGTGTCAATCGCCGTGCTGTCGTTCCTGGGTTTCGACGGCATCTCCATGTTGGCGGAGGAGACCCGTGACGGCGCCCGGCAGATCGGCCGGGCGATGGCAGCCGTGCTCGTCCTGGCGGGGGTGCTGTTCATCGCGCAGACATGGCTGGCGGCGATGCTCGTGCCCAACCCCGGCGGGCTGCTGGCCGAGGGCGACGTAAACGGCACCGCCTTCTACGACGCCGCCGCGGTGGCCGGCGGGAGCTGGCTGGCGACGGTGTGCGCGGTGGCGACCGCGATCGCATGGGGTTTGCCGAACTCGATGGTCGCGCAGGTCGCCACGTCCAGGCTGCTGTACGCGATGGCCCGTGATCAGCAGCTCCCCGCATTTCTGGCGAAGGTGTCATTGCGTCGCAGCGTGCCGATCAACGCGACCCTGCTAACCGGCATCGTGTCCCTCGCCCTGGGCCTGTACATGGCGACGCGGGCGGATGGGATCACGCTGTTGTCGTCGTTGATCAACTTCGGGGCGATGGTGGCGTTCCTGGTCCTGCACGTCTCGGTGGTCGTGCACCACCTGATCCGCCGTCGCAGCGGCAACTGGTTCGCGCACCTGCTCATGCCCTCGGTCGGCTTCGTGATCCTCGCCTACGTGGTGGTGAACGCCAACATCGCCGCCCAGCGCCTCGGCCTGGCTTGGCTGGCCCTCGGCATGGTCGTCCTGGCCGGTCTGTACCTGACCGGCCGCCGGCCGGTGCTGTCCGGCCTGGCTCCCACCCAGCCGGCCGGGCGTGACTTGGAGCGGGTGTGATCGCGATGAGCCCTTTCACCTACCGTCCCGCCCACGACGAGTTGGCCTACACCTTCGGTGGACGCCTGCCGGTGGCGCACGTCCGCTCCGGCGACGTCATCACCGTGCACACGGAGGACTGCTTCGGCGGTCTCGTGCGGGGGGCGGCTGACCTGCCGTCGCAGGTGTGCCAGATGCCGTATCTGAACCCGGTGTCGGGGCCGTTCTTCGTCGAGGACGCTGAACCCGGCGACACCCTCGCCGTGCACCTCCTGTCGATCGAACCGGCCCGCGACTGGGGAGTGTCGGCGACCTTCCCGTACTTCGGGGCACTCACGTCGACCTCGCACACAGCCACGTTGCAGCCGCCGCTGGAGGAGCGGGTGTGGGTGTACGACATCGACCGGCACGCGGGCATCGTCCGCTACCGGGCCACCGCCAGCGAGCACACCGTCGAGCTGCCGCTGGATCCCATGATCGGCACCATCGGCGTCGCCCCAGGTGGCATGGAATCCCGGTCCACGATCGTCCCGGACTACTACGGCGGGAACCTCGACACCCCGGAACTGCGCGCCGGGACCACCCTGTATCTCGGGGTTAACGTGCACGGGGCGATGCTCGCCCTCGGCGACGGCCACGCCCGCCAGGGACACGGCGAAGCCTGCGGCGTCGGCGTGGAGATCGCCACCGTCACCACCCTCGGCGTCGAGGTCGTCAAGGGCGCCGCCACCGCCTGGCCGCGCCTGGAAACTGAAACGACCATCATGTCGGTCGGCTGCGCCCGCCCCCTGGAGGACGCCTACCGCATGGCTCACCAGGACCTCACCGCCTGGACCGTCGACCTGTGTGGTCTCCAGACCCTGGACGCCTATCAGCTCATCTCCCAGGCCGGGCGGGCACCCATCGGCAACGTCTGCGACCCCAACTACACCGTCGTGGCGGCCATCGACAAAGCCCTGCTCCCGCAGCCGCAGGCTGCCTACCGCGACGCGCACGCCCGGCTGCGGGACATGGCCGCAGTTCAGGAATAGGGGAATCTGATGACCGCGTCGATACCCCAGCTGTCGCTGCGCGACGAGCTGTTCCTGCTCGGGCACCACGACGACACCGGCCAGCCGCACGTTCACCGCCAAGCCTTGGCCCTCGGCATGGCCGGCGGAGTGCTGATCGACCTGTTCCTCGCCGGACGGATCACCCTCGGCTCCTACGACGACCATCCGGCCGCGGACCGGTGGCTACGTCTGAACTCCGACCAGGCAGTCGGTGACCTGATCGCCGACACCGCCCTCGCCGCGATCCACCACTCCCGGACCACCCCGACCGTGAAGGCGTTCCTGCGCAGCTTCGCCGACGACCTGTACGAACGCACCCGCGCCGGACTCGTCGCCGCCGGCATCCTGCGCCACACCGCCCGCCGCCGTCTCGGCGGCCTGATCCGCGCCGACGCCTACCTCGCCACCGACACCAAGTGGGCCGTCGTCGCCCGCGCCCGGCTGCGCTACCTCGCCGCCGGCCGTGAACAACCGGACAACCACACCGCCGCGCTCGCCGGCCTCGTCGCCGTCCTCGGCCTCGCCGATCACCTCTACCTCGACGACGACACCGCCACCCTCACCGCCCACCTGAAGACCATCGCCGACCAACATCACCGCCCCATCCGGGAGATCACCGCCGCCGTCGACGCCGCGATCGGTGACCTCGCCACCGCCACCTACCGATAGACCGCCGAGAGGGACGAAAACGCCGTGGACTCAAGCGTTCGTATCCGCGCCGCCCGCTGGACAGACAGACAGGCCGTCGCCGCGTTGATCGCCGACGCCCTGCACCCCAGCCCGCTCGGTGCCTGGCTGGTACCGGACGCGGCGCAGCGCCGCCAGGTGATGACCGACGTCGTCGCGGTGTGGGTGGAGCACGCGATGTTCTTCGGCGACGTGCACCTCACCGAAGACCTCACCGCCGCCATCGTCGGCTTTCACCGCTACCGACCGATCCCGCCACCAGCCAACTACCCGACCCGCCTCGTGGAGGCCGCCGGAGCACACGCTGAGCGCTTCACCGCCCTTGAGGGCCTGATCGCACAGCAGCAGCCCACCGAACCGCACTACCACCTGGCGCTCCTCGCCGTAGCCCCCACGCGGCAGAAGGCCGGCTGCGGCAGCGCCCTGCTCAGCCATCACCGCGCCCGCCTCGACCGCATCGACCTGCCCTCCTGGACCACCGTTACCGCAGAACCGGAGCACCTGCTCGCCCGCTATGGGTACACGCTCCGCCCGCCCCTCACCCTGCCGAACGGGCCGAGCCTGCGCCCCATGCGCCGCAACCCCCACCACGCCAGCAGAGCCATGCCGATCAATCCCACGCGCCCGGTCGGTGACCGCTGGCAAGACCAGCACGCCTACCCGTCCACCCCATAGGACAGATCATGGGCTTCCCTCGCAGATACCCGACCGACCTCGTGGACGCTGTCGTCCAGCGCGTCGCCGACGCCCGCACCGTCCAGGCATACGGCGCCGTCACCACCGTCGCCCGCCAGTTGGACCTCGATCCCCGCACTGTGCAGAAATGGGTCACCAAGGCCACCGCTCCACAGGCGCAGCAGGCGGACCGAGCGGCGGACGGAACCCGACCGGGGTATCTGGTCCCTGGGCTGCTGCACTGCAAGTTCTGCCACCAACCGGTTTCTCTGGCTGAGACGGCCGCCGCGGCACCGGCGTACCTCTGCGGAAACGACTGCTGGCCCAGGCCACTCGACGCCGTCGTCATCGCCGATCATGTCGGTCGAGCGATTCTGCGACACGCGCCACGGATCATCGCTTCCCCCGCAGGGACACCAGCGCGCCCCCACCTGGCCGCCATGCACGCTCACCGCGTCCTGACCTGCGTCACCGTCGGCGCCGCCGCTCACGATATGACTCTGACCTGGCGCGCGGTACCCGTGGCCGGTCCAGGCCGATGGGAGACCGAGCGCGCAAAGCGTGTCGCCGCCGCCCGCGACCTCGCCGTCAGCGATCCCCTTCGCGCCCGGCAACTCCTGCACGGCAGCCTCACCGGCATCGACCCCGCGACCGCCCCACCCCATCCGGTGCATGCCGAAGCCGGAACCCTTCTGGCCGCACTGCACCTGCGGCTCGGTGAGCTCGATGCCGCCATCCGCTGGGCCGGGTACGGCCACCACAGCGCCGACCACCTCTACGGCCCCACGCACCGGCGCAGCCTGCACGCCCTGCACCTGTTCGCCGCCGCTCACCGCAGCGCCGGGCACCATCAACGCGCATACCACCTCTATCGGCAGCTCGGCGAGCACGCCGCGAGCAGCGATGGCCCACGCGGCCACCGCACCCTCGCCGCTCATGCCACAACAGCCCTCGTCCTGCACGACCTCGGCCACTGCCAAGCCGCCCAGGACCTCCTCGCCGACACCATCGCCACGCAGCGCCGTGAGCACCCCGGAAACCCCACCACCGCCCGCATGACCCACCACCTCGCCCGCATCCGACAGGACTGCGCCACCAAGAGTCACCACCACGAGGACGGTCAGCGGTGAGTTCCCCTCGCCACTGCCCGCACCCTCACAACGCCAGCCCTGCCGTCGCCACCGACTGCTCAGTGCCAGGAAGGAACCCCGACACCGTGATGGCCACCCCGACTGCCCCCGCCCGCCGCCTGGCCGTCAGCCTGCTCGGCAGCGTTCTCCTCAGCGGCTGCCACGCCACCACCCCAGCCCACCAGAACCCCGCGTCGACGCCGCCCGCAATAGCCGACAGCCGGACTGTCGCCACGCAGCCGGCCGCTACCGGGCCTGGTCTCACGCCGTCACAGCGGCTGACCGCCCTCGCCGACACCGTCACCGCCACGCCCGGCGACACCACCACCGCTCTGCCTTACACCTACCTGCACACCCAGTCCTGGACCTGCGCCACCAATGCCATCACCCGCACCGACCTGCGCCAATGGCGCCGCGATATCGACGGCTCGGGCCAGGAGGCAATTCGACGCCTCCCCGACCTGCCGGGACTGAACCACCAACCCGAGCGCCACGAGCCGGCCCTGTTCACGCAGGCGCCTGAGACAACGACCGAGCACCTGTCAGGCGGCCTGCATCCGTACCTGCCCGAGCCGCTGCCCGATGATGCGCCCACCCTCGCCGCCATGCTCGCCCCCAGGGAACTGGCCAACGAGCCCGCCTATCCGCGGCTGCTCGCCAACGGCGTCGTCGCACTCGCGACCACCCAGTACCTCAACCAAGCCCAACGGGCCACAAGCCTGCGCGTTCTCGCGGCCATCCCCGGCATCACCTACCGCGGAGAGAGCGCCGACATCGTCGGCCGCACCGGCCTGACCTTCACCATCACCGCCGACGGATCCACCTCCCAGCTGCTGGTCAATCCGCACAGTGGCGAGATCCTCGCCGCGCACGAGCGGCTGAGCGGGCGCCGGCCAGGCCTGTTCTCCGCCGTCCTCATCCTCGAACGCGGCCACACCAACGACACCGCCACCACCCTCCGGCCCTGACAGGCCGAGCACCGGCCACCGCCTTACCAAGGATCAAGGAGGCTCACCCATGCCCCTCCCTTCCGTCGGTCACTCACCACTCGCCCCCGACACGCAACGTTGTCCACCGCTGCCCAGCTCAGAACTGATCACCAGTACGTTCGGCGGCCATCCGCGGGTCCTGCCAGAGGTCTGGGCGGTGCCCCTTCACACGGCGTCCCGCCTCGCCTCGCACCACCGCGAACAATGGGCGGCGGAAACAATCTCCCGCGACCCGGCCGCTGACGACCACGTGGTAGCTGCTGCCAAGAGATCGATCGATCGTCTCAACGCCACTCGCGTCGCTCTCATCGGGGAGATCGACTCCTGGGTTGAGCGTGTGATCCGGCCTCCGGGCGGGGCGCCGTTGCACACCGAGACGATCGGCTCCGTGATCGACCGCCTGGCCATCGCGTGGGTTCGGTGGAGCCGATTCTCGGAGACCGCCCAGCTGGACCCGAGCGACGTCGATCCTTCGTTGGCGCTCCAGCAGTTCACCGAGCTCACCGAAGCCTTCGACACCCTTGTGCTTGACATTCAGGAAGGTCGCCGCCGCATTCCTCACTGGCGCACGCTCAAGAGCTATCGGGAGCCGCGATGAGGATCGCTGTCACCCTCAACGGCGCCGACAACGTCGGCAAGACCACGAACGCCCGCTGGCTGGCGTCGGCGATGCCGGATGTCGAGTTCACCGGGACCGTCGATCGGTGGGACCGGCGATGGGCCGAAGTGTCGCGACGAGACTTCAGTGAGTGGTGGTTCGTCGACAGCACCACCGACGAACACATCGACCTCGTCTTCAGCTCCCACGCCGCACGGTGTGCCGGTGGCGGCCCCTTGGCTTTGGAAGACCGCGGTTGGCCGATGCTTGTGGCGACCTGCGCAGCGACAGCGGCGGTCAAGGACGGCACATCCACCGCCGAGGCGCTCGCCCACGTCGAGGCCAGAGCACGCCGCTACGCCCCCGCGCCGCGCCGTGAGCTGCACCTACTGCTGCGCCACAGCGACCAGCCGGTAGCCGAGGCGCACCACGCCGTGGCACGCGAGCCTGTGCCGACCACCGAACGCTACGTCGAGTACCAGCGGCGACTGGCCGAGGCGATCGACCTTCAAGTCGATAGCGGGGAGTACCAGGCCACCGTGGTGCGCGGGCACCGCCCACTCCTCGATGTGCAGCGCGAAATCCGCCAGGTCCTGACGCAACTCGACGTGCCCGTCGTTCCGCTGCCACCAGACCGGATCCAGCACCTATGGGTGCTCGCTGGTATGTCCGAGAGCGGCAAGAGCACGGTCGGCGAGTTGCTCCGCACGGAGCACACAGCCACTCGGCTGAAGATCGGCTACCTCATGCAGCTTGCCGCCGATCGGCTCGGTACGGCAGATCCGTATCGCGAATGGGACGAGCTAACCCAGGCACAGATGCTCACGGAGGAGATCCTGCGGTTCGCCGCGCTGAACCCGGGCTCGCACCGGATCAGCCTGGAAAGCGCGCACCGCTTCGACGCCACAGCACACCTTCGCAGGATCTGGGGCGAGCGCTGCGAGATTGTGTTCCTCCGCCTCCCGGACAGGCTTCGCGCGCAGCGCGCCACCGAGGCCATGGAATCGCTCTCCGCCCGCGACGCGATCAAGCGAAGCCGGGGCGGAGACCGCATCGCGTCGATCGCCGACACGGTCATCGACAACGGCCGCAGCCTGGCCGCGCTGAAGAGGGCGGTCACGGAAGTTGTTCACCGCAGGTCCGGGGCCAGGCTTCCACCGCACGTGGACACGGCCATCCCCGAGGCTCTGCAACCGGTACTCGCCGACTGCGTCGCCAGACTGACCGATTCTGAGACCGCGCTCGTCGCCGCCACGGGGAGTCTCGCCCATCAGGGCTGGCAACCGGGATGGAGCGACATCGACCTCCTTGTCGTACGCGACACGCTGCCGCTGCACTGGCTCCAGACCAGGTGTGTACCCCAGAGCGGACCGGCAGGGGAGAAGATCGCACTGTCGTCGTTCACCACCCGGGAGATGCTCGCCGGGTTGGTCCCGCCCCGAGTACTGCACGCGGTGCGGCAGATAGCCCGCGATGGCTGCGGCCTGCTCTACCGCCGAAGCGACCTCGTACTCAAAGCCTTCGACGCACCGGCCGACGACCGCACCTCACGCAGCGAGCTGCCGCTCGTGGCGATGGTGTTGCGGCGACTCGCCGCGAACCCCGAGCCCGATGTCCGCGCTGTCTACAAGCACGTCGTGCTGATCATGAAGATCATCCTGCGAGCCGACGGCGTGGATCTCGACGCCAGCGAGGAGGTCCGTCTCGCCTTCACCACCAGCCATCCGGACGCCGACATCGACCTCCCGTCGGTGGCCGAGGTCAGTGGCGACCGGTGGCGACAGGACGAAGCCCTCTCCCATCGGGTCTGCGGAGCCGCCGCCAAGATCCTCGCCTACCACGACGTGCTCGGCTGCTCGGTCGCGTCCAACACGCCCCAGACGGAAGGATCAGATCCTCGATGACCACCGCCTTTGACGATGTTCTTCACGCCGATCGGGTGACCCGGCTCGGGGTGGGAGACACCACTCGTCCGATCCGCGTCGTCCACGGCCTTGATGGCATCCGCACCGACGTGGCCGCCGAACAGGTACTGGCGACGGGACGTAGCTTATGGAAGCGATGGTGCGAGCACCCGGCGTACCGGCCGCACGATCTTCTCCTGGGCTTGGACGCCGGCGGCATCGTGCCGACGATCGCGCTGGCCTGGGCCAGTGGTAGCCAGTATCGGCTTGCCTGGAAAGTCAACCTCGATCTACCCGGGAAGCTCGTGTTCCACGAGCCGCATGCCCGGCGTCTTGAGGTCTTCGCCTACGGCGACTTCGAAGGACTGCGCGTCCTCATCGTGGACGACGAGATCACCACCGGACTCACTCTGGCCAATCTCGTCGAGGCGCTTCGCGCGGCCGGCGCCGACATCACCGGCGCGCTCTGCCTCGTCGAAGACACCGCTGGCGAGGGCCGACAGCTACTCGAGCGCAATGGGGTCCCGCTGTGCGTACTGACAACGCTGTGACCCTCGTCGAGGAACCGGTGTGCCACCGCGGCGGGCAGTACCTCGTCCGACGTGAACAGGCGCCGCTCGGCCGGCTCCTGCCGTATCGGCGGGCTAACGGAGAGACCCCACCCCGACGGACACGCCTCGACGCGGTACGTGAGACCGGGTGGCGCGTCGACTTCGGCTCTCGCGGACTCGGTGACCTGCTACTCGGCCTCGCCATGGCGCAGGCACTTCACGACGCCACACACGATCAGATCGGCACCCTGGAGTACACGGGCAGCCGGGCGGATCTGATCGCCCGGTGCACCCTTCCAGTCACGGTTGCGTACGGCGACGGGCACCAACTGGGCACGCTCGGCAGCGAAGACGCCTTGGAATTCGACGCGGTACCGGAATCGCCGCCAATGCTGCTCGACCTTATCGACGCCGACATTGTCGAGGTCCATGCGGCGCTGCCGATGCGCTACTACCTCGACGTCGAGCAAGCCCTCGGCGTCAGGCTCCCCGCATCCGGTGACCCGTCTCCCAGGTTCCGGTCGTCGGCCGCAGCGCCGGAGCCACTTCACGTGGTCTTCGTGGGCACGACGAGTCGCCCCGACCGCAAGGACTACGGCATCGACAACTTCGGCGCCCTCGCCGAACACCTGTCAGCCGGTCACTCGGGCGCCTGGCGCTTCAGCCTGGTGACACCACCGGACCACCAGCCTCCGGCATCCGTAGGGCAGATTGAGGTACTTCACGGACCAACGGCGGTCGAGTGCATTGACCTGTTCGCTGCCGCCGAGCTGGTCATCGGCAACGACACCGGCTTGACCCATCTCGCCGCACTCACCATTCGAGCGGACGGCACCCAGCCGCAGGTGGTCGGCCTCTACGGACGGCACGGCTACGCCAAGTGGATCACCGGATCAGCAGGCCACCACGCGGTGGCTACCCCGTTCTCGCACCTGATGTCGGTCGCCGACGCGTGTCCCGTGCGAGACCGCTACGACGACAGGCTCTGGTCCACCGCGAGCGACCTTCGCGCCATCCCCGCCAAGATCATAGCCGACTTCGCGGGGCAGTGCGCGGGCTGGTGGACTCGATGATCCGCGTCGGCCGCTACCGCCGCTTCACCATGAACCGCACCTTCCACCTCGACATCGGCGCACACCGCCTCTTCGCCAAGGTGAATCCGAATCCCGTGGAGGCTGCGGCCGAAGTCGCCGGGCACCACCGAATCCGCCACCACTACCGGCTACCGAGGCTGCATTCCCAGCACCGCATCGGGCACTGGACCCTCACCCTCTACGACCGCCACCAACCCGATCTTCCGAACACCGGCCTGCTCCTCGACGCTCTCACGTCCACCGGCCCCGGCAGCGCGCACAACCTCGACTGCGGGCTCGACGCGACCTTCCGGCACTACCGCCGAACCATCGACGCGACCACCTGCCGAGTCCCCGCCTCACACATCAACAGCAAGCTTTACCGCGACCGGGTCCAGCCTGGTGGCAGGCTGGACCACTACTACGGCCACAACCCGATCGTGCTCAAACTGACCGACGCTGACGGTCTCCGGCCCTCTGAGCTGCGGGAGACCACGTTCATGATCAACGGACAGCCTCGACGGCTCGACCTTCCTGCCCTCGTCAGCGAGCTACGCGACGCCTTCCACCCGGACGAGCAGGTCTGGGCCGCGATGACCCAGGGCGACCCCACCGACTTCAACATCGGCCTCGACGCCGACAACCAGCCCGTCTGGTTCGACTACGACACCGCAGGCCTCAACGCCATCCCCGGCGAGATCGCCTGCTTCCTCTGGTACCAGAGACTGCACGGCGCCTGGCTTGTCCCTCACTACAACACCGACGCCTACGCCGACCACAGGAAGGCACTCGCCGAAGCTGTCGAACCCGCCGTACGGCTCAGAAGACTCTCCCCCCGCGCCGTCGGCATCGACTACCAGCACCAACCATCGCCGGCCCGACAGCAAGCCATCACCCGATACCTCACGACGCTCGCCCGACCGCTCGCACTCTCCACCGCCACGGATCTACTCACCTGGATACGCCCGTACCTCGCCATGCGGATCCTCGCGGTATACCCACTACAGCTCCTGGAACCCCGCGACGCCGCTCTGTCGCTGGGCCTACTCGCCGACCTCTACGCACCCGACGCCGACTTGGAGCAGATCCTCGGACTTACCACCCAGACGCCAGCGGAGCCGCCCTCATGAGCCGCCCCATCGCCGTCATCACCGGAGCAGGCACCGGCATCGGCGCGGCCACCGCCGCCCGGCTGTCAGCCGCCTTCGACCTCATCCTGACCCACCGATACGACGACACCAACCTCGACGCGGTCGTCAAGGCCGCCCGCCGCCACGGCGCACAGACCCACACCGTCACCGGCGACCTAACCACCGCTGGCACCCAGACCGCACTCCGCGCCACCATCGAGCAACATGCCAGCCAACTCGCAGTCCTGATCAGCAACGCCGGCGCGTACCCCCGCATCCCGTGGAGCCGGACGGACCTCAACGTCCTACGCGACCAACTCGAACTCAACCTCGTCACGCACGCCGCTGTCATCCGCGCCGCCACACCCGCCCTCATCAGCAACAACTACGGCCGCATCGTCGCTGTCTCCTCAGTCATGACTCAGCTCGGGCGCGTCGACCTCGCCGGCTACATCGCCGCGAAAAGCGGCCTGGAAGGACTCGTCCGCGCCCTCGCCCTCGAACTCGGTCCCCACAACATCACCGTCAACACCGTGCGGCCCGGCTCGATCGAGGTCCCCGCAGAACACAGCGTCGTACCCGATCACCAGGCCATGGTCCGACGCCAACTCGACCGACAGTGCATCAAACGACGGGGCCAGCCCTCGGACGTCGCCGCCGCCATCGCCTTCCTGGCCACCCCGGAAGCAGGATTCATCACCGGCCAAGCGATCAACGTCGACGGCGGCTGGCACCTGTCATGACGACCCTCTGGATCCGCCACGGAACCAGCCTCGACGGAATCACCCGCCCCCACGCCCATGCCCGCCCCGACACGCCCCTCACCGCACGCGGCGCGGCACAGATCGCCGCCACCGCCCACGCACTTCGTGACCGCGGTGTCCGGCCTGCGATCGTGTTGACCAGCCCGCATCCGCGCGCCGCCACAAGCGCGGAAATCCTGGCTGCGCTGCTCGGCGTGCCGCTCGCCGCTCCCAACCCGCTGTACGCCGAGTGGCGCGCCCCCGATTGCGTCCTCGGCAAAGGACCGGACGACTACCCAGCCGAGTACCAGACCTGGCGCGCGAACCGGCTCCGCGACCCAGACTCGTCCCTGCCCGGCGGCGAAAGCCTCACAGCCCTTTACGAAAGGGCGATGGCCGCCGCGACGATCCTCGGACACCCCGTCGAGGGAAGCACCGCATTGATCGTCTCGCACCGAGTGCTCATCGGCGCCGTCGCAGCGATCACCACCGGAGCGAGCCGCTCCCCAGACGTGTTCCAAGCCGCGCGCCGCTTCTCGCTCGCACCGGCAGGGATCTGGCCTGCCCTAGCTGAGCTCCGATAGCAACGCGTCAGTGTTGGCAAGGATAAAATCCTTCAGGGCTGCAGGCTTCAAGTCCACCTCAGGGAGGCGGTCGACAGCCACTCGGTCGAGAACGTAGCCACCCCGGCCCGGATCAGCGAACTCCGGACCCGTACGGGCATTCTCGTCTACCTGGGTTAGCCGGCAGGAGACGAAGTGCTGTACGGACACCCCATCCCCTGACGGCGAGCTGAACAAGAACACTTGGCTGAGCCGATCTGCCTCCGCGCCCAACTCCTCCCGCAGCTCACGACGCAGGGCCGCATCGAGGGATGCGTCTGTCGGCTCAAGGCCGCCACCGGGCGCAGTCCAGTAAGGGGCCTGGCCGGGCTTCGTCCTCTTGATCAACACGAGCTGATCACGTTCGTCCCACAGGATCGCCCGTACCGATCGACGCACGACCTCACGCATGTAGACCCCAATCAGCAGCCGTCCGAGGCGAGGGCGACTCGAAGTTACACCGTGACGTCGTGCGAGCACAAAGTGTTGAATAGCGTTCGGCAAGCGTTACCCAGCCTCAACGGGTGCGGGCCGAGTGCCAATTTAGCGAGGGCAGGATAGGCCCCATGCGACGGCTCTGACTCCAGGTGGGGCGGTGCCGCTCGTAAAGTAGTGCACGCCGAACGTCAGCCCATCCACAGCCGGGCACCGGCACCGAGGAGGTCAGACTTGCGGCGTTTGTAGTCGGGCATAGCCCGTTCCACCGTCGCCCAGAACGTGGGCGTGTGCTGTGGGTGCGCCACGTGCGCGAGCTCGTGTACTAGCACGTAGTCGATCAGTGACGGTGGTAGTTGCAGTGTTGCCCAGTGGATGTTGAGTCGGCCGTTGGCGCTTAGGGATCCCCATCGGTAGCCGAGGTCACGCACGTCCAGTCCAGTCGGGACCAGCCCCATCCGGTCGGTCCACCGACGGATCCGAGTGGGCAGCCAGTGCCGGCCCCGGGCGCGGTACCAGCGGACCAGATGTGCGCCTGGGTCTGGGCCGGCCGCCGCCGATCGGGGTAGAAGCAGCCGGCCGCGTTCCATCCGCACCTCGTCGGCGTCGGTGACGAGCAGGCGGTGGCTGCGGCCCAGGTAGGCGAATCCTTCCCCGCTGACGAACTCTTTCGCTGGGCGGGCCGATAGCAGCAGGTCCTTCTCGGCCAGCTTGCGGTAGACCCACATCCGTTTGGAGTACGCCCACGCGGCCAACGCGTCCGGCGGGCACCCAGTAGGGGTTTGCAGGTACAGCGATCCGTCCCGATTTACGGTGATGCCAACGGTGGCGCGTCGCGGCGATTCGCGGACCGCGAAGTGTAGGTCCCCGATGAGCATCGTGTCGGGCAGCGCCTCGGCCACGCTCATGACGACACCAGCCGGTGGTGGTTGTGCATGGCCAGCTCCAGCAGCCGGTCGGCGAGCGGCCGTAGCATGGCGTACTTGAATAGGTCGCTGCCGTCCTCCAGCCGACTGTCGTCCAGTCGCGCGATGACCGCCCGTCGAAGCTGTTCGCGCTTGTGTGGGTTGTCCCAGAAGCCGACCAGGCGAATGTCCTCACGGATGAGGTGTACGACGTCGATGGTGGCCTGTCGCAGCGGTCCAGTGGTCTCGGGGGAGACTGGCCGGCCATGTTCGGCCAGCGCTTCGGCGATGAGGTCATGGAACGGCGCCTCGGTACGCGGGTCGAGCCCCTCGGCATGCTTGGTCCGCCCGGCGGTCACCACCGGCAGGAAGTCGGCTAGCGCCAGCGCAAGCTGCTCCCACTGATCCCGCAGCTCGGTGAGGATCTGCTCCAGATGTTCGGAAAGCCGCTGGTAGTGGGCCGGGTCGCTGTCCATGTGCTCGCTGATGTGGTGCCGGATGGCGTGCTCCATCTCCGACGCCTTCGCGCGCGGGCTGGTCAGCCCGCTGACCTTCTCGGCGTAGTCGGCGGCCGTGATGGAGATCGGCGGGATCTTCTGCTCGATGCCCAAGGCATGGACGTGCGCGTCGATCAACGCGCGGACCTTCTCCCCGTACACGCGGACGTCGAACAGGGTGTGGTCGCGGTAGCGGCGGCGGGCCAGGTGCGCAATAGCGCCGAATGCCTTGCCGTCGGCCACGTACCGCAGCGCCTTCTCCGACGGCAACACGATCTCCAGGCTGCGGGTGAACATCTTGAGCGCAGCCTCGAACCTCGCCCGCAGCCGCTCGTCGGCCAACGCCTCCACGCAGGTATCCTGGGCATCGACGGTGCTGAGGTCCCGAATGCCACCGAAGAGCTGCCGGACGGCGGCGTGTGCGGCGGCCAGGCGCGGCACCTCGTCGTCGAGGCTGCTCAGCGCGCCCTCGATGTCGTCCGGGGCGTACGCCTCCAGCGCCTGCGCCAGATGCTGGGCGACGCCGTAGTAGTCCACCACGTAACCGACGCTCTTGCCGGGCGCGGTGCGGTTGACCCGGGCGATGGCCTGGAGCAGGTCGGCCTCGCGAACCGCCTTGTCCAGGTAGAGCACCTGCTCCCGGGGCGCGTCGAACCCGGTCAGCAGCATCGCGTTGACGATCAGCATGGCGACCGGGCTGGCCTGCTCGGCGGGCACGCCAGGCATCGGCAGCTTTTTGGCCTTGAAGTCCTCGACGACCTGTTCGTAGCCGCTGGTCCAGGCGGCCAGGTCTGCCGGGTCGTTCTGCCGGCCGGAGATCACTGGGACGAAGTCCAGGGCGGCGATGACGTCCCGGTACCGCCAGGCCCGCACCAGCGTGGCCCGCTTCGCCGGCAGCCGGTCGACCCGTGCCAGCGCCTCGGGCTCCCGCCACACCAGGTCCAGGGCGTCCAGCTCGGCCACCAACTCGTCGCGGGCGGCCAGTAGCGCGTTACGGTAGCGCACGGTGGCCCGCCGGCTGCTGGCCACCACCTGAGCCTTGAACCCGTTGGGCAGCACCACGTCCACGTAGTGGCGCAGCATGTTACGCGCCTTGGCGGCGATGAGCTGCTCGGCCTCGTTGACGTGCGCCTTGGTGGCGTACCGCTGCTTAAGCTGCTCGGTCTGCTCAGGGCTGAGCCCGTACAAGTCGATGAACTCGTCGATGTCGTCGGCGTCGGCAACCCCACCGCGGGTGGTGCGGCCCTCGTACACGATCGGCACGGTGGCGCCGTCGGCTTCCGACTGGCGGATGTCGTACCGGTCGAGGTAGGCACCGAAGATCGCGTGCGTTTTCTTTTTTGCACCCATGATGATCGGTGTGCCGGTGAAGCCGACTCGAGCAGCGTTGGGAAGGGCCGTGCGCAGCGCGGCATGCAGCGCGCTGGCGTGCGACCGGTGCGCCTCGTCCACCAGCACCAGCACCTCAGGTGACGGGTCGAGCTCGCCGATGGTCTTCAACGCCGCGTCGTCGTTCTTGCGCGCCTCCGGATTCCGGTACTTCTGGATCATCACGAAGAGCAGCGCCTTGCCCGGCATGGCGAGGAACTGCTTGGCTTTCGCGACGCTCTTGGCCGTGTGCACCGTCTCGCCGGTAAGCTCGGCCGTGCCCGCGAGCTGCTTTTGCAGGTCGCGTCGGTCGGTGATCACGACCACCTTGAACCCCACAAGCGCCGGATGCGAGCGCATCGCCCGCACCAGGAACACCATGGTCAAGCTCTTGCCGGAGCCCTGGGTATGCCAGATGATCCCGCCACGCCGATCATGCGCACCGTCCTGCGCCCGGGTCGGCCCGCTAACCAGCCGATCGATGGTCGCCCGCACTGCCCGGTACTGCTGATACCGTGCCACCACCTTGATCTTCTGGTCCTCTGGCTGCATGAACAACGTAAAGTGCCGCACCAGGTCCAGCAGCCGGGCCGGGTGCAGCATCCCCGCGGCCAAACGCTGCTGCGACGACAACCGCGTTACGCCGAGGTCGTCTTGGACGTCTTCTTCGGGTGCGGGGGCAGTTGTCTTCCACTCCACGTAGTGCTCGGCAAGTGAGGTGAGCGTGCCCACCCGGGCCTCGTGGAAGGAGGTGGCAACGACAAACTGGTTGGTGTGGAACAGCCGCTCGCTTCCCTCGGGCTCGACCGAGCCACGCTGATTGGCGTATCGGCGTAGCTGCTCAATCGCCGCGTTGATCGGAGCCGGCAGGGTCGGGGACTTGGCCTCCACCACAACCAGAGGGATGCCGTTGACGAACAGCACCGCGTCCGGATAGATCGGGGCACGTCCACCGGGCGGATTGACCCGGAACTGGTTGACCACCAGGAACTCGTTACGGGCCAGCGGATCGGTACTGGTCCAATCGATGAAGTGGACCGTACGGTCCCGGCCGCCATCCCAGCCCGGAATCCCCTCGACGGTGACGCCGCGTAACAGCTTCTCGGTCAGTTCCTCGTTGATCTCCAGCAAGGAATTGGCCTGAGGCCGGGTGAGCTGAGAGATCGCCTGGCTGATTCGCCTGTCATCGAGCCACGCGCGGCCGTCGTCATTTAGGTTGATCCGCAGCAGCGCGGCGCGGAGCCGGTTGATCAGCAGCACGTCCCGAAAGCTCTCCCGCCCCGTGACGTTGGGCGGGTCCGCCTTGCTGCCCTCGATGTGCTGCCAGCCCATCCGGATGAGCTGCTTAAGCAACGGTTGCTCGACCCGTTCGTACTCCGACCCCGAGCCCACCCCGCTACGCCCTTTCTGCCGGAACCCGAACACGTCCTGTCAACAGATCCTCCATTAGCCCTTGCTTGAGTTGTTCGAGCTTAGCCAGCTCAGCACGAGCTTGAGTCACAGGAGGGTCGCTGGCCGCAATCTGACGACATATCGCCTCCTGCTGTTCCAGTGAGTGCGGGAACTCGATTCGCACCTTCTTGAGATTAGTTGGATTGATGTTCACCTGGTGCACGCCAGGCGTGGCAAACCGCCGCATCTCGATTTGAACCTCGTCCAGGTTCAACCACAGCATGAGATACTCGGGTAGTATCTTTCGCTCATCCTGAACAAGCCTCACCAAATAGGAGGCGAAGGTAGTTGTTCCTGAGGCACCTCGCCAGATCGAAGTGCGCCCGACGTGATCGAGACTGTTGGTTCGATTGAACAGCACATCTTTGTAATTCAAGAACAGCCTTCGTGGCACGGGAAACACGGTGTACTTTAGGTCGGCGGTGTCGACTTCGCCACCCTTGAGATTATTCATCCGAAGGACTGGCACTCCGGCTCCATACCCAAGGGGTGAGGAGATGCCGTATTCGGCTCGAACGAGCACGTCCCCGATTCTTGCAGAACTACGATTCGCATCTGGCAGACCATTCCCTAGCAGCAGTTGGCGCCGGAGGGCGAAGCTAACAGTCGAAGCCTTCCCAACTAGCCGCTCAGTTGAGCGGATCGCCTCGTCCACCGAGTCTAATATCTCTGCAATTCTCCGCTGTTCAGGCAGGGAGGGAAGAGGCACATTGATAAGGCCGAACTCTCGCCTTGATATCTCCAGGAAAGTAGTGCCCGATGCGCGGCGCACCATCTCCGGTTTGAGAATTTTGAAGAGGTGGTAGAAGAAGTGGGGGTCGCAGCCGCCACGGAAGACGATGGACTTGAATCCTTGATTCGTGCTGAGGGGAACACCCGCAAGAGCTACTGACCCTATTGTCGCCCTCGTGGTAACAATAAGGCTATCGACCGGCACTACCCGTGCAGCGGAAGCAGCGCATCCTTGGCTGGTTATCCGATCACGGGTCGAACGCAGGTACTTGTCGCCATGACCCGTCAGTTCGCCTGGTGTCACCCATGGGATACTTCCGTTCCAATAGGCAGGTACGTAGCGAGACGGGGTTCCGCCGGACTCGATTCGAGTCGCGATCTTGTTTAGAGAGGAGACTGTCCACCCGTCGGGACGTCCGCTGAGTAGGTGTTCGTGCGTGTTAAGCATGGCCCAACTCCCGGAGGTAAGTGGTGAGCTGGGCGGCAGCGGCGTCGCGCCGGCCTTCGATATCGGCGAGTGACACTGCGTACTTGTCCCACCAATTCTCAAGCGCAGCGATAACCATGCGACGGTGGTTGCAAGTGTAACGGTCCAGGTGGGCGGTCAGGTGCTGACGCCAGATGCCCAGCACGAGGTCTTGTTCCTCTTGGTCAGTGAGGGCTGATCGAGCCTTGTCCATTCGAGCGATGAGCGCGGCCTCAAGCTCCCGCTGCCGCCGCTTGATCTTGGCAAGTTGGGCTTTGATCCGCTTCAACTCAGCCGGACCGATCTCCGGTTCGGCACCTGTCTCGTCGTCCTCTTCATCTCCGTCCCGACTTGAGGTGGCTATGGCGATCTGGGACTCCAACGACGCTCGCTCCGCCTCGACGCCATTGAGCTCTTCGAGATACTCGGGGATCAGCCGCAGCGGAAGCGGGTGATGGTACGGGGCGTCGGAGCCGAGTGCGGCCTCGATGGTGACCATCCAGCCGTCAATGACGCCACCGAACCCGTGAGTGGCAAGGGTTCGTAGGTTGTATTGGTTGTCGTCCCACCAACGCACAATCACCCCAGCGATCTGGAACCGGTCGAGTAGCCCTACCGGCAACAACGCGTCGATGAAGGACTCGATCAGCTCGGTGCGGGCTGCCATCAGCCGCTGTGTCGCCGGCAGCTCGATGACCAGCTTGCGGTGCTCGTCCCACCAGTCGTCCTGGGCGGCGGCCAGCGAGGACTCACGGGCGCGAACCCCGGCATGGTTCGTAACCAGTGCGGCGAGCGTGGCGCGGTCGACGGCTGGGGCAAAGTCGAAGTAGCTGTCGTCCCGGTCTGCGAACACGGCATCAGTGGTGAAGCCGTGCGCGGCGAAGAGGTCCGTTTTGTCGGCAACCTCGGCCTTCGGCACGCCGCCGTGCAGGTGGGCGCGCACGTCGTGCGGCTCGGGTGGCGGGGCGTTGTCGGCATACCTGCGGATGTTCAGATTGTCGTCGTTGTCTCGCAACTCCGCGCGGGTCACCACCCGGGCGTAGCCCGGGATGTTCGTGAACGCCTCATACGCGTACACGATTTTCTCGATGTGCTCGGGCAGCAGGTAGTTCTGGGCGCGGCCAGCGGCGTATTCGTGGTCGGCGTTGATGAACAGCACCTGGCCGGCCCGCTCTGGTGGCTTGGACCCGGGCGCGCGGAGCACCAACACGCAGGCGGGGATACCCGTCCCGTAGAAAAGGTTGGGGGCTAGACCGATGACGGCTTCGATGACGTCGTCGTTAAGAAGGTTAGTGCGGATGTCACGCTCGGCGCCACTGCGGAACAGCACGCCGTGCGGCATGACGGTGGCCGCAATGCCATTGGCTTTGAGCATGGCGATCATGTGCTGGACGAACATCAGATCGGCCTTCTTACCACCTTCGGGTGCCCAGCCCCAGCGGAACCGGCTGCTGTAGCGCATGCCGTCCGTGGAATAGTTCTGCGAGAACGGTGGGTTGGACAGCACCCGGTCGAATAGGTCGAGCTGGCCGCCGTGTGCGTGACGAGGGTTGGCCAGGGTGTCGTCGTTCTCGATCTTTGCGTCGGGGATGCCGTGTAACAGCAGGTTGATCTTCGAGATCGACCAGACGCTGCCGGCGTCCTCCTGCCCGGCCAGCAGTAGGTTGCGCGGGTTGCCGCCGTGCTCCTCGACGTACTCCTTGGCGTGGATCAGCATTCCGCCAGAGCCCGAGCACGGGTCGTACACGCTCATGCCCTCGGCCGGCTTGACCAAGCGGACCATCATCCGAACCACCGCCCGGGGGGTGTAAAACTCACCGCCCTTCTTGCCGGCCGAATCCGCGAACTCCTTGATCAGATACTCGTACGCAGCGCCTAGCAGGTCCGGAAACTCGAAGTCCTCGGTGCGCAGGCGGTACTTGCTGAAGTGCGCGATTAGATCCCGCAGCTTCTTGTCCGGTATACGCGAGTTCCCGACCTGCTGGTTGAAGTTGATGTGCTGAAGAACCGCTTCCAGTGAATCGGGGTTAGCCTCCTCCAAGGCAGACAATGCCTTGTTGATGCCGCTACCGACATCGTCGTGCAGCCGCCGAAGACGGTCCCAGCGCGCAATCTTCGGGACGAAGAAGGCGTCCCGGTACGACTCCGGCTGCTCGGCGCGGTGCTCGGCTTCCTGTGGGCCGCGATCGGCGTAGCGGGCCAGGACCCGTTCCCGCTCGGCGTCGAACATGTCCGACGCCCGCTTGAGGAACAGCATCCCGAAGATGTACTCCTTGAACTCCGAGGCGTCCATCTTGCCCCGCAGGATGTCCGCCGCCGCGAACAGATGCCGCTCCAACTGCGGCAACGTCAACTTCCGCACCCGCTCCACCCTCTACGCTCGCCCATCGTCGTGCAACCGCCAAGCCTAGGCCCGCGCAGTCCGCCGCTCGTAGGCGGATCACTGTGTCGCGGATGCTTTTAGACTGCCGATCGTGACCGGGTGTGACGCTCCAGCAACCCAAGGGCCGCCTGATGCGGGGTGCGCGGTGGGTCATGATGGCGGAGGAGTTCGCATTGGGTCTAATGCACATAAAACGACCGATAGGGTGCGAGCGATCTCGCAGAGCGAAGTTACTCTGCTGCGAGGCTGGGCGTTTGGTCTGCGCTACCGTTCTGCTCGTTGGTAGCTCGTTCGGGCGGTAGGTCTAAGGCTTCGAGAAGCCGCTCGGCGTAGGTCTCGGCAGCCTGGCGCACCCACGCGGGTCGGATGAAGAAGAGCCAGGCGGCGGCGAGGCTCAAGTGCAGTCCGCCGACCACTACGAGCGGGCTCGTCAGCCCGTCGCGCAAATAGATGACAGCGTCGGCCGCAGCTGAGGCCGTGAGCACGACGAGCGCGAGCGGTTTGATGCCAAGCAGGTTGCGGGCGAAGCCGTAGGCGGCGTTTTCGTGATCAATGAGGGGAAACTGGCCAGGTCGCGAACGCACATGGGTGATCAGGCAGCGGGTTGCTGCGATGTAGGCTTCATCTGCCTTTTGAGGGTTGGCGGCTTCTTGCCGACGGGTGGGTAGCGGAGCGCCGAACAGCGCTTCCAAGGCTTGTCGACGCCGTTGCAACATGACGCTGTTCTGAGCCTCGCGGAATCGGAGCAGCTTGGTCGTGGGCATGCCGTCCCACTTCACAATCAAGCGCTGCTGCGCGCGTTGGCCGAGTACGCGCACGATGTTGCTGGCTAGGAACAATGTTCCTGCGCTCAACAAGATCGGGCTCAGCGCTACGAGCGGTTTGTTGTTCGTGAGTAGCGCCGAGATCAGCGCGATGGGTAGCACGGCGAGCATCGCTGGATAGATGCGAGCCCGCCGGCTGTAGGAGTCAAAGCCGCTGACCGCCTCACTAAGCTTCATCGTCGTCCTCGACCAGCGCCGGGAGTGGCTGCAAGGTGCCCCATCCCGGACGCGTCAGTGTTCCCGAGTTATGGCAGATGGCTTTTCCCTCGGTGGCTCCCACGAAGCAACCTCGACGCGTCAGGGCGTTGACCACCTTCGGTGAGGGATGCTTCGGAGCCGCCTTGGCGGAGCTGATGAAGGCGATCGTCGAGGGCGCGTGCGGCGAGTTGGGCATGCCGAGGATGCGGTTCAGGAGGGTGGGCCCCAGGTTGCGCTTGCTCCCGTGGTGCGGCGCCTGCATGAAGGACAGCGGGAAAGCCGCGAACGACCCGTATGTGCTCTCGTACTGATCGGCGGCGGCCGTCATGGCGGGGATGCCGGCGTCGCCGGTGAACAACATCCGTTGTCCGTCCAGGGTCAGCAACGTGATCACCGAGGAGTTGTTCCGGTGGCTGGTCTCGCCGTCATCGGTCAGCGTCTCCACCGGCAGCCAGTCGACTGCTCGTTCGAGGAGGTTGACCCCTCGCTGCCACCAGCCCCTGGCGGACGTCGCCGACGCGGCCAAGTGCTTGGCTTCCCACAACTGCTGCGCCAGCAGGCTCTCGTAGTAGCTGGTCGTCGGCCCGAGCACCGTCAGCTGACCACCGAACCGCGACTCTCCGGTGAAGGGCTCGCTCACCGCCACGTTCCGGGCTTTGGCCCTGTCCAGGAGTTCGTCCAGGGCCTCGAGATTGCTGAAGTCGGACACGTCACGGGCATGTGCGCGGGGCTGGTGGACCATCAGCTCCCGCACCTCGAGGGCGTCCACGACGCCTGCCAGTCCATTCAGGTGGTCCGCATCGGGATGCGTGGAGATCATCAGGTCCACCACGTTCGTACCGTAGTACTCCCTGATGTGGCTGACCAGTGAGTCGGCGGTGTCCTTGAAGCCGCCGTCGATCACCACAACGGCTTGCCGCTGCTCGGCGTGCACCGTGAAATTGATCGCGATGGCGTCGCCGCTCTTGCCGCCGTCCTGGTCCCGGTTCTCCACCGGCAGAAAGTCCACCTCGAACATCGTTCTCTCAACCCCCCGAGAGGTGTCGTACACATGATCGAACTTTGCCGAACTGTACGCCTCGACCCTCATGGACGTCGGCCATTGTGAGAGACATCTTCTGCTCGTCACCTGCTAGACCTGTTGCTCGTTGACTATTGAGGCGGGATCTGTTGGCTTCTTGCGCTACTTGACTACGGTGAAGAGCCAGTCCGCCCGCGGTCTGGACACGTTGCGCGGCCTCCTGTCACCCATGCACTCACCGAGCGAGAAGGGGCAACGATGAACGGAGACCAGCTGCGCGAGGCGCTTCGCGACGAGATGCTCAGCGTCACCACGCCACCGCACCTGAACGCCGAGGGCATGCTGCGCTCCGCCCGGCGGGCCCGCACCAGGCGCCGAGCCGTCCGGGCCTGCGCCGGATCGGCGACTGCCGTACTCGCGGTCGCGGGCGTCGCGGGTGTCGTGGCGCTCTCCACCCCGGACGGCGGCGACCGGCGCCCACCGGCCGCGCTGCCCCAGGCCGCCCCGCCACCGTCGTCGGACGGCAGCGCCGAGCCGATGCCCACCGGACCCGACGGTCTGCCGCAGCAGGACCGCACCGCACGGGCGGGTTACCGGTCCGACCAGGCCGTCCTGCTGCTCGACCGGCTCGTCACAGTGGTGCCCGCCGGCTACACCGCCGAGAAGACCGTCTCCAGCGAGACCGGGAAGGAGACACTGGGGATGCACGAGGCGAACTTCGGCGGACGGGCCGGCGGCATCGAGCTGTGGAGCTACCTGGCCTCGGTCGACGTGACGAAGGGGACGTGGCGGGGACGCCTGCTCACCGAGGTGCACACCGCAGGCAACCTGCTGCCGACCGAACCGTGTGCCCTGGCGCGTGAGTTCTGGGGCATGGGGGGCGAGTGCCAGCCGATGACCGTCGGCGACGCGACGGTGGGTGTGGTGGTCCGGCCCGGCTCGGACAACCGGTTCGACCAGTGGGCCGCCTACCGGCATCCCGACGGCGTGGTGGTGTTCGTCGCGCAGGGCACGTACGACAGGCAGGCGCCCGCGGCCCCGCTGCCGTTCACCGCGCGCCAACTGGCGGCACTCGCGGTCGACGAGCGGCTGCACCTTCGGTAGTCCCGCCGCGGTGCGCGCCTGAACTACTCTCGCCGCCGTGGACACTGTGGAGATCGACGCGCCGGTCGTCGGCGTGACCGTCTACCCGGACCGCGCCCGGGTCACCCGCCGCGGCCGCGTCCGGCTGACCGCCGGCGACCACCGGGTACGCGTCGCCCCGCTCCCGCTGGGCCTGCGCCGGGACTCGATCCGGGTGGGCGGCCGGGGCGCGGTGACGGTACTCGGGGTGGACGTGGCCGCGTGGCGGCAGGCCCGCAGCACCGACGCCCAGGTGGTCGAGCTGGAACGGCGACGCCGGGAACTCGCCGACGAGCTGGCCGAGGTCGGCGACACCGACGCGGTCGAGGAACAGCGCGGCGAGTTCCTCGCCCGGCTGGCCGAGCGCGCGGGTGGCACGTACGCCCGGGCGCTGGCCGCCGGCGACGCGGCACCGGCCGACGTCGCGGCCTTCACCGACTCGGTGTCCGGTCAGCTCGCCGAGTCCCGGACCCGGCGGCGCGGGCTGGCCCGGCGGCGCACCGAGCTGGCCGAGGACCTGGCCGCCGTCGACCGGGAGCTGGACGCGGCGCGCGGCAAGCGGGAGCCGGACCGGCTGGCCGCCGAGGTGTCCGTCTCGGTGGACGCCGACGACACCGAGGTGGAGCTGGAGCTGACGTACCTGGTGGACGGCGCCCGCTGGACGCCCTCCTACGACCTGCGGCTGGTCGAGGACACCATGACCGTCACCTGGTTCGGGCTGGTCAGCCAGGGCACCGGCGAGGACTGGCCGGAGTGCGAACTCCAGCTCTCCACCGCCCGGCCGGCGGCGGCGAGCGGCGTACCCGAATTGTCGCCCTGGTATCTCGACCGCCTCCGGCCGGAGCCGCCGACGGCCGTGTCGGCCGCGTCGTTCGCCGGCATGGTGCCGCCCCCGGCGCCCGGCGCGACGCCGGCGGGCCGCCCCCGCGCGGCGCGGGCCGCGGCACCGGCGGTGCGGGAGAGCGTCGCCGAGGTGGAGCAGGGCGTGACGGCGGCGACCTACCGGCCCGCCCGGCCGGTGGCGGTGCCCGCCGACGGCAGCGCGCACCGGGTCACCATCGCGGTGCTGGAGCTGCCGGCCCGGCTGGACCACGTGAGCGTGCCGGTGCGCGCCGCCGAGGCGCACCTGCGGGCCACGGTCCGCAACACGTCGGACCACACCCTGCTGCCCGGCCCGGCGTCGGTCTTCCACGGCGCCGACTTCGTGGCGGCGACGCGACTGAAGACCTGGGCGCCGGGCGAGGAGACGGAGCTGGCGCTCGGGATCGACGACCGGGTGCGGGTGGAGCGGAAGCTGTCCCGGCGCACCGAGAGCAAGGCCACGCTGGGGTCGACGCGGCGGCGGGAGGTGGAGTACCGGATCACTGTCGCGAACCACACGCCCCGCCCGGCCACCGTCGAGGTGCGGGACCAGCTACCGGTGTCCCGGGACGAGGCGGTGGTGGTACGCGAGACCGCGCTGACGCCGCCACCGGCCGAGCGGACGGAGCTGGGTGAGCTGACCTGGCGGCTGTCGCTGGCACCGGGTGAGAGCGGCGAGATCGCCCTGGGCTTCCGGGTGGAGCTGGCGAAGGGCGTCGAGCTGACCGGCTGGCGGGAATGACACGACAGGGCCGCTCCCGCGACGTGCGGAAGCGGCCCCGTGTCGGGTGCCTCAGACGCGGCGGCGGCCGTAGAGGCCGGCGAAGACGGCGACACCGATGGCGGCGAAGCCGACCTGGAGCGCCAGCTCGATCCAGTCGATGCCGGGGGTGTCGTCGACGCCGAACGCGCCGGCCACCAGGGTGCCGACGAACGCGGCGACCACACCGATGAGCAGGGTCAGCCAGATCGGGATGTTCTGCTTGCCCGGCACCACCAGGCGCCCGAGCGCGCCGATGACGAGGCCGATGATGAGCGCGGTGAAGAAGCCCGTGATCTCCACGAGAGGCGTCCCTTCCCTCGGATGTGTTGACGCCTCGCTGGTTGCCCCAATCAACCACTCGGCCAAACCCGGGAGCTGCTTTCGTCACGGAACTGTCATGACCGTCCCTGATCAGTGGTCCGAGGGCTGGCGGCGGCGCGGCGCGCCGGGGGGCTCCTCCCGGTCGATGCGCAGTTCCCGCTCCAGCTCGGCGATCACCATCCGCAGGTCGTCCAGGCGCTGACTGATCGCGATCCGGTCCACCTCGTCCGGTATCCCGTCCCCGTCGGAGTCGTAGTCCGGGGCCAGCCCTTCGGTCATCTCCAGCCGCCGCGCCTCCTCCATCGAGTTGACGATGACGGCGATGAGGATGTTCAGCAGGAGATTGACCGCGATCATCACGAAGCTGACGTAGTAGAGCAGCGTCCAGGGCGACACCTCTAGACCCTGTTCGAGCAGGTCCGGCAGCGTCTCCAGGGACAGCAGCACGAACAGCGTGACGAGCGAGCGGCCGATGTCGCCGTACTGCTCGGGGTAGCGGTCCCCGAAGATCAGCCAGCCCGCCATGCCGTACACGTAGAGCGTGACGGCGGCGAGCGCGAGGAAACCCGCGACGCCGGGCAGGCTGCGCCACAGCGCCGCGACGATGGTCCGCAGGCCGGGTGAGAAGCGCACCAGGCGCAGCACCCGGGCGACCCGGATGAATCGCAGCACCGCGGAGTCGCCGTGCAGGCCCGGGATGAATATGGCCGCTGTGACCAGCAGGTCGAAGACGTTCCAGCCGTGCCGGAAGAAGTCCTGCGGGCGGCGGCCGTACGCGAGCACCCGGATGGTGATCTCCACGACGAAGACCGCCCGGAACATCCACTCCGTCCACCGCAGCACCGGCCCGGCAGCGCCGAGGTCCCGGTACGTCTCGATACCCAGCACCACACCGTTGGCCATGATGAGCACCACGATGGCCACCTCGAACGGCCGGGACGCGACGAGTCGTGCACAGTGGCCGGCCAGCCCGCGCTTTCCGGTGGCGGTCCGGCGCCCGCCGCGCGGTGCCGGAACCGTGTCGCCGATCAGCGCTCCCCTCCGGCACACGAGAGCCGGACGACGCGCGGACGACAGGGGGTAGCCACCCGGACACTTTAGTGGATCACCGACGGCGAACTGTTCCGGCCGAGGCGCGCCCGGCCCCGCTCACAGCCAGCCGCGGCGCTTGAACAGCAGGTAGAGCGCGCCGCAGACGGCCAGCATCAGAGCCACCGCGAACAGGTAGCCGAACCGCCAGCCCAACTCCGGCATGTGGCTGAAGTTCATCCCGTAGACGGTGCCGATCAGGGTGGGCGCGAACAGGATCGCCGCCCACGCGGAGACCCGTTTGATCTCCTCGTTCTGCTCGAAGCTCGCCGCGGTCAGGCTGCGCATCTCCTCGTTCTGCGCCTGCGACACCAGTGTGGCGTTGACGGTGAGGATGTTCTGGAGCAGGTGCCGGAACCCGTCCACCCGCTCCACCACCTGCGTGAGGTGGTCGGCCACGTCGCGCAGCCGGCGGCGCAGTTCCTCGTCCGTGCCGTAGCTGTCGAAGCCGTGGGTGAGCGCGTCGACCACCTTCAGCAGCGGCCGGGCGGCCCGCTGGAACTGGATCACCTCGCGGCTCAGCTCGTAGATGCGGCGGCTGGCGTTCGGGTCGCCGCCGAACACCTCGGTCTCGATCTCGTCGATGTCGTTCTCCAGCCCGGCGACCACCGGCGCGTAGCCGTCCACCACCCGGTCGAGCACGGCGTAGAGCACGGCTTCCGGGCCGAGCGCGAGCACCTCGGGTTCGGCCTCCAGCCGCCGCCGTACCCCGGCCAGGTCGGGCGTGCCCCCGTGCCGCACCGTGATCACGAAACCGGGGCCGAGGAACAGGTGCAGCTCGGCGAACTCGACCGCGTCCCGCTCGTCCAGGTAGCGGGCGGCGCGCAGCACCACGAACAGGGTGTCGCCGTACCGTTCCAGCTTGGGGCGCTGGTGGGCGTTGATCGCGTCCTCGACGGCCAGGTCGGGGAGCTGGAACTCGGCGGCGAGCGTGGCGATCTGCTCGCGGCCCGGCCGGCGCAACCCGATCCAGGCCATCGCGTCGTCGAGCTGTTGCAGGCAGCGGAACGTGTCGGCGAGGCTCATCGGCGACGCCCGGCGTATCCCGTCGACGTAGACGCCGCTGTCGACCAGCCCGTCGGGTAGCTCCGGCTCGGTCGCGCCGGCGTCGATGGCGTGCTCGTCCAGGCGCCGGCCGAACCCCTCCGAGGACCGGTTGTCCGCCATGCCCCTCCCCCGCTGCTCGGCCGGGTCGCCGAGTCCCCCACCGGCGCTCGCGCAAACGTCAGGGGCGGTAGCGGTAGCCCATCCCGGGCTCGGTGATCAGGTGCCGGGGCCGGGCCGGGTCGTCCTCCAGCTTGCGCCGCAACTGGGCCATGTACTGCCGCAGGTAGTTCGTCTCGTGGTGGTACTCCGGTCCCCACACGTCGTGCAGCAACTGGCGCTGGCTGACCAGCTTGCCCGGGTTGCGCAGCAGCTTCTCCAGCATGGCCCACTGGGTGGGGGTGAGCTTGACCTCGACGCCGTCGTCCCGGGTGACGGTCCGGTCGGCCAGGTCGACGGTGTTGCGGCCGATCCGCAGCGCGGGCACGGCGGGCGAGGCCGGGGCGAGCCGCCGGGTCACCGCCCGGATGCGGGCGAGCAGTTCGTCGACCCCGAACGGCTTGGTCACGTAGTCGTCGGCGCCCGCGTCGAGGGCGGCCACCTTGTCCTCGCTGCCGGCCCGCCCGGAGAGCACGATGATCGGCACGGCGGTCCAGCCGCGCAGCCCCCGGATGACGTCGGTGCCGTCCAGGTCGGGCAGGCCGAGGTCGAGCACCACCAGGTCCGGCGGGTGACCGGCGGCGGCCCTGAGCGCCGCGGCGCCGCTGTCGGCCACCTCCACGTCGTAGCCCCGGGCCCGCAGGTTGATCCGCAGCGCGCGCAGGATCTGCGGCTCGTCGTCGACGACCAGGATCCGGGTCATTCCTGCGGCACCTCCGGCAGGGCGGCCGGCAGCCGCAGCACCATGGTGAGACCGCCACCGGGCGTGGTCTCCGGGGTGATGCTGCCACCCATCGCCTCGGCCAGTCCCCGGGACAGCGCGAGCCCGAGGCCCACCCCGGTCTGGTTGTCCCGGTCGCCGAGGCGCTGGAACGGCAGGAAGACGTGCTCCCACTGGTCCTCCGGGATACCCGGGCCGGTGTCGATCACCCGCAGCTCGACCTGCCCGGCGTGCGCGCTGCCGGTGATCGCCGGCGGGTGTCCGGGCGGGCTGTGCCGCAGCGCGTTCGCCACGATGTTGACCAGCACCCGCTCCAGCAGGCCCGGGTCGGCCAGCGCCGCCGGCAGGTCGGCCGGGATGTCGGTGGTCACCTCGGCCGCCGCCGGGCCCAGTTCGTCGAGGGCCAGGGGTACGGCGTCCTCCAGCCCGATCGCGGTGGCGCTCACGCCCAGCGCCCCGGCCTGCAACCGGCTCATGTCGAGCAGGTTCGCCACCAGCCGGCCCAGCCGGTCCAGCGACTCGTCGGCGGTGGCGAGCAGTTCCTCCCGGTCGTCCGCGTCGAACTCGACGTCGGGACTGCGCAGGCTGCTCACCGCCGCCTTGGCCGACGCCAGCGGCGTACGCAGGTCGTGGCTGACCGCCGCGAGCAGCGCGGTCCGCATCCGGTCGGCGGCGGCCAGCGGGCGGGCGGTGGCGGCCTCCTCGGCCAGCCGTTCCTGACGCAGCGCGACGGCGGCCTGCGCGGCGAACGCCTCGACCACCCGCCGGTCGGCCGCCTCCAGCCGCCGGCCGGCGAGCACCACGCTGAGCCGGTCGTCGACCGGCACCACCGTCTCGCCCGCGCTCGGACTGCCCGGCGGCCGCTCGCCGACGCTCGCCACCACCCGCCAGGCGTCCGCCTCCCGGGCGCGCGCGGGGCGTCCGCCCGCCTCGTCGGCCAGCTCCAGCACGCTCACCGCGCGCAGCCCGAACGTCTCCCGCAGCCGGTCCAGCAGCGCGGGCAGCGGGCGCTCGCCGCGCAGCACGCTGCCCGCGACGGTGGCCAGGGTCTGCGCGTCGGCGGAGGCCCGGGCCGCCTCCCGGGTACGGCGGGCCGCCACGTCGACCACCCAGCTCACCGCGATGGCGACGCCGACGAACACGCCCAGGGCGAGCAGGTTGTCCGCCTCGGCGATGGTCAGCGTCCGGTACGGCGGGGTGAAGAACCAGTTGAGCAGCAGCGAGCCGCCGAGCGCGGCGACCAGCGCGGGCCACAGCCCGCCGACCAGTGCCACGCCCACCACACCGGCGAGGAACAGCAGGATGTCGTTGGTGAGGGTGAGGTCGGGCAGCGTCCGCAGCACGAGCGTGAGCAGCGGCATGCCGAGCACCGCGAGCGCGTACCCGATCAGCCGTCGCCGACGGGACAGCGCGGCGGGCACCGACGTGCCCCGGCGCCCGCGCCCTGCCTCGGGGTGGGTGACCAGGTGCACGTCGATCGGGCCGGACAGCGCGGTGGTGGTCACCCCGACGCCGCGGGCGAACACCTGCGCGAACCGGCCCCGGCGGCTCGCCCCGAGCACGAGCTGGGTGGCGTTGACGCCCCGGGCGAAGTCCAGCAGCGCCGCCGGGATGTCGGTGCCGAGCACCTGGTGGTACGTGCCGCCGAGGCTCTCCACCAGCACCCGCTGCCGGGCGAGCTGGGCCGGGTCTGCGCCGGCCAGCCCGTCGCTGCGGGCCACGTGCACGGCGAGCAGGTCGGCGCCCTTGCTGCGGGCGGCTATCCGGGCGGCCCGGCGGATCAGCGTCCCGCCCTCCGGCCCGCCGGTGAGCGCGACGACGACCCGTTCCCGCGCCTCCCAGGTGTCGGAGATGCCCTGCTGGGCCCGGTACGCGTCGAGCTGCTCGTCGACCTTGTCGGCCAGCCACAGCAGCGCCAGTTCGCGCAGCGCGGTGAGATTGCCGACCCGGAAGTAGTTGCCCAGCGCGGCGTCGATCCTGTCGGGCCGGTAGATGTTGCCGTGCGCCATCCGGCGGCGCAGCGCCTCCGGCGTCATGTCCACCAGCTCGACCTGCTCGGCGGCCCGGACCACCTGGTCCGGCACGGTCTCCCGCTGGGTGGTGCCGGTGATCTGCGCGACCACGTCGTTGAGCGACTCCAGGTGCTGCACGTTGACGGTGGAGAGCACGCTGATCCCGGCGTCGAGCAGCTCCTGCACGTCCTGCCAGCGCTTGTCGTGGCGGGAGCCGGGCACGTTGGTGTGGGCCAGCTCGTCCACCACGACCACCTCGGGCCGCCGCTCCAGCACCGCGTCCAGGTCCATCTCGGTGAACTCGGCGCCCCGGTAGGTCATCGACCGGCGCGGCACCACCTCCAGGTCGCCGATCATCTCGGCGGTGTGCCGGCGGCCGTGCGTCTCGACCAGGCCGACCACCACGTCGGTGCCGCGTTCGGCCCGGCGCTGGGCCTCCTCCAGCATCGCGTACGTCTTGCCGACGCCCGGGGCGGCCCCGAGGTAGATCCGCAGTTCACCCCTGCCCACAGCGTCCATCCTCCCTGACCGGCCGGGAGCGGCCCCGGGTCTTCCCCGGGGCCGCTCCGGTCGCTGTCGCGTCAGCGCGCCGGGAACGCCTCGTCCAGCGCGAGGTTGAGTTCCAGCACGTTCACCCCGGGCTCGCCCATGAAGCCCAGCGCCCGGCCGGTGGTGTGCTCGGCGACCAGCCGCCGCACCGCCGCCGGGTCCGCGCCGCGCTCCCGCGCCACCCGGGCCACCTGGATCTCCGCGTACGCCGGGGAGATGTGCGGGTCGAGGCCGCTGCCACCGGCGGTGACCGCGTCGGCCGGTACGGCGGGGCGCGCCGGGGCGTCCCCGCGTACCGGGGTGACGATGCCGCCCTCGGCCACGTAGTCGTGGCCGGGCCGGGCCGCCTCCACCGGCACGCCCTGCCAGGTGGCGACGAACGGCGTCGCGGGCGCGGCCTGGTTGACGCTCACCACGCGGGTGATCCGGCCGGTGAGGCCGTCGGCGCGGAACACGGCCAGCACCGCGCCCACCCCGTCCGGCGTGCAGTACGGGCGTCGCCCGTCCACGCCGTCCAGTTCGCCGACCGCCTTGCTGCGCGCGCAGACCTGGGTGAGCAGGCTCTGCGCCGAGGTCTCCTCGTCGCCGCTGAGCGTGTCCACCACGCTCTCCGGGCCGAGGTTGCTCGCCGCGGTGGCGGTCGGGTCGTAGCCGTCCCCGGCGGCCGACGGGCGGGACTGGAAGTAGCGCGGGACGGGGTTGCCGTCCGCGTCGGTGAACGACTGGCCGATCAGCGAGCTGCCGACGGTCCGGCCGCCGACGGTGAGCAGTGACCCGCCCGCCCTGCCGTCGAGGCCGGGCGTCCGGCCCACGGCGACCAGGGCGAGCGGGTAGACCAGGCCGAGCAGCACGGTGAAGACGAGCACCGCGCGCAGGGCGGCCAGGTGCTGGGAGAGCCAACTGGGAAGGCGCATCACGAGATCCCCGGAACGAACTGGACGAGCAGGTCGATGAGCTTGATGCCGACGAACGGCACCACGATGCCGCCGAGGCCGTAGAGCCACAGGTTGCGGCGCAGCAGCGTCGAGGCGCTGGCCGGGCGGTAGCGCACGCCGCGCAGGGCCAGCGGGATCAACGCCACGATGACGATCGCGTTGAAGACGACGGCGGAGAGGATCGCCGACTCCGGGCCGGCCAGGCGCATGATGTTGAGCCGGTCCAGCGACGGGTAGATGCCGGCGAACATGGCCGGGATGATCGCGAAGTACTTCGCGATGTCGTTGGCGATGCTGAACGTCGTCAGCGCGCCCCGGGTGATCAGCAACTGCTTGCCGATCTCCACGATCTCGATCAGCTTGGTCGGGTCGGAGTCGAGGTCGACCATGTTGCCGGCCTCCTTCGCGGCCGACGTGCCGGTGTTCATGGCGACGCCGACGTCCGCCTGGGCCAGCGCGGGCGCGTCGTTGGTGCCGTCGCCGGTCATGGCGACGAGCCGGCCGCCCTGCTGCTCCTTCTTGATCAGTGCGAGCTTGTCCTCCGGCGTGGCCTCGGCGAGGAAGTCGTCCACGCCCGCCTCGTCGGCGATCGCCTTCGCGGTACGCGGGTTGTCACCGGTGATCATCACGGTCCGGATGCCCATCCGGCGCATCTCGTCGAAGCGCTCCCGCATCCCGGCCTTGACCACGTCCTTGAGGTGGATGACGCCGAGCGCCCGGGCCGGTTCACCGGCCACGTGCTCGGCCACCACGAGCGGCGTGCCGCCGGTGCCGCTGATCGCGTCGACCAGTTCACCGACCTGCTCGGTCGGGTGGCCGCCGTTCTCGCGTACCCACTTCATCACCGCGGCGGCGGCGCCCTTGCGGACGTGCCTGATCTCGCCGTCGGCGTCGAGGTCGACGCCGCTCATCCGGGTCTGCGCGGTGAACGGCACGAACGTGGCGTGCGGGATGAGGCCGGGCTCGCGCTCGCGCAGCCCGAACTCGTTCTTGGCGAGCACCACCACCGAGCGGCCCTCGGGGGTCTCGTCGGCCAGGCTGGACAATTGCGCCGCGTCGGCGAGCGTGGCCGCGTCCACGCCGGTCACCGGCAGGAACTCGGCGGCCTGCCGGTTGCCGAGCGTGATCGTGCCGGTCTTGTCCAGCAGCAGCGTGTCGACGTCGCCCGCCGCCTCGACCGCCCGGCCGCTCATCGCCAGCACGTTGCGCTGCACGAGCCGGTCCATGCCGGCGATGCCGATCGCGGACAGCAGCGCGCCGATGGTGGTCGGGATGAGGCAGACCAGCAGCGACACCAGGACGACGCCGGTGACGCCGGAGTCGGTGATCGCCGCCGTGTCCGGCGCGGCGGCCTGGTAGCCCTTCGCGAAGATCGCCATGGGCTGGAGCGTGACGACGGCGAGCAGGAAAATGATCGTCAGCGCGGCCAGCAGGATGTTGAGCGCGATCTCGTTCGGCGTCTTCTGCCGGTTGGCGCCCTCGACCAGCGCGATCATCCGGTCGATGAAGCTCTCGCCCGGCTTCTGCGTGATCCGGACGACGATCCGGTCGGAGAGCACCCGGGTGCCGCCGGTGACCGCGCTGCGGTCGCCGCCGGACTCCCGGATCACGGGCGCGGACTCGCCGGTGATCGCCGACTCGTCGACGCTGGCGATGCCCTCGACCACGTCGCCGTCGCCGGGGATGACCTGCCCGGCCTCGACCAGGACGACGTCGCCCTGCCGCAGGTGCGGGGCGGGCACCGCCTCGTCCCGGTACGCGTTCGCGGCGGCACCGGGCGTCCAGCCGACCAGGCGGGTCGCGACGGTGTCCTGTTTGGCCCGGCGCAGCGTGTCGGCCTGCGCCTTGCCGCGCCCCTCGGCGACCGCCTCGGCCAGGTTCGCGAAGATCACGGTGAGCCAGAGCCAGACGGTGATCGCGATCGCGAAGACCGACGGATCGGCCACCGCGAGCGCCGTGGTGAAGAGCGCGCCGATCTCCACGATCAGCATCACCGGATTGCGCCACAGCGTGCGCGGGTCGAGCTTGCGCAGCGCGTCCGGCAGCGACGCGAGCAACTGCTTCGGGTCGAGGAGTCCGCCGCCGACCCGGTCGCCCCGGGTGGCTCGGTCGCCGGTGACCGCTGCGTCGGGAGCCGGCGCGGCGGCGGTCTGAACAGGCGCGGTCATGTCCTTGTCTCTCATGGTGGTCACAGCCCTTCGGCCAGCGGGCCGAGCGCGAGTGCGGGAAGGAAGGTGAGCGCGACGAGGACCACTGTGACGCCGACGACCATGCCGACGAACAGCGGCCGGTGGGTCGGCAGGGTGCCCTCGGAGGCGGGTGTGGGCTGCTGGCGGGCCAGCGAGCCGGCCAGCGCGAGCACGAAGATGATCGGCAGGAACCGGCCGAGCAGCATGCAGAGCCCGAGCGCGGTGTTCCACCACGGCGTGTTCACGGTGATGCCGGCGAACGCGGAACCGTTGTTGTTGCTGGCCGAGGTGAACGCGTAGAGCACTTCGGACAGCCCGTGCGGCCCGGCGTTGAGCGCTGTCGAGGCGTTGCCGGTGGCGAACGCGGCGGCGGTGCCGGCGAGCACCAGCGCCGGGGTGATCAGGAAGTACATCGAGGCGAACTTGATCTCGCGCGCGCCGATCTTCTTGCCCAGGTACTCCGGGGTGCGCCCGACCATCAGGCCGGCCACGAACACCGTGATCACCGCGAGGATCAGCAGCCCGTACAGGCCGGCGCCGACGCCGCCGGGGGCGACCTCGCCGAGCATCATGTCGCCCAGCGTCATCATGCCGCCCAGCGCGGTGTACGAGTCGTGGAACGAGTTGACCGCGCCGGTCGAGGTGAGCGTGGTGGCCGCCGCGAACGTGGCCGAGTTCGACACGTCGAAGCGCACCTCCTTGCCCTCCAGCGCCGCGCCGACCGCCTGCGGCACCGTGCCGTCGCCGGTCAGTTCGAAGACGTTGGTGAGGGTGATGCCGGCGAGCGCCAGGATCGCCATCACGGCGACGATCGCGTAGCCCTGCCGCTTCTGCCCCACCATCCGGCCGAAGACCCGGGGCAGGCTGAACGGGATCGACAGGATCAGGAAGATCTCCAGCCAGTTCGTCCACGCGGTCGGGTTCTCGAACGGGTGGGCGCTGTTGACGTTGTAGAAGCCGCCGCCGTTGGTACCGAGCTCCTTGATCACCTCCTGGCTCGCCACCGGCCCGCCGGTGACGGTCTGGGTGCCTCCGGTCAGCGTGGTCACGTCGGTCCCGCCGGACAGGTTCTGCACCACGCCGCCGAGCATCAGCACGAGCGCGCCGAGCACCGCGATCGGCAGCAGGATCCGCAGCGTGACCCGGGTCAGATCGATCCAGAAGTTGCCCAGCTCGCCGGTGCGGCTGCGGGCGAAGCCCCGGACCAGCGCCACCGCCACGGCGATGCCGACGGCGGCCGAGACGAAGTTCTGCACCGCCAGGCCGGCCATCTGCACCAGGTGGCCCATCGTCGACTCACCCGAGTACCACTGCCAGTTCGTGTTGGTCACGAACGACACAGCGGTGTTCCAGGCGCCGTGCGGCACCACCGGGTCGAATCCCAGCGACAGCCACAGGTGGTTCTGCAGGCGCTGGAACGCGTACAGGAACAGCAGGGAGACGGCCGAGAAGGCCAGCACCGAGCGGGCGTACACGCCCCAGGTCTGCTCGGCGGCCGGGTCGACCCCGACCAGGCGGTAGATCCCCCGCTCGACCCGAGACGACCGGGTTCCGGCGACCACGCGGTGCATGTGATCGCCGAACGGCCGGTGCACGGCGACGAGCGCCGCCACCAGCGACAGGACGAAGAGCACTCCCGCTGTCGTCATGCTCATCAGAAGCGCTCCGGGAACAGCAGGGCGGCGACCAGGAACACGCCCAGGCCGAGCGCCAGCACCAGGCCGACGGCGTTGACGGCGCTCACAGCTTCTCCACGCCCCTCACCACGAGGGCGAGAGCCGCGAACAGCCCCACCGTCAGCAACACGAACAGCACGTCAGACACGGCTGATCTCTCCTAGCGGAAGATGTCCTCGCGACCGCCTCCCGGCCGCGCCGGGCAATCACAACGCCGTATCCGCCGGACGGACAGGGTTCTTGACGCGACCATCACGCGGGGCCGCGGTTTCTTGACGCGCTTTTCACGCCGCCTCCGTGGCCGGTGATCCGGGTCACCGGACGGGCCTCGGCGCCGATCGACCGGAGATGCCGGAACCCGGTGGCGAGCACCGCGGCGAACCCGATCGGCGCGGCCCGGTACCAGGCGGCGCCCGCCCCGGCCGCTCGCCGGGTGCGGATCAGCGAGCGGCGGCGCGGGAGACGAGGGCCTCGGCCACCTCGCGCAGCTTGCGGTTGGAGTCCTGGGAGAGCTTGGCGAGCAGGCTGAACGCCTCGTCGGCCGAGCAGCGCCGCTGCCCCATGATGATGCCCTTCGCCTGCTCGATCACGGCCCGGCTGCGCATCGCCTCCTGCATCTGCCGGGCGAGCGTGGAGGCGCTGTCGTAGAGGTGCGCGTTGGCGAGCGCCACCGCCGCATACGCGGCGAACTCCTCCGCCAGCTCGATCGACGCCTTGTCGAAGGCGTGAGTGGAGGTGCCGTAGAGGTTCAGCGCCCCGGTGACCGCCTCCTGGATCGGCAACGCGATCGACAGCGAACTCGCCACGCCCGCCGTGTGGGCCTCGGCCGCCCACTCCGGCCAGCGCGGTTCGTCGGACAGGTCGGGCAGGGACACGCTCGTCGCGCTGACCGACGCGTCGAGGCAGGGGCCGTCGTCGTGCTCGTACTGCCACTCGTCGAGGCTGCGCGCCAGGTCGCTGGTGTAGGCGATGGCCCGGTTCGCGCCCGCCTGCACCAGGGAGACGGACACGTGCACGCTGCCCGGGACGGCCCGGTTGGCCAGCTCGGCGACGCGTGCCAGGACGTCGTCGAGCGCCACCTCGTCGAGCCGGATCCGGCTCAGCTCCGCGAGGGCGTCGGCGGGGTCCATGCGGGCGGATTCCATCCTCGTGTCCTGTCCTGGCGGGGTCATCGGCGCCTGTCGTTCCGCTGACCGTACCCGGCACGGGCGGGTCCGAACGCATCCCACGCTGCGACGTCCACCCGGTCGGCGTATGTTGGGTACGGGTCAAGACATGCGCCCTCCTGCTCACGGCGAGTCCGCCGGGAGCTTCCTCGGACGTTGAGGCGGGAGGTGCCATGTCGGACGAACGGCCGGTCTTCGGCTGTCATCACGTTCACACGGCGTCCGGGTCACTCCGACCCGACGAACCGATCATGTGGCTGAGCTGCGACACAGGCGCGGACATGACCCGGATCTCGGTGGCCGGCGAGGTGGACCTCAGCAACGCGCACCTGCTGACCGAACTCGTGGAGACCGCCGTCGCGGCTTCCGCCCCGCTCGTGGTGATCGACCTGTCGGAGGTCGGCTTCTTCGGGGCGTACGGCACCAGTGCGCTGGTGCTGGCGCAGCGGAGCCTCACCGAGCACGGGCGGCGGCTGATCCTGCACCGGCCCTCTCCGGTGGTCCGGCGCGTCCTCGGCGTCACCGGCACGCTCACCGCCTTCGAGGTCGTCGATCGCCCCGCGCTACCGGCCGCCGACGACGGGTCGGCACGTCCCGTCGTATCCACCCGCTCCGGGTCGTAGAGTTGTCCGGGTAGTCGACGTCCCGTCCGGGACGTCACGAACGAGCGTCAAGAAGCGGCGCCGGTCCCGATCCATGCCGGAATCGGGACGCTGGTCCGTCACCACGGGCCGCCCCGCCACCAGCCGTCGCGCCCCACCCGGGCCGGCGGCGTCGCTTCGCACAAGGACGTCAGCTCATGCCGCAGGCCCACCCCGACCTCGCCGCAGCCCTGATCAGACTCGGCCGGATCAAGTACGACGAGGTCGACCTCGACGTGGTGCTGTCGACCATCGCCCAGGTCGCCAAGGACACCCTGCCCGGGACCGCCGAGGTCTCGGTCACCCTGGTGCAGGGCACGCAGGCGCACACCGCCGCCTACACCGGCGAGCTGGCGCTGACGCTCGACGAGTGGCAGTACGCGCAGGGCCGCGGCCCGTGCCTGGACGCCGCCACCACCGGCACCGCCATGCTGGTGCCGGACATGGCGGCGGAGAGCCGCTGGCCGGAGTGGGCGGCCCGGGCGCACGAGGCGGGGGCCGCCAGTTCGCTGTCGATCGGCCTGCCCATCCAGGAGGCGGTGGTCGGCGCGCTGAACATCTACGGTGCCGCACCAGGTGTCCTGGACCGGCAGGTCGAGCTGGCACAGACGCTGGCCGGGTACGCCGCCATCGCGCTCGCGAACGTCCACCTCTACGAGAGCACGGCGACGCTGGCGCAGCAGATGCAGGAGGCGATGCAGAGCCGGGCCGTGATCGAGCAGGCGAAGGGCATCATCATGGGGCAGCGGCGCTGCTCGGCCGACGAGGCGTTCGCCATCCTGGCCCGGGTGTCGCAGGACTCCAACCGCAAGCTGCGCGAGGTCGCCGAGTCACTCGTCGATCGCGCGGTGCACGGGCCCCGTGACTGAGCGTGCGGTCAGCGCGGCATCTCGCGCCAGCCGGAGCCGCTCGCGCGCCACGCCCCGGCCAGGATCGTCGCCGAGCCGCGGCTCGGGCACTGCTGAATCTTCGACCGGCCGCTCGCCCCGCCGATCTGCGCCTGCACCTGCCACTGGCTTCCGTCGGTACGGATGTATACGTCGCGCCGTCCGCGAGGGTTGCTGACGCCGTTCCACCAGTGTTCCTCGACCACCATGCGGTGACCGTACCCCAGGAGACCCGGACCGGCCCAGACCGGAATTCCGTTGCTCCGCGTCACCGGGCGGCGGCACCCTCCACGGATGACCTCACCGGACCTGCCGCGCCAGTTCACCATTCGCGAGGGTGGCATGCGCATCCTCAACCCGATCGACGACGTCAAGCTGGCCACGCTGGGCCGGGCGATCCGATTGCGCCCCGGCGACGAGCTGCTCGATCTGTGCAGCGGCAAGGGGGAAATGCTCTGCACCTGGGCCCGCGACCACGGGATCACCGGCACCGGGGTCGACCTGAGCACCGTCTTCACCGCCGCCGCCCGGGAACGCGCCGCCGAACTGGGCGTGACCGACCGGGTACGCTTCGTGCACGGCGACGCCGCGGCGTACACCCCGGATCGGCCGGTCGACGTGGCCGCCTGCGTCGGTGCGACCTGGATCGGCGGCGGGGTGCCCGGGACGCTGGAACTGCTCGACCGGGCGTTGCGGCCGGGCGGCCTGGCGCTCGTCGGCGAGCCCTACTGGCGGCGTGACCCGCCGGACGACGAGGCGGTCACCGGCTCGCACGCCCGGTCCCGCGACGAGTTCAAGGATCTGCCCGGCCTGGTCGGGTCGTTCGGCGACTGCGGCTGGGATCTGGTCGAGATGGTCCTCGCCGACCAGGACAGCTGGGACCGGTACGCGGCCGCGCACTGGCTGAACCTGCGCCGCTGGCTCGACGCCAACCCGGACGACGAACTGGCCCCGGAGCTGCGCCGGGAACTGACCGAGGATCCGGTGCGGTACGTCCGCTTCCAGCGCGAGTACCTGGGCTGGGGTGTCTTCGCGCTGCTACGGCGCTGACCTGCTTAGCGGGCGGCTACGCAGGGTAAAGCCAGATCATGGGACAGTTGCGCACCTCGCCGCCGCCGCCACAGGCCACCGAGCTGGAGCAGTGGGTGCTGGACAGTCCCGAGGATCTGCGCGGGCTGCGCGCCTCGCTCCGGGACGCGCTGAACCGGCACGGGCTGGTGCAGGGCGAGGATCTGGACGAGGTGCCGCACCTGGTCGTGCTCGTCGCCACCGAGCTGGCCAGCAACGCGCTGCGGCACGGCCGCCCGCCCACGATCATCACGCTGCTCACCACCGACGACCGGTTCCTGCTCGACGTGGCCGACCACGACGTGAGCACGGTGCCGGAGCTGACCGACATCAGCCCCATGGACTCGGGCGGCCGTGGTCTGTTCCTGGCCCAGTCGGTCTCACTCGACGTCGGCTGGTACGCCACCGAGAAGACCAAGAACATCTGGGCGTCGTTCTCCCGCTGAGCCGGCCCGGCGGCCGGGCGGCCTCAGCGGTCCCCGGCCGGGATCGGGTCGTCGTACTGGCCGGGCGGCCCGGCCAGCGGTTCGCCGCTCACGATCGGCCACGGGTTCGGCGTGCAGCCGTGCAGGCCGAGCGTCTGCTGCACCATCACCGGCGCCGGACCGCCGGCGCGGGGGCAGCGCTCGTGGCCGCGGCCCAGCCGGTGGCCGACCTCGTGGTTGAGCAGGTACTGCCGGTAGCGGGAGAGATCGCCGACGTGCGGCACCCCGTACACCCAGCGGGCCACGTTGATCACGACCCGGTCGCCGTTGCGGCAGGACGTGTAGCGGTCGCTCGGGTCGTCGCACAGCCGCCCCCGCGTCACCGGCGTGGTGAGCAGCACGGCGAAGTCGGCCCGGTCGTCGCGGCCCACCCGTTGCAGCCGCCGCCGGCCGTCGCCGGTCCAGCCGCGCCGGTCGGCGAGGGTGGCGGCGACGTCCCGGGCGAAGCGTTCCACGTCCACGTTGCGGATGCCATCCTCGACCGCGACCTGGTAGCGCAGCAGCTCACCGGCGCTACCGGCGACCGCGCCGACCGTGTCGGCGGTCCGGAAGGTACCGGCGCCCCGGGCCGGGTAGCCGATGCCGGGGGCCACCCGGCCGGCCGCCGGGACCGCTGTCGGCGCGGCAGTCGGCGTGGGGCGGACGCCCGGTGCGGGCGCGCTCGGTGCGGCCGCCGGCACGGTCCGCCGGACCTCGATGCGGTCCAGCAGGTCCGGGTGCCGCGCGGCGTACCCGCCTGCGGCCAGCGCGGCCCCGACCAGGACCACTGCCAGGAACCGCCCTGATCGCGACCTGCGCCGTCGCCGGTGCAGCCCCCGGTCATGCCCGCCCACGTCGATCTCCGTCCGTCGCGCCGCCCCGCTCCGGGCAGGAGTACGGACGCCGGGCCCGGACGGTTGAACGGGCGGGCCGGGTACCGTCGGTGCCGGGGTGGGCGACCTGCCGCCTGTCGGAGTCCAGGGAGAGCCACCCGTGTCACCAGCCGAGCGACTGCTCGACGCCGCCGTCGCGACCGCGCGCGGCACAGACGTACGCGCTGCCGAGCGAGCCCTCGACGGGCTCGTCGTGGCCGACGGCGCGGCGGTGGACGCGGCGCTGCTCGCCCGGCTGACCCGCGACGTGGGCCGGCTCTGGCCGCGTGGCTGGCAGCCCGCCGACCTGGACCGGCTCGCCACCCGGCGGCTCACCCCGCGCGGCGCCCGGCTGCTGCGTGACGTCATGGCCGCGCAGCGGCGCACGCTGCCCGCGCCGGTCCCGGCCTGGTTCGACGAACAGCTCACCGACACCGGCGCCCGCTGGGACGACGACACGGGCTGGCTGGACCGGCGCGCCGACGGCGACCGGATCACCGCGCTGCGGGACGCGGTCGACGCGGTCGTCCTGGTGGCGGGGCTGCCGCCGGTCGCGGCGCTCCGCCCGCCACCCGGCTCGGCCGGTACCGCGCTCGCCGCCGCGACACCGAGCGGCTCCCGGATGCTCGACCGGGTACGCGCGCTGCTCGCCAAGGCCGAGTCGACCGGCTACCCGGCCGAGGCGGAGGCGTTCACCGCGAAGGCGCAGGAGCTGATGGCCCGGCACAGCATCGACGCGGCGCTGCTCGACGCCGGGGCCGAGCGGTCCGGCGGCCCGGGCGGCGTGCGGATCGGCGTCGACGCCCCGTACGCGGCCGCGAAGGCGCTGCTGATCCAGGAGGTGGCGGCGGCGAACCGGTGCGAGTCGGTGTGGTCCGACGACCTGGGCTTCGCCACGGTGCTCGGCTTCCCGGCCGACCTGGCCGCGGTCGAGCTGTTGCACACCTCGCTGCTCGTGCAGGCCACCGCCGCGATGCTGCGCGGCCGGGGTGAGCGCGGCCGGGCCGGCGGGCGGCGCACGAAGGGCTACGACGAGTCGTTCCTCAACGCGTTCGCGCTGCGCATCGGCGACCGGCTGCGGGAGGCGAGCGCGGCGGCGGCCGAGGAGCTCGACGACGACCGGCTGCTGCCGGTGCTCGCGGCCCGCTCGGACGCCGTCCGGGAACGCGTCGACCAGCTCTTTCCCGGGACCACCCGGCACCGGCTCCAGGTGCGCGACGAGCAGGGCTGGGTCTCCGGCACCAGCGCGGCCGACCGGGCCTCGCTCGACCCGGGCCGCCCGGCGCGCCGTCCGCTTCGCGGGGGCCGCTGAACTTTCCCCGGAGGATGATGTCGGATCGGGCGGACCGGCTCCGACCCGTCTGCGAGGCGCCACCGCCGGTGGCCCGCACCCGAGGAGTGCACCGTGAAGTACATGCTGCTGATCTGGAACCGGCCCGGCTTCGTGGAGGAGCTGTCCGAGGCGGAGCGCACCGCGATCTTCGGTGAGGTCGACGAGATCATGAAGGAGCTGACCGAGTCCGGCGAGCTGGTCGGCGGCGAGGCGCTCGCCCACCCGTCGCAGACCCGTACGGCCCGTCCGGCGGCGGGCGGCGTCGAGGTCACCGACGGGCCGTTCATGGAGAGCAAGGAGCAGTTCGCCGGTTACCTGACCGTCGACTGCGAGACCCCGGAGCGGGCCGCCGAGATCGCCGCGCGCTGGCCGGACGTACGGCACGGTTTCGGCGTGCTGGAGGTGCGCGCGGTGATGGAGCAGGCCGGGACGGAGATGTGACAGCACCTGTGGTCGAGGACCTGCTGCGTACGCTCGCGCCGCAGGTCCTCGGCGTGCTCGTCCGCCGCCACGGCCAGTTCTACGCCTGCGAGGACGCCGTGCAGGAGGCGCTGCTCGCCGCCGCCGTGCAGTGGCCGGAGCAGGGACCGCCGGACCATCCCCGCGCCTGGCTGGTCACCGTCGCCACGCGCCGGCTCACCGACGAGTGGCGCAGCGAGCACGCCCGCCGGGAACGGGAGGTGGCGGTGGCGGTCCGGCAGCCCGCGTACGCGGCGGTCGCACCGCCCGCCGACGAGGAGCCGCCCGACGCTGACGACACGTTGAAGCTGCTGTTCCTCTGCTGTCATCCGGCGTTGCCGGTGAGCGGGCAGGTGGCGCTCACGCTGCGTGCCGTGGGCGGGTTGAGCACGGCCGAGATCGCCCGCGCGTACCTGGTGCCGGAGGCGACGATGAGCCAGCGGATCCGCCGGGCGAAGCAGCGGATCGAGGCGTCCGGCGCGCGTTTCACGCTGCCGTCGCCGGCCGACCGGGACGAGCGGCTGGGCGCGGTGCTGCGCGTGCTCTACCTGATCTTCAACGAGGGCTACACCGCGTCCAGCGGCGAGGCGCTGCACCGGGCCGAGCTGACCGGGGAGGCGATCCGGCTGACCCGGGAGCTGCGCCGGCTGCTCCCGGACGACGGCGAGGTGGCCGGGTTGCTGGCGCTGATGCTGCTCACCGACGCGCACCGGGCCGCCCGTACCGGGCCGGACGGCGAGCTGGTGCCGCTGGCCGAGCAGGACCGCGGGCGGTGGGACCGGGACGCCGTCGCCGAGGGGGTGGGTCTGGTGACCGAGGCGCTCACCTGGTCGGCGCCGGGGCCGTACCAGGTGCAGGCCGCGATCGCCGCGGTGCACGCGGAGGCGCCCACCGCCGAGGACACCGACTGGCGGCAGATCGTCGCGCTCTACCGGGTGCTGGCGCGGGTCGCGCCGAACCCGATGGTCACGCTCAACCAGGCCGTCGCGGTGGCCATGGTGGACGGCCCGCGCGCCGGGCTGGCGCTGCTGGCCACGCTCGACACCGACGACCGGACCGCGGGACACCACCGGCTCGCCGCCGTCCGCGCGCACCTGCTCGACATGGCCGGTGACCGTACGGCGGCCCGGGCCGCGTACCTGGCCGCCGCGCGGGCCACCACGAGCCTGCCGGAGCGGCGTTATCTGGAGGTACGCGCCGCGCGCCTGGCCGGTGACCGGCCGCGCTGACCCGCGCCCGGACAGCACTCCGGGCCGGCCCGTGGGCCGACCCGGTGGGTGTGTGTGCGTCGCGTACTCAGCTCTTGAAGGCGTCCTTGATCTTCTCGCCGGCCTGCTTGAGCTTGGCGCCGGCCTGGTCGTTGCGACCCTCGGCCTCGAGGCGCTCGTTGTCGGTCGCCCGGCCGATGCCCTCCTTGACCTTGCCCGCGGTGTCCTGCGACGTGTTGTCGATCTTGTCGTCCAGACCCATGATGACCTCCACTGATGCGGTTGCCTGACGACAACTGGTTACCCCGGAGGCCGTCCGCTCAACCCCCTCACCCGATCGGGCGGAAGCGCCGCAGCCGGAGGCTGTTGCCCACCACGAAGACCGACGAGAACGCCATCGCCGCCCCGGCGAGCATCGGGTTGAGCAGCCCGGCCGCCGCCAGCGGCAGCGCCGCGACGTTGTAGGCGAACGCCCAGAACAGGTTGCCCTTGATGATCGCCAGCGTCCGCCGGGAGAGCCGGATGGCGTCCGCCGCGACCATCAGGTCGCCCCGGACCAGCGTCAGGTCGGCGGCCTCGATGGCCGCGTCGGTGCCGGTGCCCATGGCCAGCCCGAGGTCGGCCCGGGCCAGCGCGGCGGCGTCGTTCACCCCGTCGCCGACCATGGCGACCACCCGGCCCTCGCGCTGGAGCCGCTCGACCACGTCGACCTTGTCGGCGGGCAGCACCTCCGCGATCACCTCGTCGATGCCGACCTCGGCCGCCACCGCCTTCGCCACAGTGGTGTTGTCGCCGGTGAGCAGCACCGGCTTCAGGCCCAGCTCCCGCAGCCGGGCGACCGCCGCCCGGCTGGTCGGCTTCACCGCGTCGGCCACCGCGAGCACACCGCGGGCCCGCCCGTCCCATCCGGCCAGGATCGCCGTCCGCCCGGCGGCCTCCGCGCCGGTCGCGGCCCGCACGACCTCCTCGGGTACGTCGAGACCCCGCTCCCGCAGCAGCCGGGCCCGGCCCACCACCACGGTCCGGCCGTCGACGGTGCCGGTCACGCCCAGCCCTTCGGCGTTGGCGAACTCGCCGACCGGCGGCAGCGCCCCGGCCTCGGCTGCGGTTTCGGCGACGGCCCGCGCGATCGGGTGCTCGGAGGCGGCCTCCAGCGCGCCGGCCACCCGGAGCAGTTCGGCGGCGTCCTCACCGTCGGCGGGCAGCACCTCGGCCAGCGCCATCCGGCCGGTGGTGACGGTGCCGGTCTTGTCCAGCACCACGGTGTCGACCCGGCGGGTGGACTCCAGCACCTCCGGTCCCTTGATCAGCACACCGAGCTGCGCGCCGCGCCCGGTGCCGACGAGCAGCGCGGTCGGCGTGGCCAGGCCGAGCGCGCACGGGCAGGCGATGATCAGTACGGCCACCGCGGCGGTGAACGCGGCGGTCGGCCCGGAGCCGGTGCCGAGCCACCAGCCGAGCGTGCCGGCGGCCAGCGCGATCACGATCGGCACGAAGACGCCGGAGATCCGGTCGGCGAGCCGCTGCACCGCCGCCTTCCCGGTCTGCGCCTGCTCCACCAGCCGGGCCATCTGGGCGAGCTGGGTGTCGCCACCGACCCGGGTGGCACGGACCACCAACCGGCCGCCGGCGTTCACCGTCGCGCCGACCACGGCGTCACCCGGTCCCACCTCGACCGGCACGGACTCGCCGGTGAGCATGCTGGCGTCGACCGCCGACGTGCCCTCCTCGACCACGCCGTCGGTGGCGACCTTCTCGCCGGGCCGGACCACGAACCGGTCGCCGACCGCGAGCCGGCCGACCGGGATCCGGGTCTCCTGCCCGTCGCGCAGCACCGCCACGTCCTTGGCGCCGAGTTCGAGCAGGGCGCGCAGCGCCGACCCGGCGGTGCGCTTGGAGCGGGCCTCGAAGTACCGCCCGGCCAGGATGAACACGGTCACCCCGGCGGCGGCCTCCAGGTAGATGTTGCCGGCGCCGTCGCCGCGGGTGATGTCGAAGCTGAACGCGTGCGTCATCCCGGGCATGCCGGCGTCGCCGAGGAACAGGGCCCAGAGCGACCAGCCGAACGCGGCCAGCGTGCCGAGCGAGACGAGCGTGTCCATGGTCGCGGCGCCGTGCCGCAGGTTGACCAGCGCGGCGCGGTGGAACGGCAGCCCGCCCCAGACCACCACCGGGGCGGCCAGCGTGAGCGAGGCCCACTGCCAGTAGTCGAACTGCCAGGCCGGAACCATGGCGAGCACGATCACCGGCAGGGTCAGCACGGCGGAGACCCAGAGCCGGGTACGCGCGGTGCGCAGTTCGTCCACCGGCTCCCCGGCCGGGGCCGTCTCCGCCTGCTCGGGCGGCGGCGGCACCACTGCGGTGTAGCCGGTCTTCTCGACTGTGGCGATCAGGTCGGCCGGCGCGATGTCGTCGGCGTACCGGACGGTGGCCTTCTCGGTGGCGTAGTTGACGGTCGCCTCGACGCCGTCCATCCGGTTGAGCTTCTTCTCGATCCGGGCGGCGCAGGACGCGCAGGTCATCCCGCCGATCGCCAGTTCGATCAGGTTCGGCGCGGTGGGCAGCGCCTTTCCCGTGGCAGTCATCGCGGCACCTCCGGCGCTCAACTGTGCCCGTGCCCCGGGGTGCCGTGTCCGGCGTCCGGGGTCGGTGCGGTGGTGGTTGCCGGCGCGGCGGGCACCGGCGCGGTCCGGTCGCCGGCCAGGACGGTGAACTCGGCGGTTCGCACCGCGTCGCCGTGCCGGAAGTCCAGGTAGAGACGGTACGCCCCGGCCGAGGGCACCTCGGCCGCGAACGTGATCGCCGGACCGGCCGGTGTGCGCCCGTCGCCGGGCGTGCCCTCCGGGTGCACGTGCAGGTACGCCAGGTCGCCCTGCCGCAGCGCCACCAGGTGCCCGTACGCGCCGAGGTAGGGCTGAAGGTCGGTGACCGGCTGCCCGTCGCGGCTGACGGAGAGTGTGAGCCGGCTGGTGCGGCCCGGTTCCGGCGTGCCGGTCAGGGTGACCGTGTAGCCGTCGACTGTGGTGCTGGTCACCGGCGCCGGCAGCGGCCGGGCGGTCAGCTCGCCGGGGACCGTGACGTCCAGGCCGAGGGTCAGCGGCTCGCCGCCTTCCGGGGTGAAGTCGGCGAAGGCCCGCCAGACGCCGGGGCCGTGCAGCGGCGAGGCGACCCGCCAGGTGCCGTCGCCGGTCATCTCGGGATGGACGTGCCGGAACCCGGACAGGTCACGGCGGGCGACGATCAGGTGCATGCGCTTGTCGTGGGCCACCTCGAAGCGGGTGACCGGCGCGCCGTCCGGGCCGGTGATCCGGAAGGCGAACTGCCCGGCCGGGGCGGCGGCGGGCTGGAACGTGTAGCCGCGTTCGGAGACGAGCAGCCCGCCGGGCAGGTGCGCGGAGGCGCCCTCGTCACCGTGGCCGGTGTCGCCGGCCCCGTGATTGCTGTCGCTGTCGTCGTGGCGGGTCTCGGCGGCCGGGGCGACGGGATCGGCCAGGTTGCCGATCCCGTACGCCGCGCCGAACACCGCCACGAGGCCGAGGGCGAAGCCGCTGAGCTTCGTCGCCGTGTTCATGGTGTCTCCTCGGTTTCTACGGGTCCGTCGGACCCGTCACGCACCGACGAGGTCGTAGCCGGCCTCGTCGACCGCCGCGCGGACCGCGTCCGCGTCCAGCGGGTTCTGACTGGTGACGGTGACCCGGCCACTGGCCAGGTCGACCTGGACGTCGGTGACGCCCGGCAGCGCGCTCAGCTCGGTGCTCACCGAGTCGACGCAGTGCCCGCAGGTCATGCCGCTCACCTGGTAGGTGGTCTCCATCTCGCCCTCCGATCTGATACCCCCCAGGGGTACGATCCGAACGTTAGCATACCCCCGAGGGGTACGCTATCCTCGGTTTCATGACCGCGCCGTCCAGCCCGACCCGGGGCTACACCGCCAGCAAGGACCAACTCCTCGCCCGGCTCCGCCGGATCGAGGGCCAGGTCCGTGGCATCGAGAAGATGGTCGAGGACGACCGCTACTGCATCGACGTGCTGACCCAGATCTCGGCCATCCAGGCGGCGCTGGACAAGGTCGGCCTGGGCCTGCTCGACGGCCACGCCCGGCACTGCATGCACGAGGGCGCCGCCGAGGGCCGGGCCGACGAGATGGCGACCGAGATGATGGCCGCCGTCGGCCGCCTGATGAAGCGCGGCTGAGCGGGACCTCCGGCCCTCCGGGGCAGGGCACATCGACCCGCGCCGACGCGCCTGGGCGGACGTACCGTCGAAGTGGCGGGCAGGCCGGCCCGGCGGACCCGCGGCGACGGACGGAGGGCGGCCCGATGATGTGGCAGAGCCCGATGATGGGCTGGATGTGGATCTGGTCACTGCTGGTGCTCGCGGTGCTGGCGGGGCTCGTCTGGGCGGCCATGCGGTGGACCGGCCCGCAGTACCTGGGCCCGACGACGGCCCGGCGCATCCTCGACGAGCGGTACGCCCGCGGCGAGATCGACGAGGACGAGTACCGGCGACGCCGGGCGGGCCTGGCCTGATCCGCGCGGCGCGCGCGTCACCGGTCACCGTGTCCGGGGAGCGGCCGGCCGGGCTGCCTACCATGGCCGGGCGACGACCCGGACGTGGTCGACACGTCCGCGCCGGCCGGGTGACCAGACCGGTCCGGCGGACGAGGCGTCGCCGCGACCGTTGGGAGAGACGCCATGGGTGCCGACCACACCCGTCCCGTACCACCCACGCCGCCGGGCGTACGGCGGCTGCTCGTCGCCGCGGTGGTGCCGCTGTTCGTGATCACCGTGATCGCGGCGCTGGTGCTCTGGCCCCGGCAGGACCGCGAACCGGTCGGCGGCGCGGACGTCCCCCGCTACCACGGCACCGTGACCCGGGTGGTCACCGAGCCCTGCCCGCCGACCCCGGAGGCCCCGGAGGGCGGAGGTGGCCCCTGCGGCACCGTGACCGTCACCGCCGAACAGGGCCCGGACGCGGGCCGGCAGGTCGAGACGCCGATCCCGGCCGGGCCGGGCGCACCACGGGTCGAGGTCGGTGACGAGGTCGTCCTGGTCGAGCTGACCGACCCGGCCGACCCGGCGGTGAAGTCCTACAACATCGCCGAACACCAGCGCGGTACGCCGCTGATCTGGCTGATGGTGCTCTTCGCCGCCGCGATCGTGGCGTTCGGCCGCTGGCGCGGGCTCGCCGCTCTCGGCGGTCTGGTGGCCAGCTTCGCCATCCTGCTCGGCTTCGTGCTGCCGGGCATCGGCACCGGCCAGCCACCGCTGCTGGTGGCGATCGTGGGCGCCGCGTTGATCATGTTCGTGGTGCTCTACCTGACCCACGGGATCACCGCGCAGACGTCGGTGGCGGTGCTCGGCACGCTCGGCAGTCTGGTGATCACCGGCGTGCTCGGCCTGCTCGCCACGTCCGCCACCCACCTGACCGGATTCGGCAGCGAGGACGCCACCACGCTGTCCATGTTCCAGGGCGACGTGGACCTGCACGGACTGCTGCTGGCCGGCATCATCATCGGCTCGCTGGGCGTGCTGGACGACGTCACGGTCACCCAGGCGGCCACCGTCACCGAACTGGCGCACGCCAACCCGGGGCTGTCCCGGCGGCAGCTCTACCGGGCGGCGACCCGGGTCGGCCGGGCGCACATCGCGTCCACCGTCAACACCATCGTGCTGGCGTACGCGGGCGCCTCGCTGCCGCTGCTGCTCCTGCTGGTCGCCGACTCCCGCCCGGTCAGCGAGATCCTCACCAGTGAGTTCCTCGCCCAGGAGATCGTCCGCAGCGCGGTGGCGACGCTCGGCCTGATCGCCGCCGTACCGCTGACGACCGGACTGGCCGCGGTCGTGACCACCGCCGGGCGGCGCTCGCGCGGCGCGGAGCCGGCGCCACCCGCGGCCCGGCCGCCGGCCGGACGGGACGACGCGCTGGAGGCGCTCGGCGGCGGGAAGAGTACGGAGGCCGCATGGTGACACTGCGCAGCGTGACCGTCGATTTCAAACGCGACGCTGGTCACGATGCGCCACGGCGAAATCTCGCTATTGGTCGGCTTCCGGACGTAGATCCTCAGGAGTGCTGTCAGGTAACCTCGCTGCCGGTCACCGCCGAAGGCGCGCACCGGCGCCAGCGGTGCCGCCGCCCAATCGCCCGCGGGCGAGCCGGGGAACCAGGTACATGGGGTGAATCCGCGACAGCGGTAGGGGCCACTTCCGTCCCGAACCCGTCAGCTAACCCGGTCGGCGGCCGACGGAAGGGAACACTGTGACGGCACCCCTGCGCCGCTGGCTGACACCCGTGGTGGCCGTGCTGGCCTCGCTGGCCGTGCTGGCCGGGCCGACCCCGGCGACCGCGGCCCCCACCGCGGCGGCCCCCGGCAACCCCTCGGGACACGAGGAGGACGGCGACCCGCCGCTCATCACCGAGGCGATCGACGCCGCCAACCGGAACTTCCTGCAGGCCAAGGCGAAGCTCGCCAAGTCGCAGGACCGCCAGCGGCGGCTGGCGGCCGAGGTGAGGACGGCACAGGCCGAACTCGAAGCGCTCAGCCCGCAGGTCAACCAGCTCGCCGCCCAGTCCTACCGGACCGGCCGGATGGGCGCGATGGCGATGCTGCTGGAGAGCAACTCGCCCGACTCGTTCGTCCGCCGGGTCAACGCCCTGGACGAGCTGAACCTGCTCAACGCGCAGCGCCTGGCCGCCATCAACGCGGTCAAGACCCGCGCCGAGCAGGCCAAGATCGCGCTCGACGCCGAGGTGCGCGAGCAGGAGAAGCAGAAGAACGCGATGGAGCGCGAGAAGGTGCAGGCCGAGCGCGCGCTGAAGCTCGTCGGCGGTCTCGGCTTCACCGGCGGCCTGGTCTCCGCCACCTCACCGGTCGCCAAGATCGCCCCCGGCCGTACCGCCGACGGCGGCTGGAAGGCCGAGTCGTGCAGCGAGGACGACCCGACCACCTCGGGCTGCGTCACCCCGCGCACCCTGCACGCGTACAAGGAGGTCCGCCGCGCGGGCTTCAAGCGTTTCGTGGGCTGCTACCGGCCCGGCGGGCCGTGGGAGCACCCCAAGGGCAAGGCGTGCGACTGGTCGCTCCAGAACAGCGGCTTCGCGCCCTGGTACAACAACGACACCCGCCGGTACGGCAACGAGGTCGCCGCCTTCCTCATCCGCAACGCCGACCGGCTGGGCATCTACTACGTCATCTGGAACCGGCAGATCTGGTTCCCGGCCACCGGCTGGAGTTCGTACAGCGGACCGTCGAACCACACCGACCACGTCCACATGTCGCTGCTCTGACCCGGGCACAGCGAAAGGGGCCGCCCTCGGGCGGCCCCTTTTTCGTCTTCCCGACGGGTCAGCCGGCCAGTGCCGGATCGGCGGGCGCCGCCGGAGCGGGCAGCGGGGCCGGGGACTGCGCCACGGTCCGCACCTCGCCACCGGCGAGCCGGTACGACATGCCCACCACCGTGCACCGCCCGGCGGCCACCCGCTCGGCCAGCACGGCGGAGCGGGCCAGCAGCGTCTCGACGGTCTGCGCGATGTGCACGTCGATGATGCCGTCGAGGTCGTCGACGCCCTGGCGGGCGGCGCGCAGCAGGCTGGGCGAGACCGCGTCCACCACCGCGCCCAGGTGCCCGATTGGGGCGGCCCCGGTCCGAAACCCTTCCCGGGCGGCCTGGACCGCGCCGCACGAGTCGTGCCCGAGCACCACCACGAGCGGCGTGCCGAGCACGGTGACGGCGTACTCGACGCTGCCGAGCACCTCCGGCCCGGCGGTGTGCCCGGCCGTACGCACCACGAAGAGGTCGCCGAGACCGCGGTCGAAGATGATCTCGGCGGCGAGCCGCGAGTCGGAGCAGCCGACGATCACCGCGAAGGGATGCTGACCGTCGGCGACAGCCGTCCGGTGCCCGGCGTCCTGATTCGGATGCTGCGGTACGCCCGTGACGAACCGGTGGTTACCGGCACGCAGTTCGGTCAGTGCCTGCTCCGGGGTGCTCGGCGTCATGTCCCTCACCTCGTCTACCTGGGGAACCACCAGGCCGAACGGCCTCGCGACCCACGGTCACACGCACCTCGGGGTCCGTCAAGATTCGTGATACGCATTTCATACTTTCCCGTGCCTGCCCGCGCCGGTTCGGGCCGGTGGCCGCGGTGGCCATAGCATGACCACCATGGCGACCACACCAGTTGAGGACGGGAGCCGCCGTAACTGGACCTTCCTCACCAACCACGGCCACGTGCTGCTCGCGATCGCGCGCAACCCCACCGCCCGGCTGCGCGACGTGGCCGACGAGGTGGGCGTGACCGAACGGGCGGCCCAGGCCATCGTCGCCGACCTGGAGGCCGGGGGATACCTGCGGCGTACGCGGGTGGGACGGCGCAACGAGTACACGATCAACCCGAAGGGCCGTTTCCGGCACCCGGCCGAGGCCGACCAGCAGGTCGGCGCCCTGCTGGCCCTCTTCGCCGCCGAGCCGGCCGGGGACGCCACCGCCGACAGGTGACCCGGACCGGCACCACGAGTGCCCGCGCGGGCGGGCGCGGCGGGTAATCTCACCGCGTGCGCGACAGCTTGCGGCCGGGCGCGACCACGGGACGCGTCCGGGCCGGACACCGGATCAGGTCCGTCCTCTCCGGAGCGGCGGTGACCGCCCTGCTCGGCGGCGCGCTGGCGGTGCCCGCGCCCGCGCAGGCCGCCCCGAAGTGCGGTCCGGGCGGCGGTCCCGCGCCCACCGAGGTGCCGTGGGCGCTGAGCCGCCTCGACCCGGCCGCCGCGTGGCGGATCGGCAAGGGCGCGGGGATCACCGTCGCGGTGATCGACTCCGGTGTCTCGCCGACCCACCCCCTGCTGCGCGGGCGGGTCCTGCCGGGTGAGGACTTCAACCAGCTCGTCCGACTGAAGGGGCAGTGCGACCTGGTCGGCCACGGCACCATGGTCGCGGGCATCATCGCCGGCCGGGAGGGCACCGGCTCGCCGTACACCGGCATCGCGCCGGAGGCGAAGATCCTGCCGCTGCGGGTGCTGGCCGAGAACAAGGAGAACTTCGACCCGGACGTGCCGGCCGAGATCGGCAAGGCGATCCGCTGGGCGGTCGACCACGACGCCGACGTGATCAACCTGTCCCTGGTCACGCTCGACGACCCGGCGCTGAAGTCCGCGGTGCAGTACGCGCTCGGCAAGGACGTGGTGGTCGTCGCCTCCGCCGGCAACCGGCAGGAGAACCGGGAGGACCGGCCGGCCTATCCGGCGGCGTACGACGGTGTCGTCGCCGTCGCCGGGATCGACGAACAGGGCGGGCACGTCGGCAGCTCGGTCAGCGGAGACTATGTGGACATCGCCGGGCCCGGCCTGAACATCGTCGGGCCCGCGCCGCAGGGATCGGGATACCGGGCCGAGCCGCAGGGCGGGACGAGCTTCGCCACCGCGTACGTCTCCGGGGTGGCCGCGCTGGTGCGGGCCGCACACCCGGACATCAGCGCCGACGAGGTCGCCTACCGGCTGACCCGTACCGCCGACAACCCGCCCGACGGCCACAACGCCGAGGTCGGCTTCGGGATGGTCAACCCGTACCGCGCGGTCACCAGTCTGCTGGGCACCCGGGACGACCCGCCGCTGGGCGCGATGCCGCCACCGGCGCCGCCCACCGACCCGCTGGCCTGGCAGCGCACCGTCGCGATCTGGGTCGCTGTCGTCGGCGCGCTGCTGGCCGGCGTCCTGCTGACGCTGCGTCCCATCGTGGTACGCGGACGCCGGCGCGGGTGGCGGCCCGGTCGGCGCGACGTCCCGCAGGACGCCTGACAAAGCGCGACGGCTCCGCCCGGCAGAAGCCGGAGCGGAGCCGCTGTGGACCGGTCGGGGTCAGCTGCCCCAGACCTTGGAGTTGCTCATCTCCGTGGTCATGTAGTTCTCGCGCGCGATGCCCACGGCGCCGCCGATCTCGTTCAGGACCTTGTTGATGTCCCGCACGGCGGCGTCCCACTGGGCCTGGTGCTGCTGGTAGGCGACCCGGTCCTGGCCCTCCCACTCGAGCTTGGTCAGCATCGCCCGCAGCGTGTCCAGCTTCTCGTCGATGGTCCGCGAGATGGCCTGCATCTGCTGGTTGCTGCTCTCCAGAACAGCGTAGTCAACCTTGATGCTCATCGATTCCTCCTCTGCCTGTCTTCGCGGATCACGGGTTGAGAGCAGCGTGGAACTTGTCCAGCATCTGCTGCTGCTCTTCGTCGTTGACCTGGTGCGTGGTGCCCGACTTGTCGAGCAGGTCCGCGATGTTGTCCATCGCGGTCAGCAGCTTCGTAGTGTCCTCGTTCCAGCGAGTCATCAGGCTCTGGAAGCCCGTGGACGCCTGGCCCTTCCAGGCCATCGCCAGGTCGTCGACCACGTTCCACAGCTTCTTGAGCTCGCCGTCGACGTCGCTGCGCGTGGACCGCACGTCACTCGCGGCGGTGTGCAGAGTCGCTGCACTGACCTCGAACGCCATGCTTCACACCCTTCCGTCATCTTGTGGCGGCGGTTCCGCCGCGCCCTCCCCCGCGGCAAGGCGTACACACCCCACCGACGGACACTTCATCCGAACCGTAGCGGACGACGTCCAACCCGCGCAGCCCTGCCTGTCCCATCGTCGTATTCCGACACCCCACTGTCGACAGACGCGGCGGAACGCCGTCCGTGCCGAGTGGACGGTCGAGTCCGAGGTCAGGACCGCTCGCGTGAGGATTTGACGATCGTCGACACGCCGAAGACCAGCACCGCGACCAGCAGCACCACCACGGCCCACAGCACCGGCTTCTCGAACGCGCGCTGGAACGACAGCACCAGCAGCGCCGCGCAGGTGCTCAACGACACCACCTCGGCGGCCCGCCGCAGCCGCGCCGAGCGGGTCAGCGCGGCGAACAGCATCAGCACCACGAAGACCGGGATGGTCAGCAGGACGTACAGCAAAAGCGAGAAGAGCAGGGTGTCCACGCGTCGCTCCCGTCACCCGTAGAACTTGGCGTCCCGTACCCAGTCGATCTTGATGTCCTTGATGTCCGGGTCCGAGCCGGTCGGCGCCCAGCCCGGGCGGGAGTCAGCGGTGAAGGTGAACCGGTTGTCGGTGTGGAAGGCGGCCAGCAGCGCGTGCAGCAGCGCGCTGATCTCGCCGAAGACCAGGACCAGCACGGCGGCGGTGGCGGTCAGGCCGACGATGCCGATGGCCTGGGCCAGCGCGGTGGTGGCGGGGAAGAACTGGAGCGCGATCGAGGCGATCACCGCGACCAGGATCGGCATGAGCGCCTGGGCCAGCCCGGAGATCGCGTCGTTGTACGCGTCCCGGGCGGCGGTCAGCGTGTCCCGGTTGGCGGCGAACGCCTCGGCCAGCGAGTTGATCTCCGCCCCGAGCTTGCGGATGAACAGGTCGAACGCGTCGCGGTCGTCGAAGTCCCACTCCGCCGCGTCCGGCGGAACCGCCGCCATGGCCGCGCCGAACTGGTCCGCACCGAGCAGGCGGGCCGCCTCGTCCCACTTCTTGATCGACTCGTTGACCTGCTGGTTGTCGAACGACTCCAGGTAGAGGATCGTGCCGATCAGCGCTGCCGAGGCGACGATCCAGACCAGGTTGCCCTTGGCGATGGCCGCCGCCGACCGGACCGGCGCCGTGGTCTGTGCGACCGACACCGAGCCGGTCACCGTCCCGGACGCGTTGGCGATGAGGATCTCCGGAGGCATCAGGCGTCCTTCCCGTGGCGGACCCGGCCGGTCACTTGACCACCCAGGGCTGATCCGACCTCTCCCAGTTCTTCGCGCTCTGTTCGAGCTGCGCGGCGGCCCTGCGCAGATGCTCCACGCCGGTGCGGACGTTGTCCAGGTGCCCGTCCACGGCCGCGTTGTGCCGCTCCACCGCGCCCGTGCCGAACCAGCTCAGCGCGCCACCGGGCAGCTTGACCTCGCCCAGCAACGTCTCGACGTTGCGGAGGTATTGAATCGGGCCGTCCGGGGCGTCGAGCATCCTGCCCGCCTTCCGGATCGCGTCGACGTCGACCGTGTTCGGCATCGCCGGCCTTCCTCTCGTTCAGCGCCGCAGGTTGCGGGTCGGGTCGGACACGTCCACCCCGAACTGGCGGAACCAGTCCTCCGGGGTCAGCGTGCCGTCCTGCGCCCGGCGGACCATCTCGGAGTCGCCGAGCATCTCGCTCAGCATCTCGCGCTGGCGCTCCTCGAAGGCGACGTAGGCCGCGTCGATCGCCGCCTGCATCGCCTCCGCCAGGGAGAAGCTGTCCAGCCGCATCGCCCGCGCGTTCAGCTCGATGTCGCCGACCTTCATGTCGCCGTCCACCGTCACCCGCACCAGCCCGTCCGGGCTCTCCCCGGTGACCCGCAGTTCGGCGCGCTGCCGCTGGAGATCGGCCAGCCGGCGCTGCTGTTCCTGCGCCTGCCGCAGCAGGCCCTCCATGGCCGCACCGAAACCCGACGGGCTGCTCACGGACGCGCCCCTCTCCACTCGCGACGATCGATCGCGCCGACGCTACCGGACCGGGCCGCCCGGCGTCCGTCCCGTCAGGCCGGTTCCGTCCACGCGGTCTGGATCAGCTGCTGGCCGTCGCGGCGGCGGACGAGGGTGCCCCGGCCCGGTGGCTGCGGGGTCGGCCGCAGGTTGCCGAAGACGGCGCCCTCCTCCCGGCTGCCGGACATCAGCAGGCCCGGCGAGTCCAGCTCGCGCAGGCGTTGCAGCACCGGCTCGTACAGCGCCCGGGCCACACCGCCGACCCGGCGCGTGATGATCAGGTGCAGGCCGATGTCCCGCGCCTGCGGCAGCAGCTCGTGCAACGCGCTCAGCGGGTTGCTGCCGCCGGAGGCGACCAGGTCGTAGTCGTCCACCAGGATGTACAGGTCCGGGCCCTTCCACCAGCTCCGGTCGCGCAGCTGGGCGGTGGTCACGTCCGGGCCGGGCAGCCGGTTCTGCAACGCGCTGCGGATCGAGCCGAGCCCCTGGCTGAACACCTGGTTCGACGGCGCGTAGTCGAGCAGGTGGTCACCCTCGACCGCGCCCAGCAGACCACGCCGGTAGTCGGCGATGACCAGCCGCGCCTGGGCCGGGGTGTACCGCTCGGCGATCCCCCGGGCGATTAGGCGCAGCAGGTTGGTCTTGCCGCACTCGGCGTCGCCGAACACGGTCAGGTGCGGCTCGCCGGCCAGGTCCAGGTAGACCGGGGCGAGCGCCGACTCGTTGACGCCGATCGGGATGCCCGGGGCGGACCGGTCGACCACCTTCGCCAGCTCGCTGACGGCCAGCTTGCGCGGCAGCAGCCGGACCTTCGGCGCCGGCTGCCCCGGCCAGTTCGCCGCGACGTGACCCGCGAGCGCCACCGACGCCTCGGTCAGGTCCTCGATGTCGCGCTTGCCGTCGATCCGCGAGATCGCGGTCAGGAAGTGCAGCTTGTCCCGGGTCAGACCTCGACCGGGCGCGCCCACCGGCACGTTCTGCGCGGCCCGCCGGTCGATCTCCGACTCCGACGGGTCACCGAGCCGCAGCTCCAGCTTGGTGCCGAGCAGATCCCGCATGTTGATCCGGATCTCTGCCCAGCGCACCGCCGTGATCACCACGTGCACGCCGAAGCCGAGGCCCCGGTTCGCCAGGTTGGTGATCGTCTGCTCCAGCTCCTCGTACTCCTGGCGCAGCGTGTTCCAGCCGTCCACCACGAGGAAGACGTCACCGAACGGGTCGTCGGCGAACTCGCCGGCCGCCCGGCGGCGCCGGTAACTCGCCACCGAGTCGATGCCGTGCTGGGTGAACCGGTTCTCCCGCTCGTCGATCACGGCGACCACCTCGGCCACCGTCCGCCGGACCGCCTCGACGTCGCGCCGGCCCGCGACCCCCGAGGTGTGCGGCAGCCCGTCCAGGCTACGCAGCGCGCCGCCGCCGAAGTCGAGGCAGAAGAACTGCACCTCACGCGGCGTGTGGGTGAGCGCCAGCGAGGCCAGCATCGAGCGCAGCATGGTGCTCTTGCCGCTCAGCGACGCCCCGACGATCACCACGTTGCCGCCGGCCCCGGCCAGGTCGACCATCATCGGGTCGCGGCGCTGCTCGTACGGGCGGTCCACGATGCCGACCGGCACGGCGAGCCGGCCACGGCCCGGCCAGTCGGCGGTGGTCAGGCCGTACGTCGGGTGCACGCTCAGCTTGGGCAGCAGCTCGGCCAGCCCGGACGGCTCGGCCAGCGGCGGCAGCCACACCTGGTGCGCCGGCCGTCCCTTGCCCTTGAGCTGGTCGATCAGCACGTCCAGCATCGCCACGGCCTTGCCGTCACCGGTCTGCTCCGGCTCCGGGGCGGCCTCCGCCGGGCTCGGCTGGGCCGGCACCGGCACGTAGTCGATGCCGTACGGGACGATCCGGCGCTGCACCTGCGCCCGGGTGGAGCGCTGGACCTGCCCCGGCGCCCGGTACGGGCCGGACACGTAGGCGGCGCGGAACCGCAGCATGGTCGCGGTGTCGGTCTTCAGGTAGCCGTGACCGGGCGCGCTGGGCAGCTCGTACGCGTCCGGCACGCCGAGCACGATCCGGCTCTCCACCGCCGAGAACGTGCGCAGACCGATCCGGTACGACAGGTGCGTGTCCAGACCGCGCAGCTTGCCCTCCTCCAGCCGCTGCGAGGCGAGCAGCAGGTGCACGCCGAGCGACCGGCCGAGGCGGCCGATCATCACGAACAGGTCGATGAAGTCCGGCTTGGCGGCCAGCAGCTCGGAGAACTCGTCACAGATGATCAGCAGGCTGGGCATCGGCTCCAGCGGCTCACCGGCGGCCCGCGCCTTCTCGTAGTCGTACCGGGAGACGTAGTTGCCGGCCGCCCGCAGCACCTCCTGCCGGCGGTTCATCTCACCGGCCAGCGCGTCCCGCATGCGGTCGACCAGCGGCAGCTCGTCCGAGAGGTTGGTGATCACCGCGCTGGTGTGCGGCAACGCGTCCAGCGAGGCGAAGGTGGCACCGCCCTTGAAGTCGACGAGGACGAAGTTCAGCTCCTCCGACGAGTGCGTCACCGCGAGCGCCGCGACCACCGTACGCAGCAGCTCGCTCTTGCCGGAACCGGTCGCGCCGATCACCAGGCCGTGCGGGCCCATACCCTCGTGCGCGGACTCCTTGAAGTCCAGCTCCACCACGTTGCCGTCCGGCCCCAGGCCGAGCGGGATGCGCAGCCGGTCGCGGTGGCTGCGCGGACGCCAGGACTGCCGGGTGTCCACGGTGGCCGCGTCGCCGACACCGAGCAGGTCGGGCAGCTCCATGCTGCGGGCCAGCGGCTCCTCGGTGCTGGCGCCCTGCTGCTGGGAGAGCCGGAACGGGGCGATCTGCCGGGCCAGCCCCTCGGCCGCGCTCAGGGACAGCCGGTCGGGCCGGCCGAGCCGCGAGGTGGCGGTGCCGCGGACCAGGTCGAGCCCGGTGCCGTCCCCCGCGTCCAGGCAGAGCAGCCAGCGCCCGGCGTCGCGCGGGACCGCGCCGGACAGGTCGAACACGGTCGTGCCGAGCAGGCCCGGCCCGGTCAGCGCGCAGGTCGCCGAGACCTCACCGCCGTCCAGCACGACCACCACGTGCGGCGCGGTGGTCAGCGGCTTCGCCTCCGGCGCGAACCGGGGCCGTCCGCCCAGGTCCTGGGCCAGCGCGGTCTCCGCCTCGTCCAGCGCGGCGAACACCATCCGGCGCGCACCCGCCGCGTCCGTACGCCCCGGGTGCTGGGCGTGCGGCAGCCACTTCACCCAGTCCCAGGCCGCCTGCCGGTCCGGCGCGGCCACCACGACCACCAGGAGATCCTCCGGGGCGTGGAACGTGACGAGCTGGCCCAGCGCGGCCCGGGTCAGGTCCAGCACCGGCTCCCGGTCGCCGCGCAGCGCGATCCGGCTGAACGCGCGCAGCGACAGCGCGGTCGGCAGGTCCGGCACGCTGGAGTGGGCCCGGACGAACCGGCGCAGCGCGATCGCGCTCATCGGTTCCAGGTCCTCCACCGGCTTGGTCTCCGGCGGCACGATCTCCACGGCCAGCCGCTGCGGGCCGAGCGCGATCCGCACCTCGCCGAAGTCGTCCTCGGTGATCCGCCGCTCCCAGAGCCGGCGGGAGGCGGCGATCGACCAGAGCGCGTCCGGCTCCGGGTGCCGCCACGTCATCGCCGCGCGCTGCTGCTCGGCCGCCCGCCGGGTGCGCTTGCGCATCTGCGCGAGATAACGCATGTAGTCGCGCCGCTGGGCGTTCAGCTCGGCCTTGTCCTTGCCGCCGTTGCCGAGCGTGCCGATCGCCATGCCCAACATGGACACACCGAACAGGCCGCCGGCGACGTACGTCATCATGCCGCCGCCCCGACCGGCGTAGAGGAACGCCATCGCGCCGACGCCGCAGAGCATCGGCAGGATCATCAGCACCTGGCCCATGCCCTTGGCCTGCGGCTCCGGCAGCTCGGGCGGGGACTCCAGCAGCACCTCGCCGCGCGGCAGCGCGGGCCCCGGTTGACGCGGAAGTCGGCGGAACACCACCGTACTCACGGCTCTCCCCTCCCCAGAAGCGGCCCTGATCGTGGTCTGCCACCGCCGGTGAGCGTCGGGTGGGCAACCTGTGCGACCGCCATCGTAGGTAATCTCCCGGTGGCGTCGTGGACCCGTGGGGGGCGACGCCGACGGCCCAGCGGATCGTATGCGAGCACGAGGAGGCCACTGTGGCGACGAAGACGGCGACCGGTGGGCTGAGCCGGATCACCATCGTGGCGCCGCGTACCAGGATGGATCTGGCGTTGCCGTCCGACGTACCGCTCGCCGACCTGCTTCCCACGCTGCTGCGGTACGCGGGCGAGGACCTGGCCGACGACGGCGTGCGGCACGGCGGCTGGGCCCTGTCCCGGCTCGGCGGTCAACCGCTCGACGGCGGCCGGACCGCCGCGCAGCTCGGCGTACGCGATGGTGAGGTGCTCTACTTCAACCCGCGCGCCGCGACCGCCCCCGAGATCGTCTTCGACGACGTGGTGGACGCGGTCGCCACCTCCACCACCCAGCGGGCGGGCGCCTGGCAGGTCGGCACCACACGGACGTTCGCGATCCTGCTGGCCGCCTCGGCGCTCGCCGCGGGCGCGGTGGCGACCCTGCTCACCGGCCCGCCGCAGCTACCCGGCGCGGCGGCCGCGTTCGTGGTCGCGGTGGCACTGCTGGTCGGCGCCGCGGTGCTGTCCCGCGCCGCCGGCGACAGCCGCAGCGGTGCGGTGCTGGCCCTGGTCGGGACGGGCTACGCGGGCGTCGGCGGCCTGCTGGTGCTCGCCGGGGACCGGACGCTCGGCGAGCTGGCCAGTCCGCACGTCCTGCTCGCCGGCACCGCCGTGGTGGTCTTCGGCGCGATCGCCGCGCTCGCCGTCGGCGACCGCCTGCCGCTGTTCCTCGGCGCGGTGGGCGTGGGCGCGGCGGTCGTCCTCGGCGCGGTGCTCAGCCTGGCCTTCGGCATCGGCGCGGCGGCTTCGGCGGCGGTGGTCGCGACGGTCGCGTTCGGCGTGCTGCCCGCGCTGCCGATGCTCGCCTACCGCCTGGCCCGGCTGCCGGTGCCGTCCATCCCCACCGGCCCGGACGATCTCAAGACCGACACCGAGTCGGTGGACGGGCCGTCGGTGCTGCGCAACAGCGAGCGCGCCGACGCGTTCCTCACCGGCCTGCTCTGGACCGTCTCGCTGCTGGTGCTCGGCGGCGAGGTGGTGCTGGCCGGGAACGGCCGGCTCCCGGCGGTCCTGCTCTGCCTGGTGCTGGCGCTGCTGTCGCTGCTGCGGGCACGCCCGTTCCTCAGCCGCGCCCAGCGCACGCCGGTGCTGCTGTCCGGCACCGTCGGCCTGGGACTGGTCGCCGCCGCCACGTTCGCCGGCGGCTCGCTGGCGGTACGCCTCGGGCTGATCCTGGGCGGCCTGGCGGTGCTGGCCGTGATCAGCCTGGTCTACGGCCTGACCGTGGCCGGCAAGCGGATCTCCCCGGTCTGGGGCCGGACCCTGGACATCGTCGAGATCCTGCTGATCATCGCGCTGGTGCCGCTGGCCGTCTGGGTCTGCGGCGCGTACGGCTGGATCGTCAACCTTCGACCGTGACGGTCCCCATCGCGGTGCCGACCGGCGCGGTGGCGTAGACGCCGGGGCCGTGCTGGCCGTCCAGCGGACGGGCCGGCACGCCCGCGCGCCGGGCCATCTCCCGGACCGCCTTCACCAACGCCTCGGCGTGCCCGTCCATGGCCGCCACCCGCAGCAGCGGCGGCACCCGCCGGCCGCCCGGCAGCACCACCGCGGCGACCGTGTGCGAGGGCGCCGAGGTGGCGGTGACCGCGTCCACCAGTGCGCCGAGCGAGCCGTTGGGGCGTACCCGCAGGGCCAGGCAGCGCTGCGTCCAACCGCCCCCGCGCAGGCTGGTCCACGTCTCCACCGGAGACTCCGGCGCCAGGTCGAGGCCGGCGCCGGACACCACCGCCGCGTGCAGCTCGTTGCGGTCGAGCACCCGGTGAGCGAGGCCGGCGGCGTTGAGCGCCTTGCCGAGCCGGCCCACCCCGGCCGCCACCGTGCGGTGCACGCCGCGCAGGCCGCCGCCGCGGCTCACCGCCTCGGCCCGCGCGTCGGACACCGACAGGCGCAGCGCCACCCACACGGTCCGGTACGCCGACGGCGGCGCGCCGGGTGCCGGGTACCAGACCAGGGTGTGTGAGACGACCTGGGTCTGGGTGACCGGGCCGGAGAAGTCGGCGAGCACCGCGAGCGCGCGGTCCACCACCGCCGCCTCGATCGACCCGGCGGGCGCGCCGGGCCGGCCGGTCAGCGCCAGCGCGGCGAACCAGCCCCGGTCGTCCTGCCCGATGCCGAGCCGGGTGCCGCGCTCGGTCAGCTCCACCACCGTCAGCTCCGGTGCGAGCGCGGCCAGCCTCGGGTCACCACCGGGCGCCGCGCCCCGGGCCCGGTCACGGCGCCGGTGCAGCCGGCGGCGGAGCATCAGATCCTCGTACCACCAGCGGCCGCCCCGGCGCGCGAACGCCGCGACCACCGCCAGCAGCGCCAGGACGGCGACCACCGCGAGCAGCCACGCCGGGCCGGCGGTGGCGAACCAGACGGCGAGCGCGGCGCACTCCACCACCACGAGCTGCCCGACCACGACCGGGCCGAGCCGTCCCCGGCGGCGCTTGTCGGCCGGGGTGACCGGCCGGTCCGGCGGTACGGCGGTGACCGTGGCGGTACGACCGGGTGGCGCCTGGAGCTGCGTCATCGGTGTGCGTCCCTTCTGGACATCCCGGGCATCCGCCGGGCGGGTGCGGTCGTTCGGGCGGCGGACGGGGTCCGGCGCACCCCCGACGGCCCCTTATCGTAGGGAAGCCCGCGGCGCTGTTCGGACCTGTCGCCGTGGACCCACCCCCGCCGGAGGTTAGTCATGCGGACCCGCCGCGATCAGGTGCAGGCGTACCGCTTCGTCACCCGCCGCATCGTCTCGGCGCTACTCTCCGGTGATCCGGAGACCAACGACCTGCCGATGCGCCGCCTGGGCATGGCGGTGTTCGGCAGCGTCATCGCGGCGGCCGTGGTGCTCGGCGGCGTGGGCGCGTACGGGCAGCTCACCAGCAATTCGGCGCCGCTGGAGCCGAACACGCTGGTGATCGAGCGGGAGACCGGCGCGACGTACTACTTCGGCGAGGACGAGGTGCTGCGCCCGACGCTCAACTACGCCTCGGCGCGGCTGATCGTCAACGACGCCGCGGCGCAGCCGCGCACCATGTCCCAGGCGTCGATCAAGGACCGCCCGCGCGGGCGGCTGGTCGGCATCGTGGGCGCACCGGACGACCTGCCGGATCGCAAGTCGCTGGTCGGGCTCCCCTGGTCGGTGTGCGACGTGCCGGATCCGAACGACCCGCAGCGCTCCACCACGCACCTGGTGATCGACCGCACGCTGCCGGGCGGCACGGCGCTCACCGACCGCGCCGTGGTGGTGCGGACCGGCGACGCCCGTTACCTGCTCACCGGCGGTTCCCGGCTGCGGGTCGCCGGTGACGAGCAGGCGCTGGTGGCGTTGAAGATGGCCGGCGCGACGAACCTGACCGTCGGGCAGCAACTGCTGAACGCGGTGCCGGTCGGGCCGGTGCTGCGCAAGCCGACGATCGCCGGGGACGGCAGCGCCAGCGGGCTCACGGTGGCCGACCGGCCGGCCCGGATCGGCCAGGTCTACCAGGCCGCCGGCCAGTACTACGTGCTCACCCGGCAGGGCCTGGCGACCGTCCGCGAGGTCACCGCGCTGCTGCTGCTCGGCAGTGGCGGCGAGGTGACGCAGATCACGCCGGACGAGGCGGGCCGGCTCCTCACCGACCAGCGCCTGGACGCGGACGGCCTGCCCGCCCGGCTGCCGACGCTGCACGAGGTCCGTCCGGGACGGACGGTGCTCTGCGCCACCTACCGGCCCGGCCCGGCGGGTCAGCCGCCGACCACCACGCTGGAGGTCTTCGACTCCCCGCCGGCCGAGTTGACCTCGGCGACCGCGATGCCGGCCCGGCAGGGCGCCCGGGACGCGGTACGCACCGCCGAGAGCGTGCTGCTGCCCGGCGGCAAGGGCGTACTGGTGCAGGCCACGGCCGGGGAGAGCGGCAAGGCGGCGGCCGGCTCGACGGTCTACCTGATCACCGCCCAGGGCATCCGCTATCCGCTCGGCACCGCCGGGGGCGACGCGAAGAGCGCGCTCGGGTACGGCGACGTGACGCCGCTCGCCGTACCCGCCTCGCTGCTGGCGCTGGTGCCGACCGGCCCGACGCTGTCCCGCGAGGACGCGATGACCTACTTCGATGCGTCGACACCTCCGGGTGCCACCGCGACACCCTCGGCCGGTGGCGCGGCGGCGCAGGTCCAGGGCGGTTGACCGAACTCCGGGTGATCCGAAGTGGAGTATGTCCGGCACGGGTCGCCCGGGTTGGCCCGCTTCGACTAACCTGAGTACGGCGAACGGTTATCGACGATGACTACGGGGATGCAGCCATGACGGGGCGCACGACAGTAGACGTACTGTCCTTGGAGGACTTTCACCAGCGGCTCGAGCGGCGCCTGAACGAGGCGGAGTCGGTGTTGCGCAAGCTCAACACCCAGATGCAGTGCCGCCCGCCGGCCCTCGGCACGTTCACCGACGCGACCGACAACGCACGTCGCTACTCCGAGACCCACCAGAGCTACGTCAACCACGTCGACCGGCTGCGCCGGGCGATCCTGGCCGCCCGCGAGGCGACCCACAAGATCATGACGAACTACAAGACCGCCGAGGCCCGCAACGCCGCCGCCGCGGCCGACATCGCCGCCGCCCTCTCCGGGCTGAACGAGGCGATGAAGCAGCCGAAGGAGGACCCGCGTGTCTGAGTACACCCGGCGCTACGAGCACGTCAGTCACGAAGAGCTCTACCAGGGCGTCAACGCCGGCGACCCGAAGCAGATCGAAGCGCTCAGCGCCCAGTGGACCTCCCTGAAGGGCACGCTCGACGATCTCGGCCGCGACCTGACCGCCGACCTGGAGGCGCTGGCGAAGACCTGGACCGGCGACGCCGCGCGCGAGTTCCACCGCCGGCTGGACATGGTCGTCCGCTACTCCGGCAACCTCGCCGAGGGCATGACGGGTATCCGACAGGGCCTCGACATGATGTCCAGCGAGCTGCGGGCCGCCCAGTCCAAGGCGGAGAGCCCGGAGAAGACCGACGACAACGACAAGCTGCTCTCCGGCGCCGGCAAGGGCTTCCTGATCGGTGGCGCCCCCGGCGCGGTGATCGGCGGGATCGTCGGCCACCAGCAGGACAAGGCCGAGCAGGAGAAGGCGCACCAGCGGATGGTGCAGGTCGTGGCGAAGCTCGCCGAGGGCTACGACTTCTCGGCGTACGGCCGGATCGTCGTACCGGACCCGCCGGAGACCGAGCTGCCCGGCCACACCGGCAACGGTGACCCGACGCTGCAGAACGGGCCGTCGGTGAAGACGCCGTCGTCCGGCCCGAGCCTGGGCAGCTTCGGCCCGGGCGCGAGCGCCACCGCCACCACGTCGGGCGTGCACCACACGGCCCCGACCGCCGGCACGCCGGGCGAGGGCACGCCGGGTTCGGGCACTCCGGGCGGCCAGCCGGGCGCCGGTGCTCCGGGTTCGGTACCGGTCGGCAGCACCGTCGACCCGACCGGCACCTCGCTCGCCGGCGCCGCTCCGCTGACCAGCACCGCCGGCGGTCCGACGATCGGCGGCGGCCCGGGCTTCGGTCCCGGCGGCGGCGGCCCGACGACGATGAGCGCAGGCGGACCCGCCGGTGGCGGGCTCTACGGCGCACCCGGCGTCCTGAGCACCGGCTCGCTCGCGGGCACCGGCGCCAACTCGGCGTCGGCGGCTCGCCTCGGCGGCATGCCCGGCGCGGACAACCGCTCGGCGGCCGGCACGGGCCGGCTCACCTCCGGTCGTGGCCTCGTGGTCGATGCCGGGAGCAAGTCCGCCGAGCGCACCGGTGGCGCCACCGGGCGGCCCGCGATGGCCGGCCGCGGCGGTGTGCTGGGCGGGCGCGGCGGCCACGGCGACGACGAGTCCGACGGCCGGCTGACCTGGCTCACCGAGGACGAGATGGTCTGGGGCGACGGTGACGCCGCCCCGCCGCCGGTGCTCGGCGGCAACTGAACACGGCATCCAAGTGACGGCGCGGCCCCCCCGGCAGGGGTGCCGCGCCGTCTCGCGTCGGGCCCCGCGTGGGTCTCCGTCCACACCGACCCGTGGGGTGGCTCACGTAAACCGCAAGATCCTTGAGCTGCGAGATCCTCCGCCGACCGATAGGTTGAAACGGTGCTGCCCGTAGCGTTCGCCCCGTCCACCTGGACGGCGACGCTGCGCCGGATCGCCCGCACGGCTGTGGCCGGCCTGGTGCTGATCGCCGGCCTCCAGGGCATCGCCGCCGCACCCGCCCACGCCGCCGGGGCCTCGCACGCCGGCATCGCCTCGCACGCCGCCGCGACTGAGCACGCCGCGCCGATCAGGCACGCCGCGGCGATCGAGCACATCGCCGCCGTCGAGCACGCCGCGACGCGGCAGGCGGTCATGACCGGCGCCGCGCGTTCCGCCGAACCCACGGCGGCCGACGCCCTGACCGCCGCGCTGCGGACCACCGGTCCCGGCACCGGCCCGGCCGTCACCGAAGCCCCCTCCGCCGACTCCGCCGGGCGTGTCCCCGGCGTCGAGGGCGTCGCCGCCGCCGACCCCGGCCGGGCGGACATCGCCCGTCGCGGTCCGCCGCGCGCCTGACCGGGCGCCTTCCGGTACGCCCCGGCGCGGTCCCACGGGCCGCACGCCTCGCGCCCTGCCGCGCGTTCCCGTCGCGTCTGAAGTCACGACGCGCACCCGCCCGGACGTCCGGGCCACAACCGTTGATCGTCCTTCGTTCCACCACGAGGTGCTGGTGATGCAGACCGTCTTCTCCTCCGTCCTGCCCGACATGCCCGCGGCCGCCGTGATCTGGCTGGTCCTGCTCGCCGTGGCCGCGACAGTGGTCGCCGCGCTGATCGTCCGCCCGTCCCGGTTCCGTTCGGAACTGGTCGACCGGATCAGTGACGCCGCCCGGCCGAGCAGCATCGAACGCGCCGAGCGAGCCCGCGTACGGGACCAGGAACGGATCCGCTACGCCGACGAGGTGGCGGTGGCGGCCTCCCGTGCGGCGGCGACCGCCGAGCGGAGCCGCGCCGAGTGGCTGACCGCACAGGAGGAGGCCGAGGCCGCCTGGCAGGCGTACCAGGCGGCCGAGGAGGACGTCCGGCGCCTGGCCGCCGCCGCGGCGCTGCCGCTGCCCCGGACCGCCAGGACCCCGGCCGAGTACGCGGACCGGGAGCGCTGGCTGCACCGTGCCGCGATGGACGCCCAGTGGCGCGACGAGATCACGGTGCGGCAGCTCAGCGACATCCTCGGCGGCAACGGCTGGGATCCGAGCCGGCACCCGGTGGAGCAGGAACTGCTGCTGCGCCGGCTGGTCCGGGACAACATGGCGGCACGGCACCGGGCCGCCACGCAGCGGGAGCAGGCCGCCTGGCAGGCAGCCGAGCGGGCCGCTGCGGCGGCGCAGAGCCTGCGCGACGAGGCGTTCGCGGCACTGCACCCGGTCGCCGAGCCGCAGACGGAACTGTCCATCGTCGGGTTCGCCGGCCCCGAGGCCACCCGGGAACTGCCGACCGCAGCGGGCGTGGAGACCACTCGCGAGCTGCCCCCGATGGCCCGGGGCCGGGCGGCGGTCGTGGCCTGAGAGCGTTTCCGTGAGAGTCGTCTGTCGGCGGCAGCTACCGGAGGTAGCGGACACCACCGGGAACGGGAAGGCTCGGAGCTTCGACACCGGGCGGCCCGGGCCCCGCTCGGCTAGCGTGGTGGCGTGTCCCGTGAAACCTGGGTGCTGGTCGTCGTCGCCGCCGTCCTCGCGGCGGCCATGCTGGCCGGGGCGGTGCTGCTCGCCATCCGGGTGGTCCGCACCCGCCGCATGCTCGGCGCGCTCGGCGCCGGCGGCAAGGTCGCGTTCTACGGCGCGCTGATCTACACGATCCTGCCGGTGGACCTGCTGCCCGACCCGATCTACCTGGACGACATGGGCGTGCTGGCCGGCGCGCTGTTCTACCTGGGCCGGCTGGTCGCCAAGCACCGCGCCGAGCAGCGGGCCGCCGGGGAGTCCCCGGTGGCGACGTTGCCGCCCGGCGCGGCACCCCGCCGCTGAGACGTCACCGGCACGGAACGAGGAGACGACATGGCGGGACGGCACCGGTTGGATCCGCACGACGAGCGGGTGGCCCGTTTCTTCGCGGACCGGCACCTCGCCACGCTCACCACACCGCGTGCCGACGGCGCCCCGCACGTCGTACCCGTGGGGGTGACCTTCGACCCGGCGGCCCGGCTGGCCCGGGTGATCACCTCAGCCGGGTCGGCCAAGGCCCGGCACGTCGCGGCGGCCGGGCCGGACGGCGTCCCGGTCGCCGTGTGCCAGGTCGACGGCCGCTGGTGGCTGACCGTGGAGGGCCGGGCGGTGCTGCGCCGTGACCCGGAGGCGGTCGCCGAGGCCGAACGCCGGTACGCCGAGCGGTATCGCACGCCGCGCCCGAATCCCGAACGGGTGGTCATCGAGATCGCGGTGACCGGGCTGCTGGGAAGTCTCCCCGGCTGAGGCGTCTGTCCGGTTCGGCGGTGGCCCCGGTCACGCCCGGAAATGGCCTGCCGAGGCAGGGCGGTTGAACTCTCCGTACGCCGAGCGCCACTCCTGGTGCCGCGTCTCCCGCACGGAGCCGTCGACCCCCGAATGGAGCCTCGACCATGAACCCGATCATCCGTAAGTGTGTCCTGTCCGTCGCCGGTCTGGCCGCGGCCGGCGGTGCCGTCGCGGGTCCGGCTGCCGCCGCCCACGCCGCCCCGGTCAAGGGCAAGGGTGACCGCACCGCCGACTACGAGTACCAGGCGCAGCCGAACTTCTTCTACTGCGGTCCCGCCTCGACCCGGATCGCGCTGTCGGCCGAGGGCAAGGACGTGAGCCAGGACGAGCTGGCCGCCAAGCTCGGCACCACCGAGAACGGCACCGACTCGGCCATCGACATCACCCGGGTGCTCAACGAGTACACCGGAGGCAAGTACCGGACCACCGAGATCCGCGACGACGTGGCCACCCGGGAGCAGGTCGAACGCCTGCGCGCGGACATCCGTACCGCTGTGGACGACGACCGGCCGGTGGTGGCGAACATCCTGGGCGGCGCCCGGGACATCGACGGGGTGGAGCACAGCTACCCCGGCCACTACGTGACTGTCGTGCGGTACGAGGGCGACGGCGACCGGGTGCTGATCGCCGACCCGGCCCGGCCGGACGAGCCGACGTACTGGATGGACGTGACCGAGCTGGCCAACTGGATCGCCGGCCGCGGTTACAGCTCCTGACCCGCGACGCCTGACGGACGGGCCGGTCTCCCGTGTGGAGGCCGGCCCGACGCCGTGCCGGCCACCGAGGGGTGCTCGGCGTCTGGCATCGCCTACTCGGCGGCGGAACGCTCCC